>NZ_JBIAGW010000001.1:629409-791572 GCF_042869955.1 Streptomyces sp. NPDC006691
GCGACCCTTGGCTTCGGGGGAGCGCCGACGGATACCGGCCCCCGGATCACGGCTCTCCGCTCCCCACCTCCCCGCTCCCGGGGCGCGCCGCACCCATCGCGATCCGCCGGCCCCCACCCACCGGGGGCAGCGGGCCCGCGTTCCCCTTCCCCGGAAACGCCGAAGACCCCCGGGCTTTCGCCTCGGGGGTCTTCGTCACTGTGGGGCTAACAGGATTTGAACCTGTGGCCTCATCCTTATCAGGGATGCGCTCTAACCAACTGAGCTATAGCCCCGCCGCGTCTTGCGGGATGTCCCGCGCGCCGACCTCTGAAGATTAGCGCACGGGACGGCCAGTCCCAAAATCGATAGCCGGACGGCTGTGAACTGCGGCTACTCGTCCTCGGCCAGCGTGAGCTCGACACCGCCCACGAAGCCCGCCGAGAGGTTGTAGATGAACGCCCCCAGCGTCGCCAGCGCCGTGGCGAGCACCACGTCGATCACCGCGATGATCGACGTGAAGAGCAGCACCCGCGGCAGCGACAGGAACGACTGGAGGTCGAAGCCGTTGGACTCGTTCGAGCCGGTCGCCTCGCTGATCGTGCCGCCGACCGTGGAGAACACACCCATCGCGTCCATGACCATCCACAGCACCGCCGCCGCGACGACCGTGCAGACGCCCAGCGCGATGGACAGCAGGAAGCTGACCTTCATCACCGACCACGGGTCGGCCTTGGCCACCCGCAGCCGTGCCTTGCGCGTACGGGGCGTGGTGCGTGCCCCGGTGCGCGGCCGCCGCACGCCCTCGGCGCCGCGCTGCGGCGCCGGGTAGGCCTGCGGCGGGTGGTAGGGCTGCTGACCGCCGTGCGCCGACTTCTCGCGCTCGCCGGGCAGGGCCCCGCTCTCATACTCCGCGCGGCCCTGTGGGCCCCGGGTTTCCGTCACCGTTACCCCCTGGGAGTCCGCGGCAGGGCCACGGGCACCGTTCGCTCCGGAAGCGGCCGCTCCGGCGCCCGTGGCTCCACTCACGCTTTACTCCTCGTGCTCCCCGGCCGAAGGCTGGACGCCCTCGGCAGCAGCCTCGGCAGTAGCGCCCTCGGCGTCGTCGGCCCCGTCGACCTCTACGGCCTCGCTGCCCGCCTCGGCGTTACGGGCGATACCGACGACGGCATCGCGCTTGCCCAGGTTGATCAGTTGGACGCCCATGGTGTCACGGCCCGTCTCCCTGACCTCGTTGACTCGCGTACGAATCACACCGCCGCCGAGAGTGATGGCGAGGATTTCGTCCGTTTCCTCCACCACCAGCGCGCCGACCAGCGAGCCACGGTCCTCCACGATCTTGGCGGCCTTGATGCCGAGGCCGCCGCGGCCCTGGACGCGGTACTCGTCGACGGGGGTGCGCTTCGCGTACCCGCCATCGGTTGCGGTGAAGACGAACGTACCGGGCCGGACGACATTCATCGAGAGCAGTTCGTCTCCCTCACGGAAACTCATGCCCTTGACGCCGGACGTGGCACGCCCCATGGGGCGCAGCGCGTCGTCGGTCGCCGTGAAGCGGATGGACTGCGCCTTCTTGCTGACGAGGAGCAGATCGTCGTCCGCCGACACCAGCTCCGCGCCGATCAGTTCGTCGTCCCCGCCGTCCGCGGTCTCGCGCAGATTGATGGCGATGACACCACCCGAACGGGGCGAGTCGTAGTCCTTGAGCGACGTCTTCTTCACCAGACCGGCCTTGGTGGCCAGGATCAGATAGGGCGCCGCGTCGTAGTCGCGGATCGCGAGGATCTGCGCGATCTTCTCGTCCGGCTGGAAGGCCAGGAGGTTGGCGACGTGCTGGCCGCGCGCGTCCCGTCCGGCGTCCGGCAGCTCGTACGCCTTGGCCCGGTAGACCCGGCCCTTGTTGGTGAAGAACAGCAGCCAGTGGTGCGTGGTGGACACGAAGAAGTGGTCGACGATGTCGTCCTGCTTCAGCTTGGTGCCCCGCACGCCCTTGCCGCCGCGCTTCTGCGAGCGGTAGTCCTCGGTCTTGGTGCGCTTGACGTAGCCGCCGTTGGTGATGGTGACGACGATGTCCTCTTCGGCGATCAGGTCCTCGATGGACATGTCGCCGTCGAACGGCACCAGGGCCGAGCGGCGGTCGTCGCCGAACTTGTCGACGATCGCGGCCAGTTCCTCGCTGACGATCCCGCGCTGCTTCTCGGGCGAGGCGAGGATCGCGTTGTACTCGTTGATCTTCGCCTGGAGCTCGTCGTGCTCGGCGACGATCTTCTGGCGCTCCAGGGCGGCGAGCCGGCGCAGCTGCATCTCAAGGATGGCGTTGGCCTGGATCTCGTCGATGGACAGCAGGCCCATCAGGCCCTCGCGCGCCACGTCGACCGTGTCGCTGCGCCGGATCAGCGCGATGACCTCGTCGATCGCGTCCAGCGCCTTGAGCAGGCCGCGCAGGATGTGGGCCCGCTCCTCGGCCTTGCGCAGCCGGAACTTCGTACGCCGGACGATGACCTCGATCTGGTGCGTCACCCAGTGCCGGATGAACGCGTCGATCGAGAGCGTGCGCGGCACGCCGTCCACCAGCGCCAGCATGTTGGCGCCGAAGTTGGTCTGGAGATCGGTGTGCTTGTACAGGTTGTTCAGGACGACCTTGGCGACCGCGTCCCGCTTCAGGACGATCACCAGGCGCTGACCGGTGCGCGAGCTGGTCTCGTCACGGACGTCGGCGATGCCGCCGACCTTGCCGTCCTTGACCAGGTCGGCGATCTTCTGCGCCAGGTTGTCCGGGTTGGTCTGGTACGGCAGCTCCGTGACCACCAGGCACTGGCGGTTCTGGATCTCCTCGACCGCGACGACCGCGCGCATCGTGATGGAGCCGCGACCGGTGCGGTACGCCTCCTCGATGCCCTTGCGGCCCACGACCAGCGCGCCGGTCGGGAAGTCGGGGCCCTTGATGCGCTCCATCAGCGCGTCCAGGAGCTCCTCGTGCGAGGCCTCCGGATTCGCCAGGTACCACTGGGCGCCTTCGGCGACCTCGCGCAGGTTGTGCGGGGGGATGTTGGTCGCCATGCCGACCGCGATGCCGGCCGAGCCGTTGACCAGGAGGTTCGGGAAGCGCGCCGGCAGGACCGTCGGCTCCTGGTTGCGGCCATCGTAGTTGTCCGTGAAGTCGACGGTCTCCTCGTCGATGTCCCGGACCATCTCCATGGCCAGCGGCATGAGCTTGCACTCGGTGTACCGCATGGCGGCAGCCGGGTCGTTGCCCGGGGAGCCGAAGTTGCCGTTGGAGTCCACCAGCGGCATGCGCATCGACCAGTGCTGGGCGAGGCGCACCAGGGCGTCGTAGATCGAGGAGTCGCCGTGCGGGTGGTAGGTACCCATGACGTCACCGACGACGCGGGCACACTTGTAGAAGCCCTTCTCGGGCCGGTACCCGCCGTCGTACATGGCGTACAGGACGCGGCGGTGGACGGGCTTCAGGCCGTCCCGCACGTCCGGCAGCGCACGCGAGACGATGACGGACATCGCGTAGTCGAGGTAGGAGCGCTGCATCTCCGTTTCGAGCCCGACGGGCTCGATGCGCAGGGCGAGGGCTTCCTCGGCAGCGGCTTCGGCCGCCGCGGCTTCAGTGGGCGTGGGAGTGTTCTCGTCGGCCATTGCTGGTTCTCAAGTCCTTTCGAAGCGGTCAGCGACAGACCGAGTCAGATGTCGAGGAAGCGGACGTCCCGCGCGTTGCGCTGGATGAAGGAGCGCCGGGCTTCGACGTCCTCACCCATCAGCACCGAGAACAGGTCGTCGGCCTGGGCCGCGTCGTCCAGGGTGACCTGGCCGAGCACGCGGTGCTCGACGTCCATGGTCGTGATGCGCAGCTCCTCGGCGTTCATCTCGCCAAGACCCTTGAAGCGCTGGATCGAGTCCTCGCGGATCCGCTTGCCGTTCTGCTTGCCGAGCTCCACGAGCGCGTCGCGCTCACGGTCCGAGTACGCGTACTCGAAGTCGTCCCGGCCCCACTTGATCTTGTAGAGCGGGGGACGCGACAGGTACACGTGCCCGGCCTCGACCAGCGGCCGCATGAAGCGGAACAGGAAGGTCAGCAGCAGGGTGTTGATGTGCTGGCCGTCGACGTCGGCGTCCGCCATCAGGATGATCTTGTGATAGCGGAGCTTCTCGATGTCGAAGTCCTCGTGGACCCCGGTACCGAACGCCGAGATCAGCGCCTGGACCTCGGTGTTCTGCAGGATCTTGTCGATCCGCGCCTTCTCGACGTTCAGGATCTTGCCTCGGATGGGCAGGATCGCCTGGTACATCGGGTTGCGGCCGGACTTCGCCGAACCACCGGCGGAGTCACCCTCGACGATGAAGATCTCGCACTTGGTGGGGTCGTTGGACTGGCAGTCCGAGAGCTTGCCGGGCAGCGACGCCGACTCCAGCAGGCCCTTGCGACGCGTCAGGTCGCGCGCCTTGCGGGCGGCGACGCGGGCCGTCTGCGCCTGGATGGACTTGCGGATGATGTCCGCGGCCTCGACGGGGTTGCGGTCGAACCAGTCGGTGAGGTGCTCGTGCACCACCTTCTGGACGAACGTCTTCGCCTCGGTGTTGCCCAGCTTGGTCTTGGTCTGACCCTCGAACTGCGGCTCGCCCAGCTTGACGGAGATGATCGCCGTCAGACCCTCGCGGATATCCTCGCCCGAGAGGTTGTCGTCCTTCTCGCGCAGCAGCTTCTTGTCCCGGGCGTACCGGTTGACCAGGCCCGTGAGCGCGGCGCGGAATCCCTCCTCATGCGTACCCCCCTCATGCGTGTGGATGGTGTTCGCAAAGGAGTAAACGCCCTCGCTGTACTGGGAGTTCCACTGCATCGCGATCTCGGCCGAGAGGAGTCGCTCCTTGTCCTCGGCCTCGATGTCGATCACGGTCGGGTGGATCAGCTCGCCCTTGCGCGAGTTGAGGTACTTCACGAAGTCGACGATGCCGCCCTCGTAGTAGTACGTCACCGAGAGGGGCTGCGGCTCCTCGCCCTCCTCCGCGGAGTCCGCGCCCGAGACCGCCTTGGCCGACTCGCGCTCGTCGGTGAGCGTCAGGGTCAGGCCCTTGTTGAGGAAGGCCATCTCCTGGAAGCGCCGCGACAGCGTCTCGAAGGAGTACTCGGTGGTCTCGAAGATGTCGCCGTCGGCCCAGAAGGTGACCGACGTGCCCGTGTCCTCGACGGCCTCGTTGCGGGCCAGGGGCGCGGTCGGGACGCCGAGCTTGTAGTCCTGGGTCCAGCGGTAGCCCTCGGTCCTGACGTCGACCGCGACCTTCGAGGACAGTGCGTTCACGACGGACACACCGACACCGTGCAGACCGCCGGAGACGGCGTAACCGCCGCCGCCGAACTTGCCGCCCGCGTGCAGGACGGTGAGGACGACCTCGACGGCGGGCTTGCCCTCGGAGGGGATGATGCCCACGGGGATGCCACGGCCGTTGTCGATCACTCGTACGCCGCCGTCCGCGAGGATGGTGACGTCGATCGTGTCCGCGTGTCCGGCCAGAGCCTCGTCGACGGAGTTGTCGACGACCTCGTACACGAGGTGATGAAGACCACGCTCACCGGTCGAGCCGATGTACATGCCGGGTCGCTTGCGGACCGCGTCCAGACCTTCGAGGACGGTAATCGCGCTGGCGTCGTACGAGGCGGTGACCTCGCCGTTCTCGCCGACGGCAGTGGACGGGGTGTTCTCGTTGGGGTTGCCGGAATCGGCCACGAAGCGCCCTTTCTGGCACAGCACAAGCCTTCCCCTGTAAAGGCCAAGGGCGGCTGCGTCGTTCAGCGATGGTCGGCGCCGGGCGTTGCCCCAGGGGGAAGCGTCCGGCCGCGTCTTTCGGTGGGTCCCGCGAGGACGGCGGGATTATTGACCAGTCTACCGGTAGCGCCGACATGAATGGGGGTTTGCCGGTACCTGAGTCCGCATGTGCCGCCCTGGGCGGGCGCCTTCCGACTCCCCATATCCGGGGAGGGGCCCCAAGAGCCTCACACGGGCATTCAGCGCTTCGGCCTGTCAACCTCCGACTACGGTGAGGGACGCCTCGTGCGCCGCACCCGTCACCGGAGCCGTCCCACACCTCGTTTTCGCACGTCACAGGGGGTACGGGCAGGGCCGCGCGATGGCATACGGCACGGGTTGCGCTCAGCCGTAGGTGTCGCCGGGCCCGGTGCTCCCGGGGGCGCGCAGTCTGCCGTAGCGCTGCGGCGGGCCGCTCGGGCCGTAGACCTTGATCAGCCGGACCGTGCCGTGGCCGAGATCGGCGTTGATGCGCGCCACCAGCTGGGGTGCGAGCAGCCGCAGCTGGGTCGCCCAGGACGTCGAGTCGCAGCGCACGACGAGGACCTTGTCCTCCTTGTCGTACGGACCCGGGACCGTGTGGTTGGCGAGCTCCTCGCCGACGATCTCCGGCCAGCGGCCGAGCACTCCGGCCACCGCCGTCGGCGTCTCCCAGCCGCTCTCGCTGATCAGCCGGTTGATGGCGGCGCCGAGCGGCAGCGGATCGCGCCCGTCCGCCCGGGCACCGGAGCGCAGCCCGCCGCCCCTGCGCGCCTGGTGCCGCTGCTGCGCGGCCTCACCGCGCGCCCTGGCCTGCTCCCTGGCCGCGCGCAGCGCGACCCGTGCCAGATCGATGCCGGAGGCCTCCGGCACCTTCGGCTGCTCGGCGCCCGGCGCTGCCTCGCTCATACCCGCGCCACCTCGCCCGCCGCGACCTCGTACCGGGCGCCCGCGAGGATCCCCGGCACGTCGTCGTCCACCGCGGCCGTCACCAGGACCTGCTCGCCCGGGGCGACCAGCTCCGCGAGGCGGTCGCGCCGCCTGGCGTCCAGCTCGGCGAACACGTCGTCGAGTACGAGGACCGGCTCATTTCCCTCGGCGCGCAGCAGATCGTACGAGGCGAGCCGCAGCGCCAGCGCGTACGACCAGGACTCGCCGTGGCTCGCGTAGCCCTTGGCCGGCAGGTCGCCCAGACGCAGCAGCAGGTCGTCGCGGTGCGGCCCGGCCAGCGTCACACCGCGCTCGATCTCCTGCTTGCGCACCTCCGCGAAAGCCGCGATGAGCTGTTCGTACAGCTCCTCGCGGGTGTGCCCGGTGCCGGGCGCGGACGGCTTGTACTCCAGGGCCAACGGGCCGCCGCCCGGCGCCAGTTGCTCGTACGCCTTGTCGGCCAGCGGCTGGAGCGCCGCGATCAGGTCGAGGCGCTGGGCGAGCAGCTCGGCACCGGCCTGGGCGAGGTGCTGGTCCCAGACGTCGAGCGTCGACAGGTCCATGCCGCGGCCGCCGTGCCGACGGGCCATCGCGGCGGACTTCAGGAGGGTGTTGCGCTGCTTGAGGACGCGCTCGTAGTCGGACCGTACGGCCGCCATCCGGGGCGAGCGCGCGGTGATCAGCTCGTCGAGGAAGCGGCGCCGCTCGCCCGGGTCGCCCTTGACCAGCGCCAGATCCTCGGGCGCGAACAGGACGGTCCGCACGATCCCCAGCACATCGCGGGGTCTGACCTGCGAGGACCTGTTAATACGGGCCCGGTTGGCGCGGCCCGGGTTCAGTTCGAGCTCGATCAGCTGGGAGCGCTCGCCCTGGGTCACGGCCGCGCGGATCACGGCCCGCTCGGCGCCCATGCGCACCAGCGGCGCGTCCGAGGAGACCCGGTGGCTGCCGAGCGAGGCGAGGTAGCCGACGGCTTCGACCAGATTGGTCTTGCCCTGGCCGTTGGCGCCCACGAAAGCGGTGACGCCCGGGTCGAGCGGAACCTCGACCCGGGCGTACGAGCGGAAGTCGGCCAGCGAGAGATGGGTGACGTGCATGGTGTCGCCGACCTCCCCCGGCTTACCTACTGCTCTTTGCGGCTACTTGGACTCGACCGCGTGGCCGCCGAACTGGTTGCGCAGCGCGGCGATCATCTTCATCTGCGGGGAGTCGTCCTGACGGGACGCGAAACGGGCGAACAGCGACGCGGTGATCGCGGGCAGCGGCACGGCGTTGTCGATGGCCGCCTCCACCGTCCACCGGCCCTCGCCGGAGTCCTGCGCGAAGCCCTTGAGCTTGTCGAGGTGCTCGTCGTCGTCCAGGGCGTTGACCGCGAGGTCCAGCAGCCAGGAACGGATGACCGTGCCCTCCTGCCAGCTGCGGAACACCTCGCGGACGTCGGTGACGGAGTCGACCTTCTCCAGGAGCTCCCAGCCCTCGGCGTAGGCCTGCATCATGGCGTACTCGATGCCGTTGTGGACCATCTTCGAGAAGTGGCCGGCGCCGACCTTGCCCGCGTGCACCGCGCCGAAGTCGCCCTCGGGCTTCAGCGCGTCGAAGATCGGCTGGACCTTGGCGATGTTGTCGGCGGTGCCGCCGTACATCAGCGCGTAGCCGTTCTCCAGGCCCCAGACGCCGCCGGAGACACCGCAGTCGACGAAGCCGATGTCCTTGATGCCCAGCTCGACGGCGTGCTTCTCGTCGTCCGTCCAGCGGGAGTTGCCGCCGTCCACGACGACGTCGCCGGGGGACAGGAGCTCGCCGAGTTCATCGATCGTGGACTGCGTCGCGGCACCGGCGGGGACCATCACCCACACCACGCGCGGTCCCTTGAGACTGTCCACAAGCTCCTTGAGGCTGTGGACATCAGCGACGTCCGGGTTGCGGTCGTAACCGATGACGGTGTGGCCTGCGCGGCGGATGCGCTCGCGCATGTTGCCGCCCATCTTGCCGAGGCCGACGAGACCGAGCTCCATCACATGATCCTTTGACGTTGTGGCGTTTCGTACCCACGTCCGAGCCTACGCCGGGACCCTGGTACACACCTGCGGGGTCAGCCGCTCAGACGT
The DNA here is from genome assembly GCF_042869955.1 of Streptomyces sp. NPDC006691. Taxonomy (NCBI): domain Bacteria; kingdom Bacillati; phylum Actinomycetota; class Actinomycetes; order Kitasatosporales; family Streptomycetaceae; genus Streptomyces; species Streptomyces sp. NPDC006691. The sequence continues at coordinate 638,216 of NZ_JBIAGW010000001.1, forward strand.
ACGCCCCGGGTGCCCGGGACGCACGTCCTCAAGCCACTCAGCCGGACAGGCGCACCGGCATGATCAGGTACTTGTACGCGTCGTCCGCCTCGGCGTCCAGCGCGGGCTTGCCGCTGAGCAGGGCCGGCTTGGTCGAGGTGGTGAAGGCGAGCTGGGCGACCGGCGAGTCGATGGCGCTCAGGCCGTCGAGCAGGAAGGTCGGGTTGAAGGCGATCGAGATGTCGTCGCCCTCCAGGTTGGCGTCGACCCTTTCCACAGCCTGTGCGTCGTCGCTGGAACCGGCTTCCAGGATGAGGACGCCCTGCTCGAAGCTGAGCCGCACCGGGGTGTTGCGCTCGGCCACCAGGGACACGCGCTTGACGGCCTCGACGAACGGCGCGGTCTCGATCACCGCCACCGAGTTGAACTCGGTGGGGAAAAGAGTCCGGTACTTCGGCAGGTCGCCCTCAAGAAGACGTGTGGTCGTGCGGCGGCCGGCGCCTTCGAAACCGATCAGACCCTCACCGGCACCGGAGCCCGAGAGCGCCAGGGTGACCGTGTCGCCGCTCGTGAGCGCCTTGGCGGTGTCCAGGAGCGTCTTGGCGGGGACCAGGGCGACCGCGGAGGCGTCCGGGTTCTCCGGCTTCCACAGGAACTCGCGGACCGCGAAGCGGTAGCGGTCGGTGGAGGCGAGGGTGACCGTGTCGCCCTCGATCTCGATGCGCACACCGGTGAGCACCGGCAGGGTGTCGTCCCGGCCGGCCGCGATGGCCACCTGGGCGGCGGCGGAGGCGAAGACCTCACCGGGAACGGTGCCCGTGGCGCTCGGCATCTGCGGCAGCGCCGGGTACTCCTCCACCGGAAGGGTGTGGAGGGTGAAGCGGGAGGAGCCGCAGACCACCGTCGCCCGTACACCGTCTGTGGAAATCTCCACCGGCCGGTTGGGCAGGGCGCGGCAGATGTCGGCGAGCAGACGGCCGGAGACGAGCACCGTGCCGTCCTCGTCGACCTCGGCATCGACGGAGACCCGCGCCGAGACCTCGTAGTCGAAGCTGGAGAAGCTGAGCGCGCCGTCCTCCGCCTTCAGAAGAAGGCCCGCGAGTACGGGCGCGGGCGGACGGGCCGGGAGGCTGCGGGCCACCCAGGCCACCGCCTCCGCGAGTACATCGCGCTCCACCCGGATCTTCACCGGAACCGCCTCCTGCTGTTGCTGGCTCGCCCTGCTGGCTTTCGTCGTCGGCTGTATCGCCGGGGACCAGTCTGACGTACGCCGCTGACAGTCGGTGCGCGTCGGGGTCAAGTCGCGTCGAGCGGTGTCGGGAGCTCCGGCGGCCAGTTGTGCACAGGCCCCACTTCGAAACGGATTCCCAGCTAACTCTAAGTGGGAGTAGTAGTAGGGCCTGTGGAAACCGTGGATAACCCCGTTTGCGCAGGTCAAACCCACTTTTTTGTCCACTGCCCCTGTGGGTGGCACCGGTGGACAACCCGGGGTTTCTGTGGACGCCCGAAAGTTCTGCACATCCCGTGCACAGGACAGGGGTAGTTCTCCCCAGCCCTGTCCCCAGCTTTACCCCGGTTCCCCACAGCCCAACCCGTCTCCTTCGTGTGACGGCTTTCACTCGCCCCGGTGACCCCGGGCGTTTCGTTGCCGAACAGTGGACAGGGCTGTGGAGAAGCTGGGGACAACGGATCAAGACCTGTGGGCCGCCGGTGGAAAACTTCGCCCACAGGCTGTGGACAGAGGATTCGTCCACAAGCTGTGGAGCAGCGATGCCCACAAATCCACAGGCTGTTGACCTGGGGTGATGGAGTATCAGTCGTGGCGCCTGTGGAAGCAATCTGGACAACTTCGCGGTCCCCAGGGTGTGGACGGAAGAAAGTCCCCGGATCTGTGGAGAATCCCCTCTGACCAGCCGGTATTCGAACACCGGCGGCTTCGCCGACGTCGTACGCACGCTCCCTTCGCCGTCGTACGCACGGATTCCGGGGCCCCGCGGAGCCCTGTCAGAGCCGTTCCTGGGCCCTCAGGAGGTTCCCCACAAGCCCGGAACCGGGCCCGGGAACGCCGAAGGGCGCCCGGAGAATCGATCCCTGGGCGCCCTTCGGGGTGGCCGTGCCGGCCGCGTCAGCCGTTCTTGATGCGGTTGGTGAGCTCGGTGACCTGGTTGTAGATGGAGCGGCGCTCCGCCATCAGGGCGCGGATCTTGCGGTCGGCGTGCATCACCGTCGTGTGGTCACGGCCGCCGAACTGCGCCCCGATCTTGGGCAGCGAGAGATCGGTGAGTTCCCGGCACAGATACATCGCGATCTGGCGGGCCGTCACCAGCACGCGGCTGCGCGAGGATCCGCAGAGGTCCTCCACCGTCAGACCGAAGTAGTCGGCGGTCGCCGCCATGATGGCGCTCGCGGTGATCTCCGGGGCCGCGTCCTCGCCGCCGGGGATCAGGTCCTTGAGGACGATCTCGGTGAGCCCCAGGTCCACCGGCTGCCGGTTCAGCGAGGCGAACGCGGTGACCCGGATCAGCGCGCCCTCCAGCTCACGGATGTTCCGCGAGATCCGGGACGCGATGAACTCCAGTACCTCCGGCGGGGCGTTGAGCTGCTCCTGCACCGCCTTCTTGCGGAGGATCGCGATGCGCGTCTCCAGCTCGGGCGGCTGCACATCGGTGGTCAGACCCCACTCGAAGCGGTTGCGCAGCCGGTCCTCCAGGGTCATCAGCTGCTTGGGCGGCCGGTCCGAGGACAGCACGATCTGCTTGTTGGCGTTGTGCAGCGTGTTGAAGGTGTGGAAGAACTCCTCCTGCGTCGACTCCTTGCTCGCCAGGAACTGGATGTCGTCCACCAGAAGGATGTCGACATCGCGGTACCGCTTGCGAAAGGTGTCGCCCTTGCCGTCGCGGATCGAGTTGATGAACTCGTTGGTGAACTCCTCGGAGCTCACGTACCGCACCCGCGTGCCGGGGTAGAGGCTGCGCGCGTAGTGCCCGATCGCGTGCAGCAGGTGCGTCTTGCCGAGGCCCGACTCCCCATAGATGAAGAGGGGGTTGTACGCCTTGGCCGGCGCCTCGGCGACCGCGACGGCCGCGGCGTGCGCGAACCGGTTCGACGAGCCGATGACGAAGGTGTCGAAGAGGTACTTCGGGTTCAGCCGCGCGTGCGGCTCGCCCGGACCGCCCTGCGCGGGCGCCTGCCCGGACGGCGACGGCGCGAGGTGGCCGGAGCCGCCGCGCTGCGGGGGCTGCCCGTCCGGCAGCTCGCGCCGCTCGGAGCGCTGCTCGTGCCGCTGCTGCTCGTACGGCTGCGGCTTGGGCTGCTCGTAGGAGCCCCGGCCCTGGTCGTACGGGTTGTGGTCCTGGTCGTACTGGCCGCGCTCGGGCGGCGGGGGCGAGCGGTAGTCGTGCTGGGGCTGCTGCGGGCGGGCGCCGCCGTAGGGCTCGCGCCACTGCTCGCCCGAGGAGTCGCGGTCCTGGAAGCCGCCGAGGCGGGGCTGCTGCCACAGGTCCTCCTGGGCGCGCGGCCAGGCGCCGGGCTCCGCGCGCTGCTGGTACTCGCCGGGGTAGGCGGGGCGGGCCGTCGGCAGGCCGTCGTCGGAGGGCCGGCCGTAGGGGTCGTCCTGGTAGCGCGGCTGCTGGGAGGGCTGCTGCTGGGGGGCGGGCGGGGAGGGCTCGCCCACCGAGTCGTCGACGGTGATCGCGATGCGGATGGTGCGGCCGCACTCGCGGCTCAGCGTCTCGCTGATCAGCGGGGCGAGCCGGCCCTCCAGAACGCGCTTGCCCCACTCGTTGGGGACGGCGAGCAACGCGGTGTCGGCCACCAGTGCGAGCGGCTGGCAGCGCTCGATCCACTGCTTGTCCTTGGGCTCGATGCCCTGCTGCCCCTCCCCGAGGAGATGCTCCAGCACTCGTGGCCACACTGCGGCAAGATCGGCAGGTACATCAGCCACAGGGCACGCTCTCTCGCAGGTCCCACGAATGTGTGGTTCTCGGGACGGGATGGGATGGCACAGACAGACAGGCAAGGACACAACGGGAAAAGACCGGGAGTTCAGCCACGGTAGTCGGGCCGACTGACGTGGTTCAAGTTGTTGTCCACAGCCTGTGCATACCGGGGCCCGGCGAGACCCCGGTTTGACCGGATGGCGTAGCCGCGCGTACCGTAACCAGGTCGAGTTGTCGATGGCTGCTGCCGCCTGCCTCCGATGGGCAAAGATCACGATCTGTGATCGTGAAGCGGTGCACACGGGCGTATACGCGAGCTACTCGTGGGCGCACGGTGACAGCCAGGCGATGTCCCGCCGCCAACGAATCATTTCTGGAGCCCCCGAGTGAGCAAGCGCACCTTCCAGCCGAACAACCGTCGCCGCGCCAAGACCCACGGCTTCCGCCTGCGGATGCGTACCCGCGCCGGCCGCGCGATTCTCGCGAACCGCCGTGGCAAGGGTCGCGCGAGCCTGTCCGCGTAAACAGCAAAAGGTCATGACGTGCTGCCTACCGAGAATCGGCTGAGGCGGCGCGAGGACTTCGCGACCGCGGTACGCCGAGGACGCCGGGCCGGTCGCCCGCTCCTCGTCGTCCATCTACGCAGCGGTACAACGGACCCGCATGCGCCTGGGGAGAGCGCTCCCCCGACGCGTGCGGGTTTCGTTGTCAGCAAGGCCGTCGGCGTGGCTGTCGTCCGCAATCTGGTGAAGCGCAGGCTTCGCCACCTCATGCGCGAACGGCTGCCTCAGTTGCCCCCCGGTAGCCTGGTTGTCGTACGGGCATTGCCCGGTGCGGGCGATGCAGACCATGCACAGCTGGCCCGAGACCTGGACGCCGCCCTCGCGCGGCTACTGGGAGGGGGCGCGCGATGAAGTACCCGCTGCTGGCCCTGATCAAGCTGTACCAGTGGACGATCAGCCCACTTCTGGGGCCCGTCTGCCGGTACTACCCGTCGTGTTCCCACTATGGATATACGGCGATCGACCGGCACGGTGCCGTCAAAGGCACCGCCCTGACCGCCTGGCGCATTCTGCGGTGCAATCCGTGGTCGCCCGGTGGCGTGGACTACGTGCCGGAGCGCAAGCGACCTCGGTGGCACGAGGCGCTGCGCGCTGCCTGGCGAGGTGACAAGGGCGGGCAGTCCGCCGCTGAGACCGAGACAAGCCCGGCCGCAGAGACCCCGCCCAATGCTCAAGGAGCCTGATTAGTGGACACGATTGCCAGTCTGTTCAGCTTTATCACCTGGCCTGTTTCCTGGGTCATCGTCCAGTTCCACAAGTTGTACGGCGCGATCTTCGGGCCGGACACGGGCTGGGCCTGGGGCCTGTCGATCGTGTCCCTCGTGGTGCTGATCCGTATCTGCCTGATCCCGCTCTTCGTGAAGCAGATCAAGTCGACCCGGAACATGCAGGCGCTCCAGCCGAAGATGAAGGCGATCCAGGAGCGCTACAAGAGCGACAAGCAGCGTCAGTCCGAAGAGATGATGAAGCTGTACAAGGAGACGGGCACCAACCCGCTCTCCTCGTGCCTGCCGATCCTCGCGCAGTCGCCGTTCTTCTTCGCGCTGTACCACGTGCTCGCCGGCATCGCCAACGGCAAGACCATCGGCGTCATCAACCAGCCGCTGCTGGAGAGCGCCCAGAAGGCCCACATCGTCGGTGCCCCGCTGGCCGCGAAGTTCATGGACAGCGCCTCCAAGGTCGAGAGCCTCGGTGCCTCGCTGACCGATGTCCGCGTCGTCACCGCGATCATGATCGTGATGATGTCGGCCTCGCAGTTCTTCACCCAGCGCCAGCTGATGACGAAGAACGTGGACCTGACGGTCAAGACGCCGTTCATGCAGCAGCAGAAGATGCTGATGTACGTCTTCCCGGTCATGTTCGCCGTGATGGGCATCAACTTCCCCGTCGGTGTCCTCGTCTACTGGCTGACCACCAACGTGTGGACCATGGGCCAGCAGATGTACGTCATCAACCAGAACCCGACGCCGGGCTCCAAGGCCCAGGAGCACTACCTGGACCGCCTGATCAAGAGCGTCAACACGCACGGCGAGGTACGCGGCAAGAAGCGCCGCACCATCGTGCAGGCGATCGTGGCCAAGGGCCCGGACCGCAACGACAACGAGCGCAAGTTCATCACCGGACTCTCCAAGCAGGGTTACGCGGCTCAGGCCGACGGTTCCGTGGTGAAGAGCGACACGGCGCTGCTCGAAGCCGAGGGCGCGGCTCCCAAGCGCCAGCAGCCCAAGCGGCAGACCAAGGCGCAGCGCCAGGCCGGTGCGGTCCAGCAGGACGACGCGGCCGCGAAGACCTCGCTGACCAAGGACGCCGCCGAGACCTCGGATGCGGCGCCCGCGGAGAAGCAGGCCGCGCCGCAGGATGCCAAGCCCAAGCAGGACACCAAGCCGAAGCAGGGCAAGCCCACCGCGGGCCAGGCACGAGCCAAGTCGGGTCAGCGCAAGGGTCAGCAGCGGCCCAAGCACCCGACCAAGAAGTAAGAAGGAGTCCATCCGTGACGGAAGGCACCACCTCCCCGGCCGCTGAGGGCGTCGACACCCTCTCCCGCCTGGAGCAGGAAGGGGAGATCGCCGCCGATTACCTTGAGGGCCTGCTTGACATCGCCGACCTCGACGGCGACATCGACATGGACGTCGAGGCGGACCGGGCCGCGGTCTCGATCATCAGCGACAGCGGACGCGACCTGCAGAAGCTCGTCGGCCGTGACGGCGAGGTGCTTGAGGCTCTCCAGGAGCTCACGCGCCTGGCCGTGCACCGCGAGACCGGCGACCGCAGCCGGCTGATGCTGGACATCGGCGGCTACCGCGCCAAGAAGCGCACGGAGCTCGCCGAGCTGGGCGCCAAGGCCGCGGACGAGGTCAAGAGCACCGGTGCACCGGTGAAGCTGGACCCGATGACGCCGTTCGAGCGCAAGGTCGTGCACGACGCCGTCGCGGCCGCGGGACTGCGCAGCGAGTCGGAGGGCGAGGAGCCCCAGCGCTTCGTCGTCGTACTGCCCGCCTGAGCGGTCATTGCTTCGTCGGCCCCGTCTGTTCGCAGGCGGGGCCGATCTTTGTCAGCCTGATAGTCAGCCGCCGGAGTGCGGTCACGCATAGGTAGGGAAGGACGGTCCCCGTGACGGAGGCAGAGGCAGCAGCGGAGCTTCCCCCGGCGCCCGATGAGGCGCGGGAGGTTTTCGGGGAGTTCTTCCCCGAGGCCGTGCGGTATGCGGAGCTGCTCGCGGATGCGGGGGTCAAGCGAGGTCTGATCGGCCCGCGCGAGGTACCGCGCCTGTGGGAGCGGCATCTGCTCAACTGCGCGGTGCTCTCCGAGGTGGTGCCGGAGGGCGTCACGGTCTGCGACGTCGGCTCGGGGGCGGGGCTGCCCGGTATCCCGCTGGCGCTGGTGCGGCCGGACCTGAAGATCACGCTCCTCGAACCGTTGCTGCGGCGTACCAACTTCCTCCAGGAGGTCGTGGAGCTGCTCGGCCTCGACCATGTCACCGTGGTGCGCGGCCGGGCCGAGGAGATGCTGGGCAAGGTCACTCCGGTCCATGTGGTGACCGCCCGCGCGGTGGCCCCGCTCGACCGGCTGGCCGGCTGGGGCGTTCCGTTGCTGCGCCCCTACGGCGAGATGCTGGCGCTCAAGGGCGACACGGCCGAGGAGGAGATCGTCGGTGCCCGCGCCGCGCTGAGCAAGCTCGGTGTGGTGGAGACGACGGTGCTGCATGTGGGCGAGGGCGTGGTGGACCCGCTCTCCACGGTCGTACGGGTCGAGGTGGGCGAGAGCCCGGGCGGTGTGCGGTTCGCCGCGAAGCGCGCCAAGGCCGCCCGGACGAGCCGGACCCGACGTCGCCGCTGAACTCGGCTCACGGTATCGGGTGTTACGTGGACAAATGGTCCATAGAAGGCCGTATACGTACGCATTTCGGAGTGTCGTAACGGTCTCTCGGTAGCGCGGATGCATCGTGTTTCACGTGAAACGTCGCTCACTGCTGCATGGAATCATCAGCCGCGGCCGTGCGGCTTCCTCGCCGCGCGACCGCAAGCCGTTCGCGGGGGGCCTTGGGTCCCCCACGAGGGCTACGGAGTTGTCCACAGAGGTGGATTCATCCACAGAAGACCGGGCCTCGCTGGTTCACGACCCCGAAGACATGGGAGGCTCTGTTCATTGCGAGCCTGAAGTCGAGGAGAGTGAATCCTTGCGGTCCGACGCCAACATCGCGGGACCGATGACCGATCCGGTCCCCGGTCCCCGTACCGAATCGGCGGGGGAGGATGTTTCACGTGAAACACCGCCCCCGATGGACGACACCCCCATCGGTCGTGCTGCCCAGCTGGCGGTGGAAGCCCTCGGCCGGACCGGCGAGGGGCTGCCCCGGCCTGAGCAGACCAGAATCATGGTCGTTGCCAACCAGAAGGGCGGCGTAGGGAAGACCACCACCACGGTCAATCTCGCCGCTTCCCTGGCGCTGCACGGTGCCCGGGTACTGGTGGTCGACCTCGATCCGCAGGGCAACGCCTCGACGGCACTGGGAATCGACCACCACGCCGAAGTCCCGTCGATCTATGACGTACTGGTCGAGAGCAGGCCGCTCTCCGAAGTCGTCCAGCCCGTCCCGGATGTGGAGGGCCTCTTCTGTGCCCCGGCCACGATCGATCTCGCCGGTGCGGAGATCGAACTCGTGTCCCTGGTGGCCCGGGAGAGCCGGTTGCAGCGCGCCATCCAGGCGTACGAGCAGCCGCTGGACTACATCCTGATCGACTGCCCGCCCTCGCTGGGTCTGCTGACGGTCAACGCGCTGGTCGCGGGGGCCGAGGTCCTGATCCCGATCCAGTGCGAGTACTACGCGCTGGAGGGCCTGGGCCAGCTCCTGAGGAACGTCGATCTCGTGCGCGGCCACCTCAACCCGACGCTCCACGTCTCGACGATCCTGCTCACCATGTACGACGGCAGGACCCGGCTCGCCTCCCAGGTGGCCGACGAGGTGCGCAGCCACTTCGGCAAGGAGGTGCTGCGCACGAGCATTCCGCGCTCGGTGCGGATCTCCGAGGCGCCGAGCTACGGGCAGACGGTTCTCACCTACGACCCGGGCTCCAGTGGCTCGCTGTCGTATCTCGAAGCTGCCCGCGAGATCGCCCTGCGCGGTGTCGGTATGCAGTACGACCCCACGCACGCGCATGTGGTCAGCCAGAACAACCAGCACAGCATGTCGGAGGGGATCCAGTGAGTGAGCGACGCAGAGGACTGGGGCGTGGGCTCGGGGCGCTGATCCCATCAGCCGCGCAGGAGAAGCCGGGCTCCTCGGTGGGGACGGCTTCCACGTCTCCCTCGTCGGTGCCGGTACTGACCGCGGAGCGCGGGGTGGCGGCCGCGAAGGTGGCGACACTGCCGGCGGCCTCTGTTCCACGTGAAACAACGCCGGAACCGGAGCCGGAGGCCACACCTGAGCCGGTCAGCCCGGCCGGTGCGTTCTTCGCCGAACTGCCGATCGACTCGATCACGCCCAACCCGCGCCAGCCGCGTGAGGTGTTCGACGAGGACGCCCTGTCCGAGCTGGTCACCTCCATCAAGGAAGTCGGGCTCCTCCAGCCCGTCGTCGTCCGGCAGACCGGCCCCGAGCGCTACGAGCTCATCATGGGCGAGCGGCGCTGGAGGTCCTGCCGTGAGGCAGGGCTGGAGCGGATCCCCGCGATCGTCCGTGAGACGGATGACGAGAAGCTTCTGCTCGACGCCCTCCTGGAGAACCTGCACCGGGCCCAGCTGAACCCGCTGGAAGAGGCCGCCGCCTACGACCAGCTGCTCAGGGACTTCAAGTGCACCCATGACCAGCTGGCCGACCGCATCGGGCGCTCCCGGCCGCAGGTCTCCAACACGCTGCGTCTGCTGCGCCTTTCGGCTCCCGTGCAGCGCCGGGTCGCCGCCGGTGTCCTCTCGGCGGGCCACGCGCGAGCCCTGCTGTCGGTGGACGACACCGCGGAGCAGGACCGGCTCGCTCACCGCATCGTGGCGGAAGGGCTCTCGGTGCGGGCGGTCGAGGAGATCGTCAGTCTGATGTCCTCGGAGCCCCAGGCCGCTCCCAAGGCGAAGGGGCCGCGGGCCGGGACACGGGTCGCCCCCGCGCTCTCCGATCTGGCGCACCGGCTCTCGGATCGTTTCGAGACGCGGGTAAAGGTCGATCTTGGCCAGAAGAAGGGCAAGATCGTCGTCGAGTTCGCCTCGATGGAGGACCTGGAGAGGATTCTCGGCACCCTCGCCCCGGGTGAGGGGCGGGTCTTGGAGAAGGGCCTCGCCGAGGACACCTCGGAGGACGTCAAGAGCTGAGTCTCCTGCGGTGTCGCTTGACGGCGGGCCGTGTTCCGGTGCATACCGGAACACGGCCCGCCCTTTGCATGAGGACGCTGTCCCTGTCGAGAGGGGCTGGATACGATGCGTTCTGGTATGGCACATCCACCTTGATCCATCCTCTGAGGGAGGGCGGGGGCCATGCGAACGGTGAGCCGCACTCAATTGGTGACGGCGGGACTCGGTCTCGGGGCCGTCGGCGGATTCGTCGGCAGCCTGTTGCGGGAGCGGAGCGCGCTGTGGGCCGCGCAGGGTGCGGCAGGCGAGGGAAGTGAGGAACAGCCTCCATGGGGCGTCGGCTCGTACCGCTCACGCTGGACAACCTTCCGGACCTCCCCAAGCGCTGCCGTGGCTGCGTCTTCTGGGAACTCGACCCCGTCAGCGGAGAAGCCGCGGTAAAGGCCGGCCGACCCGAACTGGAGAAGGAGGCCTGGATCTCGGGCGTGCTCCTGGAATGGGGCTCCTGCGGCCGGGTCGTCTACGTCGATGACGTTCCGGTCGGCTATGTGCTCTACGCGCCCCCGGCCTATGTGCCCCGCTCCACCGCCTTTCCCACCAGCCCGGTGGCCGCCGACGCCGTGCAGCTGATGACCGCCTGGATCATGCCGGGCTATCAGGGACAGGGGCTGGGGAGAGTGCTGGTGCAGACCGTCGCCAAGGATCTGCTGCGCCGCAACTTCAAGGCGATCGAGGCGTTCGGGGACGCTCGTTGGACTGAGCCCGCCTGTGTGCTCCCGGCCGACCATCTGCTGGCGGTGGGCTTCAAGACCGTACGGCCCCACCCGCGGTATCCGCGGATGCGACTTGAGCTGCGGACGACGCTGTCCTGGAAGGAAGACGTCGAGCTGGCCCTGGACCGGCTGCTGGGAGCGGTCCAGAAGGAGCCGGCCCTCAGGCCGTTGTAGCCAGACCGCTGGAAACGGCGTTTCACGTGAAACAACGAACGTGGCGGAACTTACTTCGCGGTGATGAAGCCGTCGAGGTCACGCACCAGCGCGGCCTTCGGCTTGGCGCCGACGATGGTCTTGACGACCTCGCCGCCCTGGTAGACGTTGAGCGTCGGGATCGACATGACGCCGTACTTGGCGGCCGTGTCCGGGTTCTGGTCGATGTTGAGCTTGACGATCTCGATCTCGTCGCCGTGCTCGGCCGCGATCGCCTCAAGCGACGGAGCGATCTGGCGGCAGGGGCCGCACCACTCGGCCCAGAAGTCCACGAGAACGGGCTTGCCGCTCTTGAGGACGACCTCGTCGAAGTCGGCGTCGGTTACGTGCTTCAGGGTGCCGGCCACGGCAGTCTCCTAAGGGGTGTTGGGGGAGGAGGGAAGCTGAAAGGGCGGGATCAGACGCCGGCGGCGGCCTTCTCGCTGTCGGCGAGCGCGGCGAGGAAGCGCTCCGCGTCCAGGGCGGCCGAGCAGCCGGTGCCGGCCGCGGTGATGGCCTGCCGGTAGGTGTGGTCGACGACGTCACCGGCGCCGAAGACACCCGTGAGGTTGGTGCGGGTCGACGGGGCGTCGACCTTCAGGTAGCCCTCGTCGTCCAGGTCGAGCTGGCCCTTGAAGAGCTCGGTGCGCGGGTCGTGGCCCACGGCGATGAACAGGCCCGTCACGGGCAGTTCGGAGGTCTCGCCGGTCTTGGTGTTGCGCAGCGTCAGACCGGAGAGCTTCTGGTCGCCGTGGATCTCCGCGACCTCGCTCTCCCATGCGAACTTGATCTTCTCGTCGGAGAAGGCACGCTCCTGCATCGCCTTGGAGGCGCGCAGGCTGTCACGGCGGTGGACGATCGTGACCGACTTGGCGAAGCGCGAGAGGAAGGTCGCCTCCTCCATCGCGGTGTCGCCGCCGCCGACCACGGCGATGTCCTGGTCCTTGAAGAAGAAGCCGTCGCACGTGGCACACCACGAGACGCCGCGGCCGGAGAGCTTGTCCTCGTTGGGCAGACCCAGCTTGCGGTGCTGCGAGCCGGTGGTCACGATCACGGCCTTGGCACGGTGAACGGTGCCCGCGGTGTCCGTGACGGTCTTGATCTCACCGGTCAGGTCGACGGCGACGATGTCGTCCGGGACCAGCTCGGCGCCGAAGCGCTCGGCCTGGCCGCGCATGTTGTCCATGAGCTCCGGGCCCATGATGCCGTCCTGGAAGCCGGGGAAGTTCTCCACCTCGGTGGTGTTCATCAGGGCACCGCCGGCGGTGACGGCACCCTCGAACACCAGCGGCTTCAGCGACGCACGTGCGGTGTACAGCGCGGCCGTGTATCCGGCCGGCCCCGAGCCAATGATGATCACGTTACGGACGTCGCTCACGGGTTTCTTCCTCGTCTCTGCGGACTGCCTACTGCCTGTCGGGGCCCCGGTCCAGGACTCTCACCCCACCCAACGGATCCTACGGGGGATGCATTCCCGAGCCGGACGGGCGGCGCGGAGCCGGGTCCTTCGAGGCCGCTCAGCGCCGAGGGTAGGAGTGCGTCAGCAGCAGCTTGCCCTGCGTCGGGGACCCGGTGTTCTCGCAGGCCGCGTCGATGAGGTAGGCCTCGACGTTCGCGGGATTCGCCGGATCGGGCAGCACGACGAGATACACCTTGGTTCCCTCGTACGTGCCCTGCTCGGCGGCGAGAGGCGGCTGGGAGGGGCGTCCGGTGCCCGCCTGGACACAGGGTGGAACGCTGGCGGCCGAGCGCAGGCTGTCCGACGGGTTGTCGCTGTCGGGGGCGTTCTTCGTCGACGGCGCGATCCCTGCCGAAGGGGCCTTCCCGGAACTCTGGCCGCCGTGCTGCGCCAGAAGCGACTGGACGCTGCCTTCGAGCGTGCCCGAGGAGAACACGGTGCCGCCGGGCGAAGAAGCCTGGGAAGAGGCCCGCTCGGCCTGGGGGGACGGCGAAGAAGAGTGGATGTTCTGCACGAAGAAGATCCCGGCACCGACGGCGGCGGCGCCGATCACCGCACTGAGCACGGCGGTCCGGCGACGGCGTGCCCTGGCGGCGCGTCCGGGGCCCGTGGCCGCGCGGCTGTGCCCGGAGGGGCGCCCGGCCGGAGACGTGGCCGAGCCGGTGGGCGCCTGAGCGGGGGCGGCCACCGATTCGCTCGGTGAGGTGGACTCGGCCGGCGACTCGCTCGGTGCGACGGCTGTTTCACGTGAAACATGCGCGGTTTCACGCTCGTCGGCTTCGCGGGAGGCGTCGGCTGCAGGGGCCGTGGAGTTGAGAAGTGCTTCTGCGGCCAGTGCCGCGTCGATGCGCCCTGCCACGTCGGCGGGCATCCGCTGCGGCCCGGGCAGAGTGCCGAGCAGATCGCGGATCTCCTCAAGGGAGGCCCGAACGTCGGTGCAGAGCGCACAGCCCTCCAGGTGCCGACGGACGTCCGCGGTACGGGACGGCGACAGAAGGCCTTCGGCGAGCTCGGAGATCTCCGAGACGTCCGGGTGTTGTGTCGTTCCGGTCGTGGTTGTCACGCGCGCCCACCTCCGCCCTTGACGGCAGCCGAATCGCTCGGTCCTGCGTCGTTCGTTTCCGACACCGGTGGGACGGATGTCCCCGGCGTCCGGTTCCTTCCCCCACGGGACTCACCGCTACCCCCCGTATCGGCGCGCAGATGAGTGAGGAGTGGCAGCAGTCGTGCCCGGCCCCGGGCACAGCGGCTTTTCACCGTGCCGGCGGGGACATCGAGCACTTCGGCCGCCTCGGCCACGGGATAGCCCTGCATGTCGACGAGTACGAGTGCGGCGCGCTGGTCCGGCGGAAGGGTGCCCAGGGCCTCGATGAGCTGGCGGTGCAGGTCCTGACGCTCGACCGGGGCCTCGGCCGACTCGTGCGGTTCGAGGAGCTGGTCCAAACGCTCGCTGTCGTCGACCGGGGACGTCTTGCGGGAGGCCGCCTTGCGGGCCCGGTCGAGACAGGCGTTCACCGTGATGCGGTGCAGCCAGGTCGTGACGGCCGACTGGCCGCGGAAGGTGTGGGCGGCCCGGTAGGCGGAGACGAGCGCGTCCTGGACGGCGTCAGCGGCCTCCTCGCGGTCCCCCAGCGTGCGCAGCGCCACCGCCCACAATCGGTCGCGGTGACGCCGCACGATCTCACCGAAGGCATCGGGGTCTCCCTCGACATGGCGCGCCAGGAGTTCCTGGTCGCTTATGTCGCCCAGTGTGGCCTCGTCCAACGGTGAGCCTCCCCCTGCCGTTCGGTCAGCCGGCGAACTTCACATCGGTGATGGCCTGCTTGTGCCCCGCGCGACTGTAATCGTCCCCGCCGCCCGAATAGGGCATCGCCGTCATCCAGAGCAGTACGTACCGCGATGTGACCGGGGTGCTCGCCTTCAGGGCGGCCTTGGTGCCACTGGTCTGGACGGTGGCGATCCGCGTCATCGAGCCGACCGATGCGGACGGCGACAGCGAGTCCGCCGCGTACAGCGTGATCGTGGTGTGATCGCCGCCGTATCGCAGCAGTATCGACGCGGTGGAGATCTCCTTGGCCGAGCCGAGGTCGTACACGATCCCCACGCCGGCCTTCACCGACGGAGCCAGGTTCGGGCCGTCGTCGAAGCTCCTCGTGCGCCAGTAGGTCGAGGCGCTGCCGTCGTAGGTCTTGCTCACGTCGGCCGCGTCCTGCGGCAGTCCGTCCGGCGCGTACTCCTGGGCGCCCTGGATCGCGAGCGGCAGCGGAGCCTTCGGCTTGTCGCCTTCGTCGCCGCTCTGGTCCGTGGTGCGGGTGTTGCCCGTCTCGTTGGAGCCGCCCTTGTCGTGCTGGAGCAGGGCGTCGGCGAGCTGCCAGCTGCCGAGGCCCAGCGCGGCGATCAGAAGGGCCGAGACGGCCCACTTGAGCGCCTTGCCGGTGCGTCCCTGGAGCGGCGGGGGCGGCGGCGTCACGGCCTGGGCGACGGAGGGGCCCGGGCCGTTGGCCGGCCGGCCGTACGTCCCCTGCTGGTAGGTGGTGCGCTGGTACTCGGGCGGCGCGGTGAACGCCGGCTCCGGTGGGCGGATGCGTGGCATCTCCCCGATGGCCTTGACCAGCTCGTCCGGGGTGGTGCACGGGGGTTCCTGGCGGGACGCGGTGGCCCCGTCGTTGACCAGTGCCCGCATGGCGAGCTCCGAAAGCCCCCGGTGGACGCCCGCCCGCACCTGGTCGGGGGCGATCAGGCCGACGCCCTTCGGCAGCCCGTGCAGGCCGTAGGCGTCGCTCTCGTACGGCCAGCGCTGGGTGAGCACGGCGTACAGGAGCGCGCCGATGGCTTCGGTGTCGCTGCGCTGCGGGGTGTCGGAGCTGATGCCGCGCAGGGCGGCGGCCACGGCGAGCCCGCGGATGCGGTACTGCCCCGTCGAGGTCCGCAGGACCGCGCTCGGGGTGAGCCTGAGGTGTGCGAGGCCCTCGCGATGGGCGGCCGCCATGGCCTGGGAGACCTGGGTGACCATCTGGTAGGCGTCGTGCGCCTCCAGCGGGCCGAGCGCCAGCAGGGCGGTGAGTTCGGTCGCGTCCGGCAGCCACTCGTGGACGACGTAGACGAGGTCGTTCTCCTCGACGGCGTCCAGGACCTGCACGAAGCGGGGGTCGCCGAGCAGCGCGGAGGAACGGGCGGCGGCCAGCACGGAGCGGGCCCGCGGATGATCGGCGGGCAGCAGGTGGACGCCGACGGCGCGGCGGAGTTTCTCGTCGACGGCACGCCAGCTGCTGAAACCGTCCAGACGGGTGACGCACTCCTCAAGACGGTAGCGTCTGGCCAGCTTGTGACCGCTGTGCAGTTCGGGCGTCGCGATGGACGGCTCGGTGGCCTTGCGCTCGCCGCCGCCGTTCGCGTTCTGCTCCGCCGCGTCTGCCGTGTCGATGGACTCCGTCACCCCGTCGGTCGTCGCCTTGTCCGCCTTGGCGGTCAGCGGGTTGTCGCCGCTGTTGTCGGCCACGTCGACGGCAGCCGTGCTACGTTCCGCCACCGTCGCTCCTGCCTCCCCATCCGTTGCGTGCTGTAGGCCAGCCATGCAAAGTCACGCCAATTGTGCCCACAGTCCGGCACTATGCACGACACGCGGTGGCCGTCGATGGTTGTGCGCGGGCCGCGGCCTCAGCGGCCGAGCCGCCCCCGGACCATGCCGACCATCGCGTTCAGCTCTTCGATGCGCATCCGCTTGGCCGCGACGAAGAAGACTCCGAGCAGTACGGCACCGCCCACGACCAGCGCCACGACCGATCCTCCCGCGCCCTCGCCCAGGAACTTCAGCAGACCGAATCCCACCACGCCACCGACCACCGCGGCCGGAACCGCGGCGAGGCAGAGGCGGGCGTACGTACGCAGGACGTGCGCGCCGTCCAGGTCGCCGCCCAGCCTGTTGCGCAGCCGCCGCCAGGCCACCCCGACGCCCACGGCGTAGGCCAGGCCGTACGCGGCGGCCATGCCGACGACCGCCCATCGGGCGGGCAGCACTACGTAGCAGGCGGCCGAGGCCGCCGCGTTGACGGCCGCCACGATCACCGTGTTGTAGAACGGCGTACGGGTGTCCTCGTAGGCGTAGAAGCCCCGCAGCACGACGTACTGCACCGAGTACGGGATCAGGCCGAGGGCGAACGCCATGAGGATGAAGCCCATGGACTGGGCGGCCTGGATGCCGCTGGAGGCGTACAGCAGGGTGCACATCGGGACGCCGAGCGCGAGGAACGCGAAGGCGACCGGCACGATCGCGACGGCCGAGTTGCGCAGCCCCTGCGAGATGTCGTCGCGGACCGCGCCCGGGTCGTCGTCGTGCGCGGCGCGCGAGATGCGCGGCAGCAGCGCGGCCATGACCGAGACGGTGATGATGGCCTGCGGCATGCCCCAGATCAGCTGGGCGTTGGAGTAGGCGAGGAAGCCGGCCCCGTCCCGCCCCGACTCCTTGCCCGCCGCCGTGGCGAGCCGTGTGACGACGATGACGCCGGCCTGGTTGGCGAGCACGAACATCACGGTCCACTTGGCGAGCTTGACCGTCTTGCCGAGCCCGTGGCCCTTCCAGTCGAAGCGCGGCCGGAACCGGAAGCCGGTCTCCCGCAGATAGGGGAGCATCGCCAGGGCCTGCACGACCAGGCCGAGCAGGGTGCCGATGCCGAGCAGCTTGACGCCGTCGGGCGGGATCGTCTGGACGCCCATGTGGGACTCGGCGGAGGTGCCGTAGACCCAGATGAACAGGCCGAACGTGCAGATCATCACGATGTTGTTGAGGACCGGGGTCCACATCATGGCGCCGAATTTGCCGCGGGCGTTGAGGATCTGGCCCATCACCACGTGCACACCCATGAAGAAGATCGTGGGCAGGCAGTACCGGGCGAAGGTGACGGCCACGCTGTTGGCGGCCGCGTCGTTGCCGATGGTGGGCGACATCAGCTGGATCAGCAGCGGCGCCCCGATGACGGCGAGCGCCACGATGGTGCCCAGCGCGACCATGACGAGCGTCAGGAGACGGTTGGCGTAGGCCTCGCCGCCGTCCTCGTCGTCCTTCATGGAGCGCACCAGCTGGGGCACGAACACCGAGTTCAGGCCGCCGCCGACGGTCAGGATGTAGATCATCGTCGGCAGGGTGAGCGCGATGGTGAAGGTGTCACCGAGCAGGGCCGCACCCAGCGCCGCGGTGATCACCAGGCTGCGTACGAAGCCGGTGAGCCGGGACACCAGGGTGCCCGCGGCCATCACCGCGCTGGACTTCATCAGGCTGGAGGCGCGGCCGGCCGCCTTGCGGGGCGGTGCGGGCACGGATTCCGGCGCGGCGGGCGCCGGGGGCTGGCCCACCTGCTGCTGGTCCCGGTAGAGGTGCGCGAACGCGTCCTGCTCGGGCAGTTCCTCGCCCGCCTGGGTGACCAGGTCGTCGACGCCCACGAACTGAGTGGTCCGCGCGTCGTCGCCGTAGGGCAGATGGCGTGAGGGACCCTCGGGCTCGGGCGGCGGGGTCTGGGCCCAGATCCGCGGGTCGGGCGCGTACTGCTGCGCGGCGGGCTGCTGGTAGAGCGGCTGCTGGTCCGCGTAGGTGCCCGGGGGCGGTGGCGGATGCGCCGCGCGGTCGTAGAGCGCCTCGGTCACCGGGTCCTGGGCGGACAGGTCCTGCGACCGGTACGGGTCGTAGGCGTAGGCGTCCTGGACGTACGGGTCCGGAGCGGACTGCGGCGGCGGGATCTGCCCCGCCTGGGCGGGTGCCGGGGGCGTGCCCCCGGAGGGCGCGGCGCCGCTGCCGCCACCCTGCCCACGGTCACCGTCGTACGGCGCGTTCATGGTTACCCCACCTCATCGTCCCCGGCCGACCGGCCACGACATAGCTCAATGGTCCACTTTCTCACCCGGGCCGGGCGTGGCCCCGCTTTCCGGACCGGTGTCCGGTGTCGGGTCACTCGGCTGCCCGGGATCGGCGTCCGCCGAACCGTTCGACTGGCCCGGATCGTCGTCGCCCTCGGACTCCTCACGAGCCATGGAACGCTTGCGATGGGTGTACATCCTGATGCCGGCGAGCACCAGGAGGAGGACGCCGCCCGCGATGACCAGCATCACCGTCGGAGTGATCTCGGAGACCTGGACGGTGAACTCCATCGGCTCACCGTACGGCGTGCCGTCCTGGGTGTAGAGCCGCGCGGTCACCGGGACGGGGCCATTGGCGTTGGCGATCGCGGTGAACTTCACCGACTGGCTGCGGTCGCCGTCCACCTTCACGGGCTGTTCGCCGACCGCGTCGCCGTCGTCGCCCAACTGAAGGCGGGTGGGGCTCTTCGGCTGGATCTTCAGCACCAGGTGGTCGACGCCCTGCACCAGCTTGTTCTGCACGGTGACGGCGATCGTCGCGCTGCGCCCCGACATGGTGGCGGTCGACTTCTGGATGAGATGGACCTGGTCGGCCAGGCCGTCCAGGTAGAGCTGAACGCCCGAGCGGTAGTTCTGCGCGCCACCCGAGTCGCCGCGCCAGGATGTCGACATCTCCCGGTTGATCGCGTTGCCGAAGGGCGTGACCACCCGGTCGGGCGCGGTCAGGATCACCTTGAACCGCTCCAGGGTGCCCTGGGTGTCCCTCATGTCCTGGAAGGCGTCGAGGGGCAGTTCCTGCTGGCGCAACGCGTCGGGGTAGGCGCTCGCGCCGGGCACCCGCGTCGTGGCGAGCGGGTCGGGCTTGGCGGCGGACGCCGCGCCGAGGTCGACGAGGGGCTGCGTCCAGCGCTGGGGATCCAGCGCGTGCAGTGCGACGGCCATCGTCTGGGCCTGGCTGACGGTCGGCATGCGTTGCGGGGCGACGACGACGCTGCGCTGCTTGTCGGTGTCCTGGAGCGTCGTGGCGAGAGTCTGCGCCAGGAATTCCTGCACGGCCAGGGTCGAGGTGTTCGCCAAGGACATATCGCCCTGGAAGGCGGTGGAGAGCCGGGCGTCGGCGACGACGGCGTTGGCACCACCGCCGATCGGCCTGGCCGCCGTGGGCGTGTACGCCAGCGCGCCGTCGCGCAGGCTGTCGCTGCGTGCGATCACGTTGTGCGCGCCGGCCGACGTGGCCACGTCGACGATCGACGGGTCGACGGCGCCGTCCACGGGCCAGGCGTAGTCGACCGACGGGGTCACGTGCAGGATCGTGTCGACGGTCTTCTGCGCGACCTCGGTGGCGCTCTGCAGATGACCGAGGGAGCCGGGGACGTCCCGGCCGTGGTGGGCGAGCGAGGCGAGATCCGGGTCGGCGAACGGCAGCGCGACCACCTTCTCGCCCTGGACCGCGGCCTCCAGCTGGCTCAGCCATGCCTTGGCGACGTCCTGGCCGGTGCCGTTGACCAGGCTTTCGCCGACCTTGATCTTGTAGTTGCGGGTCATCGCGTCGACGGTGGCCAGCAGGTCGGGGTCGATCACCCAGGTCACCGGCAGCTGCTTGCCGAGCGAGACCATCTGCTCCAGCCGGCCGCCGGGCCCGATGTCCCTGGCCAGGGAATCATCGGCGAACACCGGCGTCTGCTGGGCGTCCGAGCCCGTCTGGGCGGTGAGGTGGGACGAGGAGATCAGCGGCCACAGGAAGGTCAGCTGGCTCTTCTTGCCGTCGACGGCGTCCGGCTGCCAGGGCAGGAGCGTGTGCTGGATGCCGAGCATCTGGTCGTAGTGCTGGCCCGCGGTCTGGCCCGACAGGGAGACGCCGAGCTGGTACACCCCGTCGTCGCCCAGGCCCAGCTTGGCCACGGGCACCGAGAGCGTGAAGTCCTGGCTGATCCCCGCGTCCAGCTTGGCGAACTTCACCGTCGGGCCGTCGCTGAGTTCGGCGCCGTCGGTCGCCGACGCGGAAGAGCTGTGACGGGCCGCCTCGTCGATCGCCGAGCGCCCGGAGAGCTTCTGGCCCACCCGCAGTCCCACATGGGCGCTGGTGACGGCCTGCTTGCCGGTGTTGGTCACCGTGCCGGAGATCGTCAGCGTGTCGCTCTTGACCGGGGCCTGAGGAGCCACCGAGTCGAGCGAGACCTGGACGCTCTGGCCGCTCACCGCGTCCGGGGCGGCATGCGCCGCCGGGGCGGCCGTGGCGGACAGCAGACCGGCGAACAAAGGGGCGCCGACGAGCAGTGCCGCCGTACGCCGGAGCCACCGGCGGGCAGGAGAGGGAGTCATCCCCTGGAAATCTGCCGCCTCGGCCACGCGCTCGCCCGTCCCTCGCTGTCGTCGCTGTCGGTTGCTGCGTCCACGCATGGTAACGATGCGGACTGTGGCGAAGTGCCGCGGACTGCTCCACATGATCGGAAGAGTGCCGCACGGACGGGCGGCCACGCATACCGGGTCCCGGAATCAACGGTGACGACCCGGTCGGCCGGGCCACGTACCCTTTTCTGTTGTGCCGAACGCCAATGAAGACAATCCCAGTGCACTGAGCCAGGTGCAGCGCCGCGCGGTGAGCGAACTGCTGCGGGTGTCCCCCGTCGCGGACGACCTCGCCATCCGATTCCAGGAGGCGGGGTTCTCGCTCGCCCTCGTCGGCGGCTCGGTCCGGGACGCGCTGCTCGGGCGGCTCGGCAACGACCTGGACTTCACCACGGATGCCCGTCCCGAGGACGTACTGAAGATCGTGCGGCCCTGGGCGGACGCGGTCTGGGAGGTCGGGATCGCCTTCGGCACGGTCGGCTGCCAGAAGGACGGCTACCAGATCGAGGTCACCACCTACCGCTCCGAGGCGTACGACCGCACCTCGCGCAAGCCCGAGGTGTCCTACGGCGACTCCATCGAGGACGACCTCGTGCGACGGGACTTCACCGTCAACGCGATGGCCGTGGCATTGCCGCAGAAGGAGTTCGTCGACCCGTACGGAGGCCTCGAAGACCTCGCAGCGCGGGTGCTGCGCACGCCGGGGACGCCCGAGGAGTCCTTCTCGGACGATCCGCTGCGGATGATGCGGGCCGCGCGCTTCGCCGCCCAGCTGGACTTCGAAGTGGCCCCCGAGGTCGTGACCGCCATGACGGACATGTCCGGCCGTATCGAGATCGTCTCGGCGGAACGGGTCCGGGACGAACTCAACAAGCTGCTGATCTCGGCCCACCCGAAGAAGGGGCTGCGACTCCTGGTGGACACGGGACTGGCCGAGCACGTCCTGCCGGAGCTGCCCGCCCTGCGGCTGGAGAGCGACGAGCACCACCGGCACAAGGACGTCTACGAGCACTCGCTGACCGTGCTGGACCAGGCGATCGATCTGGAGCAGGACGGCCCGGACCTCGTGCTGCGCCTCGCGGCGCTGCTGCACGACATCGGCAAGCCGAGGACGCGACGCTTCGAGTCGGACGGACGGGTCTCCTTCCACCACCACGAGGTGGTCGGCGCGAAGATGACCAGGAAGCGGATGGCCGCGCTGAAGTACTCGAACGAGATGGTCAAGGACGTCTCGAAGCTGGTCGAGCTGCATCTGCGCTTCCATGGGTACGGCACCGGTGAATGGACCGACTCGGCGGTGCGGCGTTACGTCCGTGACGCCGGGCCGCTCCTTGACCGGCTGCACAAGCTGACCCGCTCGGACTGCACCACGCGCAACAAGCGCAAGGCGAGCGCGTTGTCCCGCGCCTACGACGGCTTGGAGGACCGCATCGCGGAGCTTCAGCAGCAGGAGGAGCTGGACTCGATCCGCCCCGACCTCGATGGCAACCAGATCATGGAGATCCTGGGGGTCGGCCCGGGGCCGGCGATCGGCGAGGCGTACAAGCACCTGCTGGAACTGCGCCTGGAGAACGGGCCCATGGAGCATGACGCGGCGGTCGCGGCGCTGAAGGAGTGGTGGGCTTCGCGAGGCTGAGGTCTGTTTCACGTGAAACATGCCGGGACGGCCGGCGGCGGGGGGCGGTGTTTCACGTGAAACACCGCCCCCCCCGCTTCTCCATCAGGCAGCCGCCGACGCCAGCAGCCTCGGCGTATCCCTCAGGGGCGCGAGAACCGGATCATGAACGCGGCCACCGCCGTGTAGATGAGAGCCACGGTGATGACGAGGGGGGCGGAGCGGCCGTCTGCCGGGAGCATCAGGGCGGCGACCGCGGCGGCCCCGACGAACGCCATGTTGAACAGGACGTCGTAGAGGGAGAAGATCCGGCCGCGGTAGGAGTCGTCCACTGTGGACTGGATCACCGTGTCCGTAGTGATCTTCGCGCCCTGGGTGATGAGGCCCAGAACGAAGGCGGCGACCAGCATCGGCGTGGGCGCGAAGGGCAGGCCGAGCGCCGGTACGAGCACGGCGGCGGCCGCCGAGCACAGCACGATCCACCGGAACGGGCCGAGCCGCGCCACCGACCACGGGGTCAGGACGGCAGCCGCGAAGAATCCCGCGCCCGAGACGCCGACGGCGAGTCCGAGCAGAGCGAGGCCGCCCGTACCGGTGTTCCGCTCCGGCCCGTCGGTCCAGGCGTACCGGCACAGCATCAGGAGCATCACGGTCAGCGCGCCGTAGCAGAACCGCATCAGAGTCATCGCGGTGAGCACCAGGGCCGCCGGCCCGCGCCGGCTCAAGTGCCGTACGCCGTCGGCGAGTCCGCGGGCCGTGGAGCTGAGCACCGCGGCGAGGCCGGGCTGGGCACCGGTGGGGTCGGGCCCGAGCAGGCCCGGGGGAAGGCGTAGGGAGGCGAGCGAGGCGCAGAGATAGAGGACGGCACCCAGAATGACGGTGGCGGCGTCCGCGTCGATCACCAGTCGCAGGGCGAAGGCAAGGCCGCCGCCCGCGGTCGCGGCCAGCGTTCCGGCCGTAGGCGAGAGCGAGTTGGCCATGACGAGACGCTCGGCGTCGACCACCCGGGGCAGGGATGCGGAGAGCCCGGCGAGGACGAAGCGGTTGACGGCCGTCACGGCGAGCGCCGAGGCGTAGAAGAGCCAGTCGGGCGCGGACCCGAGCACGAGCAGCGCCGTGCAACCGGCGAGGAGGGCCCGCAGGAGGTTGCCGTAGAGGAAGACCGAGCGCCGTCGCCAACGGTCGAGCAGAACTCCCGCGAACGGCCCGACGAGCGAGTACGGGAGGAGCAGGACGGCCATGGCGGAGGCGATCGCGCCGGGGGATGCCTGTTTCTCGGGGGAGAAGACGACGTAGGTGGCCAGCGCGACCTGATAGACGCCGTCGGCGGCCTGGGACAGCAGCCGTACGGTCAGCAGATGCCGGAAGTGCTTCAGGCGCAGGAGCACGCATAGGTCACGTACGACGGGCATGTGAGCAAGCGTCACATATGAAAAGGGTCCCCGTGCGCTACCTGGCACACAGGGACCCTCAGCCGTTCAGGATGCGAGCTCTAGCGCTCGACCTCGCCCTTGATGAACTTCTCGACGTTGGCGAAGGCCTCGTCGTCGAAGTACTGGACCGGCGGGGACTTCATGAAGTAGCTCGACGCCGACAGGATCGGGCCACCGATGCCGCGGTCCTTGGCGATCTTCGCGGCGCGCAGCGCGTCGATGATGACGCCCGCGGAGTTCGGGGAGTCCCAGACCTCAAGCTTGTACTCAAGGTTCAGCGGAACGTCACCGAAGGCGCGGCCCTCAAGGCGCACGTACGCCCACTTGCGGTCGTCCAGCCAGGCCACGTAGTCCGAGGGACCGATGTGGACGTTCTTCTCGCCCATGTCGCGGTCCGGGATCTGCGAGGTGACGGCCTGCGTCTTCGAGATCTTCTTGGACTCCAGGCGGTCGCGCTCCAGCATGTTCTTGAAGTCCATGTTGCCGCCGACGTTGAGCTGCATGGTGCGCTCAAGACGGACACCGCGGTCCTCGAACAGCTTCGCCATCACGCGGTGCGTGATGGTGGCGCCGACCTGCGACTTGATGTCGTCGCCGACGATCGGGACACCGGCCTCGGTGAACTTGTCCGCCCACTCCTTGGTGCCGGCGATGAAGACCGGGAGGGCGTTGACGAACGCGACCTTGGCGTCGATGGCGCACTGCGCGTAGAACTTCGCCGCGTCCTCGGAGCCGACCGGCAGGTAGCAGACCAGAACGTCGACCTGCTGGTCCTTGAGGACCTGGACGACGTCCACGGGAGTCTCGGCGGACTCCTCGATGGTCATCCGGTAGTACTTGCCGAGACCGTCCAGGGTGTGGCCGCGCTGGACCGTGACGCCCTTGTTCGGGACGTCGCAGATCTTGATGGTGTTGTTCTCGCTGGCGCCGATGGCGTCCGAGAGGTCGAGGCCGACCTTCTTGGCGTCGACGTCGAACGCGGCGACGAACTCCACGTCACCGACGTGGTAGTCGCCGAACTGGACGTGCATCAGACCCGGGACCTTGGTGGCCGGGTCGGCGTCCTTGTAGTACTCGACGCCCTGCACCAGCGAGGCGGCGCAGTTGCCCACGCCGACGATGGCTACGCGAACCGAACCCATTCCGGTTGCTCCCTGTTCGATCTCTTCGAAGTCCTGCGCACGCAGGGCCTTCAGTTGGCGGTGTCCTCGGACGGATCCGGCCGGGTGCTGTCCCGGTGCCGGGGCAGACCGCCCGTCTCTCCTGATGTGTGGTCCTGCTGAGCGGAGCCGGTGGCGGGGCCGGATCGCTGATCCCGTCCCGCCCGCTCGCTCTCGATGAGCTCGTTCAGCCAGCGCACTTCGCGCTCCACGGACTCCATGCCGTGACGCTGCAGCTCAAGCGTGTAGTCGTCCAGGCGCTCGCGCGTACGGGCCAGGGAGGCACGCATCTTTTCGAGACGCTCCTCCAGCCGGCTGCGACGACCTTCCAGCACGCGCATCCGCACCTCTCGCTCCGTCTGGCCGAAGAAGGCGAAACGGGCGGCGAAGTGCTCGTCCTCCCAGGTGTCGGGGCCGGTGTGGGAGAGCAGCTCCTCGAAGTGCTCCTTACCTTCCGCCGTCAACCGGTAGACGATCTTGGCGCGGCGCCCTGCGAGTGAAGCGGCAAGCGCATCCTCGGGAGCGCTGCCCGGCTCCTCGATCAACCAGCCGTTGGCGACCAGCGTCTTGAGGCAGGGATAGAGGGTCCCGTAACTGAAGGCCCGGAAGATTCCCAGCGAGGTGTTGAGCCGCTTGCGCAGCTCGTAACCGTGCATCGGGGCCTCGCGGAGCAGCCCGAGTACGGCGAATTCGAGGATGCCGGAGCGCCTGCTCATCCTTCGCCTCCTCGGTCGTCGGGAACCTTTATGCCGTGCTGATGTATCGACTCGATACATCAGCACGATAGAGCCGAGTCGTGGCTGCGACAAGAGGGGCCATGGTGAACGGCGTCACATCATCAATTCACAGGAGGCAAGTTGCCTGATTTGGGGTGAACTTCGGCCCTAGGGAGGTTTTGAGCGTGCGTAGTCTGTGCGCCATGCAGATCACTGTGTGCCGAGTGACGTCAGGGGGCGTCGGCGTGTTCAGCGCCATCGGCACACGGGATGCAGCGCGGCCGGCTCCTTCCCGGGACCGGCTCGTGCACTGGGGGGACAGGAACTCAGCTGCCGTTTCCAGGCGCTCTCGCCTGCCCGAGGAGTAGTCGTTCGATGAGCGAGCACCGTCGCAAACCGCCGCAGCCTCAGGGCGGTGGACGTGCCGCGGCCCGACGCGCCGCGCAACAGTCCTCCGGACGCCGAGCGGCCCGGCCGGCGGCCGGATCCCAGGAGTCGTCGGCCCCGTCGCCGTCCGGTTCGTACGGATCGACCTCGGCCTCGCCCGCTGATGAGCCCACGTACGGTGGGCGCGCCGAAGCACGGCGGGCCCAGCGGGGCGGCGGCCGCAGGCGCGGCCCTGACAGTGCGGGGCCCCCCGGAGGTCCGGGACGCCGGGCGGGCCGGGGCGCCGCGGGCGGCGGTCGGCCGGGAAAGAAGCGGTTCATCGACTATCCGCGGTTCGGCCGGCAGGGATGGCGGCGCTGGGTACCGTCCTGGAAGCTCGTCACCGCCTGCGGTCTGGGTTGCTTCGGCCTGCTGATCGCCTTCATCGGCGTCGCGTACTACTTGGTGGCCATCCCGGACGTCGCTCGGGCCGCCACGGCTCAGAACAACGTCTACTACTGGGCCGACGGATCCCAGATGGTGGCCACGGGCGGTGAGGTCAACCGGCAGATCATCACGTACGAGCAGATCCCGGCGGCCATGCGGTACGCGGTCATCTCGGCCGAGAACAAGACCTTCGAGACGGACAGCGGTGTCGATCCCCAGGGCATCGCCCGTGCCCTGGTGAACATGGCCAAGGGCGGCCAGACGCAGGGTGGTTCGACCATCACCCAGCAGTACGTGAAGAACGCCCGTCTCGACGACCAGTCACAGACGATCTCCCGTAAGTTCAAAGAGCTCTTCATCTCCATCAAGGTCGGTGCGACCAGGCCGAAGAGCGAGATCATGGCCGGGTACCTGAACACCGCGTACTACGGCCGCGGCGCCTACGGCCTCCAGGCCGCCGCCCGCACGTACTACAGCAAGGACGCCAAGGACCTCGACCCGAGCCAGTGCGCCTTCCTCGCCTCGCTCCTCAAGGGCGCCACCTACTTCGACCCGGCCGGCGCCCCTGAGATCGACCCGGCTGCCACGGCCGAGCAGAACACGAAGAACGCCACGGAGCGCTGGGGCTGGATCCTCGACCAGGAGGTGAAGGACAAGCATCTGAGCCAGGCGGAGCGGGACAAGTACCGGACCTTCCCGATGCCCGACAAGCCGAAGAAGAACGCGAACCTGAGCGGCCAGATCGGCTACCTCGTGTCCCTCGCGCAGGCCTCGGCGAAGAACAGCAACCCGGACATCGACCTGGCCAAGGGCGGCTACCGGATCTACACGACCTTCGACAAGGCGAAGGTCCAGGAGATGGAGGGCGTGGTCAAGAAGGTCCGGGACAAGAACATCGACCCCAAGAAGCGACCCGACAAGGACACGTTCGTCCAGTTCGGTGCTGCCTCGGTGGATGTGAAGACCGGCGCCATCGTGGCCATCTACGGTGGTGAGGACGCGACCAAGCACTTCACCAACAACGCCGACGAAACCGGAGCCCAGGTCGGTTCGACCTTCAAGCCCTTCGTCCTCGCGGCCGCGATGCAGTACGGAAAGCGCGACCCCAACAAGCCGGCGTCGCAGAGCGATTCGTCCCGCACACCCGTCTCCCCGGACAGCATCTACAGCGGCAAGAACAAGCTGAAGATCAAGAACTATGACGGGACCGTCTGGAAGGACGAGCACGGCGGCGAGTGGCTCCAGACCAACGACGGCAACCAGTCGTACAACCCGCCGAGCTTCGGCATCGACCTCCGCTACGCCATGCAGGAATCGGTGAACTCCCCCTATGTCCAGCTCGGCATGGACGTCGGCACCGACAAGGTGAAGCAGG
Organism: Streptomyces sp. NPDC006691; assembly: GCF_042869955.1. Taxonomy (NCBI): domain Bacteria; kingdom Bacillati; phylum Actinomycetota; class Actinomycetes; order Kitasatosporales; family Streptomycetaceae; genus Streptomyces; species Streptomyces sp. NPDC006691. Next base: position 666,206 of record NZ_JBIAGW010000001.1, read on the forward strand.
CCGCCATGGCCGCGGGCCTGCGCGACAACAAGACCAGCATGGCCTCCTCCAGTGTGCCGTCGTTCTCGATCGGTACGTCGTCGCCCAGCGCGATCCGCATGGCCGGGGCGTACGCCACCTTCGCCGCCAGCGGCACGCAGCGCGACCCGTACTCCGTGACCAAGGTCCTCAAGAGCGGGACCACCATCTACGAGCACAAGGACGAGACCAAGAGCGCCTTTCCTGCTGCTGTGGCCAACAACGTCACCGACGTCCTGAAGGGCGTCGTCGACAAGGGAACCGGCACGAACGCCAAGCTCAGCGGGCGCCAGGTTGCGGGCAAGACCGGTACCACCGACGGCAACCGATCGGCATGGTTCGTCGGCTACACCCCGCAGTACTCGACGGCCGTCGGTATGTACCGCCTCGACGACAACGAGACCAGCAAGAAGCGTGAGTTCCTGAGCATGTTCGGGACGGGCAACCAGGAGAAGATCCATGGTGCCTCCTTCCCGTCGACCATCTGGCACGACTACATGGAGCAGGCGCTCGGCAGCTCCCCCGCCGAGTCGTTCCCGACCGCGGAGAAGATCGGCGACAAGGTGTACGGCGGCGGAATGTCCCCCAGCCCCACTCCCTCCCCGACTCCGAGCGCCCCGGCTCCTTCGCCCTCCCCGTCCCTCAAGCCGTCGCCCAGCCCCTCGCTCACCCCGTCTCCGAGCCCCAGCGCCTCCTGTAGCAAGTGGGACTGGACCTGCGGCAACACGGGCGGTGCCAACGGGGACCCGGCGACCGGTGGAACGGACGGCGGGCCGCCCCCCAGCCCCTCGCCCAGCAGGTCGAAACCCGGCGGCGGGCCTGGCGGAGGCAATACCGGGGGTTGGTTCGGCAATACCGGCGGTTAGATCGGACGACTGACGGCGGGGCGGTGTTTCACGTGAAACACCGCCCCGCCGTTTCACGTGAAACAACCTCTTCGTTTCACGTGAAACACGGCCGATCCCCGTATCCACAGCCCTGTACGGCAGGATGTCGGGCATGACGAGCGAGACGAGCCCCCGTGTGTACGAGGACCGACGCGAAGCCTCCGCGGAACCCGTCGTGCGCCCCACGGAACAGGACGAGGTCGCCGCTGCCGGCAGCCAGCTGATCGGCGGCCCGCTCGGACGCTGGGCCAAGCCCGGCCGCCACTGGCTCACCCCGATCAGGGTCGTGGTGCTCGTCGCGATCGGGATGTTCGCCCTGGGGATGGCCCAGAAACTGCCCTGCTACGACTGGGCCTGGTTCCGGGGCGCAAATTCGCAGTACACCCACGCCTGCTATTCGGACATCCCGCATCTCTATTCGCTGCGCGGCTTCGCCGACAATCTGGTGCCGTACTTCGACCGGCTCAACGGCGACATGAACTACCTCGAATATCCGGTGCTGACCGGGCTGTTCATGGAGGTCGCCTCCTGGCTGACACCGGGCGGCGGAGACATGCAGCACCGTGAGCAGCTGTACTGGATGGTCAATGCGGGGATGCTGATGGCCTGCACGGCCGTCATCGCCGTCTGTGTCACCCGGACCCACCGCCGTCGCCCCTGGGATGCCCTGCTCGTCGCCCTGGCCCCGGCCTTCGCGCTTACGGCCACGATCAACTGGGATCTGTTCGCCGTAGCCCTCACCGCGGCCGCGATGCTGATGTGGTCGCGCGGGCGGACGCTCGCCTTCGGCATCCTGATCGGCCTCGCCACGGCCGCCAAGCTCTACCCCGTACTGATCCTCGGGCCGCTGCTCGTGCTGTGCTGGCGGGCAGGGAAATGGCGGGAGTTCGGCGCCGCGGCGCTGGGGGCGGCCGGTGCCTGGCTGGTCGTGAACCTGCCGGTGATGATGCTGGCGCCCGAAGGGTGGAAGAAGTTCTACACCTTCAGCCAGGAGAGGGCCGTCGACTTCGGGTCGTTCTGGCTGATCATTTCGCAGCGTACGGGCAAGAGCCTGGACACCGATCTGGTGAACACGCTGGCCATGATCCTGATGGTGCTGGCCTGCGCGGGAATCGGGGTCCTCACCCTCACCGCGCCGCGTCGCCCGCGCTTCGCACAGCTCGCGTTCCTCGTCGTCGCGGCGTTCATCCTCACCAACAAGGTCTACTCACCGCAGTACGTGCTGTGGCTGATCCCGCTGGCCGCACTCGCCAGGCCGCGCTGGCGGGACTTCCTGATCTGGCAGGCCGGAGAGGTCGTCTACTTCCTCGGCATCTGGCTGTACCTCGCCTACACGATGAGCGGCGAGAAGCATCAGGGGCTGCCTCCCGAGGGCTATCAACTGGCCATCGCCGCACACCTTTTGACCACGCTGTATCTGTGCGCCGTCGTGGTGCGCGACATCCTGCTGCCCGACCGGGACGTCGTACGCCGTGACGGTTCCGACGACCCGTCGGGCGGCGTCCTCGACCGGGCCGAGGACGTGTTCGTGCTGGGCCAGGCGGCGCACCCGCCACGGCACGCGGCCCTGCTCGAAGAGAGGCCGCGGGTCGACTGGGGTATGCGGACCCCGGCCCCCTGAGGGGGCGTGTACAGAGCTCGGGCCCCTGACCGACGGCGGCTGTCGTCGGTCAGGGGCCCGATGTCATGCGTGCCCGTAGGCGGCTTTCTAGCGCTCGATGAGACGGTCGAACTGCGTCGTGGTGTGCCGCAGATGGGCCACCAACTCGTCACCCACGTGGGGCTCCTGGGAGTCCGACGGCACGAACAGGATCGAGACCTGCATGTGCGGCGGCTCGGCGAACCAGCGCTGCTTGCCCGCCCAGACGAACGGCGACAGGTTGCGGTTGACGGTGGCGAGTCCTGCACGGGCGACGCCCTTGGCGCGCGGCATCACGCCGTGCAGCGCCTTCGGAGCCTCCAGGCCCACCCCGTGCGAGGTGCCGCCGGCGACCACGACCAGCCAGCCGTCCGAGGCGACCTTCTGCTGGCGGTAGCCGAACCGGTCCCCCTTGGTGACGCGGGTGACGTCGAGGACGGATCCCCGGTACTCGGTCGCCTCGTGGTCGCCGAGCCACAGCCGCGTACCGATGCGGGCCCGGAAGCGGGTCTGCGGGAACTGCTGCTGCAACCGGGCCTGTTCCTCGGCGCGCAGATGGCTGACGAACATGGTGTGCAGCGGCAGCCGGGCCGCGCGCAGCCGGTCCATCCACGCGATGACCTCCTCGACGGCGTCCGAGCCGTCGGCGCGGTCCAGGGGAAGGTGCAGCGCAAAACCTTCGAGGCGCACGTCCTCGATGGCGGAGCGGAGCATCCCGAGCTCCTCCTCCTTCACACCGTGGCGCTTCATCGAGCTCATGCACTCGATGACCACACGTGCGCCCACCAGGGCGTGGACGCCGTCCACCGAGGAGACCGAGCGGATGACCCGGTCGGGCAGCGGCACCGGCTCCTCGCCGCGTCTGAACGGCGTCAGGACGAGCAGATCGCCGCTGAACCAGTCCTTGATCCGGGCGGCTTCGTAGGTGGTGCCGACCGCCAGGATGTCCGAGCCGAAGCGGGACACCTCGTCCGCGAGCCGCTCGTGGCCGAAGCCGTAGCCGTTGCCCTTGCAGACCGGGACGATGCCCGGGAACTGGTCGATGACGGACTTCTGGTGCGCCCGCCAGCGAGCGGAGTCGACATAGAGGGTGAGCGCCATGGCCGTCCGGACCTTTCTGATGGCTGCGATGTGTGGGAGGTACGAGGAACGAGGTTACGCAACCGCTCAGCGACGCGACATATACATGTCCAGCGCCTTGTGGAGGAGCTTGTTCAGCGGGAAGTCCCACTCGCCGAGGTACTCGGCCGCCTCACCACCGGTGCCCACCTTGAACTGGATGAGACCGAAGAGGTGGTCGGTCTCGTCCAGCGAGTCGGAGATGCCGCGCAGGTCGTAGACCGTCGCGCCCATCGCGTACGCGTCGCGGAGCATTCGCCACTGCATCGCGTTGGACGGCCGCACCTCGCGGCCGATGTTGTCGGAGGCGCCGTAGGAGTACCAGACGTGGCCGCCGACGACGAGCATCGTCGCGGCCGAGAGGTTCACACCGTTGTGGCGCGCGAAGTAGAGCCGCATCCGGTTGGGGTCCTCGGAGTTGAGGACCGTCCACATGCGCTGGAAGTACGACAGCGGACGCGGCCGGAAGTGGTCGCGCACGGCGGTGATCTCGTACAGGCGCTGCCATTCGGCGAGGTCTTCGTAACCGCCCTGGACGACTTCGACGCCGGCCTTCTCGGCCTTCTTGATGTTGCGGCGCCACAGCTGGTTGAAGCCCTTGAGGACATCGTCGAGCGAGCGGTTGGCCAGCGGCACCTGGAAGACATAGCGGGGCTGTACGTCGCCGAATCCGGCGCCGCCGTCCTCGCCCTGCTGCCAGCCCATCTTGCGCAGCCGGTCGGCCACTTCGAAGGCACGCGGCTCGATGTGGGTGGCCTCGACATCGCGCAGGCGCTTCACATCGGGGTCCTGGATGCCGGACTTGATGGCGGTCGAGTCCCAGCGGCGGATGACGACCGGCGGGCCCATCTTGACCGAGAACGCGCCCTGCTGCTTGAGATGGGCGAGCATCGGCTTCAGCCACTCGTCCAGATTGGGCGCGTACCAGTTGATGACGGGGCCCTCGGGCAGATACGCCAAGTAGCGCTTGACCTTGGGGAGCTGGCGGTACAGAACCAGACCGGCGCCTACGAGCTGGCCGGTCTTGTCGAACCAGCCGAGGCTCTCCGAACGCCACTCCGTCTTGACGTCAGCCCACGCCGGGACCTGGCAGTGGCTCGCCGCGGGCAGGGTCTGGATGTACGCCAGATGCTGCTCACGACTGATGGTCCTCAGGGTCAGGCTCATGCAGGGCGCTCCTCGGCAGGTGTGTCCCCATGGGTACAGGGGCTCCGGCTCTCGTGCCGAAGCCTACTTGGCCACAGGAGCGCCCCGGATGGCCGTACGGCTCGGCGTCGTACGGGATTTCCGGTGGGGACGGGGTCGTGCGGCCGTCAGCCGCCGACGACACCGCCGAAGAGGCCGCCGTGTGCCATGCCGAGGAAGAACCCGACGGCGGAGGCGCCGAGCCCGAGGATCAGCAGGAACCGTTCGCGCGTCGTCGCCGAGATGAACTGGCCGTAGGCGCCCGTGACGATGCCGAGCAGACCGGCCCACGAGCTGACCAGGTGGAGGTTGTAGAACCACGCGGTGGTGAAGGCCAGCACGCCCAGGACGAGCGTGACGGCCGCGAGCGTGTCCTGGAGCGGATGGGGCTTGCCGTCGGTGGCGAAGAGGGAGACGGGAGCATTCGGTCGCACTGCTTGTGCCATGGGGCACCTCCTGGCGGAAGGCGGCGCCGGGTGACGCCGCACACACCCGATCTGTACAGATTGCGTCCCCTGCCCACCGGATTTCAACCGGAAGCGGGTCAACAGGTACTCTGGACGGTCTGCACCGGTGTCAGCCGTGCCCGCATGCCCTCCCACTCCTCACGGAGGGGGATTGTCAGTGGGGGCCGATACCGTTGCTTACGCATCACGACCCTCCTGCCACGGAACGACCGTGGCCGCTGAGTCCAAAGGAGGTGGGTTCCACATGCGTCACTACGAGGTGATGGTCATCCTCGACCCCGATCTGGAGGAGCGCGCTGTCTCTCCCCTGATCGAGAACTTCCTCTCCGTCGTCCGCGAGGGCAACGGAAAGGTCGAGAAGGTCGACACCTGGGGCCGTCGGCGTCTCGCCTACGAGATCAAGAAGAAGCCCGAGGGCATCTACACGGTCCTCGACCTGCAGGCCGAGCCTGCGGTCGTCAAGGAGCTCGACCGTCAGATGAACCTGAACGAGTCGGTCCTCCGGACCAAGGTCCTCCGTCCCGAGACCCACTGAGCTTCCGCTCAGCGGTAATCGGGTTCGAGTAGCAACACAGCAGCCAGCAGCAATCCCCGCCGAGAGGTTCATCCATGGCAGGCGAGACCGTCATCACGGTCGTCGGCAATCTCGTCGACGACCCCGAGCTGCGCTTCACCCCCTCCGGTGCGGCCGTCGCGAAGTTCCGTGTCGCGTCCACTCCCCGCACCTTCGACCGTCAGACCAATGAGTGGAAGGACGGCGAAAGCCTGTTCTTGACCTGCTCGGTCTGGCGTCAGGCGGCGGAGAACGTCGCGGAGTCGCTTCAGCGAGGCATGCGCGTAGTCGTGCAGGGCCGGCTGAGGCAGCGGTCCTACGAGGACCGCGAGGGCGTCAAGCGCACGGTCTTCGAGCTGGACGTCGAGGAAGTCGGCCCCAGCCTCAAGAACGCCACGGCCAAGGTCACCAAGACCACCGGTCGCGGCGGCCAGGGTGGATACGGCGGCGGCGGTGGCGGTCAGCAGCAGGGTGGCGGCAACTGGGGTGGAGCCCCCAGCGGCGGCCAGCAGAGCGGCGGCGGTGCTCCCGCCGACGACCCCTGGGCCTCCAGCGCGCCCGCCAGTGGCGGACAGTCGCAGAGCGGCAGCGGTGGCGGCTGGGGCGGAAGCTCCGGCGGCGGCTACTCGGACGAGCCGCCCTTCTAGGGCCCTCGTCATCCCCACTTCTTGATCACACAGGAGAAACACCATGGCGAAGCCGCCTGTGCGCAAGCCTAAGAAGAAGGTCTGCGCTTTCTGCAAGGACAAGACCGCTTACGTGGACTACAAGGACACGAACATGCTGCGGAAGTTCATTTCCGACCGCGGCAAGATCCGTGCCCGCCGCGTTACCGGCAACTGCACGCAGCACCAGCGTGACGTCGCCACGGCCGTCAAGAACAGCCGTGAGATGGCGCTGCTGCCCTACACGTCCACCGCGCGATAAGGGAAGGGTGACCGAAAAATGAAGATCATCCTCACCCACGAGGTCTCTGGCCTCGGCACTGCCGGCGACGTCGTTGACGTCAAGGACGGCTACGCTCGCAACTACCTGGTCCCGCGTGGTTTCGCGATCCGCTGGACCAAGGGTGGCGAGAAGGACGTCGCGCAGATCCGTCGTGCGCGCAAGATCCACGAGATCGCGACCATCGAGCAGGCCAACGAGATCAAGGCCCGTCTCGAAGGCGTGAAGGTGCGTCTGGCTGTTCGCTCCGGCGACGCCGGCCGTCTCTTCGGCTCCGTCACCCAGGCCGACGTCGCTTCGGCGATCAAGGCTGCCGGTGGCCCGGACGTGGACAAGCGCCGCGTCGAGCTCGGTGCGCCGATCAAGACCCTGGGTGCTCACCAGGTGTCCGTGCGTCTGCACGCCGACGTTGTCGCGAAGCTTGGCGTCGAGGTCATCGCCGCCTAAGCGCAGCACAGCACAGCAAGAAGGGCCGTACCCCTCGGGTGCGGCCCTTCTTCTGTTGCCTGATGCTGTTCCACGCGTCTGTCCCATGCTTCTGTTTCACGTGAAACAGAGGACCGTCCCGCGGTCAGCGCATCGCGCCCGTGACCAGCCAGCGCCCGGAGCGGGCCCGCCATCCGAGGGTGAGCATGCGGACCGCCATCATCAGCGCCATGGCCCACCACAGTGCGGTCAGGCCGCCGCCAAGGGGCGGGACCAGAAGCGCGACGGGAGCGAAGACGGCCAGGGTCACCACCATGGCCCGGGCCAGATAGGGTCCGTCACCCGCGCCCATCAGTACGCCGTCGAGCACGAAGACCACGCCGGCGACGGGCTGGATCAGGGCGACCACGAGCAGCGCGGGCGTCAGGGTGTGCTGGACGGCGTGGTCGCTGGTGAAGAGCGGCACGAACAGCGGGCGGGCCGCCACCACGAGCAGACCGAGCAGCACGCCGAAGGCGATGCCCCACTCCACCATGCGGCGACAGGCCTGCCTGGCTCCCTTGGCGTCGTCAGCTCCGAGATAGCGGCCGATGATCGCCTGCCCGGCGATGGCGATCGCGTCGAGGGCGAAGGCCATCAGGTTCCACAGGGAGAGGATGATCTGGTGCGCGGCGATGTCGACGTCCCCGAGCCGGGCGGCGACAGCGGTGGCGATCATCAGGACGGCCCGCAGGGAGAGGGTACGCACCAGGAGCGGGACGCCGGCCTGTGCGCTGTTCCTGATGCCCGCGAGATCGGGCCGCAGGGAGGCGTGGTGGCGCCGGGCCCCGCGTACGACCACGACGAGATAGACGGCGGCCATGCCGAATTGCGCGATGACGGTGCCCCAGGCAGACCCCGCGATGCCGAGCCCGGCACCATAGACGAGCCCCACGTTCAGGACACCGTTGGCCGCGAAGCCTCCTATGGCCACGTACAGCGGCGTCCGGGTGTTCTGCAGTCCGCGCAGGACGCCGGTCGAGGCGAGCACGACGAGCATGGCGGGAATGCCGAGCGCGGAGATGCGGAGATAGGTGACGGCGTAGGGGGCCGCCGTGTCCGAGGCGCCGAACAGACCGACCAGCCAAGGGGCGCTGGGCAGTACGGTGGCGACCACCGCGGCGCCCAGGAGCAGGGCCAGCCAGATGCCGTCCATGCCTTGGCGGATCGCGGCCCGCAGATCGCCGGCGCCGACACGGCGGGACACGGCGGCGGTGGTGGCGTACGCGAGGAAGACGAAAATGCTCACGGCTGTGGTGAGCAGTGGCGCGGCAATACCCAAACCGGCCAGTTGTGGGGTGCCGAGGTGGCCCACGATCGCGCTGTCGGCCATCACGAAGAGTGGCTCGGCGACGAGGGCGCCGAAGGCGGGAACGGCGAGGGACACGATCTCGCGGTCGTGCCGACGCCGGGAGATCCGCCAGTCGTTCTCCGGTGCCGTGGGGGCCTGTTTCATGGGGTCAATCTAATCTTCCACAGGTAATGGATGCAATGAGTATGTGGTCCTTACTTCAGGGCCGCTCTCCGGTTCGTGCGGGCGCCGTCCGCCAGGATCTTGAGCCAGTCGGGAAAGTTTTTCTCCCCCACAGCCGGTGGATGGAGAAAGTGCAGGTCAGAGTAGTTACGGGTGAGGCGCTATGACTTTGTCCACAGCGCTGTCCCCCGGTCCGTGCACAGGTTCCGAAGACTTCTCCACAGCATCCGGTCGTTCGTCCACATGCCCTGTGGATAACCAGATTGGCTGACGCCGCTCACGGGCCTACCGTGGTCCGGCGCCCGACGCGCCCGAACCGGAGTCGGGCACATCGATTTGTCAGTGTCGTGCCGTAGAAAGAGTGGCACGGCTAGGTCCGCTGAGCGGACGGGAGGAGGTGGCCCGGTGAGCATTCCCGAGCCGTTGGACGAGCCCTGGGCCGACACCGGTCCAAGTGACCGTCTGCCTGTTTCCCGCCAGCGCGGCGACAGCGAGGTCCGCGGCCGCGGACGTGGCAGAGGCCGTGAAGACCAGCACGACCGGGGGCAGGACGACTGGGACGGCGGGTCCTCCGGCTTCGAGCGCGTGCCGCCCCAGGACATCGACGCCGAGCAGTCGGTGCTCGGCGGCATGTTGCTCTCCAAGGACGCCATCGCGGACGTCGTGGAGATCATCAAGGGCCACGACTTCTACAAGCCGGCCCATGAGACGGTCTACACCGCCATCCTCGACCTCTACGCCAAGGGTGAGCCGGCCGACCCCATCACGGTCGCCGCCGAGCTGGTCAAGCGCGGCGAGATCACCCGGGTCGGTGGCGCCTCCTATCTGCACACGCTGGTCCAGTCGGTCCCGACCGCGGCCAACGCCTCGTACTACGCGGAGATCGTCCACGAGCGGGCGGTCCTGCGCCGGCTCGTCGAGGCCGGTACCAAGATCACGCAGATGGGATACGCGGCGGACGGCGATGTCGACGACATCGTCAACTCCGCGCAGGCCGAGATCTACGCGGTCACCGAGCAGCGCACCAGCGAGGACTACCTGCCGCTCGGCGACATCATGGAGGGTGCGCTCGACGAGATCGAGGCGATCGGCTCACGCAGCGGCGAGATGACCGGAGTGCCCACCGGATTCACCGACTTCGACTCGCTCACGAACGGTCTGCATCCCGGCCAGATGGTCGTCATCGCCGCCCGTCCCGCGATGGGTAAGTCCACCCTGGCGCTCGACTTCGCCCGGGCCTGTTCGATCAAGCACAACCTGCCCAGCGTGATCTTCTCGCTCGAAATGGGGCGCAACGAGATCGCGATGCGTCTGCTGTCGGCCGAGGCCCGGGTCGCGCTTCACCACATGCGCTCCGGCACGATGACCGACGACGACTGGACACGGCTGGCCCGCCGCATGCCGGACGTCTCCCAGGCGCCGCTCTACATCGACGACTCGCCCAACCTGTCGATGATGGAGATCCGCGCCAAGTGCCGCCGTCTGAAGCAGCGCAACGATCTCCGCCTCGTCGTCATCGACTATCTGCAGCTGATGCAGTCGGGCGGCTCCAAGCGTGCCGAGAGCCGCCAGCAGGAAGTCTCGGACATGTCGCGAAACCTCAAGCTCCTCGCCAAGGAGCTCCAGCTGCCGGTGATCGCGCTCTCCCAGCTGAACCGTGGCCCCGAGCAGCGCACCGACAAGAAGCCGATGGTCTCCGACCTTCGCGAATCCGGCTCCATCGAGCAGGACGCGGACATGGTCATCCTCCTGCACCGCGAGGACGCCTACGAGAAGGAATCGCCCCGCGCGGGCGAGGCCGACCTGATCGTGGCCAAGCACCGTAACGGTCCGACCGCGACCATCACCGTCGCCTTCCAGGGCCACTACTCGCGCTTCGTGGACATGGCAGCGACCTGATCCCGGGTGCCGTAGGACGTCAACTACCGTCTCCACCCATGGAGATGGAAGGCTGGCTGGCCGACACCCGGGCGTCCTACGACGCCGTCGCCGCCGATTACGCGGCGCAGGTACGCGACCTTCTGAGCGAGACGCCCTACGAACGATCGGCCCTGGCCCTGTTCGCCGAGCTGGTGCTGGCGTCCGGTGGCGGGCAGGTCGCGGACGTGGGGTGCGGACCCGGAAGGATCACGGCCCATCTACGGGGTCTCGGCGTCGACGCTTTCGGCATCGATCTGTCGCCCGGAATGGTCGAGACTGCGCGGCGTGAGCACCCCGGTCTGCGGTTCGAGGTCGGCTCCATGACAGAACTGGACCTCCCCGCAGCCTCGTTGGCGGGACTTGTGGCCTGGTACTCGTTGATCCACATCCCGGACCAGGGGATCGGCCCGGTCCTGGCCCACTTCCGGCGGGTCGTGCGACCCGGTGGCCTTGTGCTGCTCGGCTTCCACGTGGGGGACGGGTCCCGGCTCACGACGCGGGGCTATGGGGGCCACCCCATGAAGGTCCTGGTGCATCGTCGTCAGCCCGCACAAGTGGCTGCCCGGCTCGATGGCGCCGGCTTCACGGTCGAGGCGCACATGACGCTCACCTCGGCCGAGAGTTCGCTGGGCGCGATCGTCTTCGCACGCAGGCGCCCCGACGGGCCGGGAACGGAAGGTTTCCTGTCGCGCTCGACGTGATGAATTGGCGCCCCCCTGGGCCGAGTTGCTCGCCGCGGCGATCCTGCGGGTCGGATCCGGGGAAGGTGATGGCGGGTCAGAGCGGGCGACTCCGGGCGAAAAGCACTCGCCTCGGCCCGGGTGCGCGACTAGACACTAGCCTTATGACCTCACCTCATGCGCCCGCATCACCAGTCCCCTCCGCAGACCTCCTGCCGTCCACGGAACGCGCGCTCCTGCACCGCATCGCCGTAGCCCAAGCCGAAGGGCGGGCGCCCTCGCTGGTCGCGGCCGTGGCGCGGGAGGGCCGGATGATCTGGTCCGGTTCGCGGACGTCCGTCGACGGGCACGGCCCGGACGCCGACGTCCAGTACCGCATCGGCTCCATCACCAAGACCTTCACCGCCGTGCTGGTGCTGAGGCTGCGCGACGAAGGGCTCCTCGACCTCGGAGACCCGCTGGAGAAGCACCTCCCCGGCACCACAGCGGGCGGTGCGACCATCGCCCAACTCCTCTCCCACACAGCGGGGTTGGCTGCCGAAGCGCCCGCTCCCTGGTGGGAACGGACGCCGGGGGATCTCCGACCGGAACTGAGCGATGTGCTGGGGGACCAGCCGCAGCCGCACCCCCCGGGCCGGCTGCACCACTACTCCAACCCGGGCTATACGTTGCTGGGTTCCCTGGTGGAGGCCGTGCGGGGGGTGCCCTGGGAGGAGGCGCTGCGGACGGAGATTCTCGAACCCCTGGGCATGGACCGCACGACGACGCAGCCGGTGCATCCCCACGCGGGCGGCTGGGCCGTTCACCCATGGGCCGATGTACTGCTGCCGGAGCCGTCCGAGGACCTCGGCCTGATGGCCCCGGCCGGGCAGCTGTGGTCGACCGCAGCGGACCTCAGTCGTTTCGCCGTCTTCCTCGCGGCGGGGGATGAGCGAGTGTTGAGCGCCGAGTCGGTGGCGGAGATGCGCACCCCTGCCGTGGCGCCGGAGACGGGGGACTGGGACGCCGGCTATGGCCTAGGTATGGCGCTCACCCGGAGCCACGGCCGTGAACTCGCCGGACACACCGGCTCGTTGCCCGGATTCGTCGCGACCCTCTGGGTGAGCGTGGCGGATGACGTGGCCGCCGTCGTGCTCGCCAATGTCACCTCCGGCCTGATGGTTGGCGCGCTGGCCGCCGATCTCGTACGGATCGTGGCGGAGGCCGAGCCGCGTTTCCCGGAGCCCTGGCGCCCCCTTCCTGAGGTGGACGAGGAACTGCTGGCGCTCACCGGCCCCTGGTACTGGGGCACCCAGGCAGTCGGGCTGCGCCTGACCGCCGACCGTGGCGTGGCTCTGACCCCCTTGCGGGGCGCCGGCCGGGCGGCCCGGTTCAAGGCTGTCACCGATGGCACCTGGGTCGGCCTGGACGGCTATTACCGGGGAGAGGCGCTCCGAGTGGTGCGGCGGGCAGACGGCTCGGTGAGCCACCTCGATCTCGGATCGTTCGTGTTCACTCGCGAGCCGTACGGACCCGAAGCGGCTGCGGTACCGGGCGGCGTGGACCCCGAGGGCTGGCGCGGGGTCTGACGTTTCACGTGAAACGGCCGTGCAGGCCTTCTCCGTAGGTCCTGTTTCACGTGAAACAGGACCTACGGGCCGGCCCGCGACAGGCCGACCTCAGGTCTGGAGAGCCTTCTTGAACCCTACGTGCGATGCCTCGAACCCCAGCCGCTCGTAGAAGCGATGGGCGTCGACGCGGGTGGCGTCCGACGTCAGCTGGACCAGACGGCAGCCTTGGCGCTCCGATTCGGCGACGGCCCACTCGATGAGGAGGGTGCCGAGGCCGCCGCCGCGCTCCGCGCTGTGAATGCGTACACCTTCGATGATCGAGCGGGTCGATCCGCGCCGGGAGAGCCCGGGGACCACGGTGAGCTGGAGGGTCCCCACGACCTGGCCGTCGCGGGCCGCGACCACCACGTGCTGGTTGGGGTCGCCGGTGAGCCGGTCGAAAGCGGCGCGGTAGGGCGCCAGGTCGTCGGGAGATTCGCGTTGGGCACCCAGCGGATCGTCCGCGAGCATGGCCACGATCGCCGGGAGGTCGTCGGGTGTCGCGGGCCTGATCTCAAGATCACTCATGACGGGGAGCGTACGCCCAGCGGCTTCACGCGGAGATGTTCAGGGCCTCGACCGTACGTACCAGGGGCGCGAGTTGAGGGTTTCCGGCCGCCTCGTCCAAGGCCTCGCGCAGGGCCCGGTCGTTGGTGGGCCGGGCACTGGCGAGCAGGGCCAGACCGGACTCGGTGACATCGGTGTAGATGCCGCGCCGGTCGGTGTCGCAGAGGTACCGGGTCAGCAGACCGCGGTCCTCAAGCCGGGTGACGAGCCGGGTCGTGGCCGACTGGCTGAGAACGACGGCATCGGCGACCTGCTTCATCTGGAGATGCCCGCCCGGACCGCTGTGCTGGCGGCTGAGGACATCCAGCAGCGAGTACTCGCGCACGCTGAGGTCGTGCCCCGACTGCAGGGCGCGCTCGATGTGGGCGTCGATCTTGCCGTGCAGCAGGGAGAGCGCACACCACCCCTGGGCGAGGGCGGTGAGTGCGGGGTCCGTCGCGGTCATGCGTGTGTCCTCCGTCCGGAGCTGCTTGCCCTCAGGATAGTCCACGGCTGCAATAGCCCGCGTTTGCAATTAGTCGGCGTCTGCAATTATTGTGAACGCTCGTAAGGGGCTCACGCAATCGCCTGGAAGGTCATCCCATGCCACTCGCCCTCCTAGCCCTCGCCATCGGGGCGTTCGGTATCGGCACCACGGAATTCGTGATCATGGGGCTGCTCCCCGAGGTCGCCGGCACCTTCGGTGTCTCCATCCCCACCGCCGGATACCTGGTCAGCGGCTATGCGGTCGGCGTCGTGCTCGGCGCCCCGCTGATGACCGTCCTGGGCACGAAGATCACCCGTAAGCGGATGCTGATGCTGTTGATGGGCTTCTTCATCGCCGGCAACGTTCTCTCCGCCCTCGCGCCCGCCTTCGGGCTCATGCTGGCCGGACGTGTCGTCGCCTCCCTCGCACACGGTGCGTTCTTCGGCATCGGCTCGGTCGTCGCGGCGGATCTGGTAGCCCCCGAGAAGAAGGCCGGGGCCATCGCGATGATGTTCACCGGCCTGACCGTCGCCAATGTCGTGGGCGTGCCGGCCGGCACGCTCATCGGCCAGCAGGTCGGCTGGCGCGCCACGTTCTTCGTCGTCGCCTCGCTCGGGGTGCTCGGTCTGCTCGGAGTGGCCAAGCTCGTCCCGGACATGCCGAAGGCCCAGGGCGTGCGGCTGCGGCACGAGATCGCCGCGTTCCGCAACGTCCAGGTGCTGCTCGCCATGGCGATGACCGTGCTCGGGTTCGGCGGAGTCTTCGCGGCGATCACCTACATCACACCGATGATGACGAACGTCGCCGGATACGCCGACACCTCCGTCACCTGGCTGCTCGTTCTCTTCGGCCTCGGCATGGTCACCGGAAACCTCATCGGGGGCCGGTTCGCCGACCGTGCGCTGATGCCCATGCTCTATGTGGCGCTGTCCGGGCTCGCCGTGGTCCTGGCGCTGTTCACGGTGGCCGCCCACGACAAGCTCGCCTCCGCGGTCATGGTCTTCCTCATCGGCGCTCTCGGCTTCGCGACCGTGCCCCCGCTGCAAAAGCGCGTCCTCGACCAGGCCGCAGGAGCGCCCACCCTGGCGTCCGCCGTCAACATCGGCGCCTTCAACCTCGGCAACGCGCTCTCCGCCTGGCTCGGCGGCATCGTCATCGCCGCCGGCCTCGGCTACACCGCCCCCAACTGGGTGGGTGCCGCACTGGCCGCCTCCGCCCTTCTGCTCGCCTTCGTCTCCAGCGCACTGGAGCGGCGTACGAGCACCGGCAGCCGGGTCGTCGCGGGCACCGTCCCCGAGCCGGCCCGGGCCACCGCGGCTCACCACTGAATCAACTGCCCATCAATCAAAAGGAGTTACTCCCCCATGAGCACCCCCACTGTCACCATGGCCCCGCTCACCACCCACGAAGCGGAAGCCCTCGTGGAAGCGGCGCGCGCGGCCGCCGAGTCGGCCGGGGTCGCCACTGCGGTCAGCGTGCTCGACGCGGGCGGCCATCTGCTCGCCTTCCGCCGGGACGACCGGGCCGTACTGATCGCCGGAGAGACCAGCACCCGCAAGGCCTACACGGCCCTTCAGCTGAACGCCCCGACCACCGACCTGGTGGACGCGGTCCAGCCGGGCGGCCTCTTCCACACCCTGCCGACGGCCCTGGACCGCCCGCTCCTCTTCATCGCGGGCGGCGTGCCCGTCCACCGCGACGGCCGACTGATCGGCGCGATCGGTGTGGGCGGCGGCGCCCCCGACCAGGACCACGGCTTCGCCACGGCGGCCGTGGAGGCTCTGACCCGACGCTGAGACCGTGGAGGCTCGACCTGGCGCTGAGCGCACCGACACGGAGAAGCCCGCCCTCAACTGGCCACGGAATCGCGGCACATGAGGGCGGGCGTCCGTCGTCGCGGGAGCCGCATGGGGCCCTAGCCCGCTGCCACCGTCAGGGGCGCGAAGCGGCGCGTCCAGTCGCCGGGGAGGGCCGGAATGCCGTACGTCATCACCGCGTTGAACCCGACCGACTCGACGCCGGACGCCTTCAACCAGCTCAGTAGTTCCTCATGGCGTACATCCACATCCGTGCGCAGGGGACGGTCCGTGCCGGCTGCCAGCGAGGCGACCAACGCCTTCGCGGTCTCTGTGTCCCGGGCGATCAGCGGGCCCACCACCTGGGTGTCCATGTTGGGCCACGCCGCCGCGAAGCCGGTCAGTCCGGCCGCGTCCCGCGCGACCCGCAACTGGTCGCAGAAGGCCGGCAGGCGGGTGATCATGTGGGTGCGATCCTGGCCGAAGACCTCGGCGTCGAGCCGGAGGATCGCGGGCAGGTCGTCCGCGCTCGCGGGACGGGTGGCCACCGTCGGGGCCGGTCCGGACGACTGGAAGTGGCCCCGGACCATTTCGGCGCGACCGGTCGTCTCGAAGCCCAGCTCCTCGTACAGCGGCCGCCCGTTCGGCGTGGCGTGCAGTGTGAGCGGAGTGCCGTCCCACTCCCGGAGCACGTCCGTCATCAACCGCCGTCCGACGCCCTGCCGGGCGAAGCGCTCGGCCACCAGAACCATGCCGATGGCCGCGAGACCGGGACCGTACGAGGTGACGACGCAGGCGCTGACCAGCCCCTTGCCGTCCGGGGCGTCGATTCCGTAACCGGTGCCCGCCGCGAGCAGAAGCCCCCATTTGTGCTCCTCGCGTGGCCAGCCCCGGTCCTCGGAGAGGTCGGCACAGGCGATGAGGTCGGCGGTGGTCAAGCGGCGCAGAGGAAGCGCGTCGAGCGGTGAGGGCATGAGGCTCAGGTTGTCCGACGCACCGATGCGGCGTCCACCGTTTTCCGGCTCTCGGCACGGTGCTTCCGGCCACGCCGGGTCAGTCCCCACGGCTTGAGCACCGAGATCGCCGTCATGAAGAAGTACGCGCTGGAAGAGACGACCGGTGCGGCCACGAGACTGGTGTCGGGCACTCCGGCCGCGACCGCACCATTGATCTCCGGCCGCAGCAGAAAGGCCGACAGACAGAGCGTGACCAGGGTCAGCCAGAATTTGATCCATACCCAGCGATGACGGGCGAGCCCCCAGCGGGTGCCCAGCGACAGCACGACGCCTGAGACGAGGGTCAGCAACGCGATGGGCAGCACGAGCCAGTCGCCGAAGACCTTCATGGCGCGGTAGGCGGCCTCGGTCATGCCGGGCGAGTCCGCGGCGTAGGCGGTGATGCCAAGTGCGAGAAGGCCGAGGGTGAGGCCCAGCCAGCTGACCGAGACGGCGACATGGGCCACCAGCCAGCCCCTCCGGGCTGCTCGCCGTAGATGTTTCACGTGAAACGGCGGCCGGGTCGTGGGGGCGGATACGGGGAGAGGTGGATGTTTCACGTGAAACAGCGTGTCGTCGAGAGCCCACGCCAGACGTCCCGCAGGGGGAGTAACCCCACGTACTAGGCTCGGCGTACATGGCGAGACTTCACCTCTTCGACCTCGACGGCACTCTCATACGGGGCTCCGCCGCGCCGGTTGAGATTTCCCGGCAGCTCGGGCTCCTCGATGAGATCGGCGAGCTGGAAGTGGCGTTTTCCACCGGCCGGATCGGGCCGCCGGAGTATGCGGTGCGGGTGCACGCCCTGTGGGCCGGGCTCACCGAGGCGCATGTGACGACCGCATTCGAGACCGCCCCCTGGCTCATGGGGATCCAGGACGTCTGGCAGGAGATCCGCAGGGAGGGGGATTACTGCGCCGTGATCTCGCTGTCTCCGTCCTTCTTCGTGGAACGGCTGCTCGGCTGGGGCGCTCATGCGGCCCACGGCTCGCTCTTCCCGGAGGTGCCCTTCACCCGGCCCGTGGAACCCGAGGGGCTCCTGAGCCCGGCCGCGAAGGTGAGCGTGATGAACCGGCTGTGCGCCGAGTTCGGCGTCGGCAGCCAGAATTGCGTGGCCTACGGGGACTCGATGTCCGACGTGGACCTCTTCGCCGCGGTGCCCGTATCGGTCGCGGTGAACGCGGACCACCATCTCGCGGACCGCGCCACCCACACCTACACCGGCGGCGACCTTCGCGAGGCCTACGCCCTGGTCCGCTCGGCCCCGTGAGCCGCCGCTAGCCCAGATCGGGTGCGTGCATGGCCCGCACGCCCTCGATGTTTCCGTCGAGATAGTGCCGGAGGGACAGCGGAACGAGATGCACCGAGGCGATCCCGACACGGGTGAACGGGATGCGGACGATCTCGTACTCGCCGCAGGGCTCCTCGATCTCGGGCCCGTGCCGCAGCGAGGGATCCATGGAATCGAGGCGACAGACGAAGAAGTGCTGCACCTTTACGCCGGTCGCGCCCCCGTCGGCACCGATGTGCTCGACGGTGTCGACGAAGCAGGGCACTACATCGGTGATCTTCGCGCCGAGTTCCTCGTCCACTTCGCGGTGCAGGGCCTCGACGACGGTGGCGTCCTCGGGCTCGACCCCGCCGCCGGGGGTGAGCCAGTACGGGTCCATCCCGGGCTTGGTGCGCTTGATCAGAATCAGGTCGTCACCGTCAAGCAGAACGGCTCGTGCGGTGCGCTTGACCACTGGACGTACGGTCATGGGAGAAATGTGGCCCGAAGGGACGCCTGCGAAACTCCTCGGGTCTCCTCCACTGCGCCTCAGCTCCAGTCGGCCGCGGCACGCAGCAGCCATTCCTGCGCCCGCGCGATGTGCGGGAGGCCGAGTGTGCCGGTGCGCGCCGCGAGGAAATAGGTGCGCAGCGGAGGTACCGGAGGGTCGAGGAGCGCCACCACCTCGCCTTGTTCCAGGGCCGTCTCGCACAGATAGCGTGGCAGCACGGCCAGGCCCGCTCCCGCGGTCACCGCGGCGAGGACCGCCCGTAGATCGGGTGCCACGACCGTGCCCGCGGCGGCGGGCTTGGCGTCGAACACCGACGCCCAGTAGCGCGTGACCAGGGGCAGCGACTCATGGACCTCCACCACTGGGATGGCCTCCAGGACGGCGGGCCCGCCGTGTCGCACCGCGCCCGGCCCGAGCCGTGCGGCCCAGCGCACTCCGGCGACCAGCACGTGCTCCTCGTCGCACAATGCGGTCGAGGTCAGCAGTCCGCCGCGCGGCCGGGCCGTGGCGATGGCGAGATCGTGGTGGCCGGCGGCCAGGCCCTCCAAGGTCTCCTCGGCGTTTCCGAAGGTTGCCCGCAGCGCGAGACCCTGCGGGATGAGCCGGGTGAGCGCGGGCAGGGCGCGCAGCGCGGTGAACTCCGGTGGGCCGGCCAGGTGCAGGGTCCGCAGGGCCGGTGCCTCGCCCAGGCCGGACTCGGTGATCTCGACCAGCGCGTCCAGATGCGGAGCGGCCCGCTGGGCCAGCTCGTCGCCCATGGCCGTCGGGGCCACCCCGCGCGCTTGGCGCAGGAAGAGCGGATGGCCCAACTGCCGCTCCAGCGTGCGTATCTGGCCGGTCACGGCGGGCTGCGAGAGCCCGAGCAGGGCTGCGGCCCGGGTGAACGAGCCCGCCCTGTGCACGGTGACGAACGTACGCAGCAGGGCAAGGTCCATGGTGCCCTCCCGTCCTGAACTGCTTCATGACGTCCCCGGCCGGACACAACTATAAATATGTCGATAGGCCCCTGTCGCTACCGTGATTGGACACTGACGCAGAGTCAACTAGCCTTGTCCGGGCGGTTCTCGTACGCGGGAACCGGGGCGGTCCGAGCCATGAGGGGGGAGGCTCGGACCGCCCGTCCTACGTACGGGGCCCGGCCGTCGAACCCGCCTCCTCCAAGGCCCGTTCCACGTCCGCGATCAGGTCGGGGGCGTCCTCCGCCCCGACCGAGAAGCGGATGAAGCCCTCCGAGACGGCGTCGCCGCCCCAGCGCCCGCGCCGCTCCGCCGTGGAGCGGACGCTGCCGAAGCTCGTGGCGTCGTCCACGAGGCGCAGCGCCTCCAGGAACCGCTCGGCGAAGGCGCGGTCGGGCAGGTCGAAGGAGATCACGCAGCCGAAGCGCCGCATCTGCGCCGAGGCCGTCCGGTGGGACGGGTCCGACGGAAGTCCCGGGTAGCGCAGGCCGGTCACCTCCTCCCGCTCGGCCAGTGCCCCGGCCAGGGCCAGGGCGTTCGCGGCCTGCCGGTCGGCCCGCAGGTGCAGCGTCGCGAGGGAGCGGTGGGCCAGCCATGCCTCCATCGGGCCCGGGATCGCGCCGACGACCTTGCGCCACTGGCGTACGCGTGCGGCGAGTTCGGGATCGCGGCAGACCACATAGCCGAGCAGGAGATCGCCGTGGCCGGTCATGCCCTTGGTGCCGCTGGCCACCGCGAAGTCCGCGCCGAGGTCGAGGGGACGCTGCCCGAGCGGCGTGGCCAGGGTGTTGTCGACGGCCACCAGAGCGCCCGCGTCATGCGCGGCCCGAGCCAGCCGGCGCACGTCGCACACATCGAGACCCGGGTTGGACGGTGTCTCGATCCACAGCAGCTTCGCGCCGTCCAGATGGGCGAGTTGGGCGTCGCCGGCGGTGGGCGCGGTGCGCACCTCGATGCCGTACGCCTCCAGCTGCTCGCGCACCAAAGGCAGGGCCTGGTAGCCGTCGTCCGGCAGCACCACCGTGTCGCCGGTGCGCGCGTGGGAGAGCAGCACGGCCGTGATGGCCGCCATCCCGGAGGCGAAGACGATCGCCTCGGCGCTCTCGTCGGGCGACTCCAGCTCGGCTATCGCCCGTTCCAGATGAGTCCAGGTCGGGTTGGTGTCACGGCCGTAGGTGTACGGCCCGGTGGCCTCGCCCGGCAGGTGGAAGTGGGCGGCGAACACCGGCCCGGGCAGGGTGGGTTCGTAGGCCACCGGCTCGGGGAGGCCGGCGCGTACGGATCGGGTGCCGTCACCTGTCATGCCGCATGCTCCATTTCATCGCGGAAGGGGGTGGCCAAGGCTCAGTCCCTGTCGTCGGGCAGCACGATGTGCATCGCCCAGGACACGATCGAGATGATCAGGGCGCCGAGCACGGCGGTCCAGAAGCCCTCGACGTGGAAGCTCAGGTTGAGCTTGTCGGCGAGCCAGGAGGTCAGCAACAGCATCAACGCGTTGATCACCAGCGTGATCAGCCCGAGCGTGAGGATGAAGAGGGGGAACGACAGCAGTTTGACCACGGGCTTCACGACGAAATTCACCACGCCGAAGACCAGCGCGACCAGAATCAGCGTCAGTGCCTTCTTGCCGGTGTTGTCACCGGTCAGGGTGATGTTCTTCACCAGCCAGATGGCCACCGCCAGGGCGGCCGCATTGGCGATCGTCTTGACTACGAAATTCTTCATGGGTCTGATCGTGGCAGACGTGATCGGCACGAGCGCAGGGGCAGATGGCGATGAAAGACTTCCGACTCGACGAGCTGGAGGCGGAGCGGGCCGCCAACGACGGTGCGTATCTGCGGTTCCTGCGGGAGCGCACCATGTCGGCGGGGCTGTACGCGCTCGACGCGGGCGCACACGACCCTCAGTCCCCGCACGCCCAGGACGAGATCTACTTCGTGGTCAGCGGCCGCGCCTCCATCACCGTGGGACTGGAGACGACGCAGGTCGCGCGGGGCAGCGTGGTCTATGTGCCGGCCGGAGTGGCGCACAAGTTCCACCACATCACCGAGGATCTGAGGGTTCTGGTGGTCTTCTCTCCCCCTGAGAGCTGAGGGGCGTCCCCGATTCTCCCTAAGGGTTCGGTCAGGGGTGTTCAAGGGCTGCGAGGGCCCCGCACCGTACCCTCTCGCGCCTAGCATCAGGAGTGTCGAAAGCACACGACCGGTGAACTGACGAAAGAGGTAAGGACGATGGCGGCACGGGAAATATTCGCGGGGATGCCCTGGTGGGTGAAGTGGGTCGCCGTGCCCGTCATCGCCCTGGTGGTGTTCGGCGGTCTGATCGCGAGCGTGGTCGGCTTCCTGTTCGGGCTGCTCTTCAAGCTTCTGGTCTTCGTGGCCCTGGTCGGCGGCCTGATCTACGTGGTGCGGAGGTTCATGTCCTCCTCGTCCTCCTCGCGCGGCGACTGGTAGCGGGACTCGGGCGGAACGACCACTTCCGCCCGGAGTCCGGCCGGCCACCCGCGTTAGCGGACCGGCTCGCACGCCGCGCCCAGGACGTCCGGGGATTAGCCCGGCCGGGGGAACGAACCTGGCGAAACCCGCTGCCCGCCGAAGTCGGCCATTAGAGTGGCTGGTCTCTGCCGCCCCCGGGGAATCACGGGTACCGACCGATCCCTACCTCCGGTTCGACCGCCCGTGCCGCCTCTCCGGACGTGCGGCGGGGCCCGCGGGGGTGGCCCCCGCAGGCGGGCGCCTTGCCCGTAGGCACTCCTGGGGGTGACCCGTGGCCACGGCTTCGAATGCCGCCGTCCCTACCCTGATCGGCTCGGTCCAGCGGGCCCTGCGCCTGCTGGAGGCAGTCGGGTCCCACCGGGACGGCGCCCCCGCCAAGCAGCTGGCCCGCGAGGCCGGACTACCGCTCCCGACCGCCTACCACCTGCTGCGTACCCTGACCCACGAGGGCTATCTGCGGCGCGAACACGGGGTGTTCGTGTTCGGGCCCGCGGCCGAGCGGCTGGCCCACGGTGGGGCACTGCAGAATCGTCGCAGCAAGATCGCCGACTCCCTGGCGCACTGGCGGGACTCCATCGGGGTGCCCGTCTATTTCGCCGTCTACCGCGAGGGCGAGATCGAGATCGCCGGGGTCGCCGACACCCCCGCCGCGCCCGCCGTCGAGGAGTGGGCCGACTTCCGCGCGACCGGACACGCCCACGCGATCGGCCAGTGCCTGCTCAGCCAGCTCGACGAGCGCACCCGCGAGGACTATCTGGACCGGCATCCGGTCGAGGCCATCACACCCTTCACCGTGCGGGACCGACGCACCCTTTCGGAGCGGCTGGCGGCTACGGAGCGTATGCAACCCGTGATCGAACGGCAGGAGTACGCCCTCGGTACGGTCTGCGCGGCGATCCCGATCACGGCCGGTTCCAGTGCTGCCACGATGGCCATTTCCGTACCCCTTCACCAGGAAGAACGTCTGCTTCCCGCCATCGAGCAGCTGCGTGGCGAAGTGGGTGGCCTGTTCCGCACTCTGGCCTTCTCTATCAGTATCTGAAATATCACTCCTTGTGATCTGTAGGGGCTTCCAGCACGATTGCGTCAAGAGGGCCATGCGGGATCATTCCTGGCCAGTTTCGGCAAAAGCGGGGTACGTGCGATGCGTGAATCGGTTCAGGCAGAAGTGATGATGAGCTTCCTCGTCTCCGAGGAGCTTTCCTTCAAGATCCCGGTGGAGCTGAGGTACGAGGCGACCGACCCCTACGCGGTGCGCATGACCTTCCACCTTCCCGGCGACGCACCCGTGACCTGGGCGTTCGGCCGTGAATTGCTGCTCGACGGCATCAACGGGGCAACCGGGGACGGCGATGTGAGAATCGAGCCCAGCGAGCCGGAGGAGCTCTCGGACGTCCACATCCGGCTTCAGGTGGGCGCGGACACGGCACTGTTCCGGGCCGGCGCGGCGCCGCTCGTGGCCTTCCTCGACCGCACCGACAAGCTCGTACCGCTCGGGCAGGAGTGGACGCTCGGGGAGTCCGACGAGCATTTGGAGGAGGCACTCGGGCGCATCCTCGCCGAGGAGAACGCCGGCTGACCCGCTACTTCTTGCGGCGGTGACCGCCCCCACCGCGTACCGCACCCGCGCGCGGCCCGGCCGACCCCGTGCCCGGCCGGTCTGCGGAGACCACCAGGGCGGCGAGCGCCGTGGTCAGCGGCACCGAGGCGACCAGGCCGATCGAGCCGACCAGGGTGCGGACGATCTCCTCGGCGACCAGCTCGCTGTTGGCCACCGTGCCCACGCTGCTCTGCGCGATCGAGAACAGCAGCAACAGGGGCAGCGCGGCGCCCGCGTAGGCGAGCACCAGGGTGTTGACCACCGACGCGATGTGGTCGCGGCCGATCCGGATGCCCGCCCGGTACAGGCCGCGCGGGCCCATGGTCGGGTTGGCCTCGTGCAGCTCCCAGACCGCCGATGTCTGTGTGACCGTCACGTCGTCGAGTACGCCGAGCGATCCGATGATGACGCCCGCGAGCAGCAGGCCGGACATGTCGATGTGCGGGTAGAGGCCGTGGATCAGGCCCGTGTTGTCGTCCGTGTTGCCGGTCAGCGAGGCCCAGCCGATGAAGAGCGAGCCGAGCAGCCCGATCAGCATCAGCGAGACGAGGGTGCCGAGGACGGCGACCGAGGTGCGCGCGGACAGGCCGTGGCACATGTAGAGCGCGATCAGCATGATGGCGCTCGCCCCGACCACCGCTACCAGGAGCGGGTTGGAGCCCTGCAACACCGCCGGAAGGATGAACAGCGTCAGCACGGCGAAGGAGACCACCAGGGCTACCAGCGCCATCACCCCGCGCAGCCGGCCGACGACCACCACCGCGAGCGCGAAGATCCCCGCGAGCAGTGCCATCGGGAACCGGCGGTTCACATCGGTCACCGAATATTGCAGGTCGTGCGGTGCGTCGGGGGCGTACGCGACGATCACGCCCTGGCCGGTGTGCAGCTGGCGGGGCGAGTCGGGCTGGACGATCTCGGTGAAGGTGCGGCCCTTCTCCTTGCCCGAGGTGACCTCGACCGTGGCCTTCTTGCACACCCGCTGTTCGGTGCTCCTGGCCCGCTGGCTCTCGGCGGTGGAGGTGTCGCCGTTGGACGGGGCCTGTCCGGCGTTGACCGATGCGCAGTCGACTTCTTCGACCTTGACGACCTTGGCCTGCTGGGTCTGGCGGTCGAAGCCGACGCCGGTGCGCTGGTGCGGCGGGGCGCCGCCGGGCCAGAGCACCACCAGACCCACAAGTACCGCCGTGGAGAAAGGAATCAGCACGGCGGCGATGACCTTGCGCAGGTGCTTGGAGACGGGGGTGGCGGGTCCGTGCGCGTGCGAGTGGCCGTGCCCGTGGCCGTGTCCGCCGTGCTGGTGCGGAGGGTGCGGTTCTGGTGAGGTCACCGCCCGATCATCGCAAGAACACAGGGGGCCCTCTGTTCAGCGCGCCAGTGATGACGCTAGCGTGGTGACACCTTTGCACACGCGGGAGCTCGGAGCACCGGGCTGAGAGGGCGCTGAGAACCGTACGAATCGTACGGAAACGGCTGCGCCGACCGCCGAACCTGTTACCGGGTAATGCCGGCGTAGGGAGTAGGTCTCATGACCATTCAGGACGCACGCACGCCTGCCTCCAGCACTGAGGAGAGCGGGAAGTCCATCGGCTGGCACAAGGGGTACGTGGAGGGATCGCGCCCCGACCTCAAGGTGCCGGTCCGTCAGGTGCACCTCACCAACGGCAAGGCCGTGACGCTGTACGACACCTCGGGCCCGTACACCGACCCGAGCGTCGAGACCGACGTCCGCCGTGGCCTCGCCCCGCTCCGTGAGAACTGGATCATCGGGCGCGGCGACACCGAGGAGTACGCGGGCCGCCCGGTCCGCCCCGAGGACGACGGCATCAAGCACACCTCGCCGCGCGGCGGGCTCAAGAACCTCGACGCGGTGTTCCCCGGCCGCCCGCGCCAGCCCCGCCGGGGCCGCGGCGGCCAGGCCGTCACCCAGCTCGCGTACGCCCGTCGCGGCGAGATCACCCCGGAGATGGAGTACGTCGCGATCCGCGAGAACGTCTCCCCCGAGGTGGTCCGCGAGGAGATCGCGGCGGGCCGCGCCGTGCTGCCCGCCAACATCAACCACCCCGAGATCGAGCCGATGATCATCGGCAAGCGGTTCCTGGTGAAGGTCAACGCCAACATCGGGAACTCCGCGGTCACCTCCTCCATTGAGGAGGAGGTCGACAAGATGACGTGGGCCACGCAATGGGGCGCGGACACGGTCATGGACCTCTCCACGGGCCGCAACATCCACACCACCCGCGAGTGGGTGCTGCGCAACTCCCCCGTCCCCATCGGCACGGTCCCGCTCTACCAGGCGCTGGAGAAGGTCGACGGCCGCGCCGAGGAACTGACCTGGGACATCTACAAGGACACGGTCATCGAGCAGGCCGAGCAGGGCGTCGACTACATGACGGTCCACGCCGGCGTGCTGCTGCGCTATGTCCCGCTGACCGCCCGCCGCAAGACCGGCATCGTCTCGCGCGGCGGTTCGATCATGGCGGCCTGGTGCCTGGCGCACCACAAGGAATCGTTCCTGTACGAGAACTTCGAGGAGCTCTGCGAGATCCTCGCGGCCTACGACGTGACGTACTCGCTCGGTGACGGCCTGCGCCCCGGCTCCATCGCGGACGCCAACGACGAGGCGCAGTTCGCGGAGCTGCGCACGCTCGGGGAACTCAACACGATCGCCAAGCGTCACAACGTACAGACGATGATCGAGGGCCCGGGACACGTCCCGATGCACAAGATCAAGGAGAACATCGACCTCCAGCAGGAGATCTGCGAAGAGGCCCCGTTCTACACCCTGGGGCCGCTGACCACCGATGTGGCGCCCGCCTACGACCACATCACCTCCGGCATCGGTGCGGCGATGATCGCCTGGTGGGGCACCGCGATGCTCTGCTACGTCACGCCCAAGGAGCACCTCGGCCTGCCCAACCGCGACGACGTGAAGACCGGTGTCATCACGTACAAGATCGCCGCCCACGCGGCGGACCTGGCCAAGGGGCACCCGGGCGCGCAGGAGTGGGACGACGCGCTCTCGGACGCCCGGTTCGAGTTCCGCTGGGAGGACCAGTTCAACCTGGCCCTCGACCCGGACACCGCCCGGGAGTTCCACGACGAGACGCTGCCCGCGGAGCCGGCCAAGACCGCGCACTTCTGCTCGATGTGCGGTCCGAAGTTCTGCTCGATGAAGATCTCCCAGGACATCCGACGCGAGCACGGCGGCGACCTGAAGTCCGACGAGATCGAGGCCGGAATGGCGGAGAAGTCCAAGGAGTTCGCGGACGCGGGCAACCGGGTCTATCTGCCGATCGCCGACTGAGGCCGTGCGGCTCGCGCCGCCCCGGGAGCGGACGACTCCCGGGTGCGGCGCCGCACCCGCCGGTTCAGTCCGGCCGGTGCTCGGGTCCGCCGAAGTCGGGGCTGGTGAAGTCCGGGCTGGTGAAGCCCGCGTGGCGGGTGGGGGAGCCGCCCTCGTCGGGGCTGCCGAAGCCCGGGCGGTCGTAGCCGAGGGTGGGGATGCGGCCGATCGGTCGGCGCGGCGCGGGGGCGCCGGGGTCGACGCTCGGATCGGCGAGCGCATCCCGCAGGAAGGGGTAGATGCCCCGCTCAAGCAGGGCGTGGCGCCAGGCCTCGCGGGCGCGGGCGAGCTCCTGCGTCTGCTCGTCGGGGGCGTCCGCCTCGCTGTCCCGGTCGACGGCGACGACCTGGGTCGCGCCGTTGCGCACGGCGGTGATCAGCAGCCCGATGCCGGCGGCGAGAATCGCGGCGGCGGTCAGCGCGCCGAAGAACCAGCCCGCCGTCACCATGGTGTCGGCGAAGGCGGGTTGGGGCTTGAGCATCTTCAGTATGTAGCCGACCAGCAGGAATATCGCGGCCGCGGTGCCCGCGAGCACGGGGGCCAGGACCGTGACGATGGCTCCCACGCCCGCGCCCGAGGGTTCCAGGACGGTGCTCTCGGCGGTCGTCAGGAGCGAGTCGTGCGCGGTGGATCCGGAGTGCGCGCGCAGCTCTTCGCGCGCCCTGACGTAGTGCTCGTACTCGGCGGCCGCCCGCTCGGTGACGAACGTGCCGGCGGAGAGCACCATGGTGCGCAGTTGCACGGCGTTCAGACGGTCGCCGATACCGGACAGCTCGGGCCGTTCATGCGCGGTGCGCAGTGCCTCGTCAAGAATCCGCTCGAACTCCGGGCGGTCCTCGCTGAGCAGGTGCGGAGCGCTGTTCATGTGCATCCCCCGATGCTCCGTAGGGCCGGGATGCCCGCCTGAGGAACGGGCAGTTGGGCGGAAACGGAGGAGAGCCTGCTACGGATAACCCGATGGTAGAGCCGCTACGGCACGGGGTGACAGGGTGTTTCCGGAAATGGCATACCCGGCGCTTTGCCGAAGGCCTTCCCGGTCAACCGTCACCCATGCAGAGGCAGTTGCTGGACCAGCAGCTTTCCGGCCATGGTCACGCCGCCGTCCATGGCGATGGCGAGGCCGTCGGCGTATACGTGCGGGCCCTCGACCACCGGGCGCGAGTCCTCCTCGCCGTCCTCGGTGCCGACCTCTCCGAGCAGGTAGGGAATGGGGCTGTGGCCGTGCACCACGCGCTGCCCGCCGTACGCGGAGAGCAGCTCGCGGGCGGCCTGCGGGCCCGATTCGTCACGGAAGGCGAAGCGCTTGGTGAACTTGCGGAACAGGTCCCAGCACTCGTCGGCGTCGTTGCGGTTGAGAATGGCGTGGACCGTGTCGTTGACGGCCTCGATGGAGTCGCCGTAGTCCAGATAGGCGGTTGTGTCGGAGTGCATCAGGAGGTGGTCGTCCTCCTGCTCGATCGCGTCGAGGCGGGACATCCACTGAAGGTGTACGTCCTGGAGCCGGTCCATGTCGGCCTTCTGACCGCCGTTGAGCAGCCAGGCGGCCTGGAAGGTGGCCGTGCCCGCGCCCGAGTTGACGGGGGTGTCGGCGAACCGCTTGGCGCCGATGAGCAGCAGCTCGTGATTGCCCATGAGGGCCTTGCAGTAGCCGCCGGCGGCCGCGGCCTCGGCGGAGAGCCGCATGACGAGGTCGATGACGCCGATGCCGTCGGGGCCTCGGTCGGTGAAGTCGCCGAGGAACCACAGGCGCGCGGTGCCCGCGGCCCAGTTGCCCGACTCGTCGATGAGGCCCTGGGCGCGCAGCGCGGCCAGGAGTTCGTCGAGGTAGCCGTGGACGTCGCCCACGACGTACAGCGGGCCGGGGCCCTCGGGGATCGCCGCGGCGACGGGCTCGACCGTCGGCAGCTCGACCGTGTCGCCGCGCTGGATCACCGGGAGGTCCCGGGCCGTCGGCGTGTAGCCGTCGGGCTCGTCACCCGAATAGGTGGCCGCGCCGGGCGCCGGAGGGGACGCGGGCGCCTCGGGGTGGCCGGCGGGCGGCTGCTGGTGGAAGAGCGGCACCGCGGGCTCCGGTCGTCCGGCCGGTTCCTCCGGCGGTGGCACGGGGGTCTGTTGCGCATACGGCGGCACCCGGAAGTCACGCAATGTCTCCGTCCGCACGGGTCCCTGACCGGCCCCCTGAGTCATCGACCCCTCCACCACCGTCGCGCCGCCGTACACCCTGGGAGCCGCCAGGTCGGGCGGGGATCCGTGGTGTCGTGCGCCCATCATAGGAATGCGCCTCATGCTGTGTGACGCACCAGGGGTGGTCAATCCGGGTGCGAGCGGTGTTCGCGGGTGGTTATGTCCCCAATGTGGTGGTCTAGTCCAAGCTGATCCTGACATTGGTCCCTGCTATTGGGACAG
The DNA here is from genome assembly GCF_042869955.1 of Streptomyces sp. NPDC006691. NCBI lineage: Bacteria > Bacillati > Actinomycetota > Actinomycetes > Kitasatosporales > Streptomycetaceae > Streptomyces > Streptomyces sp. NPDC006691. The sequence continues at coordinate 695,552 of NZ_JBIAGW010000001.1, forward strand.
GGCTGTGTCCGATGCCGGACGGCTGGGGCCGCCGTCCGGCCGGAGTTCACTCCTTGCCCGGGCCCGGCTGGTTGTCCTTGGCCGGTGATCGGGGCGGGCTGACCGTGGTGCGCGGGGGCCGTCGCTGGGAGGAGGTGCGCACGATCAGTTCGGTCGGTATCACCTGCTCGATCGGCTGGCCGTTGTCGATCCCTTCGATCGCGTCGATGAGCAGCTGGACGACGGCCGTGCCGATGCGCCTCGGTTTGAGCGAGAGCGTGGTGATGGGCGGTTCCGTGGTGGCATACACGGTGGACTCGCTACAGCACACGAGCAGCAGGTCCTCGGGCACGCGCAGCCCGTAGCGCCGGGCGGCCGCGAGCAGATCGGTGCCGTTGGGGTCGAACAGTCCGTAGACGGCGTCGGGCCGGTCCGGGCGGGCGAGCAGCCGGTCGGCCGCGACGGCGCCCGCGCAGGGGTCATGCGCCGGGTAGGACTCGTACACCGGGTCCTGGCCGACGCGTTCGCACCAGCTCAGATAGGCCTCGGTGGAGAGCCGGGTGTAGGTGTCGGTGGTGGTTCCGGTGAGCAGGCCGATCCGGCGGGCACCGGCGGCGGCGAGATGGTCGAGCAGGTCGAGTACGGCGGCCTCGTGGTCGTTGTCCACCCAGGCCGTGACGGGCAGGCTGCCCGCCGGGCGGCCGTCGGAGACGACCGGAAGTCCCTGGCGTACGAGTTCGGTGACGACGGGGTCCTGGTCGGAGGGGTCGATGACGACGGTGCCGTCGAGGGCGACGTTCGACCAGACGTCCGCGGGGCTGCGGCGTGAGGTGGCGGGCAGGATGACGAGGGCGTAGCCGCGTGCGAGGGCGGCGGAGGTCGCCGCTCTCGCCATCTCGGCGAAGTAGGCGAATTCGGTGAAGGTGAAAGGTTCATCCCCGTAGGTCGTCACGGTCAGGCCGATGAGGCCCGACTTGCCGGTACGGAGCGTGCGGGCCGCTGCGGATGGGCGGTAGCCCAGCCGGTCTGCGACCTCGCGGACGTGGCGGCGGGTGGCGTCGGGGAGCCGGCCCTTGCCGTTGAGCGCGTCGGAGACGGTCGTGATGGAGACACCGGCGGCGGCGGCTACGTCCCGAATACCTGCCCGCCCCAGCCGGCGACCGGTCGACCGGCTCACCTGGTGCTTCCCTGCTGCTGTCATGGCGAGCCGATAGTAGGGCGATGACGGATGGTTGGCCCGGGTGCATATGCACGCGTTGACAGGCACGTTTCTGCATGATCGTAAAGCGTCAATCACCTTGCGATGCAAGGGAGTTGAGCGCCATTCCGTCACCGTGACGCTTGTCGACCCGTGGGCGGCTGGCAACTGTCCGAGGTTTCGAAGAGGTCTCAACTCACCTGCACGGGTGATGCGCGCTACGGCGCGAGCCACCGGCGTGCGCCATGAACATAAGCGCTCCCCCCTCCCCTGACGCCCGCCGGGAACCGGTCCCCGTCCCCTATTCGCAGGGAAGCCGAATCCTCATAAGGTGAGGAGCAATGGATGTGTACGGAGCTGTCCGCGCCGGCGGCCACGGCATCCGTACGGAAACGGTCGAGGAGGACCCGCGGTGAGCGAGACGAGCCCCAAGCTGCGCGCCGAGCTGGACGGCATCCCCACCTACAAGCCGGGCAGGGCCGCAGCTTCCGACGGCCCGGTCGCCTACAAGCTGTCCTCGAACGAGAACCCCTACCCGCCGCTCCCGGGCGTGATGGAGAGCGCGGTCGCGGCCGCGGGGAGCTTCAACCGCTACCCGGACATGGCGTGCACCGGTCTGATGAACGAGCTGGCCGACCGGTTCGGGGTCCCCCTCACGCACCTGGCCACCGGCACGGGCTCGGTGGGCGTGGCGCAGTCGCTGATCCAGTCCACCTCCGGCCCCGGTGACGAGGTCATGTACGCCTGGCGCTCCTTCGAGGCGTACCCGATCATCACCCAGATCAGTGGAGCGACATCGGTCCGGGTGCCCCTGACCCCGGGTGATGTGCACGATTTGGACGCGATGGCCGCCGCGATCACCGACCGGACCCGGCTGATCTTCGTCTGCAACCCGAACAACCCGACCGGCACCGTGGTGCGCCGGGCCGAGCTGGAGCGCTTCCTCGACCGGGTGCCCTCGGACGTTTTGGTGGTGCTCGACGAGGCCTACCGGGAGTTCATCCGCGACACCGAGGTGCCGGACGGCATCGAAATCTACCGTGACCGTCCGAACGTGGCGGTGTTGCGCACCTTCTCCAAGGCGTACGGGCTCGCCGGGCTGCGGGTCGGCTTCGCGGTGGCCCACGAGCCGGTGGCCGCGGCGCTGCGCAAGACGGCCGTGCCCTTCGGCGTCAGCCAGCTGGCCCAGGACGCGGCGGTCGCCTCGCTGCGTGCCGAGGACGAACTGATGGGCCGCGTCGGCGCGTTGGTGGGCGAGCGCGAGCGGGTGTACGCGGGCCTGGTGCAGCAGGGCTGGACAGTGCCCGAGACACAGGCGAACTTCGTCTGGCTGCGTCTCGGGGAGCGCACGGTCGACTTCGCCGCCGCGTGTGAGGCGGCGGGTGTCGTGGTCCGGCCGTTCGCGGGCGAGGGTGTGCGCGTCACGATCGGCGAGGGAGAGGCCAACGACCTGTTCCTCAAGGTCGCGGAGGGCTTCCGCAAGCAGGCCTGACGCGCGTCGAAGGGCGCCCGTGCGGGCTCCTGTGACGGGCCCCGAAGCCCTGGGGACGCCTCAGGCCGCGTCGACCCGGATCGGGTCCCCGGAGCGGACGGTGGCCAGCTGCCGCGGGTCGCCGTCGATCCGGCCGAGCACGTTGCAGGGGCTCGCGAGCCGGCATTCGTCGCCGCGCGAGATCGGGGTGGGCCCGTACGGCAGCGCGAGCGCGTCGCCGTCGGTCCAGAAGGCCACCGTGCCCGGCTCCACCACCTGCCGGGCGTCCGGCTCCCGGTCGGGGGAGACGGGAGTGTCGAAGTAGACCTCCTCGCCCCAGGTGTGGGCGGTGGAAGTGATCGGGAGCGCCCCCGCGAGCGCCGCGCTCGTCGGGGTTTCTTCGAGGGTCGCGGTGAGGCTGCCCGCGGGCCATGAGATGCGTATGCGCAGCTGGTTCTCCATGGCGCCGAATTCAACAAGATGTTGAAAGTCTTGGGAAGAGGGTGTCCAGAACCGGCCCCGCCACTAAGGGGACCCCCCTGGAGATGTCGACAGCCAGTACGACATAATGCTTGTGAATGTGAACGCGTTCACAAGCGTGTCCCGCTTCATCCCAAGACGTCGGGATTAAAGGGGCAAGCTGCGGCTGTGACCTCGGCGATGTAAGGAGAGTGCCGACGTGGACCTGGCTCTGGCGCCGGAAACCCTGGCGCGATGGCAGTTCGGCATTACCACCGTCTACCACTTCCTCTTCGTTCCCCTGACGATCTCCCTGGCCGCGCTCGTCGCCGGCCTGGAGACGGCCTGGGTGCGAACGGGCAAGGACAAGTACCTCAAGGCGACCAAGTTCTGGGGCAAGCTCTTCCTGATCAACATCGCGATGGGTGTGGTCACGGGCATCGTCCAGGAGTTCCAGTTCGGCATGAACTGGTCCGACTACTCGCGGTTCGTCGGCGACATCTTCGGTGCCCCGCTCGCTTTCGAAGCGCTCATCGCCTTCTTCTTCGAGTCCACCTTCATCGGGCTGTGGATCTTCGGCTGGGACAAGCTGCCGAAGAAGATCCACTGTGCCTGCATCTGGATGGTCTCGATCGGCACCATCCTGTCGGCCTACTTCATCCTGGCCGCCAACTCCTGGATGCAGCACCCGGTCGGCTTCAGGCTCAACAAGGCCACCGGACGCGCGGAACTCACCGACTTCTGGCACGTCCTGACCCAGGACACCACCCTCGTCGTCGTCTTCCACACCCTGACCGCCGCCTTCCTGACCGGTGGCGCGTTCATGGTCGGGGTCGCGGCCATCCACCTGCGCCGCAAGAAGCACATCCCGGTGATGCGCACCTCGCTGCGGCTCGGCCTGGTGACGCTGGTGATCGGCGGACTGCTCACGGCCGTCAGCGGTGACTCGCTCGGCAAGGTCATGTTTAAGCAGCAGCCGATGAAGATGGCCGCCGCCGAAGCCCTGTGGGACGGCCAGAACTCCGCACCCTTCTCGATCTTCGCCGTCGGCGACGTGGCGAAGGGCCACAACGACGTCGAGATCTCGGTGCCCGGAATACTGTCCTTCCTCGCCGACAACAACTTCTCCTCGTACGTCCCCGGCATCAACGACGTGAACAAGGCGGAGCAGCAGAAGTTCGGGCCCGGCGACTACCGGCCCAACATCCCGGTCACCTTCTGGGGCTTCCGCTGGATGATCGGCTTCGGCATGACGTCCTTCGTCATCGGCCTCGTCGGACTCTGGCTCACCCGCAAGAAGTTCATGCTGGCACCGGGGATGAGGACCGGTGAGGACGAGGTGCCGAACCTGGTGCTCTTCAAGAGCACGCCCCTCGGCGCCCGACTGACCAAGTGGTACTGGTTCGCCGCCGTCTGGACGCTCGGTTTCCCGCTGATCGCCAACTCCTGGGGCTGGATCTTCACCGAAATGGGCCGCCAGCCCTGGGTGGTGTACGGCGTGCTGCGCACCAAGGACGCGGTCTCCCCCAACGTCTCGCAGGGCGAGGTCCTCACCTCGATGATCGTCTTCACCCTGCTCTACGCCGTGCTCGCCGTGGTCGAGGTCAAGCTCCTTGTCAAGTACGTCAAGGCCGGCCCGCCCGAGCTCACGGACGACGACCTCAACCCGCCCACCAAGATCGGCGGGGACCACCGTGACCCCGACCGGCCGATGGCCTTCTCGTACTGAGGCTGAGGAGATCGAGGCATGGAACTCCACGACGTCTGGTTCGTACTCATCGCCGTCCTGTGGATCGGCTACTTCTTCCTGGAGGGATTCGACTTCGGGATCGGCATCCTGACGAAGCTGCTGGCCCGGGACCGCACCGAGAAGCGCGTCCTGATCAACACCATCGGGCCGGTCTGGGACGGCAACGAGGTGTGGCTGCTCACGGCCGGCGGCGCGACCTTCGCCGCCTTCCCCGAGTGGTACGCGACGCTCTTCTCCGGCTTCTACCTGCCGCTGCTGATCATCCTGGTCTGCCTGATCGTCCGGGGCGTGGCCTTCGAGTACCGGGCGAAGCGGCCCGAGGAGAAGTGGCAGCGCAACTGGGAGCAGGCCATCTTCTGGACCTCGCTCATCCCGGCGTTCCTCTGGGGCGTGGCCTTCGCCAACATCGTGCGCGGGGTGAAGATCGACGCGCACATGGAGTACGTGGGCAACTTCTGGGACCTGCTCAACCCGTTCGCGATCCTGGGCGGACTGGTCACGCTCACCCTGTTCACCTTCCACGGCGCGGTGTTCGCCTCCCTCAAGACACTCGGCGACATCCGTGAGCGGGCCAGGGCGCTGGCGCTCAAGCTCGGTCTGGTGACGGCGGTGCTCGCGCTCGGCTTCCTGATCTGGACCCAGGCCTCGCGCGGTGACACCAAGAGCCTGATCGCGATGGCCGTCGCCGTGCTCGCGCTGGTCGGGGCGATCGGGGCCATCAGGATCGGACGCGAGGGCTGGTCGTTCGCACTGTCCGGCATCACGATCGCGGCCGCGGTGGCGATGCTCTTCCTGACGCTCTTCCCGAACGTCATGCCGTCCTCGCTGAACGACGCCTGGAACCTGACGGTCTCCAACGCCTCGTCCACCCCGTACACCCTGAAGATCATGACCTGGTGTGCCGGGGTTGCGACCCCGATCGTGCTGCTCTACCAGGGCTGGACCTACTGGGTGTTCCGCAAGCGGATCGGCACCAAGAACATCGCCGAGGCGCACTGACCGCCGAGGTCCGCACGGTTCAACGGGGTGTGTTTCACGTGAAACACACCCCTCCGGGCCCGCTCTGATCCTTCTGTTGGGGGATGTTTCACGTGAAACCGATCGACCCGCGCCTGCTCCGGTACGCCCGCGCAACCCGCTTCTTCCTCGCGGCCGTGGTGGCCCTCGGCCTGGCCGGGGCGGGACTGATCATCGCCCAGGCCATGCTCATCGCCGAGGTCGTCGTGGGGGCGTTCCAGCACGGCCAGGGCACGGCCGGCCTGAAGACGCCGCTGCTGCTCCTCGCGGTGGTCGCGGCCGGGCGGGCCCTGGTCTCCTGGCTGACGGAGCTCGCCGCCAACCGGGCGAGCGCGGCGGTCAAGTCGGAGCTGCGGGGCCGGCTCCTGGAGCGGGCGGCCGGGCTCGGCCCCGAGTGGCTGAGCGGTCAGCGCACGGGATCGCTCGTCGCTCTCGCCACCCGCGGGGTCGACGCCCTCGACGACTACTTCGCGCGCTATCTGCCCCAACTCGGCCTCGCCGTCGTCGTACCCGTGGCCGTGCTCGCGCGGATCGTCACCGAGGACTGGGTGTCCGCGGCGACCATCGTCGTGACCCTGCCGCTCATCCCCCTGTTCATGGCGCTCATCGGCTGGGCCACGCAGTCGCAGATGGACCGCCAGTGGCGGCTGCTGTCCCGGCTGTCGGGGCACTTCCTCGACGTGGTCGCCGGACTGCCGACGCTGAAGGTCTTCGGGCGGGCCAAGGCGCAGGCGGAGTCGATCAGGACGATCACCTCGGACTATCGCAGGGCGACCCTGAAGACCCTGCGGATCGCCTTCATCTCGTCCTTCGCCCTCGAACTGCTCGCCACGATCTCGGTCGCGCTGGTCGCGGTCGGCATCGGCATGCGCCTCGTCCACGGCGATCTCGACCTGTACACCGGCCTGGTGATCCTGGTCCTGGCGCCCGAGGCCTATCTGCCGCTGCGCCAGGTCGGCGCCCAGTACCACGCCGCGGCCGAGGGCCTTTCCGCCGCGGAGGAGATCTTCGAGGTCCTGGAGACCCCGCTGCCCGGGAGCGGCACGGCGGCGGTGCCCGCGGGGCCGGTCCGCATCGAGGTCGACGGCGTGACCGTCCGCCACCCGGGACGCACCGAACCCTCCCTTTCCGCCGCCTCCCTGGTCATCGAGCCGGGCGAGACCGTGGCGCTGACCGGGCCGAGCGGCGTCGGGAAGTCGACGCTCCTCAACGCGGTCCTCGGCTTCGTGGCACCGGAGGGAGACGGCCGCATCCTGGTCTCCGGGACGGACCTCGCATCGCTGGCCCCGGCCGGCTGGCGTGAGCACATCGCTTGGGTGCCGCAGCGGCCACACCTCTTCGCCGGGACGATCGCGGAGAACGTCCGTCTCGCCCGGCCGGACGCGGACGACGCCGCCGTGCTCGACGCGCTGCGCGAGGCCGGCGCCTACGACTTCGTGGCCGCGCTCCCGAACGGTGTCGCGACCGTCCTCGGTGAGGGCGGCGCGGGCCTGTCCGCCGGTCAGCGCCAACGCCTTGCCCTGGCCCGGGCGTTCCTGGCCGACCGGCCGGTGCTGCTGCTCGACGAGCCGACCGCCGCGCTCGACGGCGAGACCGAGGCCGCCATCGTCGACGCGGTGCGCCGGCTCGCGGTGGGCCGTACGGTCCTGCTCGTGGTGCACCGCCCGGCGCTGCTCGCCGTGGCGGACCGCGTCGTGGAGCTGAGGCCCGCCGCCCCCCTGCCCCACGTCCCGTCCCGGATTCCGTCCGGTTCGGCCTCAACTGCCGGTCCAGTGAAGGCTGTTGAGGCAGTCGCAGAGGCTGCGACAGCGCGTCCCGCCGATGTTGCCGTCCGCAATCCGCTGGCCCGGGTCCGCGCCGCGGCCCGAGGGCTGCGCGGCCGTATCGCGCTGGCTTTGCTGCTCGGCGCCCTGGCGCTCGGCTCGGCCGTCGGCCTCATGGCGACGTCCGGCTGGCTCATCTCGCGAGCCGCGCAACAACCCCCGGTCCTCTATCTGATGGTGGCCGTCACCGCGACCCGGGCTTTCGGGATCGGGCGCGCGGTGTTCCGCTACGCCGAGCGTCTCGTCTCGCACGACGCCGTGCTGCGGATGCTCGCCGAACTGCGCGTCGCGGTCTACCGGCAGCTGGAGCGGATCGCGCCCGCCGGGCTGCGCGAGACCCGGCGCGGCGATCTGCTGTCCCGTCTCGTCGCCGACGTCGACGAACTCCAGGACTACTGGTTGCGCTGGGCCCTGCCCGCCGGGGTCGCCGTCGTCGTGTCCGTGCTCAGCGCCGGTTTCACGGCGTGGCTGTTGCCGGAGGCCGGCGCGGTGCTCGCCGTGGGACTCCTCGTCGCCGGGGTCGTCGTCCCGTGCGTCAGTGGAGCCCTGGCCCGAAGGGCCGAGCGACAGCTGGCCCCGGCCCGGGGAGCGCTCGCCACCCGGGTGGCCGATCTGCTCACCGGAACGGGCGAGCTGACCGTGGCGGGGGCGCTGGGCCGCCGCTCCGACGACGTGAGGGACGCCGACACGACGCTGACCCGGATCGCCTCGCGGGGCGCGGCGGCCACCGCGCTCGGCGCCGGTCTCTCCGCGCTGACCTGCGGACTCACCGTGGCGGCGGCCGCGCTGATCGGCGTGGGGGCCGTGGCGGCCGGACGCCTCGACGGGGTGCAGCTCGCGGTGGTGGTGCTGGTGCCGCTCGCCGCCTTCGAGGCCGTGACCGGGCTACCGCTCGCCGTGCAGTCCCGCCAGCGGGTGCGGCGCAGTGCCGAGCGCGTCTACGAGGTGCTTGACACGCCCGCCCCCGTGCGGGAACCGGATGCGCCCGCCACCGCGCCCACCTCGCCGTTCCCGCTGGAGCTGCACGGCATCGGGGCCCGGTACGCGGGACAGGAGCGGGACGCGCTGCACGACTTCGCGCTGCGCCTCACCCAGGGCATGCGGATCGCCGTCGTCGGCACCTCCGGGTCCGGCAAGACCACCCTTGCCCAGGTGCTGCTCCGCTTCCTGGATGCCCGGACCGGTACATACGGGATCGGCGGGAGCGAGGCGAGCCGGCTCGACGGCGACGACGTACGCCGGCTGGTTGGGCTGTGTGCCCAGGACGCGCACCTCTTCGACAGCTCCGTAAGGGAGAACCTGAGGCTCGCCCGCACCGACGCGACCGATGAGGACCTGCGGTCCGCCCTGGGGCGGGCCCGGCTCCTGGACTGGGTCGACGGACTGCCGGACGGCCTCGACACCCTCGTGGGCGAACACGGGGCCCGGTTGTCCGGCGGCCAGCGCCAGCGGCTCGCCCTGGCCCGCGCCCTGCTCGCCGACTTCCCGGTGCTGGTCCTCGACGAGCCCGCCGAGCACTTGGACCTGGCGACCGCCGACGCGCTCACCGCCGACCTCCTGTCGGCCACCGAAGGCCGTACGACGGTGCTGATCACCCACCGGCTGCGCGGACTGGAAGCCGTGGACGAGGTGATCGTGCTCGATGAGGGCCGGACCGTACAGCGCGGCACTTATGACGCGCTCGCGCTCATCGACGGGCCTTTGCGGGGCATGCTGGAACGAGAGCGCGAGACCGATGCCCGGCAGCACCCGACTTTCCTCGCCAAATAGGACTAACTAGTCTCAAGGCATGCCAGTCCCGCCAGACCCGAACAGGCCCACGGGCCACCAGGACGTCACGGACCTGGACCGCCAAGACCCGGAACGTCCGGGTCAGGATCCGCTCGAAGCGGCGACCCGGGCCACTCGCAGCCTCCAGGGACTCTCCACCGAGCTGACCGCTCGGGTGCCCCAACTGCTTGAGGCGATGCGCTCGGTGGGCACCGGGCTGGAACTGCATTCGACGCTGGACCGGATCTGTGAGACGGCCGCCGAGCTCGCCGACGCACGGTACGCGGCGATCGGCGTCGTGAACGAGGAGGGCCGGGGGCTCTCCGACTTCGTGACGTACGGGGTCGGCGACGACCAAGCCCGGGCGATCGGGCATCGGCCGGACGGGCACCGAGGGCTGCTCGGCTGGCTCATCCACCATCCCGAGCCGCTCCGGCTCGCCGAGATCTCCGCCGACCCGCGCTCGGCCGGGCTGCCTCCGAACCATCCGCCGATGCGCACCTTCCTCGGCGTCCCCATCCGCGTGCAGGGCGAGATCTTCGGCAACCTGTATCTCACCGAGAAGCACGGCGGCGGCGAATTCAACGACTACGACCTGCACATGGTGCGGGTGCTCGCCACCGAGGCCGGAATCGCCATCGGCAACGCACGGCTCTACGAGGCGGCGCGTCAGCGTGAGCGGTGGATCGACGGCTCGGTCGCCGTCACCACGGCCCTGCTGTCGGGCGGAGACGCGGACGATGCTCTGGAGGTCGTCGCCGAACAGGCCCGCCACCTCGCGGTCTCCGATGCCGGCATAGTGCTGCTGCCCGCGGAGGAGGGCGGTCTGGAGATCGTCGCGGTCTCCGCCGACAATCCGCGCGTCTCACTCGGCCTGGTGATTCCGCCGGAGAGCCCGGTCGTCTCCACCCTGCTGGAGGGCGAGGCGGTCTTCGTCGAAGACGCAGCCACCGATCCGCGCATGATCACCAAACTGTCCGAGCGCTACGGGCCGAGCATGCTGCTGCCCTTGCAGAGCGGCGGGCGGGTCCTCGGTGCCCTCGCCACGCCCCGGGTCCGCGGCGGGCGGCCCTTCACCGAGGCCGAGCGGACCCTGGCCAGCCAGTTCGCTTCCCAGGCGGCACTCGCCCTGATGATGGCGGAGGCCCAGCGGGACCGGGAACGTCTCGCGGTGTACGAGGACCGTGACCGGATCGCCCGCGACCTGCACGACCTCGTCATCCAGCGCCTTTTCGCCACCGGGATGATGCTGGAGGGGGCTCAGCGCAAGTCGATCGTGCCCGAGGTGCAGCGTGGCATCGGCAAGGCGGTCGACGAGCTCGACGTCACCATTCAGGAGATCCGCACCGCGATCTTCGCGCTCCAGCAGGGCCCGGCCGAGGCGCCCTCCGGGCTGCGCACCCGTGTGCTGCGGGAGATCAACATGGCCGCCGTGCCACTCGGCTTCAAGCCGGCCCACCGTTTCCTCGGCGCCGTGGACACCCTGGTCGGCGAACTGACCGGCAAGAACCTGATCGCGGCCTTGCGCGAGGCCCTCTCGAACGCCTTCCGGCACGCGGAGGCATCGCGGATCGAGGTCGTCATCGACGCCACGGCCCAACTGCCGGACGGCAGCGCGGGAGTGCGCCTGACGGTCGCGGACAACGGGGTGGGGATCCCGTCGGGTGGCCGTCGCAGCGGACTGCGCAACCTTCAGCGGCGTGCGGAGGCGCTCGGAGGTTCCAGCTCGTACGGCCCCGGGCTCGGTGACGGCGGGGGCGGCACGACCGTCGTGTGGGAGGCGCCGATCTGAGACGCACTCCTGGTGGGGCGGGGCGACACGGGGGTGGAGCCGCGCCCTCGGGGGCGCGCTGTTTCACGTGAAACACCGGGGGCGTTTCACGTGAAACGCCCCCGCCCCAGGGTCCGGGCAGGGGGTGGCGCGTGTCTGTCCGTTGTCAGAGGGCCTTGAGGATCTGCTCGATCACGACCGCCACGCCGTCCTCGTTGTTGGCGGCCGTGCGTCCGGTCGCGGTGGCCAGGACATCGGGGTGGGCGTTGCCCATCGCGTACGACGTGCCGGCCCAGCTCAGCATTTCCATGTCGTTCGGCATGTCGCCGAAGGCCACCACCTCGGCGGGCGAGATGCCGCGCTCGGCACAGCACAGCGCGAGCGTGGAGGCCTTCGAGACGCCGGCTCCGCTGATCTCCAGGAGTGCGGTCGGGCTGGACCGGGTGATCTCGGCGCGTGCCCCGACCGCCGTGCGGGCCAGGGCGAGGAAGTCGTCGGGGGCCAGTTCGGGGTGGAAGGCGAGGACCTTGAGCACCGGTTGCTTCGCCGTGGCGGCGTCCTCGGCCAGGAGCTTCTCCGCCGGCGCGATGCTCGCCGCGGGGTCCATGTGCAGGGGCGGATAGGCGAGTTCATGGTGGAAGCCCCCGGTGCGCTCGACCGCGAAGGACGTGCCCGGTACGGCCGAGCGCAGCAGACTGACGACATCGAGAGCCGCGGCCCGCTCCAGCGGCCGCACCTTCACGAAGCGGGGGCCGTCGCCGTCACCGTGCAGATCCACCACGGCCGCCCCGTTGCCGCAGATCGCCAGGCCGTGACCGTGGACGTGGGCGCTGACGACGTCCATCCAGCGGGCCGGACGGCCGGTGACGAAGAAGACCTCGATGCCCGCCTCCTCGGCGGCGGCCAGCGCAGCGACCGTACGGTCCGACACGGACTTGTCGTCGCGCAGCAGGGTGCCGTCCAGATCGGTCGCGATGAGCCGCGGTGCGGTGGGCACGGGGCGGATGGCCGGGGCGGGGTCGGTAGCAGAGGTCACCGGGCCATTGTTCCGTACGCGAACGCACGGGCGTGCGAGGAGGCGCACAGATGAGAGCGCTCGTCGGTGCGCGTGGGGCACAGGGGGCGTACGTACGCCATACACGGGAGCGCGGCGTTCAGCCGTGGCCTCGGGCCCGCTTGCTGGAGCACCTGGCGTGCCGAGGTCGGGGGGTGGTTGTCCGCGCGCATCCTATGAATCCGTCCACACGTCCGGGGCAGACGGGCGGGATGGGACAGATCCGGGTCGGAACCTGCTCGTGGACGGACAAGGCGCTGGTGTCCAGCGGCTGGTACCCCAAGGGGCATCGCGACGCCGAGGGCAGAATCCGTCACTACGCCGGACAGTTCCCGGTGGTGGAGGTGGACTCCACGTACTACGGGCTGCCCAGCACCCGCAACAGTCTGCTGTGGGTGGACCGAACCCCTGAGGGCTTCCGGTTCGACGTGAAGGCATTCTCCCTGCTCACCGGACACCCCACCCGGCCGGAAGCGCTCCCCGCCGACCTGCGACCGGCCCTCGCGCGACACCGGGAGCGGACCGGCGTCGATCCGGGGCTGCTGACCGAAGTGTGGAACCGGTACAGCGCCGCTCTCGAACCCCTGCGAGCCGCCGGCCGTCTGGGGACGCTGGTCTTCCAGTTCCCTCGCCGGTTCGTACCGGGGAAGCACGCGGTGGAGTTTCTGCGCCGGTGCCGCGAACGTGCCGCGGGGTGGCCGACGGCCGTGGAGTTCCGGCATCCCGACTGGTGGCGGGAGGACCACATCGACACGACGACCGCCCTTCTCGCGGAGCTGGACACGACCGCCGTGGTCGTGGACATGGTGCGTACGCTGCCGGATTCCGTCCCACCGGTCGTGCGGGTCACCAGCCCGGAGCTCGCTCTGGTGCGCTTCCACGGTCGCAGCAGCGCTTGGGGGACGGGCACCAAGGAAGAGCGATTCCGGTATGAGTACGCACCCGAGGAGCTCGCAGAGTGGGTGCCGCGCATCCGTGAGATGACCGAGCAGGCCAGGGAAGTCCACGTGCTGTTCAACAACTGCTGCGGTGACGCCGCCGTTCGCGCCGCGCAGTCGATGCGACACCTGCTCGATCTCTCGTAGGGTCGAGCCATGCGATTGAGCACTGTGATTCTCCCGGTACGCCGCTGGCACGACGGCGGTCGCGACGAGTGGCTGCGCGCCGAGGAGCTGGGGTTCCACACCGCGTACACCTACGACCACCTGTCCTGGCGTACGTTCCGCGACGGCCCGTGGTTCGGCGCGGTCCCCACGCTCACGGCCGCCGCTGCCGCCACCACCCGGCTGCGCCTCGGCACCCTCGTCACCTCGCCGAACTTCCGGCACCCGGTGACCCTCGCCAAGGACCTGATCACCCTCGACGACGTCTCGAACGGCCGGATCACCCTCGGGATCGGCGCCGGCGGCAACGGGTTCGACGCCACCGCGCTGGGCCAGGAGGCGTGGACGCCGCGTGAACGGGCTGACCGCTTCGGCGCGTTCGTACCGCTGCTCGACCGGCTGCTCACCGAGGACTCGGTGACGTACGACGGCACGTTCTACTCGGCGGTCGAGGCACGCAACCTGCCCGGCTGTGTCCAGCGGCCCAGGATTCCGTTCGCGGTGGCCGCGACCGGCCCGCGCGGGCTGCGCCTCGCGGCGAAGCACGGGCAGGCCTGGGTGACCACGGGCGACCCGAAGCTGTTCGAGTCGGGTACCCCCGAGGAGTCCATCGCGGCAATCCGGGGACAGATCGAGAAGCTGGGTGCGGCGTGCGCGGAGACGGGGCGCGACGTGGGCGAACTGGACAAGATCCTGCTCACCGGCTTCACCCCGCAGCCCGGTCGTCCGCTGGAATCCCTGGACGCGTTCGTGGACTTCGCGGGCCGGCACTTCGAGCTCGGCTTCACCGAGATCGTGCTGCACGCGCCGATCCCCGATTCCGACTTCGCGGCCGACCCGAAGATCTTCGAGCAGATCGCGACCGAAGGGCTCGCGCAGCTCGGGCGCTAGCCCTTCCGGCCGCGGACGTGCGCGCTCATCCAGGGGGTGAGCGCGCCGAGCAGCACCAGTTCCTTGTAGGTCTCGTCGCCGGGCAATGGCACGACCAGCCACCAGCCCGGTGGGAAGAGCCGGCCCTTGACGTGGGCGAGGCCGCCGTAGACGGAACGCAGGAAGACGGGCACGTCGTCGCGGGGGATGTCGTGGAACTCCACGCCGTCGACGGTGATCAGGGCGTCGTCCTCCGGATGGATGCGCACCGACACGGACGGTGTGCCACCCAGTTCGACGTACGCCTCGTGCGGCAGCGAGCCGTCCGGGTCGAGCACCGCGAACACGCCGGCCGAAGTACGGCGCGAGGTCCGGTCCGCTCCGATGTCGTCGGTGACCTCGACCTCCAGGCGGTACTCGTCGGCGATCCCGCGGATGGCGGTGACGACGGATTCGGTGCTGGGCAGGTGGGGTCGGTGCATGGGACCGATTATCCCGAGCGAGCCGCTCAGGTGCGCAGCCGCACGTACTCCGGCGGTACGGCTTCGGCGAGCCAGACCCCGTTGGCGCTGACGTGGAAGACATGGCCGGCCCGGTGCATCGCCCCGGCGTCCACGCCGAGGACCACGGGGCGGCCGCGACGGGCGCCGACCTTGGCGGCGGTCTCCCGGTCGGGCGAGAGGTGCACATGGTGGCGCCCCATCGGGCGCAGTCCCTCGGCGCGGATCGCGGCCAGACTGCGGGCCACGGTGCCGTGATAGAGGTACGCGGGCGGTTCGGCGGTCGCCAGACCGAGGTCGACGGCGACGGTGTGGCCCTGGCTGGCGCGGATCCGGCCGCCCTCCACGGCGAAGCGCCGCTTGTCGTTGGTGGCGACCACATGGTCCAGCTCGGCGCGGGTGATGGGGAAGCGGTGCGCGGCCGAGGCCCGCAGCAGCACGTCGATGTCGACCCAGCCGTTCGGATCGAGGGCGAGACCGATCCGCTCGGGCTGGTGGCGCAGGTGTTTCGAGAGGTATCTGGACACCTTGACGGTGCGTCTGTCGTCCGGGAGCACCCCGGCGCGCTCGCCCGGTGATTCCCGCGGGATGTCTGTCATGCCGTCAGGGTGCCGGGCCGGACGGGCCCGCGGCATCTCCATTTTCCTCGTGGCGCGGCCCGTCAGGGCGTGAGCTGCTCCGCCGCCCAGCGGGCCCACCCCTCGTGCATCTCGCTGAGCCGCTTGCCGTACTCCATGGCGAGGCGGCCGTGCACCGAGAGCGGATCGCCGCCCCAGTCGATGGCGGCCTCCGCCTCCTGGAGCCCGGCGAGCTGCCGGGCCGAGCGCTCGGCTTCACCAAGCAGATAGGTACGCGCTTCGAGCCGCGTGAGCTCGCCGAGGAAGAAGACCCGGAGCAGGGAGTCGCTGCGGCGGGTGCGGGTCGGCTCGACCTCGGTGAGCCAGTGATGCAGTTCCGCTCTGCCGGCGGGGGTGATCGCGTACTCCTTGCGGCCGCGCGGCCCCTCGGCGGACACCTCGACCAGACCGCCGTCGGCGAGTTTCCCCAATTCTCCGTATACCTGGCTCTGGGTCGCCGACCAGACGTGGGCCAGCGAGGTCTCGAACCGCTTCATCAGGTCGTAACCGCTGGCCGGACGATCGGCGAGCAGCCCCAGGACTGCGTGGCGAAGGCTCATGCCACCACTCTACCTTCCACTCTTGACACGTCAAAGCAGGAACCTCTACATTCGACATGTCGAAGTTGGAATGTGGAGCTGAGCGGAAACGCTCGGAACAGAGGGGACTCCCATGAGCTACCTGCGCGGATTCGTCCCGTGGATCGTCTTCGCCGTCGTCGGCAGCGCGCACTGGCAGTGGGGCGCGCTCACCGCTCTCGTCGCCGGTGGCTACCTCTTCGCCATGGACCGCAGGCGCGGCTTGAGCGCCGAGGCCCTGATCCTTGAGCAGTCCACGATCGCCTTCTTCACCGTTCTGAGCGTCCTCGCCTTCGCCGCCCCCGACAGCGGGCTCCGCGACTACGGCGGCGCGCTGGCCACGGGCTGGCTGGCCCTGACCGCCTGGGCCACGCTGGCCGTCCGCAGGCCCTTCACCACCGGGATCGCCAAGCGGCAGGCGCCGCCCGAGGTGTGGACCAACCCGGTGTTCCTGCGGATCAACGTGGTACTGACCTCCGTCTGGGCCCTGGCCTTCACCCTGACGGCGACCGCCCTGGCCGTGATCGACGCCGAGGCGCTCGGCAGCACCGCCTCGACAGCCGTTCAGGTCGCGGGCTTCGCCATCCCGGCCGTCATCACCGCCCGGTACCCCGAGCGCGCCCGCCGTGCCGCCGTCCAGAAGGGAGCCTGACGATGACCACCACCCCCGGGGCCGCCATCCCGTCCGCCGGACCCATGGCGTCGAAGCCGTCCGCCCCCCACCTCGCGGGCAACTTCGCCCCCGTCGCCCAAGAGCTGACCGCCCACGAGCCGGCGGTGACCGGTGCCATCCCGCCCGAGCTGAGCGGCTGGTACGTGCGCAACGGGCCCAACCCGCAGGACGCGGCCTCAGCCCACTGGTTCTTCGGGGACGGCATGGTCCACGGCGTCCGTATCGACGGGGGCAGGGCCCGCACCTACCGCAATCGCTGGGTCCGCACCTCGTCCTTCACCGACGGCGCCCGGGTCCACGACCGGCAGGGCAACACCGACCTGACCGCCGGGGCCGCCAACACCCACGTGGTGCGGCACGCCGGGCACACGCTGGCCCTGGTCGAGTCGTCCTTCCCCTGTGAACTGGACTTCCGGCCCGGGCGCGAGCTGGAGACGCTGGGGCCCTACGACTTCGACGGCCGTCTCACCACCGCCATGACCGCCCACCCCAAGACCTGCCCGGTCACCGGAGAGCTGCACTTCTTCGGATACGGGACGCTGGACCAGCCTTTTCTGACCTATCACCGAGCCGATGCCCAGGGCGAGTTGGTGGTGAGCCGGTCGGTGGAGATGCCGGCGGCCACGATGATGCACGACTTCCATCTCACCGCCTCCCACGTGGTGTTCATGGACCTCCCGGCCGTCTTCGACCCGCAGACGGCGAAGCGGCCCGGCGGCGGCCTCCCCTACCGCTGGGACGAGGAGTACGGGGCCCGGCTCGGCGTGCTGCGCAGGGACGATCCGTACGGCGAGGTGCGCCGGCTGACGATCGACCCCTGCTATGTCTTCCACGCCCTGAACGCATACGACGAGCCCGGGGACGGCGCCGGGCACGGGGAGCGGATCGTGCTGCACGTCGTGCGGTACGAGCGTCTGGGGGCGAGCGGGCCCACGCTGTGGAAGTGGACGCTCGACCTGGCGGCGGGCACGGTGCGGGAGGAGCAGCTCGACGACCAGGCGTGCGAGTTCCCCCGGGTCGACGACCGGCTTGCCGGGCTCCAGTCCCGGTTCGGGCACGTCACGGTGAGCCGGACCCCGCCCTCGGGGCCGATATCGGGGGCACTGCTCCGGTACGACCTGCGGACGGGAGCGATGGCGCGTCATGAGTTCGGGGCGGGGCGGGCCCCGGCGGAGGCGGCCTTCGCCCCGGCGGACGACCGGCCGGGCGGCCCGGGGTGGTTGCTCAGCTACGTGTACGACGCGGCCAGGGATGCCAGCGATCTCGTCATCCTGGACGCGGACGACCTCGCGGCTCCACCGGTGGCGACGGTCCATCTTCCCCAGCGCGTGCCGTTCGGTTTCCACGGCAACTGGCTCGCCGATCGATGAATGAGGTGATGCCAATCACCTTATTGAGGAGGGCAGTTGGGTTTCATCCACAGCGAAGTCACTTTATCCACAGGCAAATTGAAAGCGCTGTGGACAAGTGGCGTCCGATAAGGGGGATTTGGTGAAGTTCGCTTCGGTATGGGCTATTTAAGGCTTCCGTAGCTCATCGCTGTCGTGAGTTGGAAGCATCAGAGCATCCAACGTCCTTGCTCCGACTTCGCGTTCGGCCGCGGCCGCGATGAACGCGGCGACGTTGTCCTGGCCCACCAGTGCCTGAACGGCCCGGACCGTGGCCGAGGGCAGCGCCACCGGGCCCGGGTCCGGCTCGGTGGGCGCGGCGGTCGGCGTTCCCAGATGGCGCTGGAGGTGTCGGGTGGCGAACAGGCGCATCGCGCGGGCGAGTTCGGCATCGACGGTCTGCTGGGCCAGAGGGCGCAGCCGACGCACTAGATCGGCCGCTTCGGCCGCCTCCGTGTCGGTCGGAGGGCGGTGACCCAGGTAACGGGCGAAGACGTGTTCCGTGGTGAAGTCGAGGAAGCGGGCAGCGATGTGTTCGACCTGGCCGCGCAGCTCGCGCAGATGCCCGGCGATGGCGTCGAGGGGCACGCCGGCGGCGTGCAACTCGGCTGCTACCGCCAGCTCTTGGGGGCTGGGGACGAGGAACTCGGAGTCGTTGTCCGGGACGCGTTCCAGGATGCCGAGTTCCACGGCCTCGGCCACGGCCTCGTCGTCGGGTTCGCCGCCGAAGGTCTCGTCGAGATCGGCGCGGGAGATCCGGGCGGCCTCCTCGTCCGTCCACGGACCGTTGACCTCGGCGACCAGACCGAGCACTCCGCCGAGCCCCCGCCCGGCGTCCCAGGCCTCCAGGAGTTCCTTGATGGAGGCCAGGGTGTAGCCGCGGTCCAGGAGGTCGGCGATCTGGTGCAGCCGGGCCAGGTGGGTGTCGCCGTACACATTGGAGCGGCCGCGCCGCTCGGGCCGGGGCAGCAGGCCCCGGTCCTGGTAGGCGCGGATGGTGCGGACCGTGGCGCCGCTGGCGTGCGCCAGATCCTCGATCCGGTACTCGGCCGGCGCCGCCGGCGGCACCACCTGCTGAAGTGCTGACTGCCCGGACAAAACCACTCCCTCTAACCCAGGGCGGCGCGGCCCACCGCACCCGCCGCCGCACGGGCCGCCGGCGAGGTCGCCAGATAGTCGACGGCCTTGCGCAGGGAGCCCTCCTGCGAGGGATGGTACGACCGTCGGAAGTAGCGGGGTATGGCCGAGCCCAGCTCCTTCCAGGTCGGCAGCAGGCCGCGGCGTACCGCCCCGTTGTGCTCGCCCAGCGAGTAGCGCAGCCGGCCGGCGAGCTGGGGATCGTGCCGGATCAGATAGGAGGCGCCCCACACCCACAGCCACATCAGCACCGGGGCCACGACCGCCATGCCTTCCAGGCGGCGGAGGTAGCGCGGCAGGCCCGTGCCGCCGCAGTGCTGGTACATGTCGAAGGCGACCGCCCGGTGCTCGACCTCCTCCGCGCCGTGCCAGCGCAGCAGATCCAGCATGACCGGATCGGACCCGGCCCGGTCCAGACCCTCGGCGTGCAGCACCCAGTCGCCCAGCACCGCCGTGAACTGCTCGATCGCGGCGATCAGCGAGAGCCGGAAGCGCAGCCACTCCTGGGTCGGTACCGGTGCCCCGAACGGCGGCGTCTCGCCAAGAAGCTTCTCGAAGAGGAAGTCGACGTGCCGGGTGTAGGGCTCGGTGTCCAGACGCTGGTGCGCCAAGTGGTCCAGGACGTGGGCGTGTTGGACGCTGTGGGTGGCCTCCTGGCCCATGAACCCCTTGACGTCCTTGAGCAGCACCGGGTCGGCGACCAGCGGCAGGGCCTCCTTGAACACCTTCACGAACCAGCGCTCGCCCGCCGGAAGTAAAAGGTGGAGCACATTGATGACATGGGTGGCGGTGGGCTCGTCCGGTATCCAGTGCAGCGGCGTCCCGTCCCAGTCGAACGAGACGCGCCGCGGGGTTATCCGGTAGTGCTCCTCGTGCGTCGTGCCGTCCAGGCGCTCCGTACTCACAGCGGCGGCTCCAATCGGGCGATCGCGCGCAGTGTCCTCGGCGCGAAGCGGGACATGAGGTGGGCGCCGCGGGCTTCCGGCGTCACCGGCACCACCGCCTGATTCTTCACCACGGCACGCAGGATCGCCGAAGCGACCTTCTCCGGGGGGAAGTTGCGCATTCCGTACAGGCGCGAGGTCTTCTTCTGGAGGCGCTTCTCCTCCGTGGCGTCCGCCCCGGCGAAGTGCGTGGTCGACGTGATGTTGGTGTTGACCAGGCCGGGGCAGATCGCCGAGACCCCGATGCCCCGGCCGGCCAGCTCGGCGCGCAGGCACTCGCTGAGCATCAGCACCGCGGCCTTCGACGTGCTGTAGGCGGGCAGCGCCCGCGAGGGCTGGTAGGCGGCGGCCGACGAGGTGTTGACGATGTGGCCGCCCTGGCCGCGCTCGGCCATCTGCTTGCCGAAGACGCGGCAGCCGTGGATGACGCCCCACAGATTGACGTCGAGGACCTTCTTCCAGTCCTCCGCCGTGGTGTCGAAGAAGGAGCCGGACAAACCGATGCCCGCGTTGTTGACCAGGACGTCCACGATGCCGTACTCGGTGGCCACCTTCTCGGCGAGCTTCTCCATTGCCTGCTCGTCGCTGACGTCGACCACCTCGCCCCAGGCCTCGGGCGCGCCGATGAGCCGGGCCATCTCCGCGGTCCTGGCGGCACCCTCGGCGTCCCGGTCCACGGCGACGACCCGTGCCCCGGCCTCGGCGAACGCGAAGGCCGTGGCCCGGCCGATGCCGCTCGCCGCACCCGTCACCAGGACCAGCTGGCCGCCGAACCGGTCGGCGTGCGGGCCTGTGGCCACGGCATCCCTGGCCGGTATGCCGTCCTCGTTGGCGCGGACGAACTCACTGATCCAGGTGGCCAGTTGGTCGGGCCTGGTGCGCGGGATCCAGTGCTTGGCCGGGAGGGTACGGCGGGTCAGCCGGGGCGCCCAGTGCTCCAGTTCGGCGTACAGCTTGGGCGAGAGGAACACGTCGTCGAGCGGCGTGATCAGCTGGACCGGCACATGGGCGTACGCGTCGGGGCGCGGGCGGCGCAGCCGGGCGCGGACATTGTCCCGGTAGAGCCAGGCGCCGTGCGCCGCGTCCTGCGGCAGGGAGGCCGTGGGGTAGCCGCCGAGCGGTACGTTCTCCAGGCGTTGGAGCATCGAGGGCCACCGCTTGCCGAGCGGCCCGCGCCAGGCCAGCTCCGGCAGGACCGGCATGTGCAGCATGTACACGTACCAGGACTTGGCGCCCTGGCCGATGAGCTGGGCGGTCCTGCGCGGTGTGGGGCGGCTCATCCGGCTCTTGATCCAGTGGCCGAAGTGGTCGAGCGAGGGGCCCGACATGGAGGTGAAGGAGGCTATGCGGCCCTCCGTGCGCTCCACCGTCGCGAACTCCCAGCCCTGGACCGAGCCCCAGTCGTGGCCGACCAGATGCACCGGCCGGTCCGGGCTGACCGCGTCCGCGACCGCCAGGAAGTCGTCCGTCAGCTTCTCCAGCGTGAATCCGCCGCGCAACGGGGCCGGCGCCGTGGAGCGGCCGTGTCCGCGGACGTCGTACAGGACCACGTGGAAGCGGTCGGCCAGGCGCTCGGCGACGTCGGACCACACCTCCTTGCTGTCCGGATAGCCGTGCACCAGAAGCACGGTGGGCCGCGACGCGTCCCCCAGCTCCGCCACGCACAGCTCCACGCCGCCGGTGCGCACCCAGCGTTCGCGGGCTCCCTCGATGTTCACGCTCGTCACCCTCACGCCGCCTTCTCCTCGGCCCAGCGCCGCACATGCGGCAGGTCGTCGTCCAGCCAGAACGCGCTCTGCTCGGGGTCCTTCGAGTCGGTGACGACGAGGATCTCCTCGAACTTCGCGCCCGTACCCCGGAATCCGAGGTGCGGCTCAACCGCCCACAGCCCCGGCCGGGGCGGGTGGTCGGAGAACTTGTACGGCGACCAGAGCGGCGACCAGCCGTCCCGGTGGCCGTGCAGCGCGTCGCCGGCCAGGCCCTTCAGCGCCTGGGTGCCGAACCCGAAGACGTTCGGCGACCAGCGGCGCTCCTTCACCTGGTCGATCTTGTGGGCGATCACGCCGAACGGATACGCCCGGTGCCGGTTGGCATAGCCCTGGCGGACCATGAGCCGGTCCACGTCCTCGTAGATCTCGCGCAGCGGCCGCCGCTCGCGCACCTCGCGCAGGATCAGGGCGCGGTGTGCCTCCAGG
Source organism: Streptomyces sp. NPDC006691 (assembly GCF_042869955.1). Taxonomy (NCBI): domain Bacteria; kingdom Bacillati; phylum Actinomycetota; class Actinomycetes; order Kitasatosporales; family Streptomycetaceae; genus Streptomyces; species Streptomyces sp. NPDC006691. The sequence goes on from NZ_JBIAGW010000001.1 coordinate 717,849, forward strand.
TCGGCGAGCAGCCGGTCGTGCACCGGATGGAGACCCAGGCAGCCCGAATAACCGATGTCGGCGGTATAGCCCTGGTAGACCGGGGCCATGTCGAGGATGAACGGCATCCCCGCCTCAAGACGCCGGTTGGTGGGGAAGAACTGCAACGGTATGCGGAAGTTCGCGAACGCGGTGCGGTCGCCGAACCAGGCGAACGGCAGGTGGAACCAGTCCCGCACGCCCCGCTCGCGCAGCCAGTCCCGCTGCATCCGCGCGGCCTCCCGCTCGGTCACCCCCGGCTTGAGCTGGGCGGCCACCGCCTCCGCGCACTCGTACGCCAGGCTCTGCACTTCCCTGAATCCGCGCAGCCGCGCGTCGGGTCGAGCCTTCACTGCCGATGGCATCCGTCCACCCCTGTCGCCCTACGCGTGCGTAACTTGACACTGATGAATGTGACAATGCCCGGCGGCTGCGTCAAGGGCCCTGCGTCAGCCTGTGGACAACGGGCCGGTTGTGGACAACTCCGTCCCCCAGGTCAGCGACCCCATCAGCCTCACGTACGGGTTCCCCTACGGGGCCGTACCTCTGGAGTCGGAGACGGATCCAGCCGTCAGGGCTGACGATTCGTGTGTCCTGCGCCACTACCGTCGATGACGTGACTGTGATCGCGACCGAAAGCCTGAGCAAGCGGTTCCCCCGGGTGACCGCGCTTGACCGGCTCTCGTTGGACATCGGCCCCGGCGTGACCGGGCTGGTGGGCGCCAACGGAGCCGGCAAGTCCACGTTGATCAAGATTCTTCTTGGTCTCTCGCCCGCCACGGAGGGCACCGCCGCCGTACTCGGCCTCGACGTGGCCACCAGCGGCAGCGCCATCCGCGAGCGGGTGGGCTACATGCCGGAGCACGACTGCCTGCCACCCGACGTCTCGGCCACCGAGTTCGTCGTGCACATGGCGCGCATGTCGGGTCTGCCGGCCACCGCCGCCCGTGAGCGCACCGCCGACACCCTGCGCCACGTGGGGCTCTACGAGGAGCGCTACCGGCCCATCGGCGGCTACTCGACCGGTATGAAGCAGCGCGTCAAGCTCGCCCAAGCCCTGGTCCACGACCCGCAGTTGGTGCTCCTCGACGAGCCGACCAACGGCCTCGACCCGGTCGGCCGCGACGAGATGCTCGGCCTGATCCGCCGCATCCACACCGACTTCGGGATCTCGGTCCTGGTCACCTCGCACCTGTTGGGCGAGCTGGAGCGCACCTGCGACCACGTAGTGGTCATCGACGGCGGCCAGTTGCTGCGGTCCAGCTCCACCAGCGACTTCACCCAGACCACCACCACCCTGGCCGTCGAGGTCACCGACTCCGACAGCCACCCCGACGGCACCGAGGCGGTCCGCAAGGCCCTCACCGCGGCCGGGATCACCCTGCACGCCGGAGTGGAGGACGGACTGCCGGGCGCCGGCCACATCCTCCTCGTCGAGGCCACCGGCGAGGATACCTACGACACGGTCCGCGACACCGTGGCCGACCTCGGCCTCGGTCTCGTACGGATGGAACAGCGCCGTCACCACATCGCCGAGGTCTTCCAGACCCCGGCGCGGGAGCCGGTCTCCGAACGCGCCGCCGCATGGGCAGCCACCGCGGCCGGCGCCGAGCAGAAGGGAGCCGGTCGCGATGGCAACTGACAGCGCCCAGACCCAGATCCACAACATCGGCTACCGCAACTACGACGGGCCGCGGCTCGGCCGGGCCTACGCCCGCCGCTCGCTCTTCTCGCAGTCGCTGCGCGGCGCGTACGGGCTGGGCCGCAGCGCCAAGTCCAAGGTCCTGCCGATGATCCTGTTCGCGGTGATGTGCGTGCCGGCGTCCATCATGGTCGCGGTCGCCGTCGCCACCAAGGCCAACGACCTGCCGGTGTCGTACACGCGGTACGCGATCATCCTCCAGGCCGTCATCGGCCTGTTCATCGCGGCCCAGGCACCCCAGACCGTGTCGCGCGACCTGCGGTTCAAGACGGTGCCGCTGTACTTCTCCCGGCCGATCGAGCGCGTCGACTACGTCCTGGCCAAGTTCGCCGCGATGGCGTCGGCCCTGTTCATCATCACGGGCGCGCCCCTGGTGGTCCTCTACATCGGCTCCCTGCTCGCCAAACTCGACTTCGCGGACCAGACCAAGGGGTTCGCCGAGGGGCTGGTCTCGGTGGCACTGCTCTCGCTCCTCTTCGCGGGCCTCGGCCTGGTCATCGCCGCCCTGACGCCGCGCCGCGGCTTCGGAGTGGCCGCCGTGATCGCCGTCCTCACGGTCTCCTACGGGGCCGTCTCCGCGGTCCAGGCCATCGCCTTCAACCAGGGCTCCCCCGGAGCGGTCCAGTGGCTCGGCCTGTTCTCGCCCATCACGCTCATCGACGGCGTACAGACCGCGTTCCTCGGAGCGAGCTCCAACTTCCCGGGCGGCCACGGACCGGGATCCGGCACCGGAGTGGTCTACCTGCTCGTCGTCCTCGCGCTCATCTACGGCTCGTACGCCGTGCTGATGCGCCGCTACCGGAAGGTCGGGCTGTGACCACCATCCACATCGACCACACCTCGCGCTGGTTCGGCAACGTGGTGGCGGTCAACGACGTCACCATGACGGTCGGCCCCGGCGTGACCGGACTGCTCGGCCCCAACGGCGCCGGGAAGTCCACCCTCATCAACATGATGGGCGGCTTCCTCGCCCCCTCCACGGGAACCGTGAAGCTCGACGGCCAGCAGATCTGGCGCAACGAGTCCGTCTACAAGAACATCGGCATCGTGCCCGAGCGCGAAGCCATGTACGACTTCCTGACGGGCCGCGAGTTCGTCGTCGCCAACGCCGAGTTGCACGGGCTCGGCGCCCGCGAGGCCGGCCAGGCCCTGGCCACGGTCGAGATGGAGTACGCCCAGGACCGCAAGATCCAGACCTACAGCAAGGGCATGCGCCAGCGGGTCAAGATGGCGTCCGCCCTCGTCCACAACCCGTCGGTACTGCTGCTCGACGAGCCGTTCAACGGCATGGACCCGCGCCAGCGCATGCAACTCATGGACCTGCTGCGGCGGATGGGAGCCGAGGGCCGCACGGTCCTGTTCTCGTCCCACATCCTCGAAGAGGTCGAGCAGCTCGCCTCGCACATCGAGGTCATCGTCGCCGGACGGCACGCGGCCAGCGGCGACTTCCGGAAGATCCGCCGCCTCATGACGGACCGCCCGCACCGCTATGTGATCCGATCGAGCGACGACCGGGCACTGGCCGCCGCTCTGATCGCCGACCCCTCGACCGCCGGCATCGAAGTGGACCTCAAGGAGGGCGCGCTGCGCGTCCAGGCCGTCGACTTCGGCCGGTTCACCACGCTGCTCCCGCACGTGGCCAAGGCGAACGGCATCCGCCTGCTGACGGTCTCGCCCTCCGACGAGTCCCTCGAATCCGTCTTCTCCTACCTCGTAGCGGCCTGAGCGCCTCCAGAAAGGAGCGGTGACGTTCCCATGTACAACCCGACCGTCGCCCGGCTCACCTACCGGGCCCTGCTCGGCCGCCGCCGGGCCGCCATCCTCTTCGTCCTGCCCCTCCTGCTCATCGTGATCTCCGTGGCCGTCCGCTCCTTCACCGGCGCCGACGACCAGGTCACCGCCGACCTGCTCGGCAGTTTCGCGCTGGCCACGATGGTGCCGCTGATCGGCGTCATCGCCGGTACGGGCGCGATCGGCCCGGAGATCGACGACGGCTCCATCGTCTATCTGCTCGCCAAGCCGGTGAAGCGGTCGACGATCATCTTCACCAAGCTGATCGTCGCGATCGCCGTCACGATGGCGTTCTCCGCGATCCCCACGCTGATCGCCGGGTTCATCCTGAACGGCAACGGCCAGCAGATCGCCATCGCCTACACGGTGGCCGCGCTCGTCGCCTCCATCGCGTACGCCGCGGTCTTCCTGCTGCTCGGCACCGTCACCCGGCACGCCGTGGTCTTCGGCCTGGTGTACGCGCTGGTCTGGGAGTCGCTGTTCGGCAGTCTGGTGCCCGGCGCGCGCACCCTGAGCGTCCAGCAGTGGTCGCTCGCCCTCGCCCAGCGCATCGGCGAGAACGGAGTGATCTCCTCCGACGTGGGGCTGCCGCTCGCGGTGATCCTGCTGATCGGCGTGACCGCCGCGGCCACCTGGTACGCGGGCCAGAAGCTGCGCACCCTCAAGCTGGCCGGGGAGGAGTGACGGGGGTTTCCCCGGCCAAGAGCGGTGCCCGACGTCAACTGGTCTTCGGGCACCGCCTGTTCACCGTCAGCGGCCGGTCGGGCTCGACTGCCCCGACTGGCCCCGACCGCCTCGGATCACCAGCCGCTGCGTGCGACTACCTCCGGTGCCTGCGGCGCGGGTCCGGCGGTTGAGGGAGCCGACGCTGGATGTCCGCGACGTCCTCGGAGAGATCCGTGAGCCGGATGCTCATCGCGCCCACCACGCGGTTGGTCGCGTCGAGCCTGCGGTCCACCCCGGCCAGCCGGACATCGACGGCTTCGAGCCGTCGGTCCATCGACTCCAGCCGCGCAGACATCCGCCGCAGCACCGGACCCAGCTCCTGGAGCGCGGGCCCGATGTGGGCCATGGAGCCCTCCAGGTCGCTGACCCGGTGCTCAAGGCCGTCGTAGCGGGGGTCGTTCGCGGTGACGGTTCGGGCGGTCTCCTCGGTGTCGAGAAGGTAGGCGCGGACACAGCGGGCTACTTCGCTGTCGCGAAGGAGCATGGCTATGTTGAGGACGGTTCGGCGGGTGTACAGCCGGAGGTGGGCCCTGCCCTGTGGATAACTTCGGTCTCGCCCGTTCTCTGAAATGGCCAAGTTGGCCATTTCAAAGGCTTGCAGTTCATCCCCCTTGAGGGTGCGAAGCCCGTTGCTGTGCAGCTCGTCGCGGTGTCGCTTCACGACGCTGTTGACGGCCTCCGTGGGGACCTCGAAGTACCGCGCGACGCCGTCTGTGGACAAGTGGGTTCCATCGGGTAGCAACCGCAACGCCCTGACCTTCTCCAGGACGTCGACGCGTCCCACGTGGTCGGCGCGCAGGGTGCGCGATTCCAGTAGAGCGACTTCGGATGGCATGGTCGGCCTTCCGTTCGTGGTCGGTGATGCATGACATGGACGCCCTGTCCCCGGGCCGCAGGGGTGGAGGTCCGCTCATCTACGCCACTGACTCAATGACCGGCCCCTGGTACCGCGACCGGCAATCCCTGAATTCACGAAAGGTACGACGCCACTAACCCCAGTTGCCTCCACGCGCAGGGACAACGAGCGGACTTTCGTACAAGTCACGCATCCGGGGAACACATGTTGGGAACAAACGTTTCGCCCGAGTCCAGCCGCCAGGCCGCCCGCTGAGTCGCCCGCCGCCCGCCCCGCTAAACCGTCCGGTCCCGTGCCGCGAACAGGCCCACCGCCAGTGCCGCCGCGCACACGCCGAGGACGAGGGCGATCGGGATGGTCCAGCCGCCCGTCGCCTGGTGGACCGCGCCCGCGGCCAGGGGGCCGACCGCGGCCAGGAGATAGCCGACCGTCTGGGCCATGCCGGAGAGACGGGCCGCCGTCTGGGCGTCGCCCGAGCGCAGCACGATCATGGTGAGGGCCAGGCCGACCGCGCCGCCCTGCCCGATGCCGAGGACCCCCGCCCACAGCCAGGCCCCGCTGACCGGAGCGATCATCAGGCCCGCGTAGCCGGCCGCGACGAGTGAGGTGACCAGGACGATCAGGGGGCGCTGGCTGCGCATCCGGCCGGCCAGGAGCGGTACGGCGAAGGCGCCCGCCACCTGGATCAGGTTGTTGAAGGCGAAGATCACGCCCGCCGTGGAGCGGCTCATCCCGTGGTCGGTGAAGATCGTCGGCATCCAGGCGATCAGCACGTACGACCAGAGCGACTGGAGGCCCATGAAGAGGGTGACCTGCCAGGCGAGGGCCGAGCGCCACACGCTCTTACCGGTGGTACCGGAAGCGGAAGCGGAACCGTAGGAACCGGGGCCGGGCCGGGCGCTCGGGACCCGTACTTCATGTCCCGTACGTCCGCGGGCGATCAGCACCTGCGGCAGCCAGGCGACCGCCGCCAGGACCGCGAGCAGGGACCACACCGCGAGCGAGGCCTCCCAGCTGCCGCCGAACGCCTTCTCCAGCGGCACCGAGGACGCGGCCACCAGGGTCGCGCCCGCGATCATCGCGCCGGTGTAGACCGATGTCATGGACGCGGCCCTGTCCGGGAAGTCCCGCTTGATCAGACCCGGCATCAGCACGTTGAGCAGGGCTATCGCCGTGCCCACGAGTACGCCTCCGCCGTACAACGCCACCGTCGAGGGCGCCACCCGCACCAGGATGCCGACGGCCAGGAGCAGCAGGGCGAACAGCAGGACCGGTTCGCTTCCGAAGCGGCGGGCGAACCACGGCGCGACCAGGGCGCCGAGTCCGAGGAAGAGGACGGGGACCGAGGTCACCAGGCTGCTCGCCGTCGAGGACAGGCCGAACGACTGGCTGATGTCGCTCACCAGCGGCGACACACTGGCCAGCGCCGCCCGCATGTTCAGCGACGCCAGGACGATCCCGATCAGGAGCATCGCCGGATGCGCCAGCAGTGCCCGCCGCGCGGCGGCGCCCTGGGGTGAGGGCCGCACATCGGCCTCGGCGTCGGGCAACAGGAGGTGATCGGTATCCGGGCGTGACAAAACAGGCACCTTTCTCGGCGTCAGGGCTTGATCGTTGGGGGGGGGGGGGGGGGGAGCTGAGGACGGGGGTGGCCGGCGGTGAGCGGCTGCCGGGCAGTGGGCGGCTGTCGGGCTCAGGCCTCCCGCCGCGCCGCCACCGCCCGCACCGCCTCAAGCGGCTTGCGCAGGAGTTCGCGTACGGCGCGTTCCGCGGCCGCCGGGTCTCCGCTCTCGATCGCGTCGACCAGGCCCTCGTGGGTGTCGAGGTCGATCGGCGGCATCTCCTCGTCGCGCAGCGAGGTGATGAGGCTTTCGTGCACTTGCACCGAGAAGAACCGGTAGACCTCGATGAACGCCGGGTTGTGGGTGGCCTGCACCACGCCCAGGTGGAACGCCATGTCGGCGTCCGCGGCGCGGTCGCCGTGTTCGCGCAGGGTCTCCAGGGCGCCCCGCAGCGCCACCATGTCGGCGGTGTCCCGGCGTTCGGCGGCGAGACGGGCGGCCTCGGCCTCCAGTGCGACGCGGAGTTCGAGCACGTCAAGGGTGTCGGCGGCGCGGATTTGCTGGAGGACGGCGGAGGGGTCGGCCGTCGAGCGTACGAAGGTGCCGTTGCCCTGGCGGGATTCGAGCAGCCCCGCGTGCACGAGGACGCGTACCGCCTCACGGACCGTGTTGCGGCCGACGGCCAGCTGCTCCGCGAGTTCGTGCTCCGTCGGAATGCGGTCGTCGACCGCCCATTCGCCGTTGGTCAGCTGGGCCTTCAGCTGATCGACCACGGTGTCCACCAGGGACTGTCGTCCCGCCGTTCTGAGAGCCATGCCGCCCACTCTATTCGCCCGGTTGCCCAGTCATCCTACAACTGCGGAACTGTCCGACTTCACTGCGCCGGGATGGCTTTTCATGTGGTGCTCAGGGTTCCGGTCCATCATCTAGGGATGACGACCCTGCTCCACCGCGGCACCGAGCGCTCGCGGCCGGTCCGTTCCTGGGTGCGTTCCACACCCGGGACCCATATCTGGCTGCTGGCCATCGCGATCACCAGCCTCGTCATCCAGCTGTCCACGCAGGCCCTGGAACGCTTTCTGCTGCACCGCAACAGCAGCAACATCCACGAGCTGACCCGGCACCCCGTCCAATCCCTGTTCACCAGCGCGTTCTGGATCGAGAACCCGTCCTCGCTCCTGCTGTACCTGGTGATGTTCGAGGTCGTCCACGGCACGGTGGAGCGCTGGCTCGGCACGCTGCGCTGGCTGTGCACGGTCGTGGTGGGACATGTGGTGGCGACCCTGATCAGCCAGGAGTACGTCCTGTGGTCGATCCAGAACCAGCATCTGCCCAAGCGGCTCGCGCACGCCATGTCGCACGTCGTGGACATCGGGGTCAGTTACGGGCTGGCCGCGGCGGCGGGCATCCTCGTCTACCGGCTGCCCCACCCCTGGCGCTGGCTCTATCTCGTGGGCGTGCTCGCGTTCTTCGGCATCCCGCTCGCCACCGGCGGTACGTACACCGACCTCGGCCATGTGACCGCGCTGCTGATCGGCTTCGCCTGCTGGCCGTTGACCCGGGGGGTGCCGGCCCGTAATTCGTTGGCGCCCAACGGCCGTGCCGGGCACAGTGGTTGAGGCAACCGCGCACGAGAAGAGCGGCCCCGCCGCACGGGGGACGAGTCGGGGCGGGGCCGCGCGGGGCAGGCATCGGAGCAGCACCGACGACTCCGAAGGGCCGCCCGTGCGCGGTTGCCGGGGCGGCCGCTTCGAGCGCGCGTCAGCGCGAGGCCGCCCCTCTCCCATGGGTAAGGGGCGCCCGCAATGGCGGACGCCCCTTACCCATGTCCTGTCCTGATCAGCTTCGGTCGAGCAGCTGTTCCAGGACCACGGCGATGCCGTCGTCGTCGTTGGACGCGGTGATCTCGTGGGCCACGGCCTTCAGTTCGTCGTGGGCGTTGGCCATCGCCACCCCGTGGTGGGCCCAGCCGAACATCGGGATGTCGTTCGGCATGTCCCCGAACGCGATCGTGTCGGCCGCCTTGCAGCCGAGGCGGCGCGCGGCCAGTGAGAGGCCGGTTGCCTTGCTGAGGCCGAGCGGGAGCAGTTCCACGACGCCGGCGCCCGCCATGACCACGTCCACCAGGCTGCCGACGACCTGGCGGGTGATCTTCGCCAGGGCGTCGTCGTCGTACCCGGGGTGCTGGATGTAGACCTTGTTGAGGGGGGCCGACCACAGCTCGGTGAGGTCCTCGAAGGAGCGGACCGGGAGCGGGCCCTCCTGGACCTGGTAGCCGGGGCCGACCAGGACGTCGCCGTCGATGCCGTCGCGGCTCGCGGCGAGCGCGAGCGGGCCGATCTCGGCCTCGATCTTGGACAGGGCGAGCCCGGCGAGCTGGCGGTCCAGGGTGACCGAGGTCAGCAGCCGGTGTTCGCCGGCGTGGTAGACCTGCGCGCCCTGGCCGCAGACGGCGAGGCCGTCATAGCCGAGGTCGTCGAGGATGTGGCGGGTCCAGGGGACCGCCCGGCCGGTCACCACGATGTGCGCGGCGCCGGCCGCCGTGGCGGCGGCCAGCGCGTCACGGGTGCGCTGCGAGACCGACCCGTCGGAGCGCAGCAGCGTCCCGTCGAGGTCGGTCGCGATCAGCTTGTACGGGAACGGGCGCCCCACGGCGGTACTCACTTGGCGATCGGCTCCAGGAACTCGCGGCCGCCCAGGTAGGGGCGGAGCACGGCCGGGACGCGCACGGTGCCGTCGGGCTGCTGGTGGTTCTCCAGGATCGCCACGATGGTGCGCGGGACCGCGCAGAGCGTGCCGTTCAGGGTGGACAGCGGGGCGACCTTGCTCTTGCCGTCGCTGGTGTCGCGCATGCGGACCGACAGGCGGCGGGCCTGGAAGCCGTCGCAGTTGGAGGCCGAGGTCAGCTCGCGGTACTTGCCCTGGGTGGGGATCCACGCCTCGCAGTCGAACTTGCGCGAGGCCGAGGAGCCGAGGTCGCCGGTGGCGACGTCGATGACCTGGAAGGGCAGTTCGAGGGCGGTCAGCCACTGCTTCTCCCAGTCCAGGAGCCGCTTGTGCTCGTCCTCGGCGTCGTCCGGGTGGACGTAGGAGAACATCTCGACCTTGTCGAACTGGTGCACCCGGAAGATGCCCCGGGTGTCCTTGCCGTACGTCCCGGCCTCGCGGCGGAAGCAGGGCGAGAAACCGGCGTAGCGCAGCGGCAGCTTGTCCGCGTCGATGATCTCGTCCATGTGGTAGGCCGCCAGCGGGACCTCGGAGGTGCCGACCAGGTAGTAGTCGTCCTTCTCCAGGTGGTACACGTTCTCGGCGGCCTGGCCGAGGAAGCCGGTGCCTTCCATGGCGCGCGGGCGGACCAGGGCGGGCGTCAGCATCGGGATGAAGCCGGCCTCGGTGGCCTGGGCGATCGCGGCGTTGACCAGGGCGAGCTCAAGGAGCGCGCCGACGCCGGTCAGGTAGTAGAAGCGCGAGCCGGACACCTTGGCGCCGCGCTCGACGTCGATGGCGCCGAGCGCCTCGCCGAGCTCCAGGTGGTCCTTGGGCTCGAAGCCCTCGGCGCCGAAGTCGCGGATGGTGCCGTGCGTCTCCAGGACGACGAAGTCCTCCTCGCCGCCGACCGGCACGTCCGTGTGGACGATGTTGCCGAGCTGGAGGAGCAGGTGCTTGGCCCGCTCGTCGGCGTCGTTCTGCGCGGCCTCGGCGGCCTTGACGTCGCTCTTGAGCTGTTCGGCCTTCTTCAGGAGCTCGGCGCGTTCGTCCGGCGTGGCCTTGGGGATGAGCTTGCCGAGCGACTTCTGCTCGGAGCGCAGCTCGTCGAAGCGGAGGCCCGAGGACCTGCGCAGCTCGTCGGCGGAGAGCAGGGCGTCGACGAGGGCGACGTCCTCTCCACGGGCGCGCTGGGAGGCGCGAACACGGTCGGGGTCCTCACGGAGCAGGCGAAGGTCAATCACCCCTCCAGGCTACCGGTGTGCGCTCCCCGCACCCCACCGGTATATCCCGTGCGCACTCCGCGCGCGTGTCGCTTTGTCCGGATTGACCGCATTGGGAAACCTGGCCAGGGAATTCCCGGGCCGTCGGTCGGCACGCGTCAAGAAAATCGGCACTATTGCCCGGAAAGGGCTGCTTCCGGGACGGTCGTTGACCGACTCCCTTGCCGTGCACCGGACTTGTCCACAGAAGTGCACGGCGCCGGATAGTTATCCACAGCCTGTGTGGAGCGTCTGTGGACTGCGGAAGGGATCATTCCGAAAGCCGCATGCGGGACCGAGGATTCCCCTCCCAAACCCGTTCCACACACTCATTCGGGTGGGAATTGCTCGCTCTAAAGAGTTGATCAATGTAATTGGGGTGACAGAGGATGTCCTGACGCCCTGTGGACCGATGTGGCGTCACTAGAGGGATTTGTCGACTGTGTCCGGTTGTGTTGTCGACTTACCCACAGGTCGAGAAGCAGGCCTGTGGATAACTTTGTGGACAACGAAAATCAGCAGGTAGGACCGGTCGCCGAGGTGAGCGGGCCTGGGGACGAGCGCCCTGTTGCCTCCGTCGAGCGCCGTTGTACGCACCCGTGCCGGGTGTCGTTACGCGCACCCGTCCCGAGTGCCTTTACGCGCACCCGTGCCGAGTGCCTTTACGCGCACCCGTGCCGAGTGCCGATATCCGCACCCGTGCCGAGCGGTCCTACGCGCGCCCGTCCTGGCAGCGGGCCAGCCACTCCGCCGCCTCCACGAATTCCGCGTCCGAGGTGCCCGCCCGCAGCGCCCGTACGTCGTCGAGCGTCACTTCCGCCCTCGGGTACGAGCCGAGGAAGCGCACCTCGGGGCAGATCCGCCGCAGTCCCATCAGGGCCTCCCCCACCCGGCGGTCCGAGATGTGGCCCTCGGCGTCGATGGCGAAGCAGTAGTTGCCGATGCCCTGGCCGGTGGGCCGGGACTGGAGCAGCATCAGGTTGACCCCGCGCACCGAGAACTCCTGGAGCAGTTCGAGCAGGGCGCCGGGGTGGTCCTCGCGCTGCCACAGGACGACCGAGGTCTTGTCCGCGCCGGTCGGCGCCGCGGGTCGGGCCGGGCGGCCGACGAGCACGAAGCGGGTCTGTGCGTTGACGGCGTCGTGGATCTCGGTGATCAGCGGCTCCAGGCCGTAGGTCGCCGCCGCGAACTCGCCCGCGAACGCCGCGTCGTAGCGGCCCTCCTGGACCAGGCGGGCGCCGTCCGCGTTGGAGGCGGAGGACTCCCAGAGGGCTTCGGGCAGGTTCGCCTTCAGCCAGTTGCGGACCTGGGGCTGGGCGGCCGGGTGCGCGGTGACGGTCTTGATGTCGGCGAGCGTCGTGCCCGGGCGCACGAGCAGCGCGAACTTGATGGAGAGCAGCACCTCGCGGTAGATCATCAGGGGTTCGCCCGAGACCAGCGCGTCCAGGGTGGCGGTGATGCCGCCCTCCACCGAGTTCTCGATCGGGACCAGGGCCGCGGCCGCCTCCCCGCTGCGGACCGCGTCCAGGGCGGCCGGCACGGACACCATCGGGACCAGTTCACGGGTCGCGGCCTCGGGAAGCGTGCGCAGGGCGGCCTCGGTGAACGTGCCCTCGGGACCCAGGTAGGTGTATCGCGTGGCGGACATGCACGTCACACTAATGGCCCGAAGTCACCGGCACCCACCGCTCCCTGCGAGCGTCCCACCAGGCGGCCGCGCCCGCCGGACCGGCCGGCCGCGCGCCCTCGGTGTCCAGGCCCGGCCGTCACGACTCCAGGAGACGCTGGCCCACGTACTCGCCGGCCCGCGGGCCGCCCGGCACCGCGAACAGGCCGCTCGACTCGTGCCGCAGGAACGTGGAGAGCGCGTCCCCCCGGTCGAGCTTGCGCTGGACCGGTACGAAGCCCTTGAGCGGGTCGGCCTGCCAGGCGACGAAGAGCAGTCCCGCGTCCGGGGTGCCGTCCGCGGCGATGCCGTCGTGGAAGGAGAAGGCGCGCCGCAGCATGGCCGCGCCGCCGTTCTGCTCGGGGGCGGCGATGCGGGCATGGGCGTTCAGGGCGATCACCGGTTTGCCGTCCGGGCCGAACTTGTCGAGCTGCATCTTCGTCGTCTCGGAACCGCCCGAAAGAGGGGCGCCGTTCGACTTCCTGCGGCCGACCGCCTGCTCCTGTTCGGTCAGCGGCAGCTTCTCCCAGGTGTCGAGCAGCATCCGGATGCGGCGTACGACGGCGTACGAGCCGCCCGCCATCCACGCCGGCTGTGCGGTGTCGGGCACGAAGACGCGCTGGTCGAAGTCGGCGTCGGTGGGCTTGGGGTTGTTGGTGCCGTCGATCTGGCCCATCAGGTTGCGGGCGGTCAGGGGCTTCGCGGTGGCGCCCGGGGTGCGGTTGAAGCCGTTCATCTGCCAGCGCACCCTGGCCGCGGAACCGGCGTCCTGCTGGATCGCGCGCAGTGCGTGGAAGGCGACCAGTGCGTCGTCGGCGCCGATCTGGATCCACAGGTCGCCGTTCGAGCGCTTGGCGTCCAGCTGGTCGGACGAGAAGTCGGGCAGCGGGTCCAGTTGGGCGGGGCGCCGGTCGGTCAGTTGCGTACGGTCGAAGAAGCTGTGGCCGAAGCCGAAGGTGACGGTGAGCGAGGAGGGGCCGGCGTCCAGGGCGACGCCCGTGTCGGCGCTGCCCGTGGGCTCACCCGCCATCAGGGCCTGGGCCGTGGCCGACCAGCGCCGCATCAGGGCGGCGGCCTCCTTGCGTCCGGCGCCGGGGGCGAGGTCGAAGGCGATGAGATGGCCGGTGGACTGAAGCGGAGTGCTGATCCCCGCTTGATGTTTCCCGTGAAACATCACCTCCGTGGAACCGACCGAGGCCAAGGGGCGGGTGTCGTCCGGGCCTTCGACGGCCGCGTAGGCGGCTGCCCCGCCCGCCGCGCCGAGCGCCAGACCGCCCACGCCGACCGCGCCCACGGTGCCGAGCAGCTTGCGCCGGGAGATGTCGAGAGCGGGCTCGGCCGAGGCGGCCGGGGCCCGCCCGGAGGTTCCGGCGGTCCCGGCGTTCTTGGCGTTCTTGGTCTCGCTCATGTCAGTTCAACGTCTCGCTCATGTCAGTCGACTCAGCCGATCCTGACGTTCTTGTCCACGGTGGTCTCGTCGATCTCGGAGGTGCGTACGGTCACCGAGATCTGCCAGTCGCCCGCCATCGGGAGCTGTACGCCGCTCGCGCTCCAGTGTCCGGTGGTGACGTGGTCGGGCACGACGGGCAGCGGGCCGACCGACTTCGCGGCGAGGGTGAAGGCGACCTTCACCTCGGGCGCGTCCTTGGGCTTGCCCGTCGGGTCCTGGAGGTAGATGTGCAGGTCGTTGGCGCCGGTGCGGCCCGGGTCGAGGGTGAGCTCCACGGTGCCCTTGCCGTTCTGGCCGCCGGTGTCGAAGGGCAGCCGGATGTCGACGGGCCGGTCGGCGACGGCTACCTGGGAACCGGCCTTCGCCCGGTCCACGGCCTGCTGGGTGCGGGCGGGTTCGGTCTGGGTCAGCACGGTGGTGACGGCGAGCAGCACCACGGCGATGCCGGCTTCGGCGAGCACGGTGCGGCGCAGCCCGGTCCGCTCCGGGTCGGCATCGCGGATGCGCTTCTCGCGGGCGCTGCTCATCGCGGCGCGCTGGCGGGCGAGTTGGGCGGCCCGCTTGGTGTCCTTGCCGTCGTCGGGCACGGTGACGGGCTCGGGCTCGGGTTCGCCGGTCCGCTGCTCGACGATGGAGGCGGCCTCGGCCTCCGGGGCGGTGTGCTCGGACAGGCGCGCGGTCCAGCGGCGCGAGACGGAGGCGGTGGCGACCAGGACGGCCACCAGGGCGACCTTGACGAGCAGCAGCTGCCCGTAGGCGGTGTCGACGAGCGCGGACCAGGTGCCGACCTGCCGCCAGGACTGGTAGACGCCGGTCGCGGCGAGGACGGCCACGCTCCAGAACGCGATGCGCGAGAAGCGCAGGACGGCCGCGCGTTCGATGCCGGGGGCACGGAAGAGGACGACGAGCAGGGTGGTGAGCCCGCCGAGCCAGGTCGCCACGGCCAGCAGGTGCAGGACGTCGACGGGCATGGCGATGCCGGGTTGCAGGCCCGTGGAGGCGTGCTCGGCGAGCGCCCAGGTGGCCGCGAGTCCGGCGGCGACGACGGTCCCGCCGATGGCCAGGCCGAAGGTGAGGTCCTTCTTCTCGGCCTCGTCGTCGCGCTTGGCGTACGCGCCGAACAGGACGGAGACGAACAGCGCGGCGGCGCCGAGCAGCAGCAGCCGGGAGACGAGCGCCGCGCCCGGCTTGGTTTCCAGGACGGCCCGCAGCCCGTTCAGGTCGAAGGCGTCGGAGAGCTTTCCGGAGCCCGTGTAGGGGGTGCGCAGGAGCAGCATCGCGAGGGTGGCCGCGGTCATGGTGAGCCAGCCGCCGACGACGACGCGCTGCACCGGGCCGACCGTGGCGCCGCGCCGCCAGCAGGCGAGCACGAAGGCCGCGCCGCCGGTGAGCAGCACGAAGCCGGCGTACGCCGCGTAGCGCGCGATGCCGTAGAGAACGCCGACGAGGCCGCCGCCCACCTCTTGGCTGGGGACCACCGCGGCGGTCGCGGAGGGGGCGCCGATGGAGAAGGTGAAGGCGCCGGAGACGGGGTGGCTGTCGGCTGAGATCGCCTGCCAGGCCACCGTGTAGGTGCCGTTGGGGAGGCCGGTGCGCAGCCGGACGCCGTACTTGACGATGTCCCCGCTGCACAGGTTGACCAGCTCGGCGGTGTCGGAGCGTTTTCCGGTGGGGTCCAGGACCCGGATGGAGTTGGCGTCCAGGGCGACGCCCTCGGAGAAGGTGAGGGAGACCTGGGCGGGGGCGGTCGCGACCACCGCCCCGTCCTTCGGGTCGCTACCCGTCAGTGCGGCGTGCGCGGACGCGGGCACGGCGCCCGCGAGGAGCGCGCCGAGCAGCGTCACCGTGACGAGCAGCAGCCGGGTCAGGCCGCGGCGCGTGACCGTGCGAAGGGGTGGGGCGGTGGCCGTCATGTCAGTCCCTCAAGTCCCTCTGGATGCCTCAGTGGTGCTTCGAGTTGTAGATCGCTTCCTTCACCGGCAGGTCGACCTTGACCGGGTCGGCCTTCTCGAAGTGCAGCTCGACGGTGACCTTGTCGCCCTGCTTCGGCTTCTGCTTGAGACCCATGAACATGATGTGGTTGCCGCCGCGTTCCAGGTCCAGCTCGCCGTTGGCGGGGATGTCGAGGGACTTCACCTCCTGCATCTTCTGGTTCTTCGTCTCGTGGATCGTGATGTTGTCCGACAGGTCGCTGGTGACCTTGGTGAGCTTGTCGGCGGTCTTGCTGTCGTTCTTGACGACGAGGAAGCCGCCGGCCATGTCGCTGGTCGGCAGCGGCATGAACGCGTCGCTCACCTGGAGCTTCGGCTTGGCATCCGCGCTGTCGGAGCAGCCCGCGAGGGCCAGACCGGCGGACAGGGCTATGACGGCGGCGACGGTCGGGCGGACGGCGCGGGTGGTGCGGCGGTTCACGGGTTCTCCCCCTTGATGATCTTCGGCAGGTCCTTGGTGTAGTCGGCGACGGTGGCGTCCTCGCCGTACAGGACGTAGCCCTGGTCGGTCTTGGGGGAGAAGGCGATGACCTGGGCCCCGTGCATCGAGACGACCTTGCCGTCCTTGTCCTTGGTGGCCGGGTCGATGCCGATGCCGATCGAGCGCGCGCCCTTCTGGATGGTGGCGAAGTCACCGGTCAGGCCGATGAAGGACGGGTCCTGGCCCTTGAGCCACTGGCCGAGCGAGGCGGGGGTGTCCCGGTCCGGGTCGGTCGTGACGAAGACGACCTGGAGCTTGTCCTGGTCGGCCTTGGGCAGCGACTTCTTGGCGACGGCGATGTTGCCCATGGTGAGCGGGCAGACGTCGGGGCAGTGGGTGTAGCCGAAGTAGATGAGCGTCGGCTTGCCCTTGGTCTCGGCGCGGAAGTCGAACTTCTTGCCGTTGGTGTCGGTGAGGACGAAGTCGGGCTTGATGAACGGCCGGTCGAGCAGCGTCGCGGCCTGGGTCTTCGCCGAGGCGGACACATCGGCGACGGGGCTGTTGGAGCCGCTGTCGCCGCTGCCGCCGCACGCGGTCAGGGTGAGCGCCGCCGCCGCAGCCAGAGCTGCGGCGGTCAGCGCGGTCTTGGTGCGCATGGGGTGATTTTCCGGTCTTTTCCGGTGGATGGGGTGCAGGTGCGGGGTGCGCGTTACGCGGAGCGGCGGCGTCCGGCGAACACGCCGAAGGCCACTCCGGCGATGCCGACGACGATGCCGACGACGGCCAGGACCCGGGCCGTGGTGTCGGTGTCCGAGGAGGACGACGAGGACGACGCCTGGGGCTTCTGGCCGGACGCGCTCTTGTTGTCGGCGGCGGGCGCCGCGTCGTCGTCACCGCCGGCCGCGGCGGCCGTCAGCTGAAGGGTGGGAGCCGGGTTGGCGGGCTCGGGCGCGCCCTTCTTGGTCTCCTCGATCCAGCGCACGACCTCGTTGTTGTCGTACGTCTGGAGCGCCTTGAAGACGAGCTGGTCGGTGTCGGTGGGCAGCGAGCCGATGGACAGCGGGAACTTCTGGAACTGGCCGGACTCGATCGTCCCGCCGCTCCAGGTCACCTTGGTGACGGCCTCGTTGATCTGCTTGCCGTGCACGGTCAGCGGCTTGTCCAGCTTGGACTTGGTGACCTCGACGTTCCAGCCCGGTACCGGCTGCGGCATGACGGACGCCAGCGGGTGGTCGGTCGGGAAGTTGACCTCGACCTTGACCGTCTTGGCGTTGTCGCGCTCGTTGGGCACCTTGAAGTCGACGACGGCGTAACCGCCCTTGGCGGCCGCCCCCTCGGGCTGGACGGTGACGTGGGCGAAGGCCGTTCCCGAGAGCAGCAGGACGGAACCGGCGGCGATCGAGGAGACGACGGCGACACGGGTGCGCGAACGGGCAGCGTTCATAACGGAGACACTCCAGTGAGCAGGAAGGGTGGGGACGTCCACCGCGCACGGGTGCACGGGGACCCGCGACACCACTCCTGCGGTACGTGAGGGGAGTGGGCCGCGTTCAGGCTGCGAGGGCGTACGCCGGGGGCGGCCCGCGCCTGATCACCGAGTGCTGAAGTGCCGCCCCGGGCAGGGGCAGCGCCGCGCGGGGGTCCGTGCGGGCGGCGCGCGGGCGCCGGCCCGCGGCCGACCGGAGCCCGGCACACAGGGCCGCCGCGAAGGACAGGGCCCGGCGCAGGGAGCGTACGGAGGCGGCCTCGGCCGCGGCCGTGACCGACTCGGCGGCCAGGCGGACCGCTCCGAACAGGGCGGCCTCGCCGCGCCGCAGCAGCCAGCCGGTGGCGAGCGCCGCCAGCAGGTGGCAGAGGAGCATGGGCAGGGTCGGCAGCAACGAGGCGGCGAGCGATGCGGAGCCGGTGCCGGAGCCGGTCGGAACCGGCATCATCCCGGCCATGTGGGACATGCCGGGCATCGCGGCGTGACCCGCGACCCGGGTGGGGTCGATGCCCGCATCCGTGACGATGCGCCGCGCGTCGGCCGCGCTGAGCGGGGCAGCGCCGTTGCCGCAGATCAGCTTCGCGGCGAACTGGACCATGGGGAGGTCCCCGGTGGACCCGGTGCCGGCGGCCGAGGCCGTGTGCTGGCCCACGCCGAAGAGCGTGTGGAGGCCGAGCTGCCCGGCCGCGAGGGCGCCCGCGATCGGCGCGAGCGAGCGCTCGCGCCCGGCGAGCGGTGCCACGACCGCGAACACCCCGAGGAAACCGGCGAGCAGGGTCCACCACGGGACGCTCGCGCAGGCCGCCATGACGTGTCCCATCGCGGACAGCACGACGCAGACCGCGGCGAACACCGCGGCCCGGAGCAGCCGGAGACCGGCGCCTGCTGGGGCGTGGGGGGTAGACATGGCGGGGCCATCATCGCACTGCGCTTACCCGCTCCATACGGCAGGTCCGGAAGGTCGTCTTTGATACGGGGCGGGGGTTCCGGTGAAGCGGAGGGGAGGCGTCCGGGGTGCTTTACACCGGCGTGAGGGGCGCGTACATCCGCCGAATGGGCGCCATCACGTCAAGAGGTGGCTTACCGAGGGGTAGTTGCGGCAATACTGCGCCCGTAGAGAGAAGGGCTTGTCGAGCCGCAGCCAGGAGGCTGGAGCATGAGCATCTGGTGGTCTCTCCACTTGCGGCGCGAGGCTGCGAGCGTTCCGCTCGCCCGTCGTCTTCTGCTCGGCACGATGGAGACCGCCGGGGTCGACCCCGACATCTCCTACGACCTGTCGGTCGCCCTCAGCGAGGCGTGCGCCAACGCGGTCGAGCACGGCGGTGACCCGGTGTCGGGCAGCGCGTCGGCGGCCTACCGGGTCACCGCCTACCTCGACGGCGAGAAGTGCCGCATCGAGGTCGCCGACTCGGGGCCGGGCTTCCCCGCACGTCGCGGCCGGCGCCCCGCGCTCGCGGCAAGAACGGGCACCCTGGCCGAACACGGCAGGGGCCTCGGCCTGATCGAACAGCTCGCCGACCATGTGCACTTCAGGAACCGGCCGGGCCGGGGCGCGGTGGTCAGCTTCGACAAGATCCTCAAATGGCGCGAGGGCGCGCTGCTCAAGGTGTCCTGAGCGGCGCGCCCCCGGCGCGGACCGGCGGTGCACCACGGCGGTGCGCCGGCCGGCCAACAGGCAAGCGATCAGGCCTGCTTGACCTGGGCCATCCACGCCTCGACCTCGTCCGAGCGGCGCGGCAGCGCGGCGGAGAGGTTCTCGTTGCCGTCCTCGGTGACCAGGATGTCGTCCTCGATCCGGACGCCGATGCCGCGGTACTCCTCGGGCACGGTCAGGTCGTCGGCCTGGAAGTAGAGACCGGGCTCGACGGTCAGGCACATGCCCGGCTCCAGGTCGCCGCCGACGTACGTCTCGGTGCGCGCGGCCGCGCAGTCGTGGACGTCCATGCCGAGCATGTGACCGGTGCCGTGCAGGGTCCAGCGGCGCTGGAGGCCGAGCTCCAGGACCTTGTCGACGTCCAGGTCGCCGAGCAGGCCCCACGACACCAGCTTCTCGGCGAGCACGCGCTGGGCGGCGTCGTGGAAGTCGCGGTAGGGCGCGCCCGGCCTGACCGCCGCGATGCCGGCCTCCTGGGCCTCGTACACCGCGTCGTAGATCTTGCGCTGGAGCGGCGAGAAGGTGCCGTTGATCGGCAGGGTGCGGGTGATGTCCGCGGTGTAGAGCTCGTTGGTCTCCACGCCCGCGTCCAGGAGCAGCAGGTCGCCGGAGCGGACCTCGCCGTTGTTGCGCACCCAGTGCAGGGTGGTGGCGTGCGGGCCCGCGGCGCAGATCGAGCCGTAGCCGATGTCGTTGCCCTCGACGCGGGCGCGCAGGAAGAACGTCCCCTCGATGTAGCGCTCGCTGGTCGCCTCGGCCTTGTCGAGCACCTGGACGACGTCCTCGAAGCCGCGGGCGGTCGAGTCGCACGCCTTCCGCAGCTCCGCGACCTCGAACGCGTCCTTCACCAGGCGTGCCTCGGACAGGTACACGCGCAGCTCTTCGTCGCGCTCGGCGGTGACCTTGTCGGTGAGCGCGGCCTCGATGGCCGCGTCGTGGCCCCGTACGGTGCGGACCGGACCGGTCGCCTCCGCGAGGGCCCCGGCCAGCTCGCGGACGTCCTTGGCGGGCAGCCCGAGCAGCTGCTCGGCCTCGGCCAGGGAGTGGCGGCGGCCGACCCACAGCTCGCCGGTGCCCGAAAGCCAGAACTCGCCGTTCTCGCGGTCGGAGCGGGGCAGCAGGTAGATCGTCGCCTCGTGCCCGTCCTCGGTGGGCTCAAGGACGAGGACGCCGTCCTCGGTCTGGTCGCCGGTGAGGTACGCGTACTCGGTGGAGGCGCGGAAGCTGTACTCGGTGTCGTTCGAGCGGGTCTTCAGATTGCCCGCGGGGATCACCAGACGCTCGCCCGGGAAGCGCTTGGAGAGCGCGGCGCGGCGGTCGGCGGTGTGGCCGGCCTGCGCGACCGGCTCCAGGCCGCGGAGCTCGGTGTCGGCCCAGCCGGACTTCATGTTCTCGGCCAGCTCGTCGGAGACGCCCGGGTACAGGCCGTTCTTCCGCTGCTGGATCGGCTTCTCGTCCGTGGTCTCTTCCGGGATCTCCGGGGTGAGCTCCTCTGACACGTCTGCTCCTTGGTACGACACTGGGCCGCCTTCCATCGTACGGGCGTGCGGAAGGGGGTCCAGGGTCCTAGTGCCTCTTACCGCGACCGGGGCCGGGCGCTAGGCGAAGCGGGCGGCGAGCATCACCACGTCCTCGGCGCCGTCCGTCTCGTCGAGGCCGTCGGGGAGCACGGTGCGCAGCACGTGGTCGAGCACGGCGTCCGGGTCGTCGCGGATCGCCTTGGGGACGCTCGCCGCGGCCGAGTGCAGCCGGGCGAAGGCGCGGTCCATGGGCTCACCGGTGCGGTGCAGCAGCCCGTCGGTGTACAGCAGCACCGTTTCTCCGTGGTCGGGCGACAGCTCCACGCTGGGCGCCTCCCAGCAGGCCAGCATGCCGAGCGGCGCCGAGAGCGAGGTCTCCACGAACTCGGTGCGCCGGTCCCCGATGACCAGGGGCGGTGCGTGCCCGGCGCCGGCCAGGACGATCTTGCGCCGGGCGGGCTCGCAGTAGGCGAACAGGGCGGTCGCCGAGCGGGCGGGCTCGGTCAGGCGCAGCAGCAGTTCGAGGTCGGAGAGCACCGCCACCGGGTCCTCGCCCTCCATGACCGCGTACGCCCGCAGGCTCGCGCGGAGCCGGCCCATCGCGGCCACGGCGCTCGCACCCGCGCCCGTGACGGACCCGACCGCGAGGCCGAGCGCGCCCTCCGGCAGCGGCAGCGCGTCGTACCAGTCGCCGCCGCCGCGCGGCCCGGTGCGGTGTCGGGCGGCCAGCTGGACCCGGGCGACCCGGGGCAGCCGGCTGGGCAGCAGCTCCTCGGCGACGGTGGCCACATGGGCGCGGGCCCGCTCCAGCTCGATGAGCCGGGCCAGGTGTTCGGCCGCGTACCGGATGTAGAGCCCGGCCAGGTGCCGCTGGCGCTCGACGGGCTCGGCGCTCTCGTCGTACAGCCAGACGGCGGCGCCCAGCCGGCCCGCCGACTCGGCGGCGAGGGGGAGCGCGTAGCTGGCGGCGTAGCCCAGGCGGGCGGCGACCTCGCGGTGGCGCGGGTCGAGTCCCTCGCCCTCCGCCATGAGGTCGCAGCCGCCGTCGGCGCCGGGGAGTCCGTCGAGGATCCGGCCGTACGCGGTGACGCTGCGCGGCACGGTCTCGATGTGCCCCAGGTCGGCGTGGGCGAGCCCCAGGCCGTTGGTGACGGTCGGGCCGAGTCCGTCGGAGGGCTCCAGGACGACCAGGCCGCGGCGCGCGCCGACCAGGGCGGCGCCCGCCTTCAGGAGTTCGTCGAGGGCCTCGTCGAGGACGGTGGTGCGGGCCAGGCGCTCGGTGAGTTCGTGGAGCGTGGTGAGGTCGGAGACCCAGCCGGCGAGGCGGTCCTGGAGCACCGCGCCGGGCGGGGTGTGGGCGGCGGGCGAGGGCAGAGGCGCGTGAGTGTGCGCGGGGGGTGGAACGGCTGGATCGATTCCAGCCACTTTCGGCAGGTGAGGGGCGCTCATGTCGGCCGGCTTTCCGACGGGTCGATTCTGCGCAATAGCATCGCAAACCCCCATGTCATTCTGCGCCGCTATCAATGCATCCACATGTACACGCACAAGTAAGGGGATGTCCAGCATTGTCATAGCGGGACTGTTGGTGTCCATGGGGCGTTGAACTTGGCCAAAAAATGACCCTGGTGGCCCAGCGCTGGGGTCGACTGAGGCCGTTCAACTGTGCGTCGTTTCAACCGCGTTGGGTACGTAATCGGTGTGGTCCGGGGCAGTTGAGAGCGCCTCGGAACCTTGTGGCCGGCCTGAGCGTCTTAAGAGCCGTCCGGCCACGCCCCATCCCCGAGCGGCGGGGTTTTTTGTACGCAGGACGGCAAGCGCCACGTACGCGCCACCCTTCGCCATGCTTTAAATGGTTACGGGCAGTGGCCGTCGCAGCCAGTGGTGACCGTCCGTGTTCGGTTCTGGCGGGTGCCCCGTACCGCAGGTTCACAGAGCGAGTACGCGCAGTGAAGAGATGCACACATGGTGTGATGTGGACTCGGCGTTCAACGGAAAGGAACGAGCGCTCATGCGCGAGATCCTCGGAAGGCGACGCAGGTTCCGGTTCCGGCGCAGTGAAAGGGCTGCTCAGCTCGGCGCCGCGCTGACCTGTGCGACCCAATGGAAATGGCCCGTGCTCCCCGGTGTGGGACTGGCCGCGGACGGACGCGGCTGTGCCTGTCCCGACCCTGAATGTGTGGTGCCCGGGGCGCACCCCTTCGACCCCGTACTGCTCGCGGCGACCACCGACGAGCGCATGATCCGCTGGTGGTGGACGAACCGGCCGGACGCGCCGGTCCTGCTCGCCACCGGCGCCGGGGCACCCTGCGCGATCAGCCTCCCGGCCCTGGCCGGCGCCCGGGCGCTCGCCGCCCTGGACGCCATGGGCGTGCGGCTCGGCCCGGTCGTGGCGACGCCCACCCGGTGGTCGCTCCTGGTGGCTCCGTACTCGATGGAGCGCTTGGGCGAACTGCTCTACTCCAAGGACTGGGTGCCCAGTTCGCTGCGGTTCCACAGCGAGGGCGGCTACCTGGTGCTGCCCCCGTCGCGGACCGGCAAGGGGCAGATTCGCTGGGAGCGTCCCCCCGCGTCGGGGTCCGGCGGGCCCTGGCTGCCGGATGTGGAGGCGGTGGTGGACGCGCTGGTCGAGGCGAGCACCAGCGCCCCGGACGGCGGGAGCCGGCTGGCGTACTGAGAGCGGGCGGGCCCGGAAGCGAGCAGGCGGGAGCCGGGACGCCCAATGAGCGAGAAGGCGGTCCGGTTCCCGGGCCGCCTTCACTCTTTCGGGTGCGAGCGGGCCCTGGTTGTACGGGAATTGGGCGTGCGCATCGCGGGGCGCCCGGTTTCCGTGGATATCTTCGGCCCACCATCAGGATGTCCAGGGCAGGCGGGTCCCCTCCATGAATCTCCAGCACCTCCGCGTCGCCGGGCTCACCGCCGTCGTGGTGGGCACCGTGCTGCTGCCGCTCGTCGCCTCCGCGGGGCCGGCCGGAGGACCCGAGCACAAGAGCGCGGCGGATGACGCAAAAAGCCCCCTCGCGGCGGCCCTCGTGCGGACGAACAAGCCACTGGGCCGGGCCGCGCTGGACGCCACCGCCCACTGCGGGCCCGAACTGGTCTCTCCCGAAGGGGTCGAGGCGCAGACCTGTGTCCTGCGACAGGGGCGTGACACCTGGGCGCGTACCTACTACCGCAACGCCACCGGGCAGGAGCTGCGTGCGGTGCTGACGCTGATGGGCCCGGACGGGCGGACCGTCGAGACGAACTGCCAGGTCGCGGCCGACGACCAGCCGGATTCCTGTGAGAGCCCGCGGCAGGGCCGCACCGGCGGATCCGCGGCCATGGGGGCGTACTCGGCGATCGCGGAGTTCTCGGGGGCGGGAGAGGACGCACCGCTGCTGTTGCGTTCCGGCAGCAACTCGTCGGAACCCGCGGCTCGTTGACCGGACCCGCACATGGAAGGGCCCGGTCGCTGGCGACGGGGGATGCACCAGCGACCGGGCTCTTAGAACGGTAACAAGAGATCGGTCGTTCGCAAATTCGATCTCGGTAATTCGGACACCGATTTACCTGTCAGTACGGGGAGTTGTGACAGGAGTCACCTGTTCCGGGGTTCGAACCGCCCCTTCCGTCACTTTCAGCTGAGGGTCACTTGGCGGTTGGTGAGCCCGCCGCGCGCCCGGCGCTCCTCCGCGGTCAGCGGCTCCTCGTTCGCGAGCGCCCCGGCGAGCCGCTCGGCGAACTCGGCGGCCGGCTTCTCGCACTCCTCGGCGCCCATGCCGCTGGGCAGGTCCCACACCGGCACGGTCAGACCGTGCGCCCGGAAGGAGCCGACGAGACGGGTGCCCTCGCCGAGCGAGGACGTGCCGGCCGCGTGCAGCCGGGCCAGCGCGTCGAGCAGCTTCTCCTCGGCGTGCGGCATGACCCACCGCAGGTGGTTCTTCTCCGGCGTCTCGCACCAGTACGAGGAGTCGACCGACTTCAGCCGTACGGTCGGGATCGCCGCGGCGTTGGCGCGCTCCAGGGAGGCCGCCACCTCGGTCGCGGCACCCTCCGCGTCCGGCACCCAGAACTCGAAGCCGGTGTGCACCTCGGGCTCGAAGGCCGCGGCCGGGTCGAGCAGGTCCTGGAGGCGTACGCCGTCGGGCTCGGCACGCTGGGCGGCCACCGGCGAGCCGGGCTCGGCGACCAGGGCGCGCTTGAGGGTGTCGGCCAGGTCGCGGCTGAGGTCGCCGGAGGGGGTGTCGTTCTGGAGGCCGAGCAGCACCGAGCCGTCCTCGCGGCGCAGCGCGGGCCACGCCATCGGCAGCACGGTCGCGAGGGTCACCGCCGGCACGCCCTCGGGCAGGCCGTCCTTCAGGGTCAGCGGGACGGTCGCGGCCGGGACCAGCTCGCGCAGCGCGACCCAGTCGCACTCGCCGGCCAGACCCTCGAACGGGCGCTGGACCAGCTCGGTCACGGCGTGCGAGGCGGCCCGCCCGTGACAGGCCTTGTAACGGCGGCCGGAGCCGCAGGGGCAGGGCTCACGGGCCCCGACGACCGGGATCTCCCCGTCGCTGATCTGCGGCTTGCCGGCCTTCGCCTGGGGACGCTTCTTGGCCATGGTGGGGCTCTCTCCCGACTGCGGTGGTGCGGTGTCGCTGTGTCGGGCGCGAGCCTAGCCGCACGGACCGGCCCCGGGCGGACGAGCCGGCCACCCGGCCCGGCCCCGGAGGTCGCCGGCGTCCCTCCGGATCGCCCGCGCGTCCCGGACCGGCCGGGGCCGCGGTCGGTCGTACGGTCCCGGCCCGGGACCGGGCCGGTCGTACGGTCCGGTCACGGTCCGGTCAGTCCAGATCGTCGAAGGCGTCCGCGAACTCCAGAGCTGCTCCCGGGCCCGCGACGCGCGTAGCGAAATCGTCGCGGCGATGCCCCGCCAGGAGAATCACCCACACGGTCACCTCACCGGACGCGCTGTCCCGGACGCCCCACTCCTGGGCGAGAGCGCTGATGATGTTCAGCCCCCGGCCGCCGCGCGCGGTCACCGACGGTGTCGCGGGGACCGGTCTGGTCGGGCCGCCGCCGTCCGTCACCTCGACGGTCAGCCGTCCTGCCTTGTCGATTCGCCAGGCCGCCCTGACATCGCCGTCGCCTATGTCCGCCCGCCCCAGCGGCCTGCCGTGCCGGCAGGCGTTGCTGAGCAGTTCGGACAGGATCAGTACGGCATCGTCCACGACCGAATCGGACACCCCGCTGCCGAGCAGCTGCTCACGCATCGTGTGTCGTGCCTTGCCCACGCCCGCAGGGCCATGGGGTACGGCCATGCTCGACGACGTGGGCACCTCCTGTGCCACCACCAACGCCACCCCCGAGACCTCCTTCGCCCCACGCCACGGTGTGGATGCCCCAATGGACTGGACCGGAAACCGGCCAACGGGCGACGGGAGACGCATTCGTCACGGTCGAACACGGAGCGAACGCGCCGGTGCACTCCTTGTAAGGACCGTTATGCGCGCCCCAGTTGGGACAGGACCTGTTTCGGACGGTTGGTGATGATTGCCTCCACGCCGAGGCTTACGCACAGATCCACGTCCTCGGGTTCGTTGACCGTCCAGACGTGCACCCGGTGCCCCGCGCGGTGCAGTCGCTCGATGTAGGCGGGGTGGCTGCGCACGATCCGCATGCCGGGGCCCGCGATCCGCGCGCCCGCGGGCAGCCGTCCGTCGCGCAGCCGCGGCGACAGGAACTGCATCAGGTACACGGTCGGGATGTCGGGCGCGGCCGCCGCCACCCGGTGCAGGGAGCGGGCGGAGAAGCTCATGATGCGCACCGGCGATGTCTCACCGGCCGGCGGCGGCTCGGTGAGGCCGAACCTCTTGAGGAGGTGCAGGAGGCGCTCCTCGACCTGTCCGGCCCAACGCGTGGGGTGTTTGGTCTCGATGGCCAGCTCCACCCGGCGCCCGGCGTCCGCGACGAGTTCGAGCAGCCGCTCCAGGGTCAGTACGGAGGTGAACTCGCGGTCTCCCCAGTCCGGGCTCTCCTCGCTGTCCTTCCAGGAGCCGAAGTCGAGCGCGGCGAGCTCGGAGAGCTCCAGGGCGGACACGGCACCGCGGCCGTTGGAGGTGCGGTTGACGCGCCGGTCGTGGACGCAGACGAGCTGGCCGTCGGCGGTCAGGCGGACATCGCATTCCAGGGCGTCGGCCCCGTCCTCGATCGCCTTCACATACGCGGCCAGCGTGTGCTCGGGGGCGTCCTCGGAGGCTCCTCGGTGGGCCACCACCTGGACGGGGGCGTGGTCGGGGCGGTGCGGGCTGTGCTGTCGTGCTTGGGTCACCGCGTCATCGTGCCACCGCCGGGCCACAGGTTGGCGCACGAATACACAGGTCCTGCTTACAGTGGCCTGACGTGCGGTGGGAAAAGCTGAGCGGAGGCATCCGCACAGTGCGGGGCCGATGTCGGACCCGGGCGCCCCATGGCTGCGCGGGGTCGGATGTCGGACCCCGGGCGCACCATGGATGTCGCCGAGCCCCACGCCGGTGCCCGGCGGCGACGCCGAGCACCGCCCGCACCGAGCACGCCCAGACCGCCTACCGTCCCGTCCCCAAGACCCAGTGGATACCGAGGAGAGCAAGCTGTGAGCACCGAGAACGAGGGCACCGCGGTCCCGGCCGTTCCGCCTGCCCCGTCGTCTGCACCTGCTGCACCTCCCGCGCCCGCCGCGGCCCCCGCCGCTCCGGCTGCCGCGCCCGCCGAGGCGGACAAGACCCTGGTCCACGAGCCCGTCCCGCACGGGGAAGCCCACGAGCCCGTCCCGCACGGGGAAGCCCACGAGCCCGGATCGCGCGGGGAGGCCCACGAGCGGCCCGCGCCCCAGCCGGAAGGGGCCACCCCGTACGCCGGGCCCGCCCCCGACCCGGCCACCGAGCCGATGCCGGCGGCTCCGGGAGCCCCGGCCCAGCCGGCGTACGCGGCGCACGAGTCGGCGCCCCCGCACAGCGGTGGCGCGGGCTGGCCGCCGCCCCCGCCCGCGCTCCCCTCCTACGGAGGCGGCGGCGCGGGCCACGGCGGCGAGCCGTGGGGCGCCCCGCAGCAGCCGGCCCCGCGCAAGCGCGGCGGCGGTCTGATCGCGGCGGTGGTCGCGGCCGCCCTGGTGGCCGGTGGCATCGGCGGAGCGATCGGCTACTTCGCCGCCGACCGGGACGACCACGGCTCGGGCTCCACCACGGTCGCCTCCTCCGACACCCCCAAGGACTTCAAGCGCGACCCGGGCACGGTCGCGGGCGTCGCCGCCAACGCGCTGCCCAGCGTGGTGACCATCGACGCCCAGGGCAACGACGGCGAGGGCGGCACGGGCACCGGCTTCATCTACGACAAGGAAGGCCACATCCTCACGAACAACCACGTGGTGGCCTCCGCGGCGAGCGGCGGCGGCAAGCTGACCGCGACGTTCTCCAACGGCAAGAAGTACGACGCGGAGGTCGTGGGCCGCGCCCAGGGTTACGACGTGGCGGTCGTGAAGCTGAAGAACGCCCCGGCCAACCTGAAGCCGCTGTCCCTCGGCGACTCCGACAAGGTGGCCGTCGGCGACTCGACCATCGCGATCGGTGCGCCCTTCGGCCTGTCCAACACCGTCACCACGGGCATCATCAGCGCCAAGAACCGCCCGGTGGCCTCCAGTGACGGCCAGAACTCCAAGGCCTCGTACATGAGCGCCCTCCAGACCGACGCCTCCATCAACCCGGGCAACTCCGGTGGCCCGCTGATCAATTCGGCCGGCGCGGTGATCGGCATCAACTCGGCGATCCAGTCGGCGGGTACGGGCGGTGGCGGCGGCATGGGCCAGTCCCAGGCGGGCTCGATCGGCCTCGGCTTCGCCATCCCGATCAACCAGGCCAAGAACGTCGCGGAGCAGCTGATCAAGACCGGTCAGCCGGTCTACCCGGTGATCGGCGCCTCGGTCGGCATCCAGCAGGGCAGCGGCGCGGCCCCGGGCGGTGGCGCGGACGGCGCCCAGATCTCGCCGCAGGGCAACGGGAGCCAGCAGCCGATCACCGCGGGCGGCCCCGCGGACAAGGCCGGTCTGAAGCCGGGCGACGTGATCACCAAGTTCGGCGACATGCCGATCGACAGCGGCCCGACCCTGATCAGCGAGATCTGGACGCACAAGCCGGGCGACCAGGTCCCCCTCACCTACAAGCGCGACGGCAAGGAGACGACGGTCACGATCACCCTGGGCGAACGCAAGGGCGACAGCAACTGACCCGTAGCCGGTAGGCTGTAGCCGCTTCCGCCGCTGGTCGGCGGGGCGTGGGTGGGTTGCCCGAGCGGCCTAAGGGAACGGTCTTGAAAACCGTCGTGGCGCGAGTCACCGTGGGTTCAAATCCCACACCCACCGCAAGCAGGTCAGAGAACGTACTGATCAGAAGGGGTGCCCCGACCAGGGGCGCCCCTTCCTTGTAGAAGCTGTCTCACCCTGCACCGCCTGTGTGCCGCTTTGGATCACCGAGTGTGGACCAGGCGTGGACCACCACGTGCGCATCAGATGGAGGGGAAGGGAACCGGGCAAAACCCCATGCACCAGCTTTAGTTACCCGGGTAGCATCGCAAATCGCAAGGAGCGTTCTGCACAGGGAGCATCAGTGGACCCTCATCGTCACACGGCTACCAGTTCAGCCCCCGATGGCGGTCCCGCCCGATCCTCGGCCGGCTCTAGCGAGCTGAGCCTCCTGACGTATGCGGACCTTGCCGAGGAAAGCAAGATCGCACAGGCTCGTGCGAACAGCCCCCAGAAGAGGCAGGCTTGGGGGAACCTTCTCGCTCTGATCGAAGAGATCGGAGGAAGGGGGAGAAGCGATGCATGGGATCCTACGAGTGGTCTTTCATGGGACCTGGTTTCACTGAGGATCGAGGGGTTTCAGGGCGCGACTGTTCCTTTTTCCTTCCAGTTCGACCCGACGCCTGGCGTGACCATTCTTCATGGTCCTAATGGGTCTGGGAAGTCGAGCATCTCTGATGGGATTAGGACGGCGCTTTCGGGTCGATCGGACTGGTGGGCGGCTGTTGCTCCGGCGACTGCAAGAAGTGGGAAGAGTCCACTGTGGGAGAAAGTGAACTGTGCCCGTGATGCGGAAGAATCTACGGTTGAAGTCGTTCTAACGCGAGGCGAAGAGTCACTTCGACTTACAGCTCGAATCGACAAGGATGGGCAAGTTAATAACTTCTATTCCATCCGTGAGTTTTCCAGTGGGGGAGTTGCGAGTTTTGAAATCGCGGAGACCCCATGGAGTTACGCCGTGGAATCTCACCCACCGGTGTTTTCGTATGCCGATGTAGAGAGGCGTGTGCAGCAGCACGAAGACCTTCAGAGGTACATTGAGAATCTGCTCGCACTCGGTGGCTGCTTTGATCACCTGGAACGTCGCGTTGAGGAGATCAGTTCCTCCGCAACCGCTAGTCGTAAGCGTCTCGCAGCCGCACTCAAGAGTGCCAAGGAGAGAGTGGCAAGGGTAGATGCCCACTTCTTGGAACTTGAACCGCAGAACCATCTTCCAGACGTGTCCTGGAGTGGGGATGTGGGTGACATACGGGCCTGGCTGATCGAGAACGGCCTCACCGAAGTCGGCACAACTCTACCTGAGGTTACAGCGGCTGGAATCGAAAGACTGGATGCTTCGCTGCGCGATGTCGACCGTGCTCTGGAGTTGGCACTAGGGGACGTCCCCACAGTTCACCATCGTCTGGCGGTTCACCTGACTTCTCTCCATTCAGAGGTCGAGCAGGTTGCCAACTGCGGATACATCTGCCCGGTCTGCGACAGTGAGGTTTCCGATTGGGTGCAGCGCCTTACCGACAACCTGGCAAATGTTGCAGAGACGGCCCCAAGGAGAAATGCAGCAAACGCCTCACTGAAGGCACTTCGTGGAGCCGTTGGAATCATCCCGATGGTTCTCGACATAGTCTCAGGCGTAGCAGATTTCGATGAACCATTGCTCGACGGTTTCCGCTCTGAGTACGCGGCTCTTCTCGCGACATTCGAGGCGTACGGCGAACAGCCTGTCGCCCCTGTAGTAACAGGATTCCTCGGAATTCGAGCAAAACTTTCAGGGGAGTCCTGGAAGGGTCTTTATAGTAAGGCGATCGAGCTAAGTGATATTTCCGCTCAGTGGCGACGGGGGCGTAGGGCGACGCTAGAGCCGTACATCGCGGCCTGGGAGCAGGAGCATGAGGAAGCTGAGTCTGCTCCCCTCTGGGAGGGGACACGCAAGTGCATCGGTGAACTTGAGGACCGTCTCCGTGCCGGCCGCACTGTGCGTTTCGAAGGAAAGGCCGGCGTACAGGTAGAGCGTCTACTGAAAGATGCTGGAATCGTCCTGGAATCGGTAAGCCTGAAGCGGACGCGAGCTGAAATTTCCGTACAGGGAGCTGACGGGAACAAGCTGGAGCTTGCCATGCTGAGCGCGGGGCAGAGAAATGCCTTCTTGCTTGCTCCGCTGTTTGCGACGGCTGGTTCTGGACCCTTCAATTTTCTGATCCTCGACGATCCCGTCCATTCGTTCGATGAAATCAGGGTTGACAGGCTCGCCGCTGTGATCTCTGACCTGGCCAAGGGTAGGCGCGTCATCGTTCTAACTCACGATGAGCGTTTGAAGGAGCATCTTCTGGCGCGGAGTCATGTGTGCGAGGCGTGGGTCGTGAGTCGTGATGGGATCAGGGGAGAGATCTCTGTTGAGAAGACCGACGAGCTTTGGCGGGTCCTCATTAGGGACGCGGAGTCGGTATGGCAGTTCTCACCCAAGGTGTCGTCTACGGGATACCTCAATGAGGTTCAGATTATTCGAGGGTTGTTGCGGCAGGCGCTGGATGATGCTTTGAGGCAGTGCGTCGTTCGATACTCGCTTTTCTCTGGGGAGAACGTGGCTACGTCGCTGGGGCTCCTGGATGGAGCGATGACAACCATCAAGCGACTCGATGCAGCTAAGCAGA
Source organism: Streptomyces sp. NPDC006691 (assembly GCF_042869955.1). Classification (NCBI taxonomy): domain Bacteria; kingdom Bacillati; phylum Actinomycetota; class Actinomycetes; order Kitasatosporales; family Streptomycetaceae; genus Streptomyces; species Streptomyces sp. NPDC006691. Next base: position 749,601 of record NZ_JBIAGW010000001.1, read on the forward strand.
TCATCTCTTTGGATCCGGATCTTTCTCACCCTGTCGACAAGGCTCGGCAAGCGTGTGGGCATCACGTTGCCAAGTGGAACAGCGCTGCACATGGCGGAGAAGGAGCGAAAGCCGATCTGAAGTTGGAGATCAAAGCAGGGCTTGATGCATGCTCGATGCTTGGGGAGTGGGATTTCTGAATGGATGTGACCGACCTCTCGTTGCGTAGAATCAAGGTTCTGGAGTTGAGGCTTCGGATCGAGAGGGTCTCGTCTGATGCCTACAGGCTTGTCTGCAAGCCGGATCGGCCTCCGACAATTTCAAACGGTGCGGATGCTCAACTAGCCTTTGTGCTCGGCCTTGTCGAGCAGAGTAGATACGGAGAGGTTCTTGGCGTAATCAGACTATCTCGCCATATCTACAAGAAGTCATCGGACATTTTGCATGGTCGCTCAGGTCTTCTGAATGCTTCCTCTATTGTTCTCGACGAGTGGGAATTCGTCGTATCCCGACTGGAGGGTTTTCTCGATCACTTCCTTGAGAGGCCCGAGGTGGGCGGGGAATCTGCCATCGCTATTCCTGCTCCTGCTGGAGAGGTGAGCGGGCAGGTCGCGTTGAAGTGACGCTAGAGCAAACGACTCTCAATCAGAGCGTTGTCTCTGTCTTCCGACCCATGTATTGCCTTGGCGTAGAAGCGGAAGAGGACCGCGATGCTGTGGCCGGCGCGGCGGGCGCCCTCGGCCGGGGAGACACCGGACTCCAGCCAGAGGGAGACGCAGGGAGCGCGCAGTCCGTACGGGACTTCGGCAAGGGGCGTCGTGGCTTCCTGTTCGGTGAGGACGGAGAGGTGAGCGGCCTTCCAGGCGGCGCCGTACTCGTTGCTGAGCATGCCGCCGTTCCGGACAGCTCGGAAGAGCCGTCCGTCCTCGGATCACGTATAGAGGTGCGAGAAACGTCCCGCGTGTGACCCCGTGCGAGATGACCTGGATCACGCCTCCCGTGCCCGCGCGAAACGGGCCTCTCCCCCGGTGCGGCCAGTGCGGTCGACAAAACGAATACGTCCGTCGAAGGGTCATGTGGCCCCTGTCTGTGGATAAACCGACCAGATGAGCCAACCGCGGTTCACCCGTGGATGGTTTTCGTCGATCCCATGAACAAACCCAGGCACAGCGGGCGAATAGGCGATTCAGCCAATTAAGCGTTCAATACATAACAAAGCAGCCCACTCCTACCGGCCGGCGCGGCCGGAGGGGTGAGCTGTCCAAATTTTCTTTACTGGATCAAGGCCGCCCGCTGGCTCCATGTCTCCGCCACCGCCTGCGACGGCCCCCGCCCACTCGCGCCGCAAAGGTCCGAGAAGCGGGTAGCCAGACCTGCGGAGAACCCCGCCAGCTGTCCCACGGCGAGCGCGGCCAGCAGGAGCGGGACGCCTGTCAAGTCCTCACCGGTCACCGCGGATCGATGTTCAACCAGCCGTGATCCGGTCGGCCGTCCCTCCTGTCCATCCGTCAGGCGAGGCCAGCGGCAGCGCTCAGGCTGCAACGTGGCCGAGACCGTGACGGATTGGGGAAGCGTGGCCGGGGCTGGTGGGTGGTTGCTGGAGACACACGTGGCGGGTGGTCGATCGGCGCATCCGCCGTCGTGGCTGACTTTCTGGGGCTGAGGTCGCCGATGGCTTGGGGCAGCTGAACAGGGAAGGCGGCGCGGTCAGGAGCTACGCGGACGTGGTGTGGGTGAAGCCGAGGGAGGTCAGCCCTTCGGCCTGGCACAGTCGGTCAGAGGGGCCGCCGACCTCGGTCTGGAGGAGTTGGTAGGCAGCGCCGTGGGTCTGGCCCCAGTGCATCGCGGCCCGCCACAGGACGCGGCCGAGGCCCTGGCCTCGGGCCTCGGGCAGAACAGCGAAGTACTGGGGCATGAGCTGGGGGCGCCCGATTGGGTCGGGGCGTACTTCCATGGGGCCGATCGCGCCCACGATGCGGTCCTCGATGGCGACGGCGAGGACCGGGCCGCACTGGTCGGCCAGCATCTGCGTGTGGAGGAAGGTCAGCCCATCACCTGCCATGACCTCGGCGAATGGGGCGAAGGTGTCCTGCACATCGATTGGCCAGGTGGTGGAGGGTCGGACCGGGCCATCAGGGGCGGGGCAGAGGGCGATGGTGAAGTCCTTCAACTGGATGCGGGTGCCGTGAGGGTGTGTGGTCTCGGGCCCGAGGGGGCGTACGACCCGGGCGTTGACCACGTTGTGCGAGGCGGCGAGCTTGGCGGCCAGCTCGGCGGCCTCCTCCATGACGCTGTCAGGGAGTCCGTAGGCGAAGACCTTCACAGTGCCGCGTCCGCGTCGGGTCAGGGTGGGGATGAGGGTGTGCTCGGGCTGGTGCACCACGTCCTCGGGGAGGACTTTCTCGTGCTTCTCGCCGCCCCAGCGCCGGTCCTTGTCGTAGGGCAGGAAGTCGCCCGTGCCGGCCGCTCGCAGGATGTCCTCGAAAGCGTCGACGGTCAGGGCGTTGGGGTGGACGGGACCGAGAGTCGGCACGATCGGCGCGGTCAGCACGGGCCGGAGCCAGTCCCAGCGGAAGAACATGAGCGGCACCCTAGCTAGCGGTGAGCCGGGCAGGGCTCAGGCCCCGACGCGAGTACGCCGGGGCCTGAACGGAGTTGATCGGATCGTGTCGGTCAGTGGGGGTTGTCGTCCCCGGCGTCGCAGGAGCACTCCGCGCTCTCCACGATCACGTCGAGGTCCTGGACGGCGGTGATCGACGCGGTTGCGACGGGCGGGGCGGCGCGGCGGGCCGAGGCCGGCGGGCCGGGGAGGATGGTCACCGGTACGGGTGGGGTCATGAGGCGTTCTCCTTGTCTCCGTGCTGGCAGTAGCTGTGCAGCGGCGCCTTGGCCTCCTGGTAGTGCTTGGCCAGGGGGCGGCAGACCCGGCAGGTGCCGGACAGGGCGCAGCCCTCGCACCCTCCGGTGCGAAGCATGAGGCGGTCGGCGATGGCGCCGAGCCGGGTGAGGCCGTCGATGCCTTCGGCCATGAGGTCGATCTGGTCGTCGCGGCCGACCTTGCAGATCGAGATTTTGGCGTGCGGGTCGGCGTGGAAGAAGGTGTGTCCCGCGTTGCAGCCGGCGAACGGCTTGCGCTGCCGCAGGTGGGCAGCGGACTGGGCGAGCAGCGGCTCTCCGCCGCCGTAGATCGTGGGCGTCATGTTCGTGTACGCGTGGTTCTCGACGTTCCACTCGTCGGCGAGGGCGGCCATCTCGTCGGCCTCGGAGGCGTTGTCCTCGGTCACCACGACGTTGATCCGCAGCGGCAGCCCCGCCTCACGGGCGGCGTCCATGCCGCGCCGGAACGCCTTCCACGCCCCGCGGCGCTGGGTGAGCGTGTCGAAGGACTCCTCACTCGCCCCGTACATGCTGACCACCAGCCGGTAGGGCGGGCAGTCGCGGAAGAGCTTGAGGAGGTCCGGCCGCCAGAGCAGCGAGCCGTTCGTGGAGATGGTGAGCATCATCCCGGCCAGCCAGGCGTACCGGTAGGCGCCCTGGAAGTGAGGATCCATGGTGGGCTCGCCGCCGGTGATCTGGAGCCAGAGGACACCGGCCTCACGCATGATGTCCAGCAGGTGCACCTTGTCCCCCCAGCCGAGGCCGGAGAACGGGCGCTCGCCGAGGTAGCAGTGCTTGCAGCCGAAGTTGCAGCCGAGGTTGATCTCCCAGGAGGCCCGGCAGTAGCCGTACGGGGACGGCTCGCGCACCAGCACGGTGCCCTGCGCGGGGCGGCCGCCCAGGTCCAGGCCCCACGTGTCGGCGGCGGTCTGCACCGCCCAGGTGGGAAGCGACTCACCCTCGGCGGCGAGCTGGCGCAGGCCCTCGAAGTGGTCGGCGGAGATTCGGGCGCCGGCCCTTGCTCCCGGCTTGAGGAGAAGGTGTCCGTCGAGGAACGGGGAAGCGATCAGAGCGTGGGCCATCGGTGGCCCTCCTTCCGGATCACGGAGCGGGACAGCACACGGGACTCCTGGCGGTCGGCGTGGCAGTGGATCTCGCCCAGGCCGTTGCAGGTGCCGCAGGTCTTGCCGGACGAGCTGGCGCCGCTGCCACCGCAGTCCCCGCACTGTTCGTTGCGAGGCGAGCGAGGGCGCCGGGTCTTGTGCGGGCTCGTGATCAGTTGGTGCACGAGACCTCCTCCAGGGTGTCTTCCCAGGTGTGCTGCTTGGCGTGGTTGGCGAACAGACAGCAGCCCTCACCGTCAGGACCCGGGGCGACCACCGGGCAGTCCGGCAGCACGACAAGTCCCGCCTCGTCCGCCCCGTGCCAGCGGAGCCACAGTGCGGTTCCGTATGCGCCGGCGTCGGTGAGGAGACCGAAGTGCTCACCTTCGTCATGCGCGGACTGCTGGCACTGCACGGCCCTGTCGATGTACGGGGCGGCCGACTTCTCCTGCGCTTCCCGTACCAGATCGACGGGCACCCCGCGCCAGTGCACGCACCGCATCACGACACCATCCGGAAGGATGCGACGGCGTTCCGGGCCTGCTGCGAGCACCGGGGGCAGACGCACGGCGGGTAGCGGCCCGGGTTCTCCGGGACCACCGGGTTCTCGCCCACGCGGACCTCTGCGCGAGGCCCCCACGTCTGGCCGGAGTCGCGGGAGACCCGCAACGTCATCCGTACGTTGTCCTGTCCGTTCACCATGGCCAGGAGCATCGCGATCCGCGGGCCCGACCAGAAAGGCCAAGCGGATTACCCAACTTGGGTAACATCACCCTCGGTTGACCAAGTGCAGCGATCCGTAGTCCTCATGCCGGAGCGTGCCGATGCCTGAGCCATCTCGCTCGAAGGAACTCCCGGTTGGCCTGCTCACGGATTCAGTGATGATCGAGGCATGCCAGGCCAGAGACTTCGGCCGCATCTTTCAGCTGGTCAAGGCACGAGCAGGCATCTATCCGTCGATGATCGCGCGCCGCTGTGACCTGACCCCGAGCCGCGTGGGCGAGGTGATCGCCGGACGGCGGCAGCTGCTGCACATGGACGTGATCGAACGGATCTCGGACGGGTTACGCATCCCCGGGCACATGCTCGGTCTTGCCCGACGCTCCTGGGAGACGCCGCCTAGCTTGACGGTCACGCCCCGCGAACCGGCCGAGGTGCCGACCTCAGCCGTCGAACCGCTGGTCGCCGGACTACCGGGGGCGGACGTCGACAGCATCCTCGCTCTGGCGGCCAAGCGGGATCTCAGCACGTCGACGCTGGACGCGCTGCACTCATCGATCGCGGACTACTGGCGCCGGGACGACGAGCACGGCGGCGAGACCTTACGGCCGGCGGTCGTCGGCCAGCTCCGCTACGTCGTCGACCTCCTCAAGGAGCAGCGTCCGGCTCCTTTACGGGACGGCCTGCACAGCGTCGCTGCCGAGCTGGCCCGGCTCACAGGGTGGACCTACTTCGACGCCCGCCAGTACAAGCAGGCACGCGCCTACTTCACCGAATCTCTTGGCCTGGCCAAGGCCATCGACGACCGCCAGTTCATAGCCAACGTCCTCGCCTGCATGAGCCTCCAGGCCACCTACCAGGACAAGCCCGGGGATGCCCTCGCACTCGTCACGGCCGCCCAGGACCAGGCCCGAACGGCCGCTGGGACGACACCGCGCGTGCTGGCCATGCTCGCGATGCGCGAAGCCTTCGCCCACGCCACCCTCGGCAACCGCGGTGCGACCCACACCGCGATCTCGGAAGCCCACACCCACTTCGGACGGATCAGCATGGGTGATCCGGACCCGGCCTGGGTCGCCTACTTCGACGAACCGAAGCTGATCGTGGACACCGGTATTGCGCACGGCCGCCTGGGCGAAGCCGCCCTCGCCGAACCTCTCATCGCGGACGCGCTACGCCGCGAGCACGCATCGAACCACCGAAGCCGTGCCTTCCACGCCTTCTGGCTCGCCCGCACCCAGCTCCTGCGCGGCAAGCTCGACGAGGCGTGCCACACGGCTATGGATGCGTTGGCCCCGGCAGCGGCCGTCAGCTCGCAACGAGTCGCCGGCCACCTCCGGGAGTTCTACGAGCAGCTGGAGCCCTTCCGTCGGGAGCCGGCTGCGGTGGCGTTCGAGTCCCGGCTCCGGGAGGTGCTGCCCCGTCAGGTCAGCGGATCGCCTCGTCCATGAGCACGTAGAGCAGCCCGACCAGGGAGCCGCTGCTGACGATCTCGCGCCGGTCGATCATGCCCCGCACGTCGGCCAGCGGGATCCACTCGATCCGGTCCGACTCGTTCTTCTCGGTCGGCGGACCCTCGTACGTCGCCCCGTCGGCCCGGAAGACGTGGTGCTGGGAGTCGGTGATGCCGTTGGCCGGCTCGGCGTAGATCAGTGCCTTGATGGGACCGGGCCGCCAGCCGGTCTCCTCCAGCACCTCACGGGCCGCAGCATCGGCTGGCGTCTCGCCCTCTTCCACCAGCCCCATGGGCAGTTCCCATGCCCACGCGTCCGTGATGAAGCGGTGTCGCCACATCATCAGCACCTCGCGCTGCTCGTTGATCACGGCAGCCACGGCCAGGTGGCGGAGCTTGACGACGTGGTGTTCCCAGCGGTTCCCGTCCGGCGTCTCGACGTCGGTGAGCCACAGGTTCACCCAGCTGTTCTCGTAGATCGGACGTTCACCGTGGATCTTCCACTGCATCGCTGCGGCCCCTCTCGATCGACTTCCAGCATCGCAGAGCAACGGCTAGCCAGGGCCAAGTACCTCGCGTTCTCATGAAGCAGGTTGTCCGACGGTGGACACCGGTCAAGACCACTCCTGCCAGCCGTGCCGTAAGCCTGCGTTCGTGCTCGCTTCGGTCACGAAGGGGGAGCTGCCTTGAAGCCTCCGGGCCAGGCCCAATCGGGGTGGCAGGCGACGACGTGTTCGTACACCGCCTCAAGTTTCTGCCGATCCGGCCTCCCGCTGAGGGCCGCGGCGAAGAAGGCATGCCGGGCGTCCGACGCCGCTTTGACTCTGTGGGCGCTCAGGACGGCGAAACCACTGATACTCATGCCTGCTTCGAAGGCGCCCTTCGTTGCCACCTTGATGCACTCAAAGAGGTACTCCTCGCCGCCGCAGACTTCCAGCTGGCCCCTGCGCGCAAGCTCGGCTGCCACGTAGTGCGGGCCGGTCGGTTTGCCGACTTGATGCAGGTCAACGATCGCGTTGTAGATGGCGCCGTTCCTGCTCAACCCTCCAAGCGCGACAGCATGCAGGTGCTCATCTGTGGGTGTCATCGCCGCCGAAGATGTTGCATCTGAAGCGGCGTCCCAGAGGGCTCTGAATCGGTCGACCTCAGTCTCCACGGGCAGCTTTGGTCGCGCGCTCGTTGCAAGCTGCTCAACGACCACTTCGACCACGCCCCAAGCGGGAAGCTGAGGCTTGATGCTCCTGTCCGATCGAGCTGTGGCACGGGCCCCACCCCGGACCCCCTCACCGCGCCGCGCTACCCGGCACCCCAGACCCCCTCACCGCGCCGTGCTCATCCGGGCCGCCGAGGCGATCGTCGCGAGGGCCTCGCGTTCGGTGAGGCCGGTGGTGATCGCGGCGGAGGTGAGCGCTGCGGTCAGGTCCTCGCCGATGCCGTTCTCGTATGCCCGGCACGCCGCCCAGAACAGCCGGGTGTTGCGCTGGCCCTCGTGGGCGGCCAGCACGAACTGGATCAGGCCCTGGCCCTGGAGGTCCCCCGGTCCCTGGCGGCCCCCGTGCCGGTGGGCGTGGTGGGGCCGGGCGGGCGGGGTGAGCAGGTCGAGCAGAGTGCGGGGGCAGGGGGCCGGGCCGAGGTGGGCGGTGCCCGGGGCGAGTCGGTAGACGCCCCGGCTGCTCAGCGAACCGGGGCCGACCAGATAGCCGCCCGCGCCCCGGATGTCGATGCCGGGGGCGAGCCGGCTCGCGGAGTTCGGCACCACCGTGCCCGGCGGCCCGGTCAGCCAGATGTGGCGGCCTCCGCTCGGCGTGATCACGACCACGGTCTCGGGGATGGTGAACAGGTGCCGCAGCGCCAGGTGTTGGAGCGCCGCCGTCGCATCCGCCTGCGGCGGCTTGGTGTCGAGGTCGATCCCTATGAGGTGGTGCGGCGGCCGGCCGCAGGCGATGCCGTACCCCGTGGCCCAGGGCGCGGCCCGGAACAGCGCACGCACCGCGGCCGGGTCGGTGGTGGCGTCGTGCACCCCGTGGCCCGCCAGCCCGCACTCGCCCCGGCACAGCGCCGGCTGGGGCTCGTCCCGGTGCGGCGAGGGCAGCGCGGGGAGCTTGGTGCGGGACAGCGGGATGACGGGCAGGCCGCGCTCGGCGGCGGACAGGGCGTGGGCGAGGGCCAGAGTGGCGGCCTGCCGGTCGATGGTGGCCATGACTCCATGTTCGTACGAATGTTCGAGAAAGGGAATCCCTTTCAGGGGTGACGGTCGCGCCCCGGCGCGGGCCGGGGCCGGTTTCCGCCGAGGCGCACGGCCCGGCCCGCGCCCTTGGGGCTCGTTCCCGCCCCCTCCTCGACCCCATCGGCGCCGGGCGACGGACCGGTTACGGCCGGGTGGCGCCCCGATGCCGTCTTGGTGTCCCCCAGGCGGGCAGCGGATGGCGGCCAAAGTTGGCCGAATCCGAGCCGAAACGGTTCTGCCCTTGGGGAGGCGCGGTTCCGTTGCCGAAATCGGACTCCTGCCGACGGTTTGGGGGCGCATTGAGGGTTTATCGACATGTCCTCACGCTTGCGGGCGAAAGGTTCCTCAATGACTGGTTCGCCGGGGATTCGGTGGGCAACTCTGATCTCGCGACGTCGTCACAGCGTCCGGGGCGGTCGGCCAACTGCCCTGGAACAGGCCGTACTTGCTTCCTGCGGATACGGACTGAACGAGCCGAACTACCCGCACTTCTGGTTCCTGGAGGAATTGACATGGCACACATCCGTACCGCCCGCGTCCTGGCCACCGTTGCCGCGCTGCCCCTGGCCGCCGCCCTCTTCTCGGGTGTCGCCACGGCCGACAACGGCTCCATCGCGGGCCACGGATCGAACGCCGCGGTGGCGACCGTCAGCGGCAGCGGGGTCGGCCACGACAACCGCGGGAACTCGTCCACCACCCAGCAGCAGGCCGTGGGATCCGGCGCCACCAACCAGAGCAACACCGCCCAGGTGAACGGGTCCGCCTTCACCTCGATCAACCAGGGCAACGGGAACGTCGCCGTGAACTTCTCCCGCCTGTGGTGATCCGCCTCCCCGGTGGAAGGGGTCCGTCCTTAGGGTGATCGGCGGCCCGGGTGACAGCGCTTCGGCGCGGTCGCCCGGGCCGTTGGCGTGAGCGAACGGGCTGTTGGCGTGAGCGGCCGAGTCGTTGGCGTGAGCGAACGGGCTGTTGGCGTGAGCGGCCGAGTCGTTGGCTTTGAGCGCCCGAGTCCTTGGCCTGAGCGGCCGGGCCGTTGACGTGAGCGCCCGGGCGTTGGCGGGGTCGCTCGCACGCCGAGGCCGGGCCCCCGCGGCCGGGGGCATTGACAGCGGGGCTATATCTGACGGACAGTCAGAAACCTGATCGGCGGGCCCGGGTCGTGGGACGCGCCCGGGTCCGCCGATGTCCGTACGCACGTGCCCGCCCGCGCACGTGCCCGTACGCACGGAAGGCCGCCGTCGTGCACCTCGCCCCGACCGAGCGTCAGCAGCGGCTGCGCGCCGAACTGCGCACGTACTTCGCCGACTTGATGCCCGGTGGACCGCCGCCCGGCGCGGATCCGGACGCGCAGCGGGCGCTGCTGCGCCGGATCGGCGCCGACGGGCTGCTCGGGCTCGGCTGGCCCGTCGAGTACGGCGGCCAGGGCCGCGGCCCCGACGAGCAGTTCGTCTTCTTCGACGAGGCCTACCGGGCCGGCGCGCCGGTCTCGATGGTCACCCTGAACACGGTCGGCCCGACCCTCATGAAGTACGGGAGCGCCGAGCAGAAGGCGTACTTCCTGCCCCGGATCCTGAGCGGCGACCTCGTCTTCGCGATCGGCTACAGCGAACCGGAGGCCGGCACCGACCTCGCCTCGCTGCGCACCAGGGCCGTACGGGAGGGGGGCTCCTGGGCCGTCGACGGGCAGAAGGTCTTCACCTCCAACGCCCAGAACGCCGACTGGATCTGGCTCGCCTGCCGCACCGACCCCGACGCGCCCAAGCACCAGGGCATTTCGATCATCCTGGTACCCACCGGAGCGCCCGGGTTCTCCTGGACTCCGATCGAGACGGTCGGTGGCCTGACCACCACGGCGACGTACTACGACGGCATCCGGGTGCCGCTGGGAAACCTCGTCGGCGAGGAGAACGCGGGCTGGGGCCTGATCACCAACCAGCTCAACCACGAGCGGGTCGCGCTCGCCGCGATCGGCATGCAGGCCGAGGACTTCTACGAGGCGGCGCTCTCGTACGCGTGTACACCCGATCCGGTGACTTTCGAGCGCCCTGTTGACCACGAATGGGTGAAGGCCAAGCTGGCCGCCACCCATGCCCGGCTGGCGGTGAACCGCCTGCTCAGCTGGCGTTTGGTGGGTGATGTGGGGGCCGGAAACCTGGCGCCGGGAGACGCCAGTGGCGTGAAGTTCGCGGGAACGGAGTCCGCGGTCGAAACGTATCGAATGTGTCAGGAGATCGTGGGGGACGCGGGCCTGATCCGGGGCGGTTCGCCCGGCGCCTTCGGGGACGGGGAGCTGGAGCGGATGAACCGGGCGGCGCAGATCAACACGTTCGGGGGCGGGGTGAGCGAGGTGCAGCGGGAGATCGTCGCGACGATGCGGCTCGGGATGAGGCGGGGGAAGAGGTGAGTGGGGTGGGCGGGTCCAACGAGATTGATTTCGCTGCCCGGTTGAAGAAGTTCGAGGGGCAGCCGGCCGCGACGGCGGGTGTCGGCAAGGACCTCGTCAACGAGCCGATGATCCGGCACTGGTGCGAGGCGATGGGCGACACCCATCCCGCGTACACGGGGCCGGACGCGATCGCGCCGCCGACGATGCTCCAGGCATGGACGATGGGCGGCCTGTCAGGACACGGCGACGGCACGGGTCGCGCCTCCGGTTACGACGAGCTCTTCGAGGTGCTCGACGGTGCCGGATTCACCTCGGTGGTGGCGACGGACTGCGAGCAGGAGTACGTCCGCGACCTGCGGCCGGGCGATCGCGTGACCTACGACGCCGTGATCGAGACGGTGTCGGAGCGCAAGACCACCAAACTGGGGACCGGGCACTTCGTCACCACGCGCATGGACGTCCACGCGAACGGCGAACTCGCCGGAACGCACCGCTTCCGCATCCTCAAGTACGCGCCCGCACACGGGAGTTCCGGCAGTTCAGGGTCGGCTGCGCGCGGGCAGCGGGCCGGCGCCGGCCCGGGCCAGGAGCCCGTCCGTGCGCTGCGTCCCCGGCCCGTCGTCAACCGGGACAACGCCGGATTCTGGGCCGGGGTCGCCGAGCACCGGCTCCTTCTCCAGCGCTGCGGCGACTGTGCGGAGCCGCGCTTCCCCTGGCTGCCGGGGTGCCACGCCTGCGGCTCGGCGCGCTGGGACACGTTCGAGGCGAGCGGCCGGGGCACCGTCTACTCCTACGTCGTGATGCATCACCCGCCCTTCCCCGCCTTCGACCCGCCCTACGCGGTGGGTCTGATCGAGCTCGTGGAGGGCGTCCGGATCGTCAGCAACGTGGTGGGGGTGGCGCCGGACGAGGTGCGCATAGGGATGGCCGTGCGTCTCGAATTCTTGCGTGTGGAAGCCGAGTTGGAGCTTCCTGTCTTCCGGGCGGAGGTGGCCTGATGGACTTCACGCCCACCGAGGAGCAGTCGGCCGTCCAGGAGCTCGCCGCGCGGATCTTCGCCGACCTCTCGACGCACGAGCGGCTCGCCGCGGCCGGTTCGGGGACGGACGCCGAGCTGTGGAAGGCGCTGTGCGGGGCGGGCCTCGTGGCGGCCGTCGAGGAGGTCGGGCTCCTCGGCCTGGTCCTCGCCCTGGAGGAGCAGGGCAGGACCACCGCCCAGGTCCCCTTCGCGGCGAGCTGTGTGTACGGAGTCCTCGCGCTCACCGCCCACGGCACGGCCGGACAGCGGGACCGGCTGCTTCCGGCCCTGCGCGACGGCGGCGCCGTGGTGACGGGGGCGTTCCCGGCCCGCGGAGGTGGCGTACGGGCCTCGACGGAAGGGGAGTTGAGCGGCGTCGTGCCGGTCGTGCCGTGGCTGCGGGACGCGACGCACGTCCTGGTCCCGGACACGGAACACGCCCTGTGGCTGGTGCGGGTCGCCGATGCGCAGGCCGAGCCGCTGGAGACGACCGCGCCCTGGTCGGCCGGGCGGCTCACCCTCCACCGTGCCCCGGCCGAGCGGGTGGGCGGCGCGGAGGCGTACGAGGACGTACTGGCCACGGCCAGAACGGCGTTCGCGGGACTACAGGCCGGGGTGTGCGCGGGCTCGCTGGCGCGAGCGGTGCAGCACACCACGACAAGGGAGCAGTTCGGACGTCCGCTCTCCACCAACCAGGGCGTGCTGCTGCGAGCCGCCGACGCGTACATGGACACCGAGGCGATACGGGTCACCGCCTATGAGTCGGCCTGGCGGCGGGACGAAGGGATGCGGTACGGGACGCACGCGCTGACGGCGGCCTGGTGGGCGTCCGAGGCGGGCACCCGGGTCGTGCACGCGGGCCAGCACCTGCACGGCGGCCTGGGCGCGGACGTGGAGCACCCCGTGCACCGGCATTTCCTCTGGGGTCGCCAGCTGGATGCGTACCTGGGCTGCGGGGCCGAACTCCTGTCGGAACTGGGTGAGTTGATCGTCGCGGAGCGTGGGCCGAGCCTCGGCTCCGACCGCGTGGAAGGTGTCGGGGCGTCGAGGGAGGCGCGGGCGTGAGCGCGATGAAGGCCGTGAACGCCGGGCGGGAAGAGGGGGGTGGGGGTGTGAGAGCCGGAGACGAGCTGGCGCCGTTGGAGATCCCGATCACGCGGACACTGATCGTGGCCGGTGCGGTGGCCTCCCGCGACTACCAGGACGTGCATCACGACGCGGTGCTCGCGCGGGAGAAGGGATCGCCGGACGTCTTCATGAACATTCTGACCACCAACGGTCTCGTCGGGCGGTACGTCACCGATCACTTCGGCCCGTCGGCCCGCCTGCGGTCGGTGAGGATACGCCTCGGCGCCCCCAACTACCCCGGTGACACGATGACGTTGACCGGCACCGTGACCGCGGTGGAGGGAGATGTCGCCGAGGTCCGGGTGACCGGGGCCAACGGACTCGGCCACCATGTGACGGGCACGGTACGGGTGGCCGTACCCGGCCCGCTGGACCGCCCGGGGGCGGAGTCATGAGCGTGCGCGGGGCGGACTCGCTCGGCGGGCGGGCGGCGGTCGTCGGGATCGGAGCGACCGAGTTCTCCAAGGACTCGGGGCGCAGCGAGCTCAAGCTGGCGGTCGAGGCGGTGCACGCGGCTCTCGACGACGCGGGGCTCGCGCCCGCGGACGTGGACGGACTGGTCACGTTCACCATGGACACCAACCCGGAGATCACGGTCGCGCAGGCGGCCGGAATGGGCGAGCTGTCCTTCTTCTCGCGCGTCCACTACGGGGGCGGCGCGGCCTGTGCCACCGTCCAGCAGGCCGCCCTCGCGGTCGCCACCGGAGTGGCCGAAGTGGTCGTCTGCTACCGGGCGTTCAACGAGCGCTCGGGCCGCCGCTTCGGCTCCGGGGTGCAGCACCGTGAGCCTTCGGCGGAGGGGGCGGCGCTCGGGTGGGCGCTCCCGTTCGGTCTGCTCACGCCCGCGTCCTGGGTCGCCATGGCCGCCCAGCGCTATCTGCACACCTACCGGCTGACACCCGAGGCCTTCGGCCATGTCGCCGTCACCGGGCGCCGTCATGCCGCGAACAATCCGGCGGCCTACTTCCACGGCAAGCCGATCACCCTGGCCGACCATGCGGCGTCGCGGTGGATCGTCGAGCCGCTGCGGCTCCTGGACTGCTGCCAGGAGACCGACGGCGGTCAGGCGATCGTGGTCACCACCGTCGAACGGGCCAGAGACCTGCGGCAGCGCCCCGCCGTGATCACCGCGGCCGCGCAGGGGGCGGGGCGCAGACAGGAGGCGATGACCAGCTTCTACCGGGACGAGCTGGCCTCCCTCCCCGAGATGGGGGTCGTCGCGCGCCAGCTGTGGCGGACGTCCGGCCTGACGCCCGCCGAGATCGACGTGGCGATCCTGTACGACCACTTCACGCCGTTCGTGCTGATGCAGCTGGAGGAGTTCGGTTTCTGCGCGCCGGGCGAGGCGGCCGACTTCGTGGCGGCGGACGGGGTGCCGCTGAACACGCACGGCGGTCAGCTGGGGGAGGCCTATCTGCACGGGATGAACGGCATAGCGGAGGCGGTGCGCCAGCTCAGGGGCTCATCGGTGAACCAGCGGACGGACGCCGCCCATGTCCTGGTGACGGCCGGCACGGGGGTGCCCACATCGGGTCTCATTCTGGGGAGGGACGGCTGAGGGCGATGGCGGAGGGCCATGTCGGATGGCGGGTGCGAGGGCGGGTGCGGAGGGCCATGTCGGATGGCGGGTGCGGAGGGCGGGTGCGGAGCGTGGGGAGCGGGCCGCGGGTGAGCGCCCGTCACCGCAGCCCGCGTAGCAGCATCCTGAGAGCCCCTCATCACGAGCCGTGCGAGCGCATCCTGAGGGCGCGTCAGTAGGGGCACGCCGCGAGACCGTCCGGCGGCACGGCACTGGGACGGACGGCTGATCTTCCACACGGACGGCCGAGGGGCCGGGGCGAGCGGTGGCCGGCCGGGCCGGGCGGCCGTTCACTCGGGCCATGCGCCGCCTCAAGATCGCCATCGCTTCCTCAGCCACCGCCCTGATCGCCCTCGCCACCCTGCTCGCCCCGGCCGCCGCCGCGGACGAGAGGTGGGACGAGCGGGAGGCGGTGTCCGAGGGGAACTTCCAGGGCACCGCCTTCGACACCTGCAACGCCCCCTCGACGGCCGCGATGCGGGCCTGGCGGAGTTCGTCGTCGTACCGCGGCGTGGGCATCTACTACGCGGGGCGCGGCCGGCACTGCCTGAACCAGAAGAACCTGAACAAGAGCTGGGTGAGCCAGGTGCACCGGATGGGCTGGCAGGTGCTTCCGGTGTTCGTGGGCTCGCAGTCGCCGTGCGTGTACGCCGCGAACAAGAAGGGCGTGCGGATCGGCGGCCAGCCCGCGAAGCAGGGCAGGTCCGAGGCGGGGGAGGCGGTGCAGCACGCCCGGGCCCTCGGCATCCTGGACGGCAGCGCCCTCTACCTCGACCTGGAGGCGTACAACGTGGGCAACGCCTCCTGCGCCAAGACCACGCTCGACTTCGTGCGGGCCTGGAACAAGGAAGTGCGGGCGCGCGGTTACGTGCCCGGGTTCTACAGCAGCGCCGAGTCAGGGGTGCGGCAGATCGAGCAGGCCCGGGTGGCGGGGAAGAGCGACCTCCCGGCGGCGATCTGGTTCGCCCGCTGGCACACCGGGCCCGCGCTGTACCAGGAGGCCGCGCTGCACAAGGATGCCTGGCAGCACCGGCGCATCCACCAGTACGCGGGGGACGTCACCGAGACGCACGGCGGCTACCGTCTGACGGTGGACCGCAACCAGGTCGACGCGCCGGTCGCGCGCATTGGCTGAGCCGGACCGGGACCGGCCGGGCGCGTCCGGCCGGCCGACCCCTTGGGGCACCCACGGCCCGGCCCCTTGGGGCACCCGTGGCCCGGCTCCTCGGGGCATGCGCGGCCCGGTTGCCCGGGGCTCGCGGGGGCCGGCCCCGCGGCGGCTGAACCCTGAGGGCCGGGGATGCGTCTCCACCTTCAGGAGGTGTGGCCACCCCCACCCCTACAACCTGAGGCGGACATCGCTTCGGGACCTGGGGCCGATCCCCGGGGCTCCGCGCGCTCATAGCGTGGAGGCATGACAACGCCCGTCTGCACCAGCGCCTCCCGAGTGGCGACGCCCTATCACGCGTACTCGTCGTTCTCGTCGTACGTCCGCGCCAGGGGCCCCGTGCTGCTGCGCACCGCGCGCTCGCTGACCGCGAACGCGAGCGATGCCGAGGACCTGTTGCAGACGGCCCTGACCAAGACGTACGTCGCCTGGGACCGGATCGAGGACCACCGGGCGCTCGACGGCTATGTGCGCCGCGCGCTGCTCAACACCCGCACCTCGCAGTGGCGCAAGCGCAAGGTCGACGAGTTCGCCTGCGACGAACTGCCCGAGCCGGAGGTGGTGCCGGGTCCCGACCCGGCGGATCAGCAGGTGCTGCACGACGCGATGTGGCGGGCGGTCATGAAGCTCCCCGACCGCCAGCGGGCCATGGTCGTCCTCAGGTATTACGAGGACCTGAGCGAAGCCCAGACCGCCGAGGTGCTCGGCGTCTCGGTCGGCACGGTCAAGAGCGCGGTCTCCCGCGCGCTCGGCAAGCTCCGCGAGGACCCGGAGCTGGAGCCCATACGGTGACGGGCGGTGGCCGGCGGGGTGACGGACGGCGTCCGGAGCTGGAGCCCCTACGGTGACGGGCGGTGGCCGGCGGGGTGACGGACGGCGTCCGGAGCTGGAGCCCCTACGGTGACGAGCGGTGACCGCCGGGGTGACGGACAGTGCCCCGGAGTGCGTATCCGCAGGTAACTTCGCGGATGCGCGGCTGAAACTACTCCCGGGTAGTGACATACCGCGCGGTACGTGAGCAGAATCGGCAGACCATTGTCGCCAGAGAGCGCACCGCAGCGCTCACCGGGAGGACGCCGTGCTGAGCACCATGCAGGACGTACCGCTGCTGATCTCGCGGATCCTGACCCACGGGTCGACGATCCACGGCAAGTCCCAGGTCACGACCTGGACCGGCGAGGCCGAGCCGCACCGCCGCAGCTTCGCCGAGATCGGCGCCCGGGCCGCCCAGCTGGCCCACGCCCTGCGTGAGCTCGGTGTCGAGGACGGCCAGGCGGCCGGCACCTTGATGTGGAACAACGCCGAACACGTCGAGGCGTACCTGGCGATCCCGTCCATGGGCGCCGTGCTGCACACGCTCAATCTGCGCCTGCCGGCCGAGCAGTTGATCTGGATCGTCAACCACGCCGCAGACCGCGTGGTGATCGTCAACGGTTCGCTACTGCCCCTGTTGGCGCCGCTGCTCCCCCATCTGCCGACACTGGAGCACCTCGTCGTGTCGGGCCCCGGCGACCGGTCCGTCCTAGAGGACATCGACGGCGCGGGCCCGCAGGTGCACGAGTACGAGGAGCTCCTCGCCGGGCGGCCCACCGCCTACGACTGGCCGCGGCTCGACGAACGCCAGGCCGCCGCGATGTGTTACACGTCCGGCACCACGGGGGACCCGAAGGGCGTCGTCTACTCCCACCGTTCGATCTACCTGCACTCCATGCAGGTCAACATGGCCGAGTCGATGGGGCTCACGGACCAGGACACGACACTGGTCGTGGTGCCGCAGTTCCATGTGAACGCCTGGGGTCTGCCGCACGCCACGTTCATGGCCGGCGTCAGCATGCTCATGCCCGACCGCTTCCTCCAGCCCGCACCGCTCGCCGACATGATCGAGCGCGAGAAGCCGACGCACGCGGCGGCCGTCCCCACCATCTGGCAGGGCCTGCTCGCCGAGGTCACCGCCCGCCCCCGCGACCTCACCTCGATGCGCCGGGTCACGATCGGCGGCGCGGCCTGTCCGCCCTCGCTGATGGAGGCCTACGACAAGATCGGTGTGCGGCTCTGTCACGCCTGGGGCATGACGGAGACCTCTCCGCTCGGCACCATGTCCAACCCGCCCGCAGGCCTCACCGCCGAGGAGGAGTGGCCGTACCGCATCACGCAGGGCCGTTTCCCCGCCGGGGTCGAGGCGCGGCTCGCGGGCCCGGGCGGCGCATTCCTGCCCTGGGACGGGGAGTCGGCCGGCGAGCTGGAGGTGAGGGGCCCGTGGATCGCGGGTGCCTACTTCGGCGGCGTGGGCGGCGAGGACTTCCGCCCGGCCGACAAGTTCAGCCCGGACGGCTGGCTGCGCACCGGTGACGTCGGCGTCATCAGCGCGGACGGCTATCTGACGCTGACCGACCGCGCCAAGGACGTCATCAAGTCCGGGGGCGAATGGATCTCCAGCCAGGAGCTGGAGAACGCGCTGATGGCGCACCCCGAGGTCGTCGAAGCGGCCGTCGTCGCCGTCCCGGACGACAAGTGGGGCGAACGTCCGCTCGCCACCGTGGTGTTGAAGCCGGGGGCCACCGCCGACTATGCCGCTCTGAAGGCCTTCCTCGCCGAGAAGATCGCCAAGTGGCAGCTTCCGGAACGCTGGGCGTTGATCGAGGCGGTGCCGAAGACCAGCGTCGGCAAGTTCGACAAGAAGGTCATCCGCAGGCAGTACGCGGACGGCGAGCTGGACGTGACGGAGCTGCGCTAGCCGCAGCACTCGGCCCGGCCCGGAGCCCCGGGACCGGGCCGCCCCCCGCTAACCGTGCAGCCAGCGGCGCAGCAGGCGGCTCATGTTCGGCATCGCCACGTACGTCATGAGCACGCTGAACAGCACGGTGAACACGGCCGTGCGCGGCACCAGCGGCAGGCCCGCCACATAAGGGCCGAGCACCGCGTTGCCCAGGAGGGAGATCGGGAAGATGGCGAGGCCGGAGCTGATCGCCATCTTCCAGCGGGGCGGCGCGGGCCGGGTCTCGCCGGGCTTGGCGAACCAGGTCTCCATGCCGGTCAGCTCGCGCCGCGCGATCTCGGTGTGGTGATGACCCGTGCAGTTCGCGAAGAAGACGGCGCGCTCGGTGGAGCCCTGCCAGCGCTCCAGGGCGGCCGAATCCCGGAAGCGATGGACCAGGAACCAGGGCGCCCCGGGCGCCGCCGGCCGGAAGAAGCCGTGCCCGAGGTGCCCGGGGAAGCCGGACGCGGCGGCCAGGATGTCGCGCGCCCACTCCTCGAACGACTCCTCGTACCCCTCCTCGACCTGCCGGGCGATCAACAGGGTGACCTCGCCGTTGTCGGCGGGGACGGTGGCGTGTTCCTGACGGGTGGCGGAGCTCGTGGGGGCCACGGGCCTCTCCTTGCGATTCGTACGGTGTCGCGCGCCGCGTCAGCCTACGCACGCCGTCGCACGTGCCGTCACCTGGCCGCGAGCCGCCGAGGAACCCCGGCTGCCCGCCAACCACCCTCAGGAATCGCCTAGTTGGTGCCGATTTTCGCCAGGAGGTCCACAATGCGTTCCTGCACCTCGCCGCTGGTGGACCGTTCCGCCAGGAACAGGACCGTCTCGCCGGACGTGAGCTTCGGCAGCTCCGCCTGGTTGATGCCGGCCGAGGTGTAGACGACCAGGGGGGTGTGGTTCAACTGGCCGTTCGCGCGCAGCCAGTCGACGATCCCGGCCCGTCGGCGGCGTACCTGCATGAGGTCCATCACGACCAGGTTCGGCCGCATCTGAGCGGCCAGGGTGACCGCCTCGGAGTCGGTGGCGGCGCGGGCGACCTGCATGCCGCGCCGCTCCAGGGTCGCGGTGAGCGCGAGCGCGATCTCCTCGTGCTCCTCGATCAGCAGCACGCGGGACGGGTGCTGCTCGCTGTCGCGCGGGGCGAGCGCCTTGAGCAGGACGGCCGGGTCGGCGCCGTACGCAGCCTCCCGCGTGGCCTGCCCGAGCCCGGCCGTGACCAGGACGGGAACCTCGGCCGCGACCGCCGCCTGGCGCAACGACTGGAGCGCGGTACGGGTGATCGGACCGGTCAGCGGGTCGACGAAGAGCGCGGCGGGGAACGCGGCGATCTGCGCGTCGACCTCCTCGCGGGAGTGCACGACCACGGGCCGGTAGCCGCGTTCGCTCAGCGCCTGCTGGGTGGAGACGTCGGGCGCGGGCCACACCAGGAGCCGGCGCGGGTTGTCTAGCGGCTCGGGGGGCAGCTCGTCGTCGACGGGCTGCGGCTGCGGCCGGTTGGCCACCTCCACGGCGCCGCCGGGGCCGTCCAGCGGCTCGGGGCCTTCGGCGCCCTCGTCCGGCGCGCCGATCGCATAGGCGCGGCCCTGGCCCTCCGAGGGGGGCGAGGGGAGCACGGGATGCGGCCGGGCGGCCGGTTCGGCGGGCCGCTCCACGCCTTCCGGGGGCGTACCGAGCTTGCGCCGCCGCCCGGACCCGAGCGAGCCGCCGGTGGCCTGGGCCTGAGCCATCTGGGCCTGCGTCTGGCTGAGCGGCACGCCCTGCCCGAGCGCCCGCACGCTGAACGCCCGGCCCTGGGTGTCACCGGCGGCCGGGATCCCACCGGGCGGCGTCTCGGCGGGCAACGGCTGCCGGGCGGGCTTGGGGGCGGCCTGCGGCGGGTTCTGGTTCTGGTTCTGCGGCAGCGACGGTACGGGGCCGGGGGCACCCGGCCCCGGAACCGCGCGGGCCGCCCACTCGGGCTGCTCGGCGGGGTGCGCCTTGGGCGGGGTGTGGTCGGCCAGGGGGTCGCTGGGTGCGGGGTTCCCCCGAGCCGGGCCGTCCGCCGGGTTCACCGGGGCCGCCTGGCCGTTGGGGGTCGGATGCACGGGGCCGGATCCGCCGGGCTGGGCGCCCGTCCGGCCGCCTGCCGCAGGGGAGTTGGGGTCGAGGGGACCGCTGCTCGGGGGGCCGGGAGGGGCGGGTTCAGTTCCTGCGGGGCCGACGCCTGTGGGGCCGTGGTTCGTGGGCCCGACGCCTGTGGGGCCGGGGTTCGTGGGGCCGGCACCTGGGGTGCCCGCAGCTGTGTTGCCCGCCGCCAGGGGGGTGCCCGCAGAGGTGTTGTCCGCACCCATGTGTCCAGCACCCGTGGTGCCGGGAGGGGGGTTGCCGACGGCCATGTGTCCAGCACCCGTGGTGCCGACGGCCACATGCCCAGCACCTGTGTAGCCGGCGGCCATGTGCCCAGCACCTACGTGGCCCGTACCCACGTGGCCCGTACCCACGTGGCCCGTACCCGCATGGCCAGCACCCACGTGGCCAGCACCCACGTGCCCCTCGCCCGTGGGGCGAGCGTCCGTCGGGTCAACCTCCGTGTGAACGGCGCCCGTTGGGCTGGCCTGAGCCGAAGGCCGCGTAGGCGCGGAGGCCGTCCCGCGGGCTTCGACCCCGCCCGGGGCCGGCGGTACCGGATGCGGCGCGCGGTCGGCCTCGGCGGGCGGCAGCGCGAACGCGGTCCGTACCGGGCCCTCCTGGCCGCTCGCGGCGCCGCCTCCGGCGTTGCCGCCCGGGGCGGAACCCAGGGCACGCCGGGCCCGGCGCCCGGTCGGCTCGGCGGCGTTCCCGGCCGGCGCGGAGGCGGCCGACGCGTCGGCGCCCGACGGCGCGGGCAGCGCCCGACGCGCCCGGCGTCCGGTCGTCTCGGTGGGTACGCCCTGCGGCGGAACGGTCTCGCCGAGCGCGGCCCGGCCCATGCCGGACGACTCGCGGGCGCTTTCCGCACCGGTGACGACGGATCCCACGGACCCGCCGGACCCCGCGAGCGCACCCGGCGCCCCGGATCCCCCGGCTCCGCCCGGTCCCTCCGCGGCCTGCTCGGCAGGGCTGGGACGGCCACGGCGCCGCCCGGATCCGGAAGGCCCGGACCCCGCGACCCCGCCCTCGGCGGCCTCGGGGCCACCGGCGTTCTGCTGCGCCGGAATCCGGGCTCGATCACCGTCCGGCCCGCCGTCGGCCTCTCCGTCACCCGAGCCGGAGCCGGAGCCAGAGCCCGAGCCCGAACGGGCATCGGCGCCGGAAGCGGCTCCCCCGGCCCCGGCAACGGCCCCGGTAATGGCCCCGGAAGCGGTCCCGGCAGCGGAACCCGACCCGGCCCCCGCCCCGGACGACACGTCAACGCGCGCCCGCCGCCGTCCCGTCGGGGACTTCTCCTCGCTGACCGGGGATTCCAGGAACGCGTCCATGGACGCCCGCCGCCCGCGCCTGCGGCCGCCGCCGTCCTGCTGGGCGGGCAGCAGTGCCTCGTCGGGCTGCGGGGCCACGGGCGCCTCGACCGTCCCGGCGCCCGCGCCGAGCGGCACTTCGAGTACGTACGCCGAGCCGCTCATGCCCGGCACGGCCACGGTTTGCAGCACACCGCCGTGCGCCTTCACGATGCCGCGCACGATGGGCCCGTGGACCGGGTCGCCGCCCGAGTACGGCCCGCGCACCTCGATGCGTACGACCTCGCCGCGCACCGCCGCCGCGACGACGACGGTGGAGTCCATGTAGCCGCCGGCGCCGACCGGCGCCTTGCCCGTGGCGTCCACCCCGGCGACGTCCGCGATGAGGTGGGCGAGGGCGGTCGCCAGGCGCGGGGCGTCGACCTCGGCCTCGATGGGCGGGGTGTGCACGGCGAACTGGGCGCGCCCGGGCCCGATCAGCTCGACGGCGCCGTCGACACCGGCGCCGACGACCGAATCGACCAGCACCTTGGCCTTCTTGAGCTCCTCGCTGCCCGCGTCGAGCCGCTGGTAGCCGAGGACGTTGTCGACGAGCGTGGTGATGCGCGAGTACCCGGCGGCGAGGTGGTGCAGGACCTGGTTGGCCTCGGGCCACAGCTGGCCCGCGTCGTCGGCGGCCAGCGCGGAGAGCTCCTGGCGCAGCTCGTCGATCGGCCCGCGCAGCGAACCGGCGAGCACCGAGAGCAGTTGCTGGTGCCGGGCGGCGAGCGCGTCGTAGCGCTTGGTCTCGCGCTCCAGGACCTCGGCGTGCTTGGCGGCCTGCTCCTCGTAGGGGCGGCGGTCGGTGAACGTCATCACGGCGCCGACGAGCAGATCGCCGTCGCGCACCGGCGCGGTGGTCAGGTCGACCGGCACCATGGCGCCGGACTTCGTCCAGATGACCTGCCCGCGCACCCGGTGCTTGCGCCCGGACTTGAGGGTGTCGGCGAGCGGGCTGCCCTCGTACGGGAACGGCTCGCCGTCCTCGCGCGAGTGCAGCACCAGCGGGTGCAGCTCGCGGCCGCCGAGGTCGCTGGCCCGGTAGCCGAGGATCTGCGCGGCCGCCGGGTTGACCAGGACGACCCGCCCGTCGGTGTCGGTGCCGACCACGCCCTCGGCGGCGGCGCGCAGGATCATCTCGGTCTGCCGCTGCGAACGGGCCAGCTCCGCCTCGGTGTCGACGGTGCCCGAAAGGTCCCGTACGACCAGCATGAGGAGTTCGTCGCCCGAGTACGAGCCGGGCCCGCCGCCGCTTCCGTAGGAGGCGTACGCGTCCCGACCGTCCTCCAGGTTGGCGCTGGTCACCTCGACCGGGAACTCGGTGCCGTCGGTGCGGCGCGCGATCATCCGGGTCGGCTTGGTGCGGCCCTGCGCGTCCTCGCTCTCGGGCCGGCGCATGGAGCCGGGGATGAGCTTGGAGTCGAAGGTGGGCAGCAGATCGAGAACTCCCCGCCCCACCAGGGCCGTACCCGGCGCCTCCAGCATCCCCAGCGCCACGGTGTTGGCGTTGACCACCGTGCCGTTGCAGTTGACGAGCAGGAGCCCGTCCGGAAGGGCGTCAAGTATGGCTGCGAGGCGAGCAGCGCCTCGGGATGGCCTGCTGCTCACGACGACGCTTCCTCCCTGAACCACTGCACCTTGCGGCCTGTCACTGTGAGGGAGTCTAAAGGCTGGCGGTGTGCGAGGGACGGCGGATGAGGGGGAGCTCTCACCAAGGTTGTGTGACTACGCCGTATGAGTGAAGGGCGGACGGAGGCCGGACAGGGTGCCCTACCTGCCGCTCGGCAGCACCGGGACCAGGTTGTCCCAGCGTGAGATTTCGCAGCCATTGGTACGGCTGTACGTCGCGTCGACGGGCCGCCCGGCCCAGCTGCCGGTGATGTGCGCGGTGGCGGCACCGCCGTAGACGAACGTGCACATCCGGTCCTTGGGCACCGGCGCGAAGGGGTCCTTGCCCCAGGTCGTCACCGAGTCCAGCTTGTCGCAGGCCTGCTGCGCGCGCGGGTGGCTGCCGCCCGCCGGGTGGCATTCCAGGGTGTACGTCCCCTCGACGCCGGGGACGTCCTCGACGGTGACGGTGAGCCGGTCCTCGGTCTGCCCGCCGCCGAGCAGCGGCAGCGGGACGGGCAGGGGGCCGGCCAGGGCGGTGGGCGCGGCGGCGAGCGCGGTGAGGGAGGCGGCGGCGGTGACGGCGAAGCGGCGCAGCATGAGTCTCGTGTCTCCAGGCGTTCGGACGGGCTGTTCGGGCGGGGCTCTGTTCGAGCGGGCTGTGTGGACGGGTCGCGTTCGGACGGGTTGCGTTCGGACGGGCGGTGGTCGGACGGGCGGTGATCGGCGGGCCTTTCGGTCCCCTCCCGGGATCCCTCCCAGGGCTCCCGAGTGGGTTCCGGAGTCTTCGGGGCCTTCCGAGGTCTAACGCGCGTCAACGCCCGGCGTTGCGCCGCACGAACGGCTTTGCTCTGGCGCCCACCCGCCTAGTACCGTGGGGGGCGATTGGTGACAGCCCGCAAGGCTGTGTCATCATCTGCACGCACCACTCGCACACGCGATGGTGTGCTGGAGGCGTCGCCTAGTCCGGTCTATGGCGCCGCACTGCTAATGCGGTTTGGGTCTTAAAGCCCATCGAGGGTTCAAATCCCTCCGCCTCCGCCAGCACCACCCGAAGCCCCGGCCCCACGGCCGGGGCTTCGGCCGTTCCCGGCCGCGTCCGCCGGCCGCCTCGCCCTCGCCCGGGTCGGGAGCGCCTCCCTCGCCTGCGTGGCCTTCGCCCGCGTCACGTGTCCCCATCGCCCGGGTCACCTGTCCCCGTTGCCCGGGTCGCCGCTCGCGCCCGCCGCGACCCCGCCCGGCCCTGTTCGAGTCCCGCTCGGGTTCCGCTCGGGTCCCGCTCGGGCCCCCATTCGGCCCACCCGCGCACCGGCCCCGCCGCCTCCGGTTCGCTCACGCAGAGACATTTCCGCAGGTCAGGCCCGGTATGGCTAATGGATTTCGCGTCACGGCGCAGGTCATGTAATGTTGTTCTCGCAACGCCGACGGGGCAGAAAAAACCCCGGAAGCACAAGCACTCGTAGCTTAACGGATAGAGCATCTGACTACGGATCAGAAGGTTGCAGGTTCGAATCCTGCCGAGTGCACATAAGGAAGAGGCCCCGGACATCGCGTCCGGGGCCTCTTGCGTTGGGCCGTACAGCAGCGAAGTACAGCAACCAGGTCAGCCGCTACCGTCCATCGCGCCGGACAGCTGATCCAGTGCCGAGCGCACCTCTTCCTCGCTCGCCTCCGCGTACACCTCCATCGTCATGGCGATCTGCGAGTGCCGCAGAATGCGTTGCGCGACCTTCGGATGCACCTTCAGGGCGACCAGGAGCGAGCTGCACGTGTGCCGGGTGTTCCGGAGCGGGATCATGCGAAGGCCGGCGCGCCGCGCTCGGAGGGCGAACATCCGGGTGAGGTTCCCCGGCTCGATCGGCGTCCCGTACTTCGTCGTGAAGATCAGGCCCCGATCGTCCTGCCACGCATCCCCGATGGCCCTGCGGTCGCCGGACTGCTGAGCGCGACGCATCTGGAGCGTCTTCACGCACAGCGCAGGCAGAGGCAGGAAGTCGTCGGAGTCCTCGGTCTTGGTCTCGCGGTGCAGGATCTGGCGGCCAGCGCGCTGAATCTGGTGGTCCACGTACAGCTCGCCGCGTTCGAAGTCGACGGACTTCCACGTCAGGCCCAGGACCTCACCGCGGCGGAGCCCGAGGCAGAGCACCAGCATCCATGCGGCGAACAGGTGGTCATCCCGAGCGGCGGCATCGGCAAGGAACTGCCCGGCCTCGGCGACGGACCACGGCTTGATCCGGCGGCGACGCGGCTTGGGCACCTTCACCAAGGAGGCGACGTTCTTGCTGATCTCCTCCTCGGTGACGGCATGCGGCAGGGCGGCGCGCAGAGCATCGCGGGAAGCCTGAATGACCCGACGAGACGGATACGCCTCACAGCAGTCCCCGACCGCGCAGCACTTCCGGCGAGCAGGGACACGCTTCGCATCCTTGCCCTGGGCGCAGCACTGGCAGACGGTCGCCAGCTTGGTCAGCCACTCCCGCACATCGCGGACGGTCAGCCGGTCCAGCCGCTTCGCGCCGAGGTCGGAGCGATGTAGAGGCGCACACAGCCCTCGTACGAGACGTACGACAGCGGGGCGAGGTTCGGCTTCACGATCGAGTCGAGCCAGTACGCGAGGAAGACGGACACCGTGCGGTGCCGAGTGGCCACGGGCCCCTTCTTCGCCTCCGCATGAAGGTTGAGCCACTTGTCGTGGACCTCATTCCGGGGCTTGCCGTAGGCGTACTTCCGGGCCCGCTTGCCGTCCGGCTTGGTCACCCAGACGTAGGCCGCGTAGCCGTTCTTGTACGGGTAGATGGAGCCCTCACCGTTGCCGCGTTTGCCGCTCATGCCGCGTTCCCCTCGGCCTGTTGGGCGAGACGCTCGATGTACTCGTCCACGTAGCGGGGGAGGATGCGCCGACTGCGACCGTCCTTGATGGAACGGATCTCGCCGGTGAGCACCAGCATCTTGGTCTTGGAGAGGCCGTAGCCGAGCATTTCGGCGACCTCCGCCGTGGTGTGCCACTTCCGTTGGATCATTGCCGTGGTCATGCGTCGACTCCTTCCAAGGGCCAGTCGTCTTGCAGGGCTTCGCGGGCGAGTTCGCGGTTTTGGGCGATGTCGCGGCGGATGTTGGCGGCGAGCCAGGACTCACCGGGGGTGTGGCCGTGGCCGGCGTAGGTCCAGTGGGCGAGGGTGAGCGTGGCCGCCTCGGGACTGTCGTAGGGGTCGGGTAGGCCGAGGGCCGCGCGGTGTTGGGCGGCGAGGTAGTCGGCTCTCACCTGCCGGAGGGCGCCGAGCGTGGTCGAGTAGGCGCGGGACTTGGTGGAGAAGTGGCCGCGGAAGCCGAGCATGTGGGCCCAGTCGCGGAGCTTGCGATCCGGGTAGTCGGCGTGCAGGTCAAGGCACGCCTCGATGAGGCGGCGTGGGTGGTCGGGGACGTCGAGGAGCACGAGTGCTTCGCGGTTGCCGACGCGGCGGTCGACGGTGCCGGTGGTCTCGGCGGCTTTGGTGGCGTACTTGGCGACGTAGGAGGCCACGGCCTGTTCGGTGATCTCGGCTCCGTCGCCGAACGCCTTGATGGGCCGGACGTCGAGCTGTGTCCCCCAGCCGAGGACCCGGGCGGGCTGGTCGCCGGCGGCGGGGACGTCGACCTGGACGCGGGCGGCGGCTGTGTGGATGGCGTCGGTGAGCAGGGCGACGCTGGCCCAGTGCGGGGGCGGGGTGTCGGGCCCTTCGGGTCCGTCGAAGCGGATCACGGCATGGAAGTGGACGGCGCCGCGCCTCTGGTACTCGGCGACCTTGCCGAACGACACCTTCGACTGCTCGCGGGCGGCTTTCTGGGTGAGGCCGGCGCGGGCGGCGATCTCGCGGCGTAGGTAGATCGTGAAGTAGCGCCACAGGTCGGCAGCGTGGTTGTTCCACAGCACCGCCCCCGCGTAGTCGTACGTCGTCGGATCGAGCGGGGTGCCCAATTCGGCTGCGTCTTCCGGGTGGTGGGTGCCGCAGCGGCAGGGCCGGGTGCCGGGCCTGTTGTGGACCGGGCCAAAGCTCGGGGCGGTGAGGGTGGCGAAGACGCGGGGGTGGTCGCGGATGGTGTGCGGGGTGCCCTGGGAGCGCCGTTCCCGGCCGCGGGCGCATCGTGGTGAGCGTGGGGTGCTCCCATCCCGTCCACCGTCGACCCAGGCAGAGCCGAGCAGACGCGGCCCATGGCGTCCAGGTCGTTCGTCCAGCGGGGCGCTCCACCTGGACGCCATGAACCACGCCCGCTCCACGGTGTGTGGGTCGACGGCGGACGGGATGGGAGCAGGGATGGGGGATTGGAAAGCAGCGGCGCTTACCTCACGTCCAACCTTGTGAGCGTCTCCTTTCTGTCGGCGGTTTAGGTGCGGAGGGAAGTATCTCAATCACCCTCGCCTTTACTCTCACTCCACTCACTACCACCCGCTTCCAGGAAAGCCGAAAATCTCGGCCTTCTTGCGGGTACTGCAGATCTGCCAATCTTTGCAACAAATCACGCACGGAAGAAGCTGGCAATAGTTGTTCGATTAGCCTGAGACAGGTGACTGGAGGGCCGTCCAGCGATTTACGTGCATCCAAATAGCGGGCAGTGCCAACCATCCAGGTCCACTCAATGTCGGAGAATGGCGGCCACCCTTGTGGAAGTTTAATAATCGCACCGTCTGAGATTTCTCTCTGAAGTCGTTCGACCTGCTCTTTACCCTTGTCTATTGCGGACTCTTGTTTCCAGGCATCCGCTAGGACCCGTGCATCAATCGGCCACTTCGCTTCGACTATCAGACCGCTCTTGCGATCGCTATCGAGGGCCACAATATCCAGGTCCCCGATTTTTCGCCGATTTGAGGCCAAAACCTTGACCTCTGTCGCAACTTTAACTCCCGGTATCTCGGCAAGACGCGAAGCCCACTTGTTGGACAAGCGCCCAAGAGATCCGCCAAGTTTTCCGGACGTGTTGGGATTAGATGCGGCTGCACGAAGAAGCATCCGCTCCTCAAGGCCGTCCGAAATCAAGGCGAAAGGTATCAGCAGCTGGCCATCCCACGGGATAATGGGGGCAGAGAAGGGAGTTTTTCCCTTAGGCCCCTGATAGGTGAGAAGTTCGATGAATTTCTCCACGGCGGTACTCTTCGGGTTGTACTTTTTCAGCCATCGAACCATCGTTTCTGGCCGCATTGCAATATATGCCGTATCCAGGTTCGGCTCGCCCCTGAACAGGGACAGCTGAAGGAGCGACATCCCCTTGAGCGTACCCATCAGCGGAATGGCCTCCCCGAGAGTCAACCCACCCAGGTCAGCGTCAAGTGCTATTTCCCACGGCTTATTTGCAAGATAGTTCTTCATGTGTTGGATATAGAGGCCGCCGACCCAGACAGGAACATTCTGGTGAACGTTTTTCCGCCCTTGCTGGGTACGGAAGAAGGCATGCGCAGGCTCCAGGCTTGGCCCGACTGTATTTTTGTCCACATTTTCGGTGTCGATCTCCTCAAGGAGGACATCCAGGACCTCTATGGATGGATTTGCGATTGGTTCAATAACTATTCCCTTGCTTTGCTTTTTAATCCGGACGCGACCTGCCCTGCCACCCTCCAGTCCAATTTGGATGACTCCCCAGTTCTGCGCCAACTCGAACGCCTCGTCAATTTCCTGCAAGTTGGGCTCGCCGGTGGCTGACGGGTCGCAGTACAAGAAGCTCCATTCGACGAGACGGGCGGTTATGTTAGCCCAGTCTCGCGTTGCGCCTCCAGGTCCTCTTGCTTCCCATTCTTGAGAACCGGGAGACCCCTTCCGGACTTCTCGAACGTACCGAGCGGAGACCGAAAGCAGCAACGCATGTAGCGCCATCTTGCCCGATTTCCAAATGGAGAGTTCGGCGGGCGCGCGCCTGGCTATCTCCTGCAGTCTTTCGTATCCATTCATAGATTCACTCCTTCTATTTTGAGAACCAGAAAAAACGGAACCGTCGGCGCGTTCTGCGCTACCGTTCAATGCCTCAACCTCGTCTCATGGCGTTTCTCATTTCCTCTATCAATGCTGATCGGGCTTGGCGGCATGCTCGCCAGGCATCGACGTACTCAGTTCGCGTCATGTCCGGCAACCACAACGTCATGGAAATCCAGCACTTTAAGGGTGGCGCGACCAGCCTTGTCGACGACTGCTCGTTGCGCCACTAGTTCCAGTCTCTGCTGTGCTGCGTAGACACCGTGGTCGCCAAGCGCGACATGCCCTTTGCCGACAAGTCCAGGGGAAGCCTCTGCCCGGGAAAATGCGTCCCTGGCTGTCGAGAGGGCCCTGAGGTACTCAGTGAAGGCGGTGAGCATCGTGTCCCGCTCACGCTCTGAACGGTCGCGTCGCCAGCGGACATGATCGGCAATGAGCGTGGAAAGCACACCAAGTACCGTGCCTACAGCTGTCGCCACGAGCGTCGACCACTGCATGCGTCCCCCTGCCGGTGCGATCAGTTCCCAGCAGAAGTACAGCATCGAAGTACCGCAACCACGGCAGTCGTTAGAAAATTTGCCTGTCTTCGAAGGGCTCTGGTGCGGCCAGTAAGACCGTCGATGACCGATCTACATAGAGCTGCGGATCAGAAGGTTGCAGGTTCGAATCCTGCCGAGTGCACACAGGTGAGAGGCCCCGGACATCGCGTCCGGGGCCTCTTGCGTTGGGTCGTACGGCAGTGCAGTGCGACAACCGGTTGACGTCGGGTTGCCGTGGGCGGCGTCCGACCGTCGCGCCCGGCCGGGGCCGTCAACTCGTGCGGTGCGTATGGACTTGAACCCGTGACGACCTGCGGCTGCGATGTCCAAGTCTGTTGCGGCGGTGGGACGTTACTGATTCGATCCTCGGATGACAGAGATCAAGGAGCCCTGGGGGCTCAGTGTGCTCGGTGCGGGGAACGTGTCGGCGGAGCCCCGGATCGCCCAGGCGAAGCTTGCGGTCGACCTCCTGGCACCGACGCCCAAGGAAGCCTTTGAACAGGCTGGAGCAGCGGTTGTCAGGCTGCGGGCTGTGCTGCGCGAGCATGGCATACCCGACTCCGACGTATCCGGATCGCGTCTGGTCCTGCAGTCGGAATTCAAGGGCTACGGCGCGGAGCGGACGTTCCTCGGTTATCGCTGCGAGGCGGCGTACGTCGTGCAGACCGAAGTCCTTGACCGGCTCGAAGCTCTGATAGAGGACGCCGTCCGAGCCGGCGCGAATCGAGTCGACGAGGTGCACTTCGACGCACTCGACAAGCCTGCGCTCCGGGACGAGGCCCGCCGCAGGGCGGTCGGGGCCGCCCGCCGCAAGGCCGAGGTCTACGCGGATGCCTGTGGTGTGCGGCTCGGCCCCGTAGTGCACATTCAGGACGTCGATCCGGAATCGGTCGGGCTGCGCAGCCATGGCAGTCGCATCGGAGGCGATCCCGAATCCAACGGTGTCTTCGCTCCCGGTGCGGTGCGCGTAGAGGCCGCTGTGTTGCTGGGCTTCAGTCTGTTGCCCGACTAGGGTCTTCCGAGCCGAGATGCCGGGGCGTCGGCTACTTTTCCCGTCTACTTTTCCTCGATGTACTGTCCGTCGATCACGGAGAAGTCGTCCAGACGGCCGGCCACCGCCCTCAGGTATCCAACGAAGTCACTCGCCATGGGCCCGCTCGGCCCCGTTTCGTGGTCCATGTCGATGACCTGGCCGACCTTGCCGGCTGGACCTGGCGACAGGTCCAGCACCGCGCCGTTTCCCGCGCCGTCCGCGTCGAGCGAGACCCAACCGGTCTGCCACCAGCCGGCCTTGAGGGCCTCGCCCGCGACGAATTCCTTGAGGTCGTCGAAGTCGCCGCCGGTCAGGAGCTCACGCCACACCCCTACTTCTTGCAGGATGCCGTCACAGGACAAGAGCGTGCCCGTGGGCCAGCCCCCGTCGGCCGATCCGTTGTGCCGCCGCAGCGAAGCCGTGAGGGCCTCGGGCAGCTCGACGCCGAGTGCGTCCTCAAGCGCGCCAATCTGCTCACGGGACGCCGGCGGCAGGATCAGATGAGCGGCACCCTGTGCCTCGTACCACCGCTCAATCTCCCCCCATGCGTCCACAACAGCCGTCGCGATCTCGCTCGCCACGGAGTTCCCCCTGGTGGTTCTCTGCTCAACGGTCAGTGGCGGTGACCTTAGCGCTGCGCACTGACAGTGCCCTTGGAGCCGTATCCCTCCGTGCCGGCCCTTCGAGGGGCGGACCAGCAGCGCACCACAGCCGCACGGTCGTTGCTGGCGCCCGTGCCCGTCAGCTTCCCTCCGGGGCCGCTTGTGCTTGGGCGTACGCGGGGGCGGCTAGTCCAGTTGCTCGGCCAGGCCGACGATGATGCCGGCCGGGCCGCGGAGGTAGCAGAGCAGATAGCTGTCCTCGAAGCGGGCGATCCCGCCGACGAGTTCGGCGCCGTGCGGGCGCAGGCGGGCGACGGTGTCCTCCAGGTCGTCCACGGCGAACATGACGCGGTGCGTGCCCAGCACGTTGTGCGGCCGTTCGCGCGGGCCGGTGCTGATCACCGCGGGGGTGCGGTACCGCGACAGTTCGAGCCGGCCGTGGCCGTCCGGGGTCCGGAGCATCGCGATGTCGCAGTGGACGCCGTCGAGCCCGGTGCACTCGTCGGCGACCTGGCCCTGGATCTCCGTCGTGCCCTCCAGTTCCATGCCGAGCTCCCCGAAGAACGCCATCGCGGCGTCCATGTCCTCGACGACGATGCCTACGTTGTCCATCCGCTGAATCGCCATGATGACTTCTCCTTCTTGTGCAGGTCTGTACGAGTCTGTAGGGGTCTGTAGGGGTCTGTGCGGCTTGTACGGGCTTTTACGGGCGGTCGTTGGTGGCCGCTGATGTGCCTGGGTGATGCACCTGGGACGGAGCCGGTGGTGCCTACTCGACACCCGGCGGCCGCCGAACTCCGACGATCGCCCTCGTCGACATCAATGTGCCCGCCGGTGGTACCCGGCCGGGCATGACGCAGAGATGGCGAACGGGTGGGGTGTCCATTCCCCGGCTGCGGTTCCGGCGGCGGAGAGAGCGGCAGGCGCTGATGTTGGCCTGCATGGTGGTGATCTATGGGCTGGCGGTCGTGGTGTCCCACCTGTGGCTGAAGCACTCGTGGGGCGACTCGACCGTGTTCGGTGTGTCGATGCTGGTGTTCAACATGGTTTCGGTGCGGCTGTCCGCGTTCATCGAGCGGAAGTGGGGATGGAGGGGAGGGCGCTATTGGGGGCGCCGCGGGAAGCGCTGAGCCGATGGCGCCGGCCGATGGCGCCGGCCGGTGGGGCTGAGCCGGTCTTCTTCGGGGCGATGGGCGTGGGTCCGGCGTTGTCAGTGGTGGGGAGTAGCTTCGAAGCGTGGCTGGGTTGTGGCGTTGTGTGGGGGTTCGCTGGGGCGAGGGCGGGGCGCGGCTTCGGTGGGAGGAGGGGCGCAGCAGTGGGCTGGAGTACGGGCGGGTCGTGGCGTTCCGGGCAGTGGGGGCGCGGAGCTGCGTGGGGGCCCGGGGTAATCCCTGTCCGGTGGGCGCCCCGGTGCCGGGGCGTAGTACGCAGGCGCGCTGTCCCGAGTGCGCTCGGCTCGATCGGGCGCATTCCGTCGCCGCCGATACGTATCTCGACGATCCGCGCACCTATCGGGTCTACCTCGCCTGGTTCGGGAGCGGGCTGCTCAAGGTCGGGATCACCGCGGAGGAGCGCGGGTCGGCCCGACTGCTCGAACAGGGGGCCGTGGCGTTCTGCTGGCTCGGGCGCGGGCCACTGATGGCCGCCCGGCGCTGCGAGGAGCTGCTCAGGGCGGCCCTCGGGGTGCCGGATCGGATTCCGTACGCCGAGAAGCGGGCGGTACGGGCCCGGCTTCCCGGGGTCGAGGAGCGCGCCGCCGAGGTGGCGGGGCTGTATGCGCGGGCCGTCGCGCTGCCCGGCTGGCCCGAGTCGTTGGAGCGGGTCGAGGGCCAAGTGGTCGACCACGAGGCCGAGTTCGGGCTCGGTGCGTTGCCGGACGCTCGTGGAGTGGTCGCCGAGCTCGTGGATCAGGGGGTCGTCAGCGGGCGGCTGCTCGCGGCCGCCGGTCCCGATCTGCATCTGGACGCGGGAGACGGGTGGGGCGTCCGCGTGCTGGATACGCGGCTCATGAGCGGGTGGGGGCTCGCCGCCCTCGGGCCGGGCGACCCCGGTGACTTCACCGTGCCCGTGCGGGAAGTCCCCCGGGAGGAGGGCGAGCAGGGTTCGCTGTTCTGACGGCTGACGGCTGACGGGTGAGGGGCTGACGGGTGAGGGGCTGACGGGTGAGGGGCTGTGGAATGACGGGCTGAGTGGTGAGGGGTGGGTGGTGGGGGCTGGACAGGGCGGGGTGCGCCGCCGAGGGTGAGGGGCATGAGCGATCACGCGGGGCGGCAGGGGCGAATGGGGGCGGCAGAGGCGGCGCGGGTGACCGGCAGCGGCAGCAGCAGTGGCAGCGATGGCGCCAACGGTGGCACGGGCGACGGCGACGGCGACGGCTACGACTCCGGCAGAGGCAGAGGCAGAGGCAGAGGCACAGCAAGCCATGGGGCCGACAGTGGTCACGGCCGCACCGATGCGGGCGGCAGCTACGGCAGCGGTGGCGGCAGTAAGAGCGACGGCCACGGCCACAGCCGGGATGACGGTGGCGGCAAGGGTGACGGCGGGGCCGGGGTTCGGGCGTTCTGGGGGCGGCTCGGGCTCCCCGGGCTCGTCGACGTACACACGCACTTCATGCCCGAGCGGGTCCTGGACAAGGTGTGGAAGTACTTCGACTCCGCCGGGGAGCTGGTGGGTGGGGTCGAGTGGCCCATCACCTACCGGGAGGACGAGGCCGAGCGGGTACGGCTGCTCCGGGAGGAGTTCGGGGTGCTCGCGTTCACCTCGATGATCTATCCGCACAAGGCAGGGATGGCGGAGTGGCTCAACGGGTGGAGCGTCGGGTTCGCCGGCCGGACGCCCGGCTGTCTGCACACCGCCACGTTCTTTCCCGAGCCGGGAGCGGCCGGATACGTACGGGACGCGCTCGATGCCGGCGCCCGGGTCTTCAAGTCCCATGTCCAGGTGGGCGGTTACGACCCGGCCGATCCGCTGCTCGATCCGGTCTGGGGGCTGCTCGCGGAGGCCGGTGTGCCCGTCGTCATCCACTGCGGATCCGGGCCCGCGCCCGGTAAGCACACCGGGCCAGGGCAGGTCGGGCGGGTGCTCGCCCGCCACCCCCGGCTGCGGCTGATCGTCGCGCACATGGGGATGCCGGAGTACGCCGACTTCCTCGGCCTCGCCGAGGCGTACGGGGAGGTCATGCTCGACACGACGATGGCGTTCACCGACTTCACCGAGCGTTCCGCGCCGTTCCCGGTGCGGGAGCTCGGCCGGCTGCGGGATCTGGGGGACCGGGTGCTCTTCGGCTCTGACTTCCCCAACATCCCCTACCCCTATCTCCATCAGCTCCAGGCGCTGGAGCGGCTCGGCCTCGGGGACGCGTGGCTGCGGGCCGTCTGCCACGGCAACGCCGCCCGCCTCTTCGGCCTGCCGCCGGGCTGAGGGAGCCCGCTCCCGGCTGGGGCACGGCTCCCGGCCGAGGCCCGCTCCCGGCCGAGGCCCGCTCCCCGCTGAGGCCCGCCGCTCGCCGGGGCTCGCTCCCCGGTTCGGGCTCGCTCCCCGGTCGGGCGGGCTCGGCCGGCCGGACAAGTCCGGCCGGTCGGCCGGGCACTTTCTCAGGGAAATCACAGGAACGGGCAAGGAGGTTCTCACGGCCCCCTCACAGGGTGGGGCCATGACCGTTACCTCCTCGCCCCAGGGGCGGACCGAAATGCTGCGGCCGGACGGCAGCCCCGTGCGCGTGCTCGTCGTGGACGACGAGGCGCCGCTCAGCGAGCTGCTCTCCATGGCGCTGCGCTACGAAGGCTGGGAAGTGCGCAGCGCCGGTGACGGGGCCGGGGCGGTGCGCGACGCCCGGGACTTCCGGCCGGACGCCGTGGTCCTCGACATCATGCTGCCCGACATGGACGGACTCGCCGTCCTCGGGCGGCTGCGCCGCGAACTGCCCGACGTACCGGTGCTGTTCCTCACCGCCAAGGACTCGGTGGAGGACCGGATCGCCGGGCTCACGGCGGGCGGCGACGACTACGTCACCAAGCCGTTCAGCCTGGAGGAGGTCGTCGCCCGGCTGCGCGGACTCATCCGCCGCTCGGGCACGGCCGCCCTGCGCAGCGAGTCCGTCCTTGCCGTCGGCGACCTCACGCTCGACGAGGACAGCCACGACGTGACCCGGGGCGGGGTCAACATCCACCTCACCGCGACCGAGTTCGAGCTGCTCCGCTTCCTGATGCGCAACCCGCGCCGGGTGCTCAGCAAGGCGCAGATCCTCGACCGGGTCTGGTCGTACGACTTCGGCGGCCAGGCCAACGTCGTGGAGCTCTACATCTCCTATCTGCGGCGGAAGATCGACGCCGGACGCTCCCCGATGATCCACACCCGGCGCGGCGCGGGATATCTGATCAAGCCCGGGGAGTAGGACCGCGTGAGCAGGTTCCGGCGACCCTTGTCGTTGCGCACCCGGCTCGTGGTGTCGGCGGTCGTGCTGCTCGCGGTGGTGGGTGCCGTCATCGGTACGGTGACCGTCCTCGCGATGGGCGCCAATCTCCAGGGCCAGCTGGACAACCAGCTGCGCGCCGGGCTGCCCCTGCGTTCGATGGAACACGCGACCCAAGGGCAGGGGCAGCGGCAGGCCCAGGCCCAGGGGCAGGCACAGGAGCAGGCACAGGGGCAGCGGCCGCCGGACGGTGACCGGCTCGACTTCATCGTGTCCCGGCCCGGACAGCCCCTGTCCACGGTCGGCGCGGGCGTCGCGGCCGACGGCTCGCTCACCGGGCTGCGCAGCACCCAGCCGGAACGCGAGGGCGAGAGCCGTACCGTGACGCTGTCCGGGGCACAGGCCGAGGCGCTGGCCACCGTCCCCAAGGACGGCAAGGTGCACTCCGTCACGCTCCCCGGGCTCGGGGACTACCGGGCCCTGTGGGACCCGGACCGGGCCATCGTGCTCGGGTACCCCACCGACAAGCTGGACGCCACCGTCAACACCCTTGTGGTCGTGGTCATTTGCGTCACCGCCGCCGGGCTCGTCGCCGCCGGGATCGCGGGCGCGGCCATCGTCGGTGTGGCCCTGCGGCCGCTGCGTCGGGTGGCTGCCACCGCCACCCGGGTCTCCGAACTTCCCCTGCACAGCGGCGAGGTGGCACTGCACGAGCGGGTGCCGGGGGCCGAGGCGGATGCCAGGACCGAGGTCGGGCAGGTGGGCGCCGCGCTCAACCGGATGCTGGACCACGTCCACGAGGCGCTCAGCGCGCGGCAGGAGAGCGAGACACGGGTGCGGCAGTTCGTGGCCGACGCCAGCCACGAGCTGAGGACGCCACTCGCCTCCATCCGGGGCTACGCGGAGCTCACCCGGCGCGGACGCGAGGACATCGGGCCCGACACCCGGCACTCGCTCGGCCGCATCGAGTCGGAGGCGGCCCGCATGACCGGCCTGGTCGAGGATCTGCTGCTGCTCGCGCGCCTCGATGCCGGACGCCCGCTCTCGTACGAGAGCACTGATCTCTCCGCCCTGGTGGTGGACGTCGTCGGCGACGCGCACGCCGCCGGGCAGGGCCACACCTGGCGGCTCGAACTCCCCCCGGAGCCGGTCGCCGTGCGCGCGGACCGGGAGCGGCTCCAGCAGGTCCTGGTGAATCTGCTCGCCAACTCCCGTACGCACACCCCGCCGGGGACCACCGTCACGGCACGGGTCGAGCCGCGCGGGCCAGAGGTCGCCGTCGAGATCGAGGACAGCGGCCCCGGCATTCCGCCCGATCTGCTGCCGCACGTCTTCGAGCGGTTCGCGCGCGGGGACGCGTCGCGCTCCCGCAACGCGGGCTCCACCGGGCTCGGTCTGGCCATCGTGCAGGCCGTCGTCACCGCGCACGGGGGGCGGGTGGGCGTGCGGAGCGGGCCCGGGCGCACGGTGTTCGAGGTCCTCCTGCCGGCGCAGGACCGTGGCGCGGACGACCACCCCGGGCGGACTCCGGACGATCGCCCGGGACGGACGCCGGACACCGGCCTGGGACGGACGCCGGACACCGGCCTGGGACGGACGCCGGACACCGGCCTGGGACGGACCGTGGACACCGGCCTGGGACGGGCCTCGGGCGCCGGTCCGGACACCGGCCCGGGACGGAATCCGGACGGACGCCCGGCAAGGACCCCGGACACCCGCTCCGCGCGCGCCGCCCTGCCGCCCCGCACCTCACAGGCTGAGCACAGGCCGACCACACAGGTGTGACAGCGCCGCTCGCGAGGGTCGGCGTATGCCAACCGAACCCCCTGCCGCGACCGCGCCACACACCGCGCCGCACGCCGCGCCCCGCGCGACGGTCCCGGCACGCCCGGCACATGCGGCACACGCGGCACCTCCGGCACACCCCGTGGCCCTCCCGGCCCGTCGGCACCTGCCGGTCCAGCCGGCCGGCACCCCCGTCCTCGATGTGACGATCCCCGTCCACAACGAGGAGCGGGACCTGGAGAGGTGTGTGCGCCGGCTGCACGAGTACCTCGCGCGGACCTTCCCGTACGGCTTCCGGATCACGGTCGCGGACAATGCGAGCACCGATGCAACTCCCGCTATCGCCAGCAGACTTGAGCGGGAAATACCCGAGGTGCGGGCCTTCCGCCTGGAGCAGAAGGGGCGCGGGCGGGCGCTGCGTACGGTGTGGTCGGCCTCGGACGCGCCGGTGCTCGCGTACATGGACGTGGACCTGTCCACCGACCTCAACGCGCTGCTCCCGCTGGTCGCGCCGCTCATCTCCGGCCACTCCGACCTCGCCATCGGCTCGCGCCTGGCGCGTTCCTCGCGGGTGGTGCGCGGCGCCAAGCGGGAGTTCATCTCGCGCACGTACAACCTGATCCTGCGCGGTTCGCTCGCGGCGCGGTTCTCGGACGCCCAGTGCGGGTTCAAGGCGATCCGGCGCGATGTGGCGCAGCGGCTGCTGCCGATGGTCGAGGACACCGGGTGGTTCTTCGACACCGAGATGCTGGTGCTCGCCGAGCGGGCCGGGCTTCGCATCCACGAGGTGCCCGTGGACTGGGTCGACGACCCGGCCAGCACCGTGCACATCGTCAGCACGGCGATGGACGACCTGAAGGGCGTGTGGCGGATCGGGCGGGCGCTCGCCGTCGGGGCGCTGCCGCTCGACCGGCTCGCGCGGCCGTTCGGCGACGATCCCCGGGACCGGCAGCTGAGCGGGGTGCCCGGCGGGCTCGCCCGGCAGCTCGTCGGGTTCTGCGTGATCGGCGCGCTCTCCACCCTCTTCTACCTCGCCCTGTACTCGCTCTCACGTACCGTGATGGGCCCCCAACTCGCCAACGGGGTGGCCTTGTTGGTGTCGGCCGTCGCCAACACCTCGGCCAACCGGCGGCTGACGTTCGGCGTGCGCGGCCGGGACCGGGCGGTGCGCCACCAGGCGCAGGGCCTGGTGGTGTTCGCCATCGGGCTCGCCCTGACCAGCGGCTCGCTCGCGGCGCTCGGCGCCGCCAACGCCGATGCGGCGCACTCCACCGAGGTCGCCGTCCTGCTCGCGGCGAACCTCGCGGCCACGGTGCTGCGCTTCCTGCTGTTCCGCGCCTGGGTGTTCCCCGACCGCGCGGGATCCGTACCCGCAACCGATGCCACCCCGCGCCGCGAGAGCGCCCCGCGTCGCGAGAGCGCTCCGAACCACGCGAGCACTCCGAACCATGCGAGCGCCCCGCACCACGCGAGCACTCCGCACCATGCCGACCCGAAGGGCGACGCACGATGACCACGACCTCACCCCTGGCCGATCCGCGCGAGGGGGTCGCGGTGTCCGGGCCCCGGGCTGCCCGGAACCGGCTGTGGCGCGGCCGCCCCGAGGACCCGGCCTGGGCGCGGCCTGCCCTCCTCGCCCTTCTCGCCGTCACCTGCGCCGCCTACCTGTGGAACCTCAGCGCCTCCGGGTACGCGAACTCGTTCTACTCGGCGGCCGTCCAGGCGGGCAGCCAGAGCTGGAAGGCGTTCTTCTTCGGCTCGCTCGACGCGGCCAACGCGATCACCGTCGACAAGCCCCCGGCCGCGCTCTGGCCGATGGCCCTCTCGGTACGCCTCTTCGGTCTCGGTTCCTGGCAGATCCTGCTGCCCCAGGTCCTGATGGGCGTGGGCACGGTCGCGGTCCTGTACGCGGCGGTACGGCGCCGGTTCAGTCCGGCTGCGGGGCTGATCTCCGGGGCGGTGCTGGCCCTGACGCCGGTCGCGGCGCTGATGTTCCGCTTCAACAACCCGGATGCGCTGCTCGCGCTCCTGATGACGGTCACCGTGTACTGCGTGCTGCGCGCCCTGGAGGACGCCCGCACCAAGTGGCTGGTGTGGGCCGGGGTCGCGATCGGCTTCGCGTTCCTGACCAAGACCCTGCAAGCGTTCCTGATCCTGCCGCCCCTCGCGCTCCTGTACGCGGTGTGCGCGCCCACTTCGGTACGGCGTCGGCTCGGTCAACTCGCCCTGTCCACAGGGGTTTTGGTGGTATCGGGCGGCTGGTGGGTGGCGGCCGTGGAGCTGTGGCCCAAGGCGTCGCGCCCATACATCGGCGGCTCGCAGCACAACTCCTTCCTTGAGCTCACCTTCGGCTACAACGGGCTCGGCCGCCTCAGCGGCGACGAGACCGGAAGCGTCGGCGGCGGGGGCGCGCGGCCCGGCGGCATGGAGTTCCCGGCGGGCCTGCGTCCGGGCGGCGGCGCCGGCGGAGGAGGCGGCGGCGGTGGCGGCTGGGGGGCGACCGGCATCGGGCGCATGTTCAACTCCGAGGTGGGCAGCCAGATCTCGTGGCTGCTTCCGGCGGCTCTGCTCCTGCTGATCGCGGGCCTCGTCGTCACCTGGAAGGCCAAGCGCACCGACACCGCGCGCGGCGCGTTCCTCGCCTGGGGCGGGGCGCTCCTCATGACCGCCGTGATCTTCAGCTTCATGGCGGGGATCTTCCACCAGTACTACACGGTGGCCCTGGCGCCCTACATCGCGGCGCTCGTCGGCATGGGCGTCACGGTCCTGTGGGAGGAGCGCTCGCGCATCGGCGCGGCACTCGCGCTCGGGGCGGCGGTGGCGGCCACCGCGATCTGGTCGTACGTCCTGCTCGGGCGCACCCCCGACTACCTGCCCTGGCTGCGCTGGGCCGTACTGATCGGTGGCCTCGCGGCGGGCATCGGCCTCGCCCTCGCGGGCCGGCTGAACCGCAGGGCCGCGCTGGGTGTCGCCGGTCTCGGCCTCGCGGCCTCGCTTGCCGGGCCCGCCGCGTACGCGGTGAGCACCCTCGACACCGGGCACACCGGCTCGATCGTCACGGCGGGCCCCGCCGGGGCGAGCAGGGGCGGGCCCGGGGGCGGTGGCGGCGGCGGCCGGATGCGGTTCGGGGGTGGGGTCGGTGCGGGTGCGGGTGCGGGTGCGCGTGCCGGTGCCGGTCCCGGTGCCGGTGCTGGGCAGGCCGGGGCCCAGAACGGGGGGTGGCCGGGCCGTGGGGCGGGCCAGGGGCCGGGGCAGGGCCAGGGTGCGGGTCAGGGGCAGGGATTCCCCGGCGGAGGTACCAGTGTGGGCGGCGGTGCGGGTTCGGGCTCGGGTTCGGGCTCGGGTTCGGGCTCGGGCTCGGGCTCGGGTGAGCGCGGTGGTAGGGGTGGGGGCATGGGGGGCCTCCTGGACGGTGCGAAGGTGAGCGCCGAGGCGCAGGCGCTCCTCAAGAACAACGCGGACCGGTACACCTGGGCGGCGGCGGCCATCGGCTCTCAGAACGCCGCGAGCTATCAACTCGCCACCCAGAAGCCGGTGATGGCGATCGGTGGCTTCAACGGCAGCGACCCGTCGCCGACCCTGGCCCAGTTCAAGAAGTACGTGGCCGAGGGGAAGATCCACTACTTCGTTTCCGGTGGTGGGGGAATGATGGGGGGTGGGACGTCTGGGGCCAGTGCGATCAGTAGTTGGGTGGCGTCCTCCTTCAAGAAGGTGACGGTTGGGGCCGCCACCTTCTATGACCTCACCTCGCCCGTGAGCTAGCTCGCCCGGGGCCGGCCTCGCGGGCCCGGGGCGCAGCCCCGCTGCCCCGGCCGGGCTCCGCCCCGGCCCGCTGAGGGGCTACGCCCCTCGGACCCTGCGGGGCTTCGCCCGGGGCCCGGGGGTTTGCCCACCCGCCCGCCCGTGACTCGGGGTTGGTGGGTTCCGGGCCCCCTGGGGCTTCGCCCCAGACCCCGGGGGGTTTGCCCGCCCTCCCGCCCGTGCGGCCGGGTTGGTGGGTTCGGGCCCTGGGGCTGCGCCCCAGACCCCCTGAGGGGCTGTGCCCCTCGGACCCCCGCAGGGGGCTGCGCCCCAGACCCCCTGAGGGGCTGTGCCCCTCGGACCCCCGCAGGGGCTGCGCCCCCTGCACCCCCGGTTCGGGGCTCCGCCCCGGACCCCGTATCGCGCCTGAACGGCGCTCGTCCTCAAACGCCGGACGGGCTGA
>NZ_JBIAGW010000002.1:0-749281 GCF_042869955.1 Streptomyces sp. NPDC006691
ATGTGGAAGCCCGGTAACGGGTGGAGCTGACTGGTACTAATAGGCCGAGGGCTTGTCCTCAGTTGCTCGCGTCCACTGTGTTTGTTCTGAAGCAATGAACTCCCATGTCCGGTTGAGTTCAACTTCATAGTGTTTCGGTGGTCATAGCGTTAGGGAAACGCCCGGTTACATTCCGAACCCGGAAGCTAAGCCTTTCAGCGCCGATGGTACTGCAGGGGGGACCCTGTGGGAGAGTAGGACGCCGCCGAACAATTTTTGGGAAAAGCCCCGCATCATGGTCTGTAGAAATACGGATCTGATGCGGGGCTTTTTCGCGTTCCCTAGCATCTCAGGGTCTGAGGGAAGGGGTGGGCCCGGGAGTGCTGGGGTCTACGCCGGCTCCAGGAGATCCCAGCGGTTCCCGTACAGGTCCTCGAACACCGCCACCGAGCCGTACGGCTCGTGCCGCGGCTGCTCCAGGAAGCGGACGCCGGCCGCCAGCATGCGTGCGTGGTCGCCCGTGAAGTCCTCGGTGTGCAGGAAGAACCCGACCCGGCCGCCGGTCTGTGCTCCCACGCTGGCCAGTTGGGCCTCGTCCTTCGCGCGGGCCAGGAGCAGTGCGACCGCCCCGCTCGCGGTGCCGGGCGGGCGTACCACCACCCGGCGCGATCCGTCCCCCCGGTCCGTGTCCTCGGCCAGTTCGAAACCGAGCGCCCGGGTGTAGAAATCAATGGCCTCGTCGTAGTCGCGCACGACGAGCGTGATCAGTGCGATGTGCGGCATGAGGCAAAGGTTATACGTACCACGTATGGTCGAGTCCGCCGGTGGAAGAATGGCGGGTATGGATCTCGACCTTGACCGGCTCGTCGGGCGTGCCCGCAGCCTCGTCGTGCCCGGCCGCCGCCGTATCCTCGGCATCGCCGGGCCGCCCGGTGCGGGGAAGTCCACGCTGGCAGGGGAGTTGGTGGCACGGCTCGGCGGCGAGGCCGTCCTCGTGCCCATGGACGGGTTCCACCTCGCCAACAGTGAGCTGCGCCGACTGGGGCGTACCGAACGCAAGGGCGCACCCGACACCTTCGACGCCGCCGGGTATGCCGCGCTCCTCACGCGGCTGCGCTCGCCCGAGCCCGGCACGGTCGTCTACGCGCCCGACTTCGACCGGTCCCTGGAGGAGGCGCTGGCCGGAAGCATCCCCGTCGACGCGGAGGTGCCGCTCGTGGTGACCGAAGGGAACTACCTGCTCCACGACGAAGGTCCCTGGGCGCAGGTCAGGGATCTCGTCGACGAGATCTGGTACCTCCAGCTCGCCGACGGCGAGCGGGTGCGCAGGCTCGTCGAACGCCATGTGCGGCACGGGAAGCCCCGGCCGTACGCGGAGCGCTGGGTCGACGAGTCCGACGAGGTCA
Source organism: Streptomyces sp. NPDC006691 (assembly GCF_042869955.1). Taxonomy (NCBI): domain Bacteria; kingdom Bacillati; phylum Actinomycetota; class Actinomycetes; order Kitasatosporales; family Streptomycetaceae; genus Streptomyces; species Streptomyces sp. NPDC006691. Next base: position 1,386 of record NZ_JBIAGW010000002.1, read on the forward strand.
ACGCGGCACTGGTGGCCGCCGGACGCGCGCGGGCGGACCTTGTCATCACCGGCGCGCTCACTGGGTAGGCTCGCAGCTCTGGCGACCGTGCGAGGGGAAGGCAGCAGACGTGGGGATATTCCGACGAGGGCCCAAGCGGGACGCGAGCGACGCCCCGAGGGACCCCGAGTTCGGCTTCTTCTCGAACGACGAGGGCGCCCGATTTCGTGCCGTGGTCAGGGAGGCCTTCGCCGAGCTGGGCCTGGAGGTCACCGTCTACGCGGATTCGGTGAAGGACAGCGGCGGCCGTCGGTTCGGGCTCGGCAACCTCGCGGCCGTCTGTCACAACGAGCCCCGGGGGCCGCGCGTCTGGCCGGAACTGATTCGCAGACACGTCGGGATGGTGCTGCGCACCATGGACGCGCCCTCCGCGCTCGACACGATGGCGCCCGAGCAGATCCGGGCCCAGCTCTACCCGCGGGTGATCAGCGGTGAGGGACTCGATCCGCAGAGCTTCGGCTACGCGCGCAGCGTCGCGCCCGGCCTGTACGAGATCCTCGCGCTCGACCTTCCGGAGAGCGTCATGATGCTCACCGACGAGGCGCTCGAACCCCTCGGCAAGGTGCCCGAGCTGCGCGAACAGGCCCTGCGCAATCTGCGGGAGCTGCCCGTGGAGGGACATGAGACGGTCAAGGGCGACGACGGGACGCGCTTCGACATCGTCGTCGGCGACTCGTTCTACACGGCGAGCCGGGTGCTCGCCCTGGAGGCCGTCGTCCGCCAGGTGACCGGGCGCGAGCTGCCGCCCGAAGGCGCCCTGGTGGCGATGCCGTTCCGGCATCAGCTCGCCTTCCACGTCATCCGGGACTCCGGGATGGTCCTCGCGCTCAATGCCATGGCCTCGTTCGCGGCCTCCGGCTACGAGGACACGCCCGGGTCGATCAGCCCGTACGTCTACTGGTGGCGCGGCGGCACCCTGACCCAGCTCAGCGACCGGGACGGGGACGGTCTGCGGATCGTCGTGGGCGACGACTTCGGCGAGTTGCTGGAGAAGCTCGTGGACGACGAGACGGACGGACTGTGACGGCGATCTTGATTCCGATGGTGACGTCGATGGTGCCGTCGATGGGGGTGCCGTACGTGATGCCGGGCGTGACGGTGCGGGCGCGCGTCTGATCGGGAGGCGGGCGGCTCGCGGATCGAGGCGCCCATCCACTCGCGCGCCCTCGGGCGTGCGGGCAGGATGAGCCCATGCCGACGACGCCTGCCCCCGCACCCTTCACCGCCGACGACTACCGGGCCCGGATGGCCCGCGCCGCCGAGTCCGCCGCCGACGCCGGGCTAGCCGGCGTGCTCGTCGCGCCGGGTCCCGACCTCGTGTACCTCACCGGCTACCGGCCGACCGCGATCACCGAGCGGCTCACCGTCCTGGTGCTCGCCGCCGGGCAGGAGCCGGTCCTGGTCGTGCCGACCCTGGAGGCACCCGACGCCGAGCACGCTCCCGGTTCCGCCGCGCTGACGTTGCGGGACTGGACCGACGGCAAGGACCCCTACACCGTGACGGCCCCGCTCCTCGACGTCGACGGCCGCTTCGGGGTCAGCGACAACGCCTGGGCGATGCATCTGCTCGGGTTGCAGAAGGAGTTGCCCGGTACCTCGTACGTGTCGCTCACCGAGGCGCTTCCCATGCTCCGGGCCGTCAAGGACGAGCCCGAGCTGGCCCGCCTGGCCGCGGCGGGCGCGGCGGCGGACGAGGCGTACGGCGAGATCGTGAAGGTGCGCTTCGCGGGGCGGAAGGAGACGGAGGTCGCGGCGGATCTGGCCGGTCTGCTCCTCAAGTACGGCCATTCACAAGTGGACTTCACCGTCGTGGGTTCGGGGCCCAACGGGGCCAACCCGCACCACGAGGCCGGGGACCGCACGATCGAGCGGGGCGACATGGTGGTGCTCGACTTCGGGGGACTCAAGCACGGCTACGGCTCCGACACCACCCGTACCGTCCACGTCGGCGAGCCCAGCGCCGAGGAGCAGCGCGTGCACGACGTGGTGCGCGAGGCCCAGCAGGCCGGCTTCGACGCGGTGCGGCCGGGCGTGGCCTGCCAGGACATCGACCGGGCCTCGCGGGCGGTGATCGCGGACGCCGGATACGGCGAGTACTTCATCCACCGCACCGGTCACGGCATCGGGGTGACCACCCACGAGCCGCCGTACATGATCGAGGGGGAGGAGCGCCCGCTGGTGCCCGGGATGTGCTTCTCGATCGAGCCGGGCATCTATCTGCCCGGCCGGTTCGGCGTCCGCATCGAGGACATCGTCACCGTGACGGAGGACGGCGGCCGGCGTCTGAACAACACCGACCGTGCCATGGCCATCGTCGAGTAGTTCGAGTAGTTCGAGTAAGTCGCGTAGATCGTGCGCAGCGAGCAACTGCCTCCTGGGGCGCGGCTGTTGAGGGGTGGCCGGCAGCGGCGTCCAGGGGCGCGCCATGTCCGGCGTCCCCGCGGTCCTAGCGTCCGAGGACCGCGCAGGACTCCGGCGGCATCAGGACGAGCCCGTCCGCGCCCGGTGCCTCGATCGGCTCCCAGGCGGCCAGGATCCGGCCGCCGCCCCCGAGCTTGATCCTGACCGGCTCCTTGCCGAGGTTGACCACCACCCGCAGGTCGCCGCGCCGGTAGGTGAGCCAGCGGGCCTCCTCGTCGTGGGCGACCTTGACGGCCGCGAGGTCGGGGTCCGTCAGGTCGGGCCGGTCGCTGCGCAGGGCGATCAGTTCGCGGTACCAGGCGAGCAGCCGCGCGTGCGGCTCGGCCGCGGGCTCCGACCAGTCCAGGCAGGAGCGCTGCCGGGTGGCCGGGTCCTGCGGGTCGGGAATGTCCTCGGCGGACCAGCCGTGGGAGGTGAACTCCCGCCGCCTGCCCTCCCGTACGGCTCGGGCGAGGTCGGGATCGGTGTGGTCGGTGAAGAACTGCCAGGGGGTGCGGGCGCCCCACTCCTCGCCCATGAACAGCATCGGCGGGAACGGACTCGTCAGCGTCAGCGCGGCGGCGCAGGCGAGCAGGCCGGGCGAGAGGGCGGCCGAGAGGCGGTCGCCCTGGGCGCGGTTGCCGATCTGGTCGTGTGTCTGGGCGTAGCCGAAGAAGCGGTGGGCGGGGGTGCGGGAGCGGTCGACGGGGCGGCCGTGGGTGCGGCCGCGGAAGCTCGAATACGTGCCGTCGTGGAAGAACACCCGGGTGAGGGTCTTGGCGAGCGCGGCGAGCGGGGCCCGGGCGAAGTCGGCGTAGTAGCCCTGGGATTCGCCGGTGAGGGCGGTGTGCAGGGCATGGTGGAAGTCGTCGTTCCACTGGGCGTGCAGGCCGAGGCCGCCCTCCGCGCGCGGCGCGGTGGTGCGCGGGTCGCAGCTGTCGGACTCGGCGACGAGGAAGAGCGGCCGGCCGAGTTCCGCGGCGAGCACGTCCACGGCCGTCGAGAGCTCTTCCAGGAAGGGGTACGCGCGGGTGTCGGCCAGTGCGTGCACCGCGTCCAGGCGCAGTCCGTCCAGGCGGTAGTCGCGCAGCCAGGCCAGCGCGCTCTCCAGGAGGAAGGCGCGGACCTCGTCGGAGCCGGGCGCGTCCAGATTGACGGCCGCGCCCCAGGGGGTGTGGTGGGTGTCCGTGAAGTACGGGCCGAAGGCGGGCAGGTAGTTGCCGGACGGGCCCAAGTGGTTGTGCACCACGTCCAGGACGACGCCGAGGCCCTGGGCGTGCGCCGCGTCGACGAACCGCTTCAGCGCGTCGGGCCCGCCGTAGGGCTCGTGCACGGCCCAGAGCGACACGCCCTCGTACCCCCAGCCGTGCTGCCCCGGGAACGGGCACACCGGCATCAGCTCGATGTGGGTGATCCCCAACTCGGCCAGATGGGGCAGCCGTTGGACGGCCGCGTCCAGGGTTCCCTCGGTGGTGAAGGTGCCGATGTGCAGCTCGTACAGGACGGCCCGTTGCAGCGCGCGGCCCTCCCACGGCCGCTGCCAGGCGTACTCCTCGTGGACGACGACGGCGCTCAGGCCGTCCGGCCCGTCGGGCTGGCGGCGCGAGCGGGGGTCCGGCAGGACGGGGCCGTCGTCCAGGACGTATCCGTACCGGTCGCCGGCGTGGCCCTCGGCCTCGGTCAGCCACCAGCCCGCGCGTACGGGATGGCGGCGCATGGGATAGGTCGCGCCCTCCAGGAGGAGGGAGATCCGGTCGGCATGCGGTGCCCACACTTCGAACAGCACTGGCGTGTCCCCCTGTCGTGGCCGGTTGTGACCATGGTGCGACAGACGAGGGGGACATGCGCGCCATTCGCGACTACTTCCAGACCATGTTGATCGCGCGCTCGAAGACGACGTAGCCCGCACGGGCGAACGCCGCGGCCATCGGCACATTGGGCAGGTCGGTGGCGGCGCGGATGCGCGGCACGTCCTGTTCGGCCAGGACGCGCGTCCCCTCGGCGAGGATGTCGTCGATGTAGCCGTGGCCGCGGTGGGCGGGCAGCACCCCGATGTAGGCGATGATCGGGTTGTAGCTGTTGCGGGCCGGGATCACGAAGCCCACGGGCTCGCCGCTCTCCTTCAGCTCGGCGATCCGCCACCACGCACGCGGCGTGCGGTACCGCTCGAACTCCTCCTCGTACATGAGCTCCGCCGACGCGCGCGGGGTCATGGTGAGCAGTTCCGCCCGGGTGTGCTCGTCGAGCGAGCCCTCCACGACGAGGGCCATCAGGGAGAGGAGTTCCTCGCGGTCGGTGGCCGGGCGGAACGTGAGCCGGGTGGAGGCGTCCGGGAGCGGCGTGCCCGGCCGCCACTCCAGGCGCAGCCGCTCGACGAGCGGGGTCGCGCCCGAGGCGGCCACGATGTTCAGCCGGGTCTCGACGACCTCCCGGGCGGCGGGGTCCTCGCGCCAGTCGCCGGGCAGGAAGCGGCCGTACTCGGGGCGCTCGGTGCCGGTGGGCACCACGGCGGCGGTCGCGGTCTCCAGGAGGCGCAGGCCGATCTCGTGGCGCTCGGCCGCGGGCAGCGCATCGTCCACGTCGAGGAAGTCGAGGGCCTCCGGCGCCTCGCCCTTCTGGCCCGTCCACCAGGAGACGCGGGCGAGGACGCGGTCGCCGCGCAGGGCCACCCACATCCACTGCGGAATGCGGCGGCCGGCCGTCAGATCGTCCTCGACCTCGTGGTCGAGCACATAGGAGAGCTGCTGGAAGAGCCCGAGTTCCTCGGGCCCGGCGAGCGGACGGCAGACGGTGTCCGACGCATCGTTCGTCAAGAGAGGGTCCCCCGGAAGGTGATACGAGTCGGGGGACCCTAACAGTGCAGGTGGGCGGCGGGGCAAGTGGATTCGGTGGTGACCGGTGCCGCTGCGTCGCAGGTCAGTGGTGGGGTGCCGGAGGGGGCGGTGGTCTCCGGGGGAGGGCGGCCCGCTGCTGGACACGTCCGGCCCCGGGGAAGGACAATCGTCCCTGTGACGCCCTCCTTCGAATCCCAGACGTCCTCGGCGCCCGCGCGGCTCTCCGACGCGGAGCGCGACCGGGCGCTGGACGTCCTGCGCGAGGGCGCCGCCGAGGGCAAGCTCTCCCACGACACGTTCCTGCGGCGCATGGAACTGGCTCTGGCCGCCCGTCGCCCGGACGAACTGATCGTGCTCACAGCCGACTTGGAGCAGGGCGGCAACCGGTGGACCAGGGCCGTCTTCGGCGCCGTCAGCAGGGCGTCGGAGTTCTCCGTGTCGCTGCGCCGGGCGTGGCAGAGCGAGCGGCTGCCCAAGCTCCTCTTCCCCGCGCCGGGGCCGTACCCGCTGCGGATCGGGCGCGACCCGGTCAACGGGCTGCGCCTGAGCCACGAGACGGTGTCACGGGTGCACGCCGAACTGCTCTTCCAGGCCGGGACCTGGCAGCTGCGCGACCTCGGTTCCACCAACGGGACGTGTGTCAACGGGCGCCGGGTGACGGGTGTCGTCGCCGTGGCCGACGGCGACCAGGTCAGCTTCGGCCGGATGGCCTTCCGGCTCGCCAACCACTGAGGACGGTCCTTCGGCGGGCCTACCGGCCATCGCCGGGCGGAGGTTGAGGGTGCTCACTGTTGGTGCAGGCCACGCCCCGCCAGCGTGAGGAAGGTTTCACCGACGGCCTCCGACAGGGTCGGGTGGGCGTGGACGTGGTGGGCCACGTCGGACGGTTCGGCGTCCCAGCCGACGATCAGCTGGCTCTCGGCGATCATCTCGGACACGTTCGGGCCGACGAGATGGACGCCGAGCACCTGCCCCTCCCGCTCGGCGACCACCTTCACCACGCCGCCCTGCCCGTGCACCATGCCCTTGGCGACGGCCGTCAGCGGCATGGTGTTGACCACCACGTCATGTCCGCCGTTCCGGGCCTCGGCCTCGGTCAGGCCCACCGACGCGGTCTGCGGCGAGGAGTACGTGACCCGGGGCACCGCGCGGTAGTCGACGGGCGGCGAGGCGACGCCGGCCAGCGTCTCCGCCACCAACAGGCCTTCCGCGAAGGAGGCGTGGGCCAGACCGGGGGAGGGGGGCGGCAGCAGATCGCCCACCACGTGGATGCCGGGGACCGCCGTCTCCAGGCGGGACCAGTCGGCCGGCGCGACGAAGCCCCGCTCGTCGGCCGCGAGCCCGGCCGCCGCCAGGCCGAGGCCGTCGGTGACCGGGGCGCGGCCCACCGCGACCAAGAGCCGCTCGGCCTCGACCGTGCGGACCTCGCCACGCGCGGTACGCACCGAGGCACGCACCCCGTCCGCCAGTACGTCCGCCGCCAGGAAGCGCGCCCCGGTCTGGACGTCGATGCCGCGCTTCTTGAGTCCCCGCGTCAAGTGGCGGCCGACATCGGCGTCTTCGAGGGGCACCAGCCGGTCTGCGGCCTCGACGAGGGTGACCTCGGCGCCCATCGACCGGTGGAACGAGGCGTACTCGACGCCGATCGCGCCGCCGCCGAGCACCAGCACGGATCGCGGGAACCCGGGGGCGAACAGCGCGTCGTCGCTGGTGACCACGCGCCGGCCGTCCGCTTCGAGACCCGGCAGCATCCGGGGCCGCGAACCGGTGGCGAGCACGATGCCACGGCGGGCCACGAAGTTCCCGTGGCCCGACACGAAGACGCCGCGCGCACCGGTCAACCGGGCGCTGCCGCGCACCACTTGGACCCGGGCGTGCGAGAGATGGCCCACCACGCCCTTGTGGTTGCGGGAGACGATGTCGTCGCGGGTCGCCACCAGGGCCTGCCAGTCGATCGAGTCCACCTGTGCCTTCACCCCCCACCGCTCCCGCGCCTCGGCGATCCCGTCGACCAGTTCGGCGGCGTGCAGCATCGCCTTGCTGGGGATGCAGCCCCGGTGCAGACAGGTGCCGCCGACCTTGTCGCGCTCGGCGAGCACCACGGTGAGGCCGAGCGCGGCGGCGCGCAGGGCGGTGGAATAGCCGCCGGTGCCACCGCCGATGACGATCACATCGGCTTCGGTGGGCCCGGCTGCCGGGTCTTCGGTCACGGGGGCGGCCGGGGCGCCGGCCTGCGCCGCGTTCGTGCCGGTCGCGTGGGGCGTGCTGTTCGCGTTGTCCATGGGGCAAGCCTCTGCCCGGGCCCTGCCATGAGTCCAAGGCAATGTTCTTGTGGGTTCGATGCACCATGCTTATGGCGCGCGGGAGGGTTGTGCTGCGCGCGAGACGCACGAGCCGGTGGAGAAAAGGGGCGGGGCATGAGCCTGCGACAGATGGAGTACTTCGTCACGGTCGTCGAGGAGTCGTCCTTCACCCGGGCCGCCGAGCTCCTGCACGTCACCCAGCCCGCGCTCTCGCACCAGATCAAGGCGTTGGAGAGGACGGTCGGGGGTGCGCTCCTGGAACGGCTGCCGCGCGGCGTGCGGCTCACCCCCATGGGCCGCGCCTATCTGCCGCACGCCCGGCTCGCGGTGCGCAGCGCCTTCCAGGCCGGGCGCGCGGCCCGGGCGGCCGCCGGTGCCGAGGGCGGCGAACTGCACATCGCGGCCGTGCACGCGGTCGCCGTCGGCGTGCTGCCCGAGGTGTTCGCCCGCTGGCAGCGCGCCCATCCGGGAGTGAGGCTGCTGCTGCACGAGCACGCCAGCCCCGAGGCGCTCCAGGAGGCGGTGGAGCGCGGGGCCGCGGACCTGGCTGTCGGGCCACCGCCGAAGGACTGGGCCGGGCCCGTCGTGCCGGTCGGCGAGGAGGAGATCGCGCTCGTCGTCGCCTTCGACGACCCGCTGGCCCACCGCACCTCGGTACGGCTCGAAGAGTTCGCGGACCACGCCTGGGTGCGGTGCGCCATGGAACCCGTAGTCGACGGACGGCCCTGGCTCGACCTGGTCTGCGAAGGGGCCGGCTTCACCCCGCGCACCGTGGTGCGCACCGAGCACACCTCGACGGCGGTGCGGATGGCCGCGGCCGGCGTCGGCGTGGTCGCGGTGCCCACGCACGCCGTGCGCGGAGGGATCGGCGAGGACTGTGTGCTGCTCCCCGTCGACTCCTCGTGGAGGCGGCCGCTCACCGTGTTCTCGCGGGTCGAGCTCGCCGGTGTCGCGGCCGCCTTCACCGAGCTGCTGCGCCGGTCGGCCCCGTACGGCAGCCGCGGGCTCTCACCCGTACGGCCGAACGCCGATCGCGACGGCCCGGTCGAAGTGGTCCGCTGAGACAGTCACCGGACCCGGCGGGCGTGCACCACCGCGGGGCCGCGACCGCGCCCCTCGGGCGCCGACCGGGAGGCGCGCCATGACGACCGTCCAGCCGCCCGGGGCGGCCACCGCCCCCGAGCCCACCACCCGGCCGGAAGCGCTCTCGCTGCTCGGCGCCGCGGCCCGCCACGATCCGTACGCCTTCTACCGGACCCTGCGCGGGGAACATCCCCTGCTGTGGGACGCCCGGCTTGAGGCGTGGCTGGTCAGCCGGTACGCGGATGTCGCCCCCGCGCTCGCCGGGAGCGCGCTCGCCGGGCCGCGCCGGGGGCCCTGCTGCGGACCCGGGACGGTGCGCTGCGCCGAGGAGTACACGGCGCCCGAGAGCGCTTTCGCGCTGCTGCGCGAAGTGTGTGCCCGCACCGCCCATGTGCTGGCCCGCAGGCTCGCCGGGCGCCAGGAGGCCGACCTGGTCGAGGAGTTCTGCCGGTGGCTGCCGACCGGCACCATCGCCGCCGCGACCGGCCTCTCCTACGCGGCCGTGATGGGCCGCTCGGGCCCGGCCCCCGCCCGCAGCCGCGCCGAGGCGCCCGCGGCCACCGACCTGGGCCGCGGCCGGGGCGGCACGGGAGTCGCCCTGCTCGCCGCGCGCTGCGCCGACCAGGCGGTGCTCACCGGCCGGGCCCTCGCCTCCCTCATGGCCAACCTCCTCGCCAACCCCGAGCAGTTGGAGCTCATACGGGCGGTGCCGGCGCTGATCGGGCAGGCCTGGGAGGAGTCGCTGCGGCGCAATCCGCCCGTCCACGTGGTGCTGCGCCGGGCCACCCGTGACCTCGCCATGTCCGGCGGCACCGTGCCGGCCGGGGCGGCCGTCGCCCTGCTCGTCGGCGCGGCGAACCGCGACCCCGACCGGTTCGCCGACCCCGACCGCTTCGACCTGCACCGCACCACCGCCGGCGCCCTCGCCCTCGGGCCCGTCGACTGCCCGGCCGCCCGTGTCGCCGAACTCCAGGCGGAGTGCGCGGTGCACGCACTGCTCACCGCCATGCCGGGGCTGCGCGCGGCCGACGCCTTCGATCCGGCCGAGAGCGGCCTGCTCACCCGGGCCCCGCACCGCCTTCTCGTACGACCCTCCTGAGCAGGGCCACCGGACGCTCGGCGAACAGCTCGTCGAGGGACACCGCCCCGCTGAACTCCCGTGCACCACCGATGACTTCGGCCCACCGGCCATCGGGCAGCACCAGCTCCGTCCCGGCCCAGCCGCCCGCCTCGGCGAGGCGGAGCGAGAGCCGGGTCACCGCCGTCACCACCTCGTCCGAGCGACTGAAGGCCACACAGTGCCCGTCCCGGGGGCCCCGTGCGGCCAGGGCCCGATGGGTCCCGGACTCGCCGAAGACGGCCGGGAGTTCGCGGCGCAGCCGCAGGGCCGCCAGGGTCACCCTCAGCTTGTCGCCGGGCTCGGCCAGGGCGGCCGTCTCGAACCGGACCGGGCGGCGGTTGTCCGGGTCGACCAGCGCCGCGTACTCGGCTTCCGTGCCCTGGTAGAGGTCCGGCACGCCCGGCATGGTCAGATGCAGCAGCGCGGCGCCGAGACTGTTGGCCCGCGCGGCGGTCTCGGTCTCCCGGGCGAACTCCCTCACGTGAGACGCGAGTTGGCCGCCTGGGCCGGCCGCGACGAAGTCGCTCACCGCTTTCTCGTAGCCGGGGTCCTGCTCCGTCCAGCAGGTGTGCAGGCCCGCCTCGCGGACGGCCTTGAGCAGGGCCCCCTCCAGGCGCTCCGTCTCCGGCAGGCCGCCGAGCCCGACCGAGGTCTGCCAGGCGACCCAGGCGAGATGCGGATCGGGCGCCGTGGCACCGAGCCCCTCACTCAGCCGGTCGAGCAGGGCCGCCCACCGCTCGGGGCACTCGGAGAGCACCGCGATCCGGGCCCGTACCTCCGCGCTGCGCTTGGTGTCGTGCGTGGACAGGACGGTCCCGGTGGCCGGCCAGTCCCGGGCGAGGTGGGCGCAGAACGCGTGGAACTCGGCCGGATCCACCGAGGGCCGCCCCGGGTCGCCGCCCACCTCGTTCACCGAGAGCAGCGGTGTGTAGCGGTAGAAGGCCGTGTCCTCGACGGACTTGGCGTGCAGCGCCGACGCCGTCTGCGCGAACCGGGTACGGAAGCGGGCCCGTTCGGCGTCCTCGCCGAGCCGGCCGAGCGCCAGATCCCGCACCACGTCCACCGCCGCCGATTCCTCCGCGACCGCGAAGGCGGCCTTCGCCTCCAGGGCCGCCGACGCCGGAAGCGCCTGTTCCGCCCCGAACCGGTAGGGCCGGTAGACCGGGACCCGGACCAGGAGTTCGCACAGGGCCAGACGCAGGGCCCAGGGGGCGTGGTCGCGCAGCTCGGGCCCGCCGCGCGCGCAGATCCGTGCGGCCAGGCGCACCAGATGCTCGGTCTCGGCCACCAGCTCGTGGCTCAGCACCCGGTAGGCGGCGCGCCGCACCGTCGGCTCCCAGCGCCCGCCGCGGTCACCGCTCATCGCGGTGAACTCCCGGTAATGGGACTGGAGTTGGGCCGTTCCCTCCGGGTCGGTGAACAGGCCGTCGATGTGGCGCAGCGCGTCGTACCCGGTCGTCCCGGCGACCGCCCAGCCGGCCTGGAGCCGCTCGTCGCCGGTGAGGATCTTCTCGACGACCGTCCAGCGGCCCTCCGTCGCCTCGTTCAGGCGGCGCAGATACGCCTCCGGGTCCGCGAGGCCGTCCGGATGGTCCACCCGCAGCCCGTCCGCCACGCCGTCGGCGACCAGCTCCAGGATCTTGGCGTGGGTCGCGGCGAAGACGGCCTCGTCCTCCACCCGGACGCCGATCAGTTCCGCGATGGTGAAGAAGCGCCGGTAGTTGAGCTCGGTCCTGGCCAGGCGCCACCAGCCGAGCCGGTAGAACTGCGCGTCGAGCAGCTCCGCCATGGGCAGGTCCGCCGTGCCCTCCCGCAGGGGGAAGCGCTGCTCGCCGTGGCACAGCACGTCGCCCTCCACCGTCAGGCGGTCGAGCTCCGCGCCCAGCGGTCCGCCGAGTACCGGCAGCAGGACCCGTCCGTCGCCCCCTTCCCAGTCGATGTCGAACCACGAGGCGTAGGGCGAGGCGGGGCCCGCGCGCAGCACGTCCCACAGCTGCCGGTTGTGGGACGCGGCGGCCGACATGTGGTTCGGCACGATGTCGAGGATCAGGCCGAGCCCGAACTCCCTGGCCCGCGCCGCCAGTTGGCGCAGACCGGACTCGCCGCCGAGCTCCTCGCGGACCTTGGCGTGGTCGGTGACGTCGTATCCGTGCGTCGAGCCGGGGACGGCCTCCAGGACCGGTGACAGATGGACGTGGGAGACTCCGAGACCGGCGATGTAGGGCAGTGCCCCCTCGGCGGCGGCGAACGGGAACCCGGGCTGGAGCTGGAGCCGGTAGGTCGCGATGGGCTGGGTCAGCGGGGTCATATGAACGTACGTACCCCGTCGGACGGCTTCTGTGCCTTCGGCCCATGCGTATGCCCCGGTCGGCCGCGATAGCTTCGCCTGATGGCCGGATCCCTGCAGACCTATCGCACCGTGCTCCACCTGACCGGTCCGCTGCTTCCCGTGATCTCCTTCCTCGGGCGGTTGCCGACGGCCATGTGCCAGCTCGGCAGCGTCCTCCTGGTCGCCGAGACCAGCGGCAGCCTGGCGACGGCCGGGCTCGTCGGCGGGGCGCTCGCCGCCGGGCAGACCGTGGCGGGACCGCTCCTGGGGCGCGCCGCCGACCGGTACGGCCAGCGGGCCGTGGTGCTCATGGCGGCGGGGGCGAACGCCGTCGCCGTGACCGGCCTGGTGCTCGCCGCGCTCTGCCACCTCTCGACCGGCCGGCTCGCCCTGCTCGGCGTCCTCGCGGGGGCGAGCGTGCCGCAGGTGGGGCCGCTCGCCCGGAGCCGGACCGTCGCCCTGGCGCACCGGGCGGGCGCCGACGGGCGGACCGTGGCGGGCGCGCTCTCCTTCGAGGGCACCCTGGACGAGATCTCCTTCGTCCTCGGCCCGGCCCTCGTGGGCCTCGCGGCCGCCCTCGCCCGGCCGGCCGCGGCCCTGCTCACGGCGGCGGCCCTGCTCGCCGTCTGCGGCACGGCCTTCGCACTCCACCCGACGGCCCGTCAGGTGACCGCGGCCAAGCGCACCCGGACACCCCGTACCCGGCTGCCCGGCGCGGTCTACGGGCTGCGCGTCACGATGGCGCTCCAGGGCGCCATGTTCGGCGCGTCCCAGGCCGGCATCACGGCCCTGACGGGCGAGCTCGGCCGGCCCTCGCAGACCGGGCTCGTATATGCGGCGATGGGCGTGATGAGCGCGGCCGCGGGGCTCGCCATGGTCGCCGTACCCGAGCGGCTCTCGTTGCCGGCGCGCTGGCGGATCGCCACCTCGGCGCTCGTCGTGCTCTGTGCGCCGCTCCTGTTCGTGCACACACTGCTCGGCCTGTACGTCACGGTGACCGTGCTCGGGGTGGCGTACGCGCCCCATCTGATCACCGTGTTCGGGCTGACGGAGAGGCTCGTTCCGGCGGGGCGGCTCGCCGAGTCCATGGCGTTCCTGACGAGCGGAGTCGTCGGCGGTCAGGCGCTCGCACTCGCCCTGTCGGGACGGCTCGCGCAGGACCACGGGGCGGTCGCCGCGTTCGCCGTCATGCTGGTGGCCGGGGCGCTGTGCGCGGTGTTCTCCTGGACCCTGCGCGGGCTCGGCGCGGGGCGGGCGGGCGCGGCCACCGGCAAGGCCGTCCCACCCGGCGTCGCGGTGGCCCCGAGGGCTCCGGCCGACGGCTGACCGGGCAGGGTCCACGTTCCTGGACCACTGTGCCGGAGCCCACTGACCATCGAACTCCGGCGCAGGTCAAGGCGGTTGAGGCCGTCCCCGCCCGGGCCTAGGCCGGTCGCCGCAGCACGGTCATGCTCCGGCCGATCAGGCCGATGCGCTCGCCCCCCGTCACCTTCGGCCCGCCGCCCTGCGGCATGCCATCGGAACATGCGGTGTCCACGACCACCTGCCACTGCCGGCCGTGGTTGACCGGAACCACGAAGTCGATGTCCTCCGCACTGGCGTTGAACATCAGCAGGAACGAGTCGTCGCCGATCCGCTCGCCGCGCGGCCCCGGCTCCGAGATCGCGTTGCCGTTGAGGAACACCGACAGTGCCTTCGCGCTCGCCGACTGCCAGTCCTCCTCGGCCATTTCCGCGCCCTCGGGCGTGAACCAGGCGATGTCCGAGAGCTCGTCGTGGGTCCCCTGCACCGGCCGGCCGTGGAAGAAGCGCCTGCGCCGGAAGACCGGATGGTCCCGGCGCAGCCACACCATGGCCCGGGTGAACGCGAGGAGCGATCCGTCCGTGTCCTCGCCCGGCTCCGGCCAGTGCACCCAGGACAGCTCGGTGTCCTGGCAGTAGGCGTTGTTGTTGCCGTTCTGGGTGCGGGCGAACTCGTCGCCGTGGCTGATCATCGGCACGCCCTGCGACAGCATCAGGGTGGCGATGAAGTTCCGCATCTGGCGGGCGCGCAGCTCCGCCACCCCGGCGTCGTCGGTGGGGCCCTCCGTGCCGCAGTTCCAGGACCGGTTGTGGCTCTCGCCGTCCCGGTTGCCCTCGCCGTTGGCGTCGTTGTGCTTGTCGTTGTAGGAGACGAGGTCGTTGAGGGTGAACCCGTCGTGGCAGGTGTGGAAGTTGATGGAGGCCAGCGGCCTTCGGCCGTCGTCCTGGTAGAGGTCGGACGAGCCGGTCAGCCGCCCCGCGAACTCGGCGAGCGTACGCGGCTCGCCACGCCACAAGTCCCGTACGGTGTCGCGGTACTTGCCGTTCCACTCCGTCCACAGCGGCGGGAAGTTGCCCACCTGGTAGCCGCCCTCTCCCACGTCCCACGGCTCGGCGATCAGCTTGACCTGGCTGACCACCGGGTCCTGCTGGACCAGGTCGAAGAAGGACGAGAGCCGGTCGACCTCGTGGAACTGGCGGGCCAGAGTCGCGGCGAGGTCGAAGCGGAAGCCGTCCACGTGCATCTCGGTCACCCAGTAGCGCAGCGAGTCCATGATCAGCTGGAGGACGTGCGGGGAGCGCATGAGGAGGCTGTTGCCGGTGCCGGTGGTGTCCTCGTAATAGCGCGGGTCGTCGGCCAGCCTGTAGTACTGCGCGTTGTCCAGGCCGCGGAAGGAGAGCGTGGGGCCGAGGTGGTTGCCCTCCGCCGTGTGGTTGTAGACGACGTCCAGGATGACCTCGATGCCGGCCTCGTGCAGCGCCCGCACCGCCTGCTTGAACTCCAGGACCTGCTGGCCGCGGTCGCCCCAGGACGCGTACGCGTTGTGCGGGGCGAAGAAGCCGATGGTGTTGTAGCCCCAGTAGTTGGACATTCCGGCGTCGGCCAGCCGGTGGTCGTTGACGAACTGGTGCACCGGCATCAACTCAAGCGCGGTGACGCCCAGTTGTGTGAGGTGGTCGATGATCGCCGGATGTGCGAGCGCGGCATAGGTGCCGCGCTGCTCCGGCGGGAGCTCCGGGTGGAGCATGGTGAGGCCCTTGACATGGGCCTCGTAGAAGACGGTGTGGTGGTAGTCGGTGCGGGGCGGCCGGTCGTCGCCCCAGTCGAAGAAGGGGTTCACCACCACCGAGGCCATCGTGTGCGGCGCCGAGTCCAGGTCGTTGCGGCTGTCGGGCCGCCCGAAGTGGTAGCCGTACACCGCCTCGTTCCACTCGACCTGGCCGCTTATGGCCCGCGCGTAGGGGTCGAGGAGCAGCTTCGCCGAGTTGCAGCGATGTCCGTGCTGCGGCTCGTACGGTCCGTGCACCCGAAAGCCGTACCGCTGGCCCGGCAGCACACCGGGCAGATAGGCATGGCGTACGAAGGCGTCGGACTCGCGCAGTTCGACGGCCGTCTCCGAGCCGTCGTCGTGGAGCAGACACAACTCGATCCGACGGGCGGCCTCGGAGAAGACCGCGAAATTGGTCCCGGCGCCGTCGTACGTGGCGCCGAGTGGGTAAGCCTGTCCCGGCCACACCTGCATGGGCAAGACTCTTCCACTTCCACTCGGGTTACTGAGGGGCTGTTCGGCCAGATCCTCCCTGAAAGAACGACCGTCACCCGGGACGTCCGCGTGCTCCAATGGGTGACCCGGGTCCGGCCGACGCGGTGCCGGCGCCATGAATCCGCTCACCCCGTCTGATAGTGCCCATCAGAACAGGCCGTATCCTCGGGCCAGTTGGCAAACTCGACGCGTGATCGGGATGCAGCGCCTCCTGCTCCCGGAGTACCCTTCCTTGATCGTTGAAGGGCGTGCGGGGGCGGGCCGGGCCCGCAGGGGTGTGCCGGGGGCGGAAGGCGGTGCGTGGGTGAGCTCGGGAGGCCTTGAGCTGCCCCCTGGTGACACGGGTCATGAGGGGGAGTCCGGCGACATCCCGCCCGGAGCGGTATCCCTGGCGCGTCCGATGGAGATCGGGGCGGAGCTGGACTGGGGCGCGGACGCCTGGAGCGAGGTGCGTACGCGCGCGCAGCGGGCCGGGCGCGCCTACATCTGGCTGAACCTGGTGGAGCAGCGGCTGCGCGCCGTGGTGGCCGCCGTGCTGCGGCCGATCTACGAACCGGTCCACGGCGACGACTGGGTGGTCGCCGCGGCGGGACCGGCCGGCCAGGAGTGGGTGCAGCGGGCCGTCGCGGTGCGCGAGGTCTCGCGCCGCAAGGGCTATCTGCTCGACCCCGCCGACGACAACGTGCTCAGCTTCCTCACGCTCCCGCAGCTGCGGGAGCTGATGGTGCAGCACTGGCCGTGCTTCGAGCCGTACGTGGACGACCGGCGCGATGTCGAACTCGCCCTGGACGAGCTGGAGGTGGCCCGCAATGTCGTCTCCCGCAACCGGGCCCTGAACGAGGCCGTGCTCGCCCAGGCCGAGCGCGCCTCGGCGCGGCTCCTGGACGTGCTCGGCGGCGCCGGCGGTGCCCCGGCCGCGCACCGCCTGCCCATCGACGCCGTCGAGGACCTCGTCGGCGACCGGTACGCCGACGTCGTCTCCGTGCACTCCGACCGGGTGCGCCTCCAGCGCCAGCTGCCCGCCGAGGACCTCTTCGGCGGTGCCCGGCGCCTGGACGCGATAGGCATCGGCCTCAATCTCCTTGTGCAGAACTACTCGGGCCGCCGTCTCGTGCGCCTGGCCGAGACCGGCTGCCGCGTCCGGCTGCTCTTCCTCAACCCGGCGAGCAGCGCGGTCAAGCGGAGGGAGCGTGAACTCGGTCTGAAGAAGGGTGAGTTGAGTCGTTCGGTGGAGATGAACATTCTCCATATGCGGCGGGTGCGGACCGCGCTGCGCGACCCGGGGGCCTTCGAGATCCAGGTCTTCGACGAGACCCCGCGCTTCACCGCCTACCTGGTGGACGGCGACGGGGCGGACGGGCTCGCGGTCGTCCAGTCCTATCTGCGCCGTGCGCGGGGGATGGAGGCGCCGGTGCTGGTGCTGCGCGGCGGCGGCCGGCGGGGCGTGGTGCGGCCGGGCCAGGACGTGGAGCACGGTCTCTTCGAGACCTACCGCGAGGAATTCGAATCGGTCTGGGTGGATTCACGCCCTGTGTCCTGATTCGTAGTGAGACTTCCCTGGTGCATTCCGGCCGCCCGGCCGATTGTCAGTGGCGCGTGCGAGGGTGGTCGTCAACTGGGGGAAAGCACCACGAAGGAGGGGCAGCAGCATGAGCTGGCACCTGGAACCGCTGGTCGGATTCGACCTGGAGACGACCGGCACCGAGCCGCGCGAGGCCCGCATCGTGACGGCGGCGATCGTCGAAGTGCGGGGCGCCGATGTGGTCGGGCGGCGCGGCTGGCTGGCGGATCCGGGGATACGGATCCCGGCGCAGGCCTCCGCGGTCCACGGGATCAGCAGTGAACACGCTGCGGCCCGGGGCCGGCCGGCGGCCGAGGTCGCCGACGAGGTCGCCGAGACCCTGGCCGCCCACTGGCGCCGGGGCGTGCCGGTGGTGGCCTACAACGCCGCCTTCGATCTGACGCTGCTCGCCGCCGAGCTGCGCCGCCACCAACTGCCTTCGCTCGGCGAACGGCTGGGCGGCGCGCCCATAGGCCCGGTCGTCGATCCGTACACGATCGACCGTTCGGTGGACCGCTACCGCAAGGGCAAGCGCACCCTGGAGGCGGTGTGCGTCGAGTACGGAGTGGTCCTGGAGTCGGCGCACGACGCGGGGGCCGACGCGCTGGCGGCGGCCCGGGTGGCGGTGGCGATAGCCAAGCGCCACCCGCAGGTGGCGCGGCTCGAACCGGCGGAGCTGCATGACCGTCAGATCCAGTGGTATGCCGACTGGGCGGCCGACTTCCAGCAGTTCCTGCGCCGCAAGGGCACCACGGACGCGGTGATCGACGGCTCCTGGCCACTGCGAGAACTGACCCCGGCCCGCGGCTGACCCCGGCCCGCGGCTGAGGCCCGGCCCACGGTGGAGCCCGGCCGGCTCACGGCTGGGGCCTGCCCCGCGGCTGAGTCCCGCCCGCGCGCGGGCCTTCGAGCCCCGGCCCGCGCGCGGCGCCGCTCAGAAGGGGTACCAGCGCACCTCGGCGTCCCCGTCACGCAGCGAGGCGACCCGGCGGCGGAATTCGTCGAGCGCCTTCGGGTTGGTCGGGGCGTGCTGGGCGACCCACGCGCAGCTGGCCGTCTCGCGCGCACCGCGCAGAACGGCACAGCCGTCCCACTCGCGGACGTCCCAGCCGTAGACCTCGACGAACGCGTCGTACTGCTCGGCGGGCAGCCCGTACCGGTCGCGGGAGAGCGCCATCACGACCAGGTCGTGCTCCCGAAAGTCGGTGGAAAAGGTCTCCAGATCGACCAGGACCGGCCCTTCGGGGCCGATGGACACATTGCGGGGGAGGGCGTCGCCATGGATGGGACCGACGGGAAGATACGGGGTGAGCGCGGCGGCCGCCTCGGCGAAGCCGTCCCTGCGGGCGCGCAGATACGCGGCGTCGGCCGGGTCGATCGCCTCGCCGGCCAGCTGTAGCCAGCGCTCGACTCCGCCCAGGAGTTCGCGGCGCGGCAGCGGGAAGGCGGGCGCCGGCAGGGCGTGGACGCGCCGGAGCAGCGCGGCCAGATCGGCGGGGCCGGCCGGACGCTCCCCCTCGGGCAGCCGGTGCCACACGGTCACCGGGTGGCCCTCGACCAGGCGGGGCTTCGGCTCGGCGGCCCGGACGGCGGGTACGCCGGCCTCGGCGAGCCAGGTCGCGACGGCCACCTCGCGCTCGGCCCGCTCCAGGAGTTCCGGGTGGCGGCCGGCATCCCGGCCGACCTTGACGACCAGGCCGTGCTCGGTGCCGGTGCCGGTGCCGGTGCCGGTACCAGTGCCGGTGCCGGTGCTCGTGACCGCCTCGGTGTGGGTGCCGGAATCCGTACCGGGCAGGGCGAAGACCGCGTTCTCGCCCAGGGCCAGCAGCTCGGCGGTCGCGGTTCCGGCAAGGGTGCCGGGGCCGTTCAGCGCCGCCGCGGCCAGCAGTTCGCGTGCCCGTGCCTCGTCCATAGGTCTCTCCCGGTGATCGTCAGGTCCCGGGCAAGTCTCGCATTCACGCAGGTCGTCTTGACGAACGGACGGACCGTCAGCACGATGACGGGGGCTGTTCGGCATTACTGGACAAAGGGGTGGATAGGTGACATCGACGACCGCCGGCACGCGGTCAGCCACCACAAAGCCGACGAACAGACCTCCCGGAAACAGAGGCGGGGACCGGCACGGCGGTGGCGCCTGGTTCCTGGTGCTCCCCGCGCTCCTGCCCATTCTGGTGCTCAGCGTGGGCCCGCTGCTCTACGGCATCGCGCTGTCCTTCACCGACTCCCAGTCGGGCCGCACCACCGCCACCCAGTGGGTGGGGCTGCTCAACTTCCGTGATCTGGCGCACGACGGGCTGTTCTGGGAGTCGTTCCGGATCGGCCTGCTGTGGGCGGTCGGGGTCACCGTGCCCCAGTTCCTGCTCGCGCTCGGCCTCGCCCTGCTCCTGAACCAGAAGCTCCGGCTCCGCTGGCTGGCCCGGGCACTCGCGATCATCCCCTGGGCGATGCCCGAGGTCGTGGTCGGCATCATGTGGCGTCTCGTCTACCAGCCGGACGCCGGCATCCTGAACGAGACGCTGCGCACCCTCGGGCTCGGCGACGGCCACGACTGGCTGACCGGTCTCACCACCGCCCTGCCTGCCGTGATCCTGGTCGGCGTCTGGGCCGGTATGCCCCAGACCACGGTCGCCCTCCTCGCCGGACTCCAGAACACCCCACGAGAGCTGCACGAGGCCGCCGCCATCGACGGCGCCGGCGCCTGGCGCCGATTCCACGCGGTCACCTGGCCCGCCCTGAAACCGGTGGCCCTCGCGATCACGGCGCTCAACTTCATCTGGAACTTCAATTCCTTCGCCTTGGTCTACGTCCTGACCAACGGCGGTCCGGGCGGCCGCACCCGGCTTCCGATGCTCTTCGCCTACGAAGAGGCCTTCCGTTACGGACAGTTCGGATACGCGGCGGCCATGGGCTGTGTGATGGTCGCCGTGATCGCCGTCTGCCTCGCCCTCTTCCTGGTGGGCCGCCTCAACGAAGGGAGGGACAAGTGAGCGCGCGTACAAGGGTGTTGGTGCGTGCCGGGCAGTACCTCGCGCTCCTCGGCTATCTCGTCTTCCTCGCCTTTCCCTTCCTCTGGCTGATCTCCACCGCCTTCAAGCCGCCGCGCGAACTGGGCTCACTCCATCCGACCTGGATCCCGCGGCACCCCACCCTCGACAACTTCCGTCAGGCCTTCGACGAACAGCCGCTGCTGCAAGCCGGGTTGAACAGCCTGGTCGCGGCCGTCTCCGCCGCCGTCGTCGCGGTGCTGATCGCCACGCCGATGGCGTACGTCATGGCTCGCCAGAGGGGCCGCCTCGCGGCCGCCGCCACGGGCTGGGTGGTGGTCAGCCAGGCGTTCCCGTTCGTTCTGCTGATCATTCCGCTCTTCCTCGTCCTGAAGAACCTGCACCTGATCAACTCGGTGGGCGGTCTCGTCATGGTGTACGTGGTGTGGTCGCTGCCGTTCGCGCTCTGGATGCTGAACGGGTACGTACGCGCCGTGCCCGCCGAACTGGAGGAGGCGGCCGCCGTCGACGGCGCGGGGCGCCTGCGCACCCTCGTCTCGGTCACCGCGCCCCTGCTCGCCCCCGGCATCGTGGCCACCGCGCTCTTCGCGTTCATCACGGCGTGGAACGAGTTCTTCTTCGCGCTCGTCCTCCTCAAGACCCCCGAGAAGCAGACCCTGCCCGTCGTCCTCACCCACTTCCTCGGTGCGGAGGGCGTCGCCGACCTCGGGCCGCTGGCCGCGGCGGCGTTCCTCGCCACCCTGCCCTCCCTGGTGATCTTCGCGATCATCCAGAGGCGGATCACCGGCGGCATGCTGGCCGGGGCGGTGAAGAGCTGATGCGCAAGGGTGAACAGGGCACGCACGTCGCCAGGTTGAGGATGGCGGCGGCCTTCGCGCTCCTGCTGTCGCTGCTCGCGGGGTGTTCCGGCAGCGGATCGGACTCGGACGCCCACGGGGTGATCACGCTCCGCTTCCAGTCCCTTGCCTGGCAGAAGGAGTCCGTGGACGCCACGAAGGCCCTGGTCAAGGAGTGGAACGCGACGCACCCCGCCGTCCAGGTGCAGTACGTGCAGGGCAGCTGGGACACCGTGCACGACCAGTTGCTCACCGCTTTCGAGGGCAGCGAGGCACCGGACGTCATCCACGATGCCTCGGACGACCTGGCCGACTTCGCCTACGGCGGCTACCTCGCGGACCTGAGCGGATCGCTGCCCGAGCGGCTCAAGGGAGCCATCCCGGCACAGAGCTGGCAGACGACCACCTTCGGGAAGGGGGTGTACGGGGTCCCGTTCCTCTAGGAGCCGAGGGTGCTGATCGCCAACACGAAGCTCCTCAAGGCCTCGGGGGTCCGTGTCCCCACGCCCGAACAGCCGTGGACCTGGCCGGAGTTCAGGCAGGTGGCGAAGGAGCTGAGCGGGGACGGCAGGTTCGGGGTGGCCTGGCCGCTCAAGGAGCCGGTCTCGGTCACGCTCAACCTGGGCCTCTCCGCGGGCGGCCGGCTCTTCACGCGCGACGGCGAGGGCAAGGCGAAGGTGGAGTTCACGGCGGGCGACGCGGTGGTCCCCGACACCGTCAACGCTCAGGTGAACACCGACAGGAGCGCCGCCCGTACCACCCTCGGCATGGGCGGCTCGGACACGCTGCCCGGGTTCTTCGCGGGCAAGTACGCCATGGTGCCGCTGGGGTTCTCCTACCGTCAGCAGATCGTGCAGCAGGCACCGCCCGGCTTCGCGTGGACGGTGCTGCCCGCGCCCGCGGGCAGTGCGGGCCTGGACCAGGGCGTCAGCCCGCAGACCCTGTCGGTCGCCCAGGACAGCCCGCACAAGAAGGAGGCCGCCGAGTTCATCGACTTCCTGCTGAGCCCCGCGCACATGGTGCGCCTGGCCGAGGGCGACTGGATGCTGCCGACGGGAACGGAAGCCCTCAGGGACCCGGCCCTGCACTCCACCGAGGACGGCTGGGCGACGGGCACCGCACTCGCCCCCCATCTGCGCTCGGCGCCCGCGCAGTCGGTACGGGGCTACCCGGAGTGGAAGGACAAGGTCGCCACGCCCGCTCTGCAGGAGTACTACAGCGGGGCGATCGACGCGGCCGAGCTGAAGAAGCGCCTGGTCGAGGACGGAAACCGGGTACTCGCGCGCTACCAGCGCTGAGGGCGGTGCGGCCCGCACCGGGTCCTTCGGCCCCGGGCGGCCTCCCGCTCCGCCGCCCGCCCCGCCTCCCGCTCAACGCCCTTGCACATCAGCTGACTTGAAAGGAGTGGGCGCGGGTCGGGTTCACGCAGAGTGTCCACCGGCCCTCCATAAAGCCCGAGTTGTTCTGGCCTGGATGGTTTTCGCATTACGAAACCTTGTTGGCTAAGTCACAGCCGTATGAAGTCCTTGATCTGCGCGCGTCAATCGGCAAGGGTTTCGAACCAGCCCCGGAAAGTTTCCTTCCGGTAGGCAAACCCCCCACAAATAGTGACGAGGAGACCCCTCTTCATGGCAACTCACAAGCGCGCGAGCAGGACCAGGCTCACCGCCGGCATAGCCGCCGTGGCGGCGACCGCCGGACTCATCACGCTGGGCTCCTCGTTCGCCGGAGCCGCCCCCGCCGAAGGCGCGGTCTACGGACTCGACGCCAAGGACGCGGTCGACGGAAGCTACATCGTCCTGCTGGACAAGTCGGCCACGGCCGACTCCAAGCGCAAGCTCGCCGAGGAGTACGGCGGCAAGCTCCAGCGCGACTATTCCTCCTCCCTCAACGGCTTCTCCGCCAGCGGTCTCACACAGACCGAGGCCAAGCGGCTCGCCGCGGACCCGTCCGTCGGCACGGTCGTGCAGAACAAGAAGTTCCACATCAACGCGGAGCAGGCGAGCCCGCCGTCCTGGGGCCTGGACCGGATCGACCAGAGCGCGACCGCGGGCGACGGCAAGTACACCTATCCCGACAGCGCGGGCGACGGTGTCACGGCGTACGTCATCGACACCGGAGTCCGCATCTCCCACAAGGACTTCGGTGGCCGGGCCTCCTACGGCTTCAACGCGGTCGACAACAACGACAGGGCCGACGACGGCAACGGCCACGGCACGCACGTCGCGGGCACCATCGCGGGCGCCGAGCACGGCGTGGCCAAGAAGGCGAAGATCGTCGCGGTGCGGGTCCTCGACAACCAGGGCTCCGGAAGTACCGATCAGGTCGTCGCGGGCGTCGACTGGGTCACCAAGAACCACAAGGGTCCGTCCGTCGCCAACCTGAGCCTCGGCGGCACCGCCGACCCGGCGCTCGACGCGGCCGTCCAGAAGGCGATCGCCTCCGGGGTCACCTTCGGTGTGGCGGCCGGCAACGAGTCCGCGGACGCGGGCAACGGTTCGCCCTCCCGTGTCAAGGAGGCCATCACGGTCGCCTCCTCCACCAAGGACGACCAGCAGTCCGACTTCTCCAACTTCGGTTCCGTGGTGGACCTCTACGCCCCCGGCTCGGACATCACCTCCGACTGGAACACCAGCGACACGGCCACCAACACCATCTCCGGCACGTCCATGGCGACCCCGCACGTCGTCGGCGCCGCGGCGGTCTATCTGGCCGGGCACAAGGACGCCACTCCCGCCCAGGTCTCCGACGCCCTCACCAAGGGCGCCACGGCCGACAAGATCTCCAACGCGAGCCCGGGCACCCCGAACAGGCTGCTGAAGGTCGTCGAGTAGACACCGCCCGGCAGCACTGGACGACGGCCTCCGCGCCCGTCCCCCACGGGGCGCGGGGGCCGTCCTGCGGGCCCTACTGTGGGGCCATGACGACGACGTACGCGGCTCTGCTGCGCGGCATCAATGTGGGCGGGAAGAAGAAGGTTCCCATGGCCGAGCTCCGGAGCATCCTGGAGGAGTTGGGCCACGGCCGGGTGAAGACGTATCTCAACAGCGGCAACGCCGTGTTCACCAGTGCCTCCCGGGATCCGGACGCCCTCGCCGCCGAGCTGGCGGCCGCCATCGAGAAGCGCTTCGGCTTCGAGGTCGCCTGCATGGTGCGCACCGGGCCCTATCTGCGGTCCGTTCTGGACGCGTGCCCCTTCCCGGCCGAGGAGCTGGCCGGCAAGCAGCTGCACGCCACCTTCTTCTCCGGCCCGACCGTGACCGCGGAGCGGTTCGCCGCACTCGACGCGTCGGCCTATCTCCCCGAGGAGTTCCGGCTCGGCGACCAGGTGCTCTATCTGTACGCGCCGGGCGGCCTCGGCACCTCCCAGCTGGGTGCCGCCCTGTCCCGGCCCGGGCTGCTGAAGGGCGTCGACGCGACCTCCCGCAACTGGAACACCGTCAAGGCTCTGGTGGAGATGACGCGGGAGGCCGGGGATGATCAGGCCGGCTGAAGGGCGTCCCGCTCGACGGCCCGGCGCGGCACGGCGAGCGCGTCCGCCCGTGCCCCGCGCGGGCCCCAGTAGCCGGGGCCGGTGAGCTGTGCGGTGCCGAAGCCGAGGCGCCGCAGGGGGCGGTCCCCGCCCAGGGGGAAGGTCTCAGCGATCATGCGGGGACGGTATCGGAGCGGGTGGAGATGGCGCGGGGCGGGTGGCGGAGGCGGTGAAGTGGCCCAGCTGAGTCGCGCCTCATTGGCCCAGAGGCAGGGGCCAGTGGCGGACTAGGGTCGGATCATGACCGCTACCGTGAACGCCTCCGCGCAGCCCACCTCCGTCGACTTCTACTTCGACCCCGCCTGCCCCTTCGCCTGGATCACCTCGCGCTGGATGCTGGAGGTCGAGCGGCACCGGGACATCGAGCTGAGGTTCCGGCCGATGAGTCTGTATCTGCACAACATCGGCAACGAACTGCCCGACTGGTACCGGGACTTGGTCGACCGGTCGATCGGGCCCGTCCGGGTCGCCGTCGCGGCGGCCGAGGCGCACGGGGAGGGGGTGCTGCGCGACCTGTACACGGCCTTCGGCACCCGTATCCACCAGGACGGGAACGAGGACTTCGACGAGGTGATCGCCACGGCCCTGGCCGACCTCGGGCTGCCGGCCGCGCTCGCCGGTGCCGCGCATGATCCGGCGTACGACGAGGCCGTGCGGCGCAGCCACGACGCGGGCAAGGACCCCGCCGAGGACGGCTATGTCGGCACCCCGACCCTGCACCTCGACGGCAAGGTCTACTTCGGGCCGGTGCTCAGCTCGATCCCGCGCGGCGAAGAGGCGGCGCGGCTCTTCGACAGCGTGCGGACGATCGCGGCGTACCCGGACTTCTTCGAGCTGAAGCGGGCTCGGACGGGGGCGCTGCGGTTCGACTGAGGTGCGCTCCGTCGCGCGCGGGGTACTGGCCCCGTCGCGCGCCCCCGCCCGGCCGGCCTCGACTCCGGTGTCCGTGACGGTGCGGCTACACGAGGCCGGAAGGAGTCAACAGCGTGGTCCGTGCTGCGGATGGACGGACCGGTGATCGGCTGCCCGTCCGGAGCTGCGCGCAGCGCGTGAGCGTCCTCGGAGGGTGCCGGCAGGGCCGGCGATCGCACCGCGCTGCCCCGACCGTTTCCCTTTCTCCCCTGGAAATTTTCGGATCGGACATGGTGCGGCCCTATCCGCTTGCCCCCTGCGTACACACCCGGCAGGCTGATCAGAGTCATCGGGCGACTTGTCGATGACATATTTTCTTGGTCCGCGTGCCGGCGAAACGCGGTCTCGACGGGGTAAAGCGAGTTCTCGCCAAATGGCGGAAACAAGCTGTTCGCCGTGTGTGACAAGCATCTGTCTCAAGGGAGTTCAGCTATGAGGACCATGACGATACGTGTGCGCCGCATCGCTCTGGGCGTGGCGGCAACGGCGATCCTCGGGCTCGTCGGCACCGCGGCCGCTCACGCCGGCACGCAGTGGGGCGGCGCGCCTCAACCGGTGGTGACGGAGGTTGCGCACCCGGAAGCCGCCCAGGCAGACACGCAGTGGGGCTAGTCCTCACCTGAAGGCCGAAGCGACAGGCGGGTCGCAGGGCTTGAGGGCCTGCCTGCCGTGAGGGCCACCGGGGATGGCGTGCCAACTGCACGGAAAGCGAACTGCGCAATCCGATGTGAGCTCTACGTGAGCCGACGCTCGCCCCACGAGGTTGTGCCTCCGCGCCCGCCCGGGGCTACGCCCCCTGGGCGGACAGCGCCGGTACCCCGTCCCGCGCCCGCGCCTCGTCGTAGCGGAGTAGCAGCAGGCCGGCCAACTCCTCTGCGGCGCCCAGTACTTCGGACAGGACGTCCGCGTTCTCGGCGCCCCGGGCGATGCGGTCGGGGAGGAAGCCGGGGGCTATGACGTAGGGGGCCACTGCCACGCGGCGCACACCTTCGGATCTGAGGGCGCGTACCGCGTCCTCCGTGCGGGGCAGTGCCGCGGAGGCGAACGCAGGCCGCACGGCGCACCAACCGGTGTGCCGCAGCTCCCGCGCGATTTCAGCGATCACTGCGATCGCCTCCGGGTCGGTGGAGCCCGCCGAGGCCAGGACGACCCCGGTCGAGCGTTTGTCGGCGGGCGTCAGGCCCGCCTCGTACAGCCGCCGCTCCAGTGCGGCGAGCAGCAGCGGGGAGGGGCCGAGGACGTCCGCCAGGCGGATGTTCAGGCGGGCCGGGGCGCGGTCGAGGGCCGCCGGGATGTCGGCCTTCGCGTGGAAGGCGCGGGTCAGCAGGAGGGGGAGGGCCACCACGTCCCGGATGCCTTCGAGGGCGAGACGGTCCAGGGCCTGGGGGACCGAGGGAGTGTTGAAGTCCAGGTAGGCGGTCTCCACGCGCAGACCGGGGCGCAGCGCCCCGGCCCGCCGGACCAGGGCACGCACGGTCGCGGCGTGCCGCGGATCGCGGCTGCCGTGGGCGATGACGAGGAGGACCGGGCGGTGCACGGGCGGCTCAGCCCTTCACGAGCAGACCGCGGCCGCGCAGCACCCTGCGCTCCAGCGGGCTGAAGATCAGCAGGTCGATGGCGATGCCCACGATCAGGATCAGGAAGATCGCCAGGAAGATGCCGGGCATGTCGGAGTTGTTGCGGCCGTTCTCCAGCAACTGGCCGAGACCCAGGCCGAGATCGGGCGAGGAGGCGATGATCTCGGCGGCCATCAGGGAGCGCCAGGAGAACGCCCAGCCCTGCTTCAGGCCCGCGAGGTAACCGGGCAGCGCGGCCGGCATCAGGATGTGCCAGGCGCCGCGCACCCCGGTCGCGCCGAGCGTACGGCCCGCCCGCAGATACAGCGGGGGCACCTGGTCGACGCCGGAGACGAGGCCGTTGGCGATGGAGGGGACCGCGCCGAGCAGGATCACGGCGTACATCATCGAGTCGTTCAGGCCGAGCCACAACACGGCCGGCGGCACCCAGGCCACCGACGGCAGCGACTGGAGCCCGGACAGGATCGGGCCGATGGCCGCCCGCACGAACTTGACCCGGGCCACCAGCAGCCCCAGCGGCGTTCCGATGGCCAGGGCGAGCAGGAAGCCGAGCAGTCCGCGCGAGACACTGGTCCACACCACGTCGAGCAGGGTGCCCTGGAGCCACATGTCGGACAGGCTCGACCACACCGCGGACGGCGCGGGCAGCTTGTACTCGTCGGTGACCTTCGCCGAGACCAGGACCTGCCACACCACCAGGACGAGGACGACCGCGCTCAGCGGGGGCAGGACCTTCTTGACCAGCACCTCGCGCACCGGGGTGCGGTGGGTCTGGACGGTTTCGAGCGCGTCGAGGCCCGCTTCGAGGCTGCCCAGACCGGGGGAGTCCTTGACGGCGGCGGTCTCGGCGTCAGTGGTCTCAGTGCTGGCCATGGCGGCGGATCTCCCCACGCAGTTGTTCAGTGATCTCGACGGAGAGCTCCGCCACTTCGGCGTCCTCGATGCGGCGCGGCTGCTCGATGTCCACCGTCCACTCGTGGGCCACCCGGCCGGGCCGCGAGGAGAGCAGCACCACGCGCTGGGCGAGCCGGACCGCCTCGCGCACGTTGTGGGTGACGAACAGCACCGACAGGTTGCCCGCGACGGAGTCGCCCGTGTTCGCAGTGCGCCAGATGCGGGTCAGCTCGTCGTGCAGGACGTCCCGGGTGATCGCGTCCAGGGCCGCGAACGGCTCGTCCATCAGGAGGAGTCGGGAGTCCTGGGCGAGCGCGCGGGCCATCGCGACACGCTGGCGCATACCGCCCGACAGCTCGTGCACGCGCTTGCCGTACGCGCCCTGGAGGCGGACCAGGGAGAGGAGTTCCTCGGCCCGGTCGCGCCGCTCGTTCTTGGCCACCCCGCGGAACCGCAGGGCGAGTTCGATGTTCTTGCCCGCGGTCAGCCACGGGAACAGGGCGTGCTCCTGGAACATCAGGGCAGGCCGTCCGCCGGGCGTCTCGATGCTGCCCGCGGTCGGGGCGTCGAGCCCGGCGACCAGGTTGAGCAGCGTCGACTTTCCGCAGCCGGAGGCGCCCAGGAGGGTGACGAACTCGCCCGGTGCGACATCGAGGGTGATGTCGTCGAGGACGAGCTGCGGTCCCGCGGGACCGTCGAAGGACTTCGAGACGTGCTCGATGCGGGCGGCGTACTCGTGCGCTGCCGCCGTGCGGTCCGTGGCCTTGGCGAGTGCGGTGGCCATGGTCGTCACCTCCTGGGAAACCTGTGAACCGGCCGGGTGGGGGGACTACTTGACGCCGAGGCCGGCGTCGCCGACCTCAGGCTTGCCCAGGGACTTGAGGACCTTGTTGAGCGGAGCCAGGTCGTAGATGCCGCTCAGGTCGGGCTTCTTGAGGAGCCCGGCCTTCACCGCGTGGTCGGCCTGCGCCTGGAGGGTCGCCGCCAGCGGGTCGTCCAGGGTCTTGATGGACTTCCACGCCGGGTCGATGATGTCCGCCGGAAGCGCCTTGCCGGACAGCTTCTTGAGCGCCTCGTTCGCGGAGGCCTTCGCCTGGTCGGGGTGGGCCGAGATCCACTCGTTGGTCTTCACCGAGCCGCGCAGCACCGCCTCGACGACGTCGGGGTGCTCCTTGAGGAACTTCTGCGACACGATGATGTTGGTGATCACGAACTGCTTGTCCGGCCACAGGTCGGACTCGTCGAGCAGCACCTTGCCGCCCTCGGACACCAGCTTGGACGCGGTCGGCTCGGGCACCCACGCGCCGTCGATCGAGCCGGACTTGAAGGCGTCTGGGGTGATCTTGTTGTCGGTGCGGACCACGTTGACGTCGCCCTTGCCGCTCTGCGCGTCGACCTTCCAGCCCTTTTCGGCGATCCAGTTCAGGAACGCCACGTCCTGGGTGTTGCCGAGCTGCGGCGTGGCTATGTTCTTGCCCTTGAGGTCGTCGAGCGACTTCACCTTGTCCGGCTTGACCACCAGCTTCACACCGCCGGACGCCGAGCCGCCGATGATGCGCAGGCTCTGGCCCTTGGACTTGGTGAAGCCGTTGATGGCCGGCGAGGGGCCGATCCAGCCGATGTCGATCGAGCCCGCGTTGAGGGCCTCGATCTCGGAGGGGCCGGCGTTGAAGGTGGCCGTCTTGACGGCCGTGCCGCCCAGCTCCTTCTGGAAGAGCCCTTCCTGGACGCCGATCAGCGGGGTGGCGTGGGTCAGGTTCGGGAAGTAGCCGATCTTCACGGAGTCGGCGGAGAGCTTCTTGCCGTCGGCGGCGGGAGAGGCCTTCCCGGCGTCGCTCTTGTCGGCGGACGAGCCGTAGCCGCAGGCGGCGAGCGCACCGAACAGCAGCGGCAGGGTGGCGGCGGCGACGAGGCTGCGCCTCAAGGTGGAGCTGGCAGGCACGGGAGGGTGTCCTCTCGGAGGCCCGGTGCTTACGTACGGAGTCTCAACTCCGTTACGCGGCCGGGAAGTCGGCAGGTCTTCGGTGGTGCGTGAGGTGCTGGTGGTGCATGTGGTGCAGCCGGGCGCGCGAGCGGTGCGCGTACGTCATCGCGCACATCGGGCCACCCCGCCCTGGCCGCTGCCGAGGGAGCCGCTGCCCACGCGGCCGCCCTCCTTCGCGAAGGTCGCATAGACGTTGGTCATCAGAAGTCCCAGCCCTCTTCGTCCTCGACCGTGGTGAGGACCTTGTGCGTGGCGAACGACTCGCCCGCCATGCCGGCGGCGAGCGTGGTGCCGTCCGCCGGGTCGATCAACAGGAAGGAACCGGTGCGCCGGGAGTCGGCGTAGGAGTCGAGCGCGAGGGGTTCGGCGGTGCGCACCTTGACCCGGCCGATGTCGTTGGCGACGAGCTGGCCCGGGTTGGGGTGCTGGGAGAGGTCGTCCAGGGTGAGCCGGGACTCGATCTCCTTGACGATCGCCTTGACCGTGCGGGTGGTGTGCTTGATCAGCACCCGCTGACCCACCGTCAGGGGCTGGTCGGCCACGTGGCAGACGGTCGCCTCGACGTCCTGGGTGGTGGCGGGCGCGTCCCCGCTCGGCACGATCAGATCGCCGCGCGAGATGTCGATGTCGTCCGCCAGAAGGAGCGTGACGGACTGCGGGGTCCAGGCGACGTCGACGGACTCGCCGAGCAGGTCGATCCCCGCCACCGTGCTGGTACGCCCCGACGGAAGCACGGTCACCGGCTCGCCGACCCGGAACGTGCCGGCCGCGATCTGGCCCGCGTAGCCCCGGTAGTCGGGGAGTTCGGCGGTCTGCGGCCGGATCACGTACTGCACGGGCAGCCGGGCGTGGCACGAGGTCAGGTCGTGGCTGACCGGCACCGTCTCCAGGTGTTCCAGAACGGTGGGCCCGCCGTACCAGTCCATGTTGGCGCTGGGCTCCACCACGTTGTCGCCCGCGAGCGCCGAGATCGGGATGGCCGTGATCTCCGGGACGCCCAACTCGCCGGCGTACGCGGTGAATTCCTCGGCGATCGAGGCGAAGACCTTCTCCTCGTACGCCACCAGGTCCATCTTGTTGACGGCCAGGACCACGTGCGGCACGCGCAGCAGGGCGGCGACCGCGGCGTGCCGGCGGGTCTGCTCGATGACGCCGTTGCGGGCGTCGACCAGGACCACGGCGAGGTCGGCGGTGGAGGCGCCGGTCACCATGTTCCGGGTGTACTGCACATGCCCCGGGGTGTCGGCCAGGATGAACCGGCGCCGGGGCGTGGCGAAGTAGCGGTAGGCCACGTCGATGGTGATGCCCTGCTCGCGCTCGGCCCGCAGGCCGTCGGTGAGCAGCGCCAGGTCGGGGGCTTCCTGGCCGCGCTTGAGGGAGGCCGCCTCGACGGCCTCCAACTGGTCGGTCAGGACCGACTTGGAGTCGTGCAGGAGCCGGCCCACCAGGGTGGACTTGCCGTCGTCGACGGACCCGGCGGTCGCGAAGCGCAGCAGGGTGGTGGCCGAAAGGTCGGCCAACTGCACCGCTGTGTCAACGGAGTTGGACATTCTAGAAGTACCCCTCGCGCTTGCGGTCTTCCATCGCGGCCTCGGACATCTTGTCGTCGGCGCGGGTGGCGCCCCGCTCGGTGAGCCTCGATGCGGCGATCTCGGTGATGACGGCGTCCAGCGTCGTGGCGTCGGAGTCGACGGCGCCGGTGCAGGACATGTCGCCGACCGTGCGGTAGCGCACCTGGCGCGTCTCGACGCTCTCGTCGGCCTTGGGGCCGCCCCACTCGCCCGCGGTCAGCCACATGCCGGACCGCTTGAACACCTCGCGCTCGTGCGCGAAGTAGATCTGCGGCAGGTCGATGTCCTCGCGGGCGATGTACTGCCACACGTCCAGCTCGGTCCAGTTGGACAGCGGGAACACGCGGACGTGCTCACCGGGGGCGTGCCGGCCGTTGTAGAGCTGCCACAGCTCGGGACGCTGACGGCGCGGGTCCCACTGCGAGAACTCGTCCCGCAGCGAGAACACCCGCTCCTTGGCGCGGGCCTTCTCCTCGTCGCGCCGGCCGCCGCCGAACACCGCGTCGAAGCGGTGCTCCTGGATGGCCTCGGTCAGCGGGAGGGTCTGGAGCGGGTTGCGGGTGCCGTCGGGGCGCTCGCGCAGCTTGCCCGCGTCGATGTAGTCCTGCACCGAGGCGACGTGCAGCCGCAGCCCGTGCTCGGCGACCACGCGGTCGCGGTAGGCGAGGACCTCGGGGAAGTTGTGCCCGGTGTCGACGTGCAGGAGCGTGAACGGAACCGCGGCCGGGGCGAACGCCTTCAGGGCCAGGTGCAGCATGACGATGGAGTCCTTGCCGCCGGAGAACAGGATCACCGGCCGCTCGAACTCACCCGCCACCTCACGGAAGATGTGGACCGCCTCGGACTCCAGGGCGTCCAGGTGGCTGAGCGCGTACGGGCTGTCGATGCCCTCGCCCGCGGTGATTGCGGAGGTCATGCTGTGCCCCATTCGTTCTCTCCCGAGGACGTCGTCCAGGGGGTGCCCCCACCGCCCGCGCGGCGCGCCGGTGCGGCTGTCGCGGTCGTCTGCGGCCCGGTGGCCGCGCGTGCCCCGCTCATGCCAGGCCCCTCTCGGTGAGCAGCGCAAGGAGCGCGGCCGCGGACTCCTGCACGGTCTGGGTGTGGGACTCGATCCGCAGATCCGGTGCCACGGGCGCCTCGTACGGGTCGTCGACGCCGGTCAGGCCGCTGATCTCGCCCGCCGCCTGCTTGGCGTACAGGCCCTTCACATCGCGGACGGAGCAGACCTCCACCGGGGTCGCGACATGCACCTCCAGATAGGCGGTGCCCTCGCTCTGGTGGCGCTTGCGCACCGCCTCGCGGCTGTCGGCGTACGGGGCGATCACCGGGACCAGGGCCTTCACGCCGTTGGCGGCGAGCAGTTCGGCGACGAAGCCGATCCGCTGCACATTGGTGTGCCGGTCCTCGCGGCTGAAGCCGAGGCCCGCCGAGAGGAACTCGCGGATCTCGTCGCCGTCGAGCACCTCCACCCGGTGCCCGGCCGCGCGCAGTTGGCCCGCGAGCTCGTAGGCGATGGTGGTCTTGCCGGCGCTCGGCAGACCGGTCAGCCAGATGGTGGCTCCCGTCTCCGTCACGCTCATCGAAGTCTCCTGATCATTCGTCTGACGGTCCGTCATCCGTGCAGCCCGCACTCGGTCTTGTTGCGCCCGGCCCAGCGTCCGGCCCGCGCGTCCTCGCCCTCGGCGACCCGGCGGGTGCAGGGGGCGCAGCCGATGGAGGGGTAGCCGTTCATGAGGAGGAGGTTGGTGATCACGCCGTGCTCGGCGACGTAGGCGTCCACGTCGTCCTGCGTCCAGCGGGCGATCGGCGACACCTTGACCTTCTGCCGCTTCTCGTCCCAGCCGACCACCGGGGTGTTCGCCCGGGTCGGGGACTCGTCGCGGCGCAGCCCGGTGGCCCAGGCGGCGTACGAACTCAGGCCCTGCTCAAGGGGCTTGACCTTGCGCAGCGCGCAGCACAGGTCGGGGTCGCGGTCGTGCAGCTTAGGGCCGTGCTCGGCGTCCTGCTCGGCCACGGTCTGACGCGGCGTCAGGGTGATGACGTTGACGTCCATCACCTCGGCGACCGCGTCCCGGGTGCCGATGGTCTCGGGGAAGTGGTAGCCGGTGTCGAGGAACACCACGTCCACGCCGGGCATCGCGCGGGAGGCGAGGTGGGCGACGACCGCGTCCTCCATGGAGGAGGTGACGCAGAAGCGCTTGCCGAAGGTGTCGGCGGCCCAGCGCAGGATCTCCAGGGGCGTGGACTCTTCGAGGTCCCGGCCGGCCTGCTCGGCGAGCGCCCTGAGCTCTGCGGCGGTGTGCCCGCCGAGGGCGCGGTCGGCCTGTCCGCCGTGGACCGGGCGCTCCCGGGCTGCTTCCGTGCCGGTCTGAGCGGCCGTCATATCGCTTCCCCTCCACCGTCGTTGCGCTGCACTCCGCGGGCGAGCAGCCCGAGGAACTTCAGCTGGAAGGCCCGGTTGCACGCCGCGCACTCCCAGGCGCCGTGACCGGTCTCGTTGGGCCGCAGGTCCTCGTCGCCGCAGTACGGGCAGTAGAAGGGGGCCGCGCGCTCGCTCATGACAGGGCCTCCTCGTCGGCGCGCGCCGCCCAGGTGGCGAACCGCTCGCCCTCGGCGCGCTCCGCCTGGAAGCGCGTGAGGACCCGCTCGACGTAGTCGGGCAGTTCGGCGGAGGTGACCTTCAGGCCGCGGACCTTGCGGCCGAAGCCGGCCTCCAGGCCGAGCGCGCCGCCCAGGTGCACCTGGAAGCCCTCGACCTGGTTGCCCTCGGCGTCCAGGACCAGCTGGCCCTTGAGGCCGATGTCGGCGACCTGGATGCGGGCGCAGGAGTTGGGGCAGCCGTTGATGTTGATGGTGATCGGCTCGTCGAACTCCGGCAGGCGGCGCTCCAGTTCGTCGATGAGCGAGGCGCCGCGCGCCTTGGTCTCGACGATGGCGAGCTTGCAGAACTCGATGCCGGTGCAGGCCATCGTGCCGCGCCGGAACGGCGAGGCGTCGACCTTGAGGCCGAGTGCCTCCAGACCGGCCACGAGCGAGTCGACGCGGCCCTCCTCGATGTCCAGCACGATCAGCTTCTGCTCGGCGGTGGTGCGCAGGCGCCCCGAGCCGTGCGTCTCGGCCAGCTCGGCGATCTTGCTCAGGGTGGCGCCGTCCACGCGGCCCACGCGGGGCGCGAAGCCGATGTAGAAGCGGCCGTCCTTCTGGCGGTGCACCCCGAGGTGGTCGCGCCAGACCTCCTTGGGCAGTTCGGGCGCGGGCCCGTCGACCAGCTTGCGCTTGAGGTACTCGTCCTCCAGGACCTGGCGGAACTTCTCCGCGCCCCAGTCGGCGACCAGGAACTTCAGGCGGGCGCGGGTGCGCAGCCGCCGGTAGCCGTAGTCACGGAAGATCGAGATGACGCCCTCGTACGCGTCGGGCACCTCGTCGAGCGGCACCCAGGCGCCGAGCCGCACCCCGAGCTTGGGGTTGGTGGAGAGCCCGCCGCCGACCCACAGGTCGAAGCCGGGGCCGTGCTCGGGGTGCTCGACCCCGACGAAGGCGATGTCGTTGATCTCGTGCGCGACGTCGAGCTGCGGCGATCCGGAGACGGCGCTCTTGAACTTGCGGGGCAGGTTGGAGAAGGCCGGATTGCCGATGTAGCGGCGCTGGATCTCGTCGATGGCCGGGCTGCCGTCGATGATCTCGTCCGCGGCGATGCCGGCGACCGGCGAGCCGAGGATGACGCGCGGGGTGTCGCCGCAGGCCTCGGTGGTGGACAGGCCGACCGCTTCGAGGCGGTTCCAGATCTCCGGGACGTCCTCGATGCGGATCCAGTGGTACTGGACGTTCTGCCGGTCGGTGAGGTCGGCGGTGCCGCGCGCGAACTCCTGCGAGATCTCGCCGATCACCCGCAGCTGCTCGGTGGTCAGACGGCCGCCGTCGATGCGGACGCGGAGCATGAAGTACTCGTCGTCCAGCTCCTCCGGCTCCAGGATCGCCGTCTTGCCGCCGTCGATGCCCTGGCGGCGCTGGGTGTACAGGCCCCACCAGCGCATCCGGCCGCGCAGGTCGTTGGGGTCGATCGAGTCGAAGCCGCGCTGGGAGTAGATCGTCTCAATGCGTGTCCGCACATTGAGACCGTCGTCGTCCTTCTTGAACTGCTCGTTCCCGTTGAGGGGCGTGAAGTGGCCGGCGGCCCACTGGCCTTCACCACGGTGGCGGCCCGGCTTGCGGCGGGGCGTCGTGGGGGCAGGGTCATCTGGGCTGGCGGCCATGGCGTATGTCCTTCGGGACTGCGGGTGGGCGGCTCTGACCTGCACACTCGCGCTTCGGCGCGGCGGTGCGCAGTCAAGACAGAGGGGAGAGGAATCGCGGCGTGACTGGCGGAATCAGCGTGCCGGACAGATGGCGCTGGACATGCGGCCGAGGTCGACGTGCCGCCGACTCACCAAGGCAATTCCAGTTCCAGACATGACGGAAGCGTGTCACGGGACTTTGGACCCAGTCCACCACTATCCACATGGTGGACAAAGCTGTCCCGCATCGTAAGACACTGTGGTCCGGGTCACTGGCCCGCGCCCGGCCAGGGGCCCGGTGCCGACACGTCCTCGGCCTGCTCCTCCTTGGTGTCGAAGAGCTTGAAGCCGCGTCGCAGGTAGTTGTCCATGGCGTGCTCCCCGTCCAGTGAGCAGGTGTGCACCCACACCCGCTCGGTGGCGGGCAGTTCCGGCCACCGCTCGGCCAGGTCCCAGGCCCGCCGCAGCCCCTGCGTCAGGAGGTGGCCGCCGATGCGCCGGCCGCGGAAGGCGGCGATCAGACCGAAGTAGACGATCTCCACCGAGCCGCCCGGCTGGGCCTCCAGTTCGACGTACCCGGCCGGCGTGCCCCGCTCGTACGCCACCCAGGTCTCGGTGCCGGGCTTGTCGAGCGCCCGCTGCCATTCGGCGTAGCTCCAGCCGAGGCGGTCGAGCCAGGTGATGTCGCCGCCGACCGCCGTATAGAGGAAGCGGCTGAACTCCGGCGAGGGCACCTCGGCGCGCACGATCGTGATGTCGTCCGCGGGCTCGGCGGCCGGCCGCAGATCGGCGGGGGAGGTCTGTTCCAGGGACCAGGTGGTCACGGTGATGGTCATGGACGTCAGGCAATCATGCGGCCCCCGAACCCTCCAACGCAGGTCAGGGGAGCCGGCCCCGGGCCGTCGCGACCGCCGGGGACAGGGAGTGGGGGAGCAGGTCCGCCGGCCGGCCGGGCCGGACGACCTCGACCCGTACGTCCTCGCTGAAGCGGTACGGGCGGTGGGCGAGCACCTCCGCGAGACGGCGGCGCAGCCGGGACATCTCGGCCCGTACGGTCACCGTGCGCGTCGGGTCCTCGAAGATGTCCTGGGCGAGCTGGGCGGCGCTGCGGCCCTCCCGGTTCAGGGCGAGCACGAAGAGCAGCTCGGCGTGGCGGGGGCTGAGCTCCTGCGTCCAGTCACCCGCGTCGCCGGAGACGGTCACCGTGCGGCGCCGGGGCCGGGAGAGGTCGAGCACGACCCGCCGGGCGGTGGCCGGGCCGGGCCCGGCCACCTCGTCGCCGACCCGGACGAGCCGGCCGCCGGGCAGCGGCTCGATGGTGCACATGCCGAGCGAGGGCAGCCAAACGCGCCCCGCCCGGGGCGACTTGGGCAGGGCAAGCCGGTCGGTGGGCGGCATGCCGGTGACCGCGGCGACCCAGCCGTTGTCGTCGACGGCAAGCGCCCGCCCGCCCACCCGGCACAGCACCGGCGCGGCCACCGTGCGCAGCCGTTCCAGGGCGGCGTAGTGCCGGCCGCGCAGCTCGGCCGCGGCGAGCCGGGCGACCGAGGTCACGAAGGAGAGCGTGGCGGGGTGCATGGTGCTCAGCGGACCGCTCACGTCCACCACGCCGAGCAGCCGCCCGTCGCGCGGGTCGACGATCGGTGCGCCCGCGCAGGTCCAGGTGTGGTGGGCGGCCACGAAGTGCTCGGCCGAGAACACCTGCACCGGCCGGCCGGTGACGAGCGGGGTGCCCACCCCGTTGGTGCCGGCCGACGTCTCGCTCCAGTCGGCGCCGACCTCGAACCCCAGGCTGTCGGCGAGCTTCAGGACGGAGGGGTGACCCTCGCGCCACAGCAGCCGGCCCTCGGCGTCCGAGACGACCATGATGTGCTGGGCCGCGTCCGCGACCGAGACCAGCGCGTCCCGCAGAACGGGCAGCACCTCCGCCAGCGGCGAGTGCCGTCGGCGCCGTTCGACCTCGGGCAGTGACAGCAGGCCCGCGTGGTTGTCCCCGTCCGGATCGAGTCCGCTGCGCAGCACCCGCCCCCAGGACTCCCCGATCTCCGTGCGCGGAGCGACCGTGGAGCTCCGGCCCGCGAGCGCGGCCGCCCGCACGCCCTTCAGGAGCCGGGTCGCCTTCTGGGCGTCCATGGCGGCCAGCCGGGCCACGTCCAGCGTGGTGGTGTGCACGGAATCCTCCTGCCGTCGACACCGGCGCCGGCGGGGCCGGGCTCGGCTGTCCTGAATTCATCGTGCCCGCCCGGTAGTTGGCGCGCGGCGATATGCCCCACATGGTTGCAACCCTTTGCAACTCTCGCGAACGGCCGTGCGTGTGTACGAAGGTGGCAGTGCACCGGAAGTCCGGTCGTCATGCTCCGTCCTCGGACGCATGAGAGTGCGGGGGTGGTGCCGTGTCGGCGCAGCACCACCCCCGACGGACCGCCCCGGGCGCCGCTTTTCGGCCGCGCCCCGGGCCCCGGCTCACCCGTCGACGGGGCCGCGCCCACACCTCGACTCGACGCGGCCCCCGCTCACACCTCGACGGGGCTCCGCTCACGCCTCGACGCGGGCCCGCTCCACCACGGACGCCAGGTCGAGCGAGTGCGGCAGCGTCCCGAACGCCGCCCCCCAGTCGCCGCCGAGCCGTGAGGCGCAGAACGCGTCCGCGACCTCCGGCGGCGCCCAGCGCACGAGCAGCGAGCCCTGGAGCACCAGCGCCATCCGCTCCACCAGACGCCGGGCGCGACCCTCGATGCCGTCCAGATCGGCGAGTTCGGTCAGCAGGTCCTTGATCGCCCCGTCGAGGCGGTGGTCCGCGCCGCGCGCCGTGCCGACCTCCTGGAGGAAGGCGTTGATGGCCGCCGGCTCGCGCTGGAGCGCCCGCAGCACGTCCAGGGCCTGGACGTTGCCCGAGCCCTCCCAGATCGAGTTCAGCGGCGCCTCCCGCAGCAGCCGCGGCATCCCGGACTCCTCGACGTACCCGTTGCCGCCGAGGCATTCGAGCGCCTCGCCCGCCACCGGCGTACACCGCTTGGTGACCCAGTACTTGGCGGCCGGCACCGCGAGCCGCAGGAACGCCCGCTCCTCGTCGGTGTCGGCGTCGTAGGCGGCGGCGAGCCGCAGCGCGAGGGTGGTGGCGGCCTCCGACTCCAGGGCCAGGTCGGCCAGCACGTTGCGCATCAGCGGCTTCTCGATGAGCACCCCGCCGAACGCGCTGCGGTAGGAGGCGTGGTGGACCGCCTGGGTCACGGCCTGCCGCATGATCGCGGCCGAGCCGATCACACAGTCGAGGCGGGTCGCGGCCACCATCTCGATGATGGTGCGCACCCCGCGGCCCTCCTCGCCGACCCGGCGCGCCCACGTCCCGTCGAACTCGACCTCGCTGGAGGCGTTCGACTTGTTGCCCAGCTTGTCCTTGAGGCGCTGGATCGCGAACGCGTTGCGGGAGCCGTCGGCCAGCACGCGCGGCACCAGGAAGCACGTGAGACCGCCCGGAGCCTGGGCGAGCACCAGGAACCCGTCGCTCATCGGCGCCGAGCAGAACCACTTGTGCCCGGTCAGGACGTACTCGCCGTCGGTGCCGAGCGGGGCCGCCGAGGTGGTGTTGGCCCGTACGTCGCTGCCGCCCTGCTTCTCCGTCATGCCCATGCCGAAGAGGACACCGCCCTTCTCGGCGGCGGGCCGCAGCCCCTGCTCGTACACGTGCGAGGTGAGCCGCGGCTCCCATTCGGCGGCCAGCGCCGGGTCGGTCCGCAGCGCGGGTACGGCCGCGTGCGTCATGGAGACCGGGCAGCCGTGCCCGCCCTCCGCCTGCGTCCACACCAGGAACCCGGCGGCCCGGCGCACATGCCCGGCGGGCCGTCCCCAGGCGTCGGTGAGGCCCGACGACACGGCCTTGCCGAGCAGCCGGTGCCAGCTCGGATGGAACTCGACCTCGTCGATCCGGTTGCCGTAGCGGTCGTGGGTGCGCAGCGTCGGCGGGTTCTCGTTCGCCAGCACACCCCACTCCTGGGCCTGGGCCGATCCCGCCGACCGTCCGAGGACCGCGAGCTCCTCCTGGACGCCGTCGAGGAGCTCCGGCGCTACATGCCGCTCGACCGCCTCGCCAAGGGCCCGGTCGGCGGTGAAGACGTCGTACCCGACCAGGGGCGGAGCCTGGTTGGTCACTGTGTGGGTGGTGGCTGCCATGCCGATACGGTAAGGACGTGCAGCCAGCAAATGAAACACCCGAGCGGACATCCGGCCGCCTTCATCGGGCCCGCGTCCTCTACCGCAACGTCTCCAAGCGGAAATTGGGCTGGCTGCTCCTCAAGGACACGGTCAACTCCTGTGTGGAGTACCGGATCCTGGGCCTGGCCGCCGAGGCCGCGTTCTTCACGCTGCTCTCGCTGCCTCCGCTGCTGCTCAGTGTCATCGCGCTGCTCGGCTACGTGGACGGCTGGACCAGCACCCACACCGTCGCCAGCATCGAGCAGAACATCCTGAACGCGGCCGGGACCGTGCTGTCCGACCGCGGGGTGCACGAGTTCGCGCAGCCGCTCCTGGACGACGTCACCAAGGGCAAACGCCCGGAAATCGTCTCCATCGGCTTCGCCATCGCCCTGTGGTCGGGCTCGCGCGCGGTCAACGTCTTCATCGACACCATCACCGTGATGTACGGGCTCGACGGGCATCGCGGCATCGTGAAGACCCGGGCGCTCTCGCTGGTCCTCTACATCGTGGCGCTGCTGATCGGCGCGGTCGTGCTGCCGCTCGCGGTGGTCGGCCCGGACCGCGTGGTGGAGTGGATCCCCTGGGGCACGGACGTGATCAGCTTCCTGTACTGGCCGACCATGATCCTGCTGTCCATCGCCTTCCTCACCACCCTCTTCCACGTCTCGGTGCCGGTCCGCTCACCGTGGATCGAGGACGTGCCGGGCGCGCTCGTGGCCCTGGCGATGTGGGTGCTCGGCTCGTTCCTGCTGCGGATCTATCTGACCAGCACGGTGGAGGGCCCCACCATCTACGGCTCCCTCGCCGCGCCCATCGCGGTGCTGCTGTGGATCGGCATCTCGGCGTTCGCGGTGCTGGTCGGCGCGGCCGTCAACGCCGCCATCGACCGGGTGTGGCCCTCGGTCGCCACGGCCGCGGCCCGCGAGGCGGGCGAGCGGGTCAGGGCCGCGCAGGCCGCCGAGATCGTGGCCCGCTCCCAGCCGGTGCAGGCCATGCTCTTCGACGGCACGGAGGACGGGGACGAGGCGGGCGACCCGGGCATGCCGTCCGAATTCCCCGAACGCTGGTCGAAGTTCCTGCCCCCCGAGGACGTCAAGTCCCGGCTGCACACCGTGCGCAAGCACGAGGAGAAGCCGTCGGGCAAGGCGCCGGAGAAGCCCCCGCACGGCCACGAGAAGTCCCCGCGCGGCCACGAGAAGTCCCCGCGCGACCAGGACTGACGGGCGGGCCGCATGGCTGACGGGCGGCCGCCTGGTCGCCGGCCCCGACACCCGTGCGTACGTCCCCGACGCGGCCTCCGGCCCACGGATGCCGCGATCCGGTTCGCCTGCCGGGCGCGGTGCCACCCCGGGCGCCCCGGGACACGCCGCCCCGGCCGCGCACGCCGGGCGGGCCGCTATTCGGTGACCGGGCGCGGGGCTCCGGCCCTGCGGGTGGCCCGGGCCGGGACGGTCTCGCCCGTGGGTGCGGGGCCGCTCGACGCGGTGGCCTCGGGCGACACCGTGACGGCCACCACGGACGCCTCCTCAAGGAGCCCCCGCACTCCCGGGTGGGCGGCGCGGTAGTAGATCCGCGTGCCCTCGCGCCGCGAGGCGACGAGCCCGGCGGCGCGCAGCTTGGCCAGGTGCTGCGAGGTGGCGGCGACATGCGCGCCCAGGATGTCCGCGAGCGCGCTCACCGGCAGTTCGGCCCCGCCGAGCGCCCACAGCAGGCGGTACCGCGACGGGTCGGCCACCGCCTTCAGTACGGCGACCGCCCGGTCGGCCCGCTCCGCGTCCCAGCTGTCCATTTGCGCTCCCATGCAAATAGCGTAACGGGGGTGCGGGGTACTGCGCGCTGCCGTGAGGGGCGCGGGTACGTGAGGGGCGCGGGGAGCTGCGCGAGGGGACGCGTCGACCCGCGGACGAAAGACGTCCTGCCCGCAAGCCCGCGGGGCGGGCCCAGCTTGGGGCCCGGGGCCCCAGGCTCCCGGGCGCTTGGCAGGCGTGGAACGGGAAGCGCCCGCCCGGCCGGGGCTACGCCGCGGCGGCCTCGTCGAGCCGGTACTCCTCGCGCTCCGCGTCGTACCCGAACAGCTCGGCGTAGCGGCCCCAGTCCGTCGCGGTCTCCAGCTGCTGGGCGACCTGTTCGCTCGTGTAGTGGTGGGCCAGGACGTCCCGGAAGAAGCCGGCCCGCAGGGCGGCCTCGGGGTTCTGGCGCAGGCTGGTGGTGATCAGGCGGACCAGCGGCGCGTCCACCGCCGCCTCCGCGAAGATCTCCTTGGACCGGCGTACGTCCGCGCCTGCGAACGTGCTGCCCCGGTCGGTCAGGACCAGGTCGTCACCGGTGACGACCGCGAAGCCGAGCAGGTCCAGGGCGTCGACCAGCGGCAGTACGTCGTCGATCTCCAGGCCCAGATCGTCCGCGAGGTCCGCGAGGTCGCAGCTGCCGCCACGGTGGGCGACCATCTCGGCCAGGCCCGACAGACCGTCCACGCTCGCGCCGGGCAGCGGGCTGTTCGCGGGGGTGCGCCGGTCGGGCTCGATGCCCTCGGCGCGGCCCGGGAGCGGGGTCTGACCGGCCCGGACCGGGCTGGGACCCGACCCGTGGGTCTCCTTCACGCGGCCCGTCATCGTGCGGTAGACCCGGTCGATGAGCTCCTCGAACGCCGGCGCGTCACGGTTGCGCGGCCGTTCCAGACCCACCTCGAACGTCTCGCGGATCGTGCCGTAGGGCCGGGAGCCGAGCACCACGATCCGGTCGGCCATCAGAACCGCCTCCTCGATGTTGTGGGTCACCAGGACGATCGCCCGGGTCGGGAACTGGCCCGACTCCCACAGCTCCATGAGCTCGCCGCGCAGGTTCTCCGCGGTCAGTACGTCGAGCGCGGAGAAGGGTTCGTCCATCATCAGGACGTCCGGCTCGACGACGAGGGCCCGCGCGAAGCCGACGCGCTGGCGCATGCCGCCCGACAGCTCCTTGGGATAGGCGGACTCGAAGCCGTCGAGGCCGATCAGGTCGATGGCCTGGCGGGCCGCCTGTGACCGCGCGTCCGCCGGCACGCCCCGTGCCTCCAGGCCCAGTTCGACGTTTTGCAGCACGGTCAGCCAGGGCAGCAGCGCGAAGGTCTGGAACACCATGGCGGTGCCCGGGTTGGCGCCGGTCAGCGGGGCGCCCCGGTAGGACACCGTGCCCGAGCTCGGCGGTACGAGCCCGGCCAGACAGCGCAGCAGCGTCGACTTGCCCGACCCCGACTTGCCGAGCAGCGCGACGACCTCGCCGGCCCGCACCTGGAGGTCGATGCCGCCGAGTACGGGCAGCTCGCCGTCGGCGCCCGCGTACGCCTTGGTCAGGCCGACGGTTTCGAGCAGGACCTCCCCGTCGGCCGGGCGGGGCGGCCGCGGGGCGACGGCGTGCCGTGCGCTGCGCAGGTTGCGCAGGGTGTTCAGAACCATGGGGGGCTCCAGGAAGGCTGAGGGGTGTCGGAGGGCGGGGCGGGCGTCAGAGGGCGAAGCGGGTGTCGGCGAGCCGGTACAGGCGGCGCCACAGCAGGCGGTTGAGGCCGACGACGTACAGGCTCATCACCGCCACGCCGGCCAGCAGGTGCGGGAAGTCGCCGGCGGCGGTGGCCTTCGCGATGTAGGCGCCGAGGCCGGTGGCCGTGAGGGTGGTGCCGCCGAAGGTGACGACCTCCGCGACGATGGAGGCGTTCCAGGCGCCGCCCGACGCGGTGATGCCGCCGGTCACGTACGCCGGGAAGATGCCGGGCAGGATCAGCCGCTTCCAGCGCTGCCGGCCGCGTACGCCCAGGTCGTCCATGGCCTCGCGCAGATCGCTGGGGATCGACATGGCGCCCGCGATGGTGTTGAAGAGGATGTACCACTGGGCGCCGAGCGCCATCAGGAGGATGCCGCCGATGTTGATGGACAGGCCGGTCTTCAGGAAGAACCAGACGGCCAGCGGGAAGAGGAAGTTGGCGGGGAAGCTGGCGAGTACCTGGACGACGGGCTGGGCGATGCGGGTCAGCCGGGGCGAGAAGCCGATCTTCACGCCGATCGGCACCCAGATGACGGTGGCCGCGGCCACCAGGACCACCACCCGGGCCAGCGTGGCGAGGCCGAGCAGCAGCGGCTCGCCGAAGACGCCGAGCCCCGTCTGTTCCTGGAGGTAGCGGCCCAGGTCGAACAGGCCCCACAGGATGAGTCCGCCCGCCACGACGGTGAAGGTGATGTCCCCGGTGCGCCGGCGGGTGGCGTCGACGCCGAGCGGCCGGTCGTCGGTGCCGAGGAGCCGGCCCGCGCGGCCCAGGGCCCGCCCGGCCGGCCGGAACACCTTCCCGAGCAGCTGGGGCCAGGTGGAGCGGCGCAGGAAGTCCAGCACGAGCGAGCGCTGGACCTCGCCCGCCTCGGACTGCTCGTTCTTGAACTTCTCGGCCCAGGCGGTCAGCGGCCGCCAGAAGACGAAGTTCACGCCGATGACCATCACGGCCATGGTGAGGATGGCCCAGCCGACCTTGCCGAGGTCGCCGTCGGTGATGGCGGCGCCGGCGTACGAGCCGACGCCGGGCAGCGCGTAGTCCTTGTTGTTGACGCTGATCGCCTCGGACGCGACGAGGAAGAACCAGCCGCCGCCGAAGCTCAGCATCCCGTTCCAGACCAGGCTGATCATCCCGGACGGCAGCTCGACCTTCCAGAACCGCATCCACCGCGTGAACCTGAACGACCGTGACAGCTCGTCGAGTTCCCGCGGGAGCGAGGTGAGGGACTGGTAGAAGCCGAACGTCATGTTCCATGCCTGCGAGGTGAAGATCGCGAAGATCGACGCGCATTCGAGGCCCAGCATCGAGCCGGGGAACAGGGCGATGAACCCGCTGACGGCGACGGTGAGGAAGCCGAGCACCGGCACCGACTGAAGGATGTCGAGCGCCGGGATCAGGACGCGCTC
This sequence comes from Streptomyces sp. NPDC006691, assembly GCF_042869955.1. NCBI lineage: Bacteria > Bacillati > Actinomycetota > Actinomycetes > Kitasatosporales > Streptomycetaceae > Streptomyces > Streptomyces sp. NPDC006691. Next base: position 46,322 of record NZ_JBIAGW010000002.1, read on the forward strand.
AAGGCGCCGGCTCTTCGCGGCGGCCAGTGCGTACACGAAGGTGAAGACCAGCGAGGCGGCGAGCGCGATGAACATGCGCAGGAGCGAGCGCGCGGCGTCGTAGGGCAGCTGGGCCGGATCGGTGTCGACCTTGATCGACTGATCGGTGGAGAACCGGACCGTGGTGCCGTGGCCGACCTGGAGCACGACGTAGAAGAGCACGAGCACGGCCGCGGCGACCACCGCGTCGACCCAGCTCAGCCGGGCCAGGCGCCCTGCGAAGCGGGAGGTGACCCGCGGTGCGGGGTTGCTCGTCCGGAACGACATCACAAGAGACCTCCGACCACACTGTGGGCACAGGAGTCCCGGAGGCGCGACCGCGCACCCCGGCGTGGCGGAGCCCGACGTGGTGAGAAAGGAAAGGGGTGGGGAAGGGTCAGCGACGCCCGGCGGGGCGGTGCGGACTGGGAGGATCCGCGTCCATGGCTGCCCCCTTCGGTGATGCGGTGTCCAGCGGCTTCAGCAGTCTGACGCTTCTTGCGCCCATACGCAAATAAGGGGATGCGGGTACGTCCCGGGGGAGCGGGACCGGTCTCTTCGGATGGCCCAACAGGGGCCTTGGGCAAGGTGGTTGGCCGTCGGCGGACATTCCGTGCGGCGCGGGCGGCGGACGCGGAACGCGAGCAGGCCGCCCTGTTCGGCCTCGCGTCCGGTACGCGATTTATTCGCTGGCGCCGTCGGGCCGGGTGCGCTTAGAGTCGGCACTGTTCGAGCGGGACGACACATCGTCGTCGCCGGTACTGAGACGTGGTTGGGGAGGTGTGAACGATGGCTGTCGTTGCGAAGGGCGCTGCCCGCATCCCGGAGTTCATCCACACCATGCCCGCGGTCTCCGGCTGACCGACTTCTTCCACCACGCCTGTGCGCGTGGCGCCGGGGCCGCCCTTCGAAGGGTTTCCCTTGTCTTCCTCGTTCTCCCTCTCGCAGCACACCTCTGAGCTCTCCGGCTCCGCGTTCAACAGCTCCGCTCCCGCGCTCCCGCTCGCCGCGTACGGCTGGGACGACGGCTGGGCCGCGGAGTTCGCCCCGTACGCCGCGCAGGGCCTGGTGCCCGGCCGGGTGGTACGGGTCGACCGCGGCCAGTGCGACATCGTGACCGCCGACGGCACGCTGCGCGCCGACACCGCGTTCGTCACCCCGCACGATCCGCTGCGGGTCATCTGCACGGGCGACTGGGCGGCCGTCGAGCCGGTCGGCGACCCGCACTTCGTCCGTACGTATCTGCCTCGGCGCACCGCGTTCGTGCGCAGCACCTCCTCCAACCGGTCCGAGGGGCAGATCCTCGCGGCCAACGTCGACCACGCGATCATCGCGGTGTCGCTCGCCGTCGAGCTCGACCTGGGCCGGATCGAGCGCTTCCTGGCGCTGGGCTGGGAGTCGGGCGCCCGGCCGCTCGTCGTGCTCACCAAGGCCGACCTGGTTCCCGACCCGGCCGGGCTCTCCTACCTCGTCCAGGACGTGACGACGGCCGCGCCCGGGGTTCAGGTGCTGCCGGTCAGCTCGACGAGCGGGGAGGGCGTCGAGGCCCTGGCCGCGGTCGTCGCGGGCGGCACCAGCGTGCTGCTCGGGCAGTCCGGTGCGGGCAAGTCCACGCTGGCCAACGCGCTGCTCGGGGACGAGGTGATGGCGGTGCAGTCCGCGCGTGAGGTGGACGGCAAGGGCCGCCACACCACGACCACCCGCAACCTGCTTGCGCTGCCCGGCGGGGGCGTGCTCATCGACACGCCCGGGCTGCGCGGGGTCGGGCTCTACGACGCGGAGTCGGGTGTCGGGCAGGTCTTCGCCGAGATCGAGGCGCTGGCCGCCGAGTGCCGCTTCCACGACTGCGCGCACCAGGCGGAGCCGGGGTGCGCGGTGCTGGCCGCGATCGAGGACGGCTCGCTGGCGGTGCGCCGCCTGGACAGCTACCGCAAGCTGCTCCGCGAGAACCAGCGGATCGTGGCCAAGACGGATGCGCGGTTGCGGGCGGAGATCCGCCGGGACTGGAAGGCGAAGGGGGCGGAGGGGCGGGCCAACGGGGCCCTCAAGCGGGGCCGCCTCCGCTGAGCCCCCCTTCCGCCCACCTGCCCGCCCGTGACCCGGGGTCGGTTGGTTCCGGCCCCTGGGGCTCCGCCCCAGGGGCCGTATCGCGCCTTGAGGGCGCTCGTCCTCGAACTCCCCCAAGGCCTTCAGGGCCAGGGGTCCCCATGACGGGCTGAGTTGCTCCGGTGCGGGCCAGCACCGAGGCATTGAGAGGCGCGGGGAACTGCGAGACAAGCCACGCACGACCCGCACCCGCACGACGGCAGAGGGGGCCGGGGCCCGCGGCCCCGGGGGATTGGACGTGCTCGGCGTCCGAAAACCGCCAGCAGCCCCGCTGGGGCAACCGCACACTGGAAGGCGTGATGCACCCAGACGCCCAGTACGAGGCGGTCAGCAGCAGGGACGCCCGGTTCGACGGGGAGTTCTTCTTCGCCGTGGCGACCACCGGCATCTACTGCCGGCCGAGCTGCCCCGCCGTCACCCCGCGCCGCGAGAACGTCCGGTTCTTCCCCAGCGCCGCAGCCGCCCAGGGCCACGGCTTCCGGGCGTGCCGCCGCTGCCGCCCGGACGCGGTGCCCGGGTCCGCCGAGTGGAACACGCGGGCCGATGTCGTCGGCCGGGCCATGCGCATGATCGGGGACGGTGTCGTCGACCGCGAGGGCGTGCCGGGGCTCGCCACCCGGCTCGGATACAGCACCCGGCAGGTGCAGCGGCAGCTCACCGCCGAGGTCGGCGCGGGACCCGTCGCCCTCGCCCGGGCGCAGCGCGCCCACACCGCACGCGTACTGCTCCAGACCACCTCGCTCCCGGTCACGGAGATCGCCTTCGCCGCCGGATTCGCCAGCGTGCGCCAGTTCAACGACACGATCCGGCAGATCTACGCCCGTACCCCCAGCGGCCTGCGCGAGGAGGCCGGGACCCGGGCCGCCGAGCCCGGCGTCGCGGCGGCCGCCGGCGTCCCGCTGCGGCTCGCCCACCGGGGCGCGTACGCGGTGCGGGAGACCTTCGACCTCCTCGCGGGCGAGGCCGTGGAGCACATCGAGGAGGTGGGTGGCGCGAGTGGCGCCCGCGTTTACCGGCGCACCCTGCGGCTGCCCCACGGCACCGCCGTCGTGGCCGTCGACGAGGCCGCTCCCGCGCACACCGCAGCCCGCCAGGGCTGGCTGGAGGCCCGGATCCACCTCACCGATCTGCGCGACCTCACCACCGCCGTGCAGCGCCTGCGCCGGCTGTTCGACCTGGACGCCGACCCGTACGCCGTCGACGAGCGCCTCGGCGCGGACCCGGAGCTCGCCCCGCTCGTCGCGCGCACCCCCGGCCTTCGCTCGCCCGGCGCCGCCGATCCCGAGGAGTGCGCGGTGCGGGCGCTGGTCGGCACACGGGCGGCGGCCGGCCTCGTCGAGACGTACGGCAAGCGGCTCGACGCGCCCAGCGGCAGGCTCACCCACGTCTTCCCCGAGCCCGCGCTGCTCGCCGCCCACCCCGACCCGCGCCTCGCCGCCCTGGCGACCGCCCTCGCCGACGGAACCCTGCGCCTGGACGCCGGCGCCGACCGCGACGAGGCCGTACGCGTGCTGCGGGCACTGCCCGGCATGGACGAGGGGACCGTCCAGGTGATCCGTACGCGGGCGCTCGGCGACCCGGACGTGGGCGGTGCGGGGCAGGACGCCTGGCGGCCCTGGCGCTCCTACGCGCGCCGCCACCTCGTGGCCGCGGCCGCCTGGCAGGGGTAGTCCGACGGGCGGGGCCGGGCCACTTCTGAGAACGTCAAAGGCATGATCCGTCTCGCGCGCCTGCCCCTGGACCGCTGGTCGGCGCTGTTGCCGCCGCTCGCCCTCGTGCTGCTCGCGCTGACGTGGGGGCGGTCGCTGCCCGCGTGGCTCGTCGCCGTGGTCGCCTGCTTCCTGGCCGGTGCGGTGCTCGCCGCGGTGCACCACGCGGAGGTGGTCGCGCACCGGGTGGGCGAACCGTTCGGATCACTCGTCCTCGCGGTCGCGGTCACCGTCATCGAGGTCGCGCTGATCGTCACCCTGATGTCGGACGGCGGCGACAAGAGCGCCTCGCTCGCCCGCGACACCGTCTTCGCCGCCGTGATGATCACCTGCAACGGCATCGTCGGCCTGTGCCTCCTGGTGGGCGCCCTGCGCCGCAGGCTCGCCGTGTTCAACGCCGAGGGCACCGTCACGGCCTTCGCCACGGTCACCACCCTCGCCGGTCTCAGCCTCGCGCTGCCGACCTTCACCACCAGCAAGCCGGGCCCCGAGTTCTCACCCGCCCAGCTGATCTTCGCCGCGATCGCCTCGGTGTTCCTGTACGGGCTCTTCGTCGCCACCCAGACCGTGCGCCACCGCGACTACTTCCTGCCGGTGACCCAGCAGGGCGAGGTCATGCGGGACGACGACCACGCCAACCCGCCCTCCGCGCGCACCGCGTGGACCAGCGTCGCCCTGCTCGGGGTCGCGCTCGTCGCGGTCGTGGGCCTGGCCAAGGGCGTCTCGCCGACCATCGAGCGGGGGGTGGCCGCGGCCGGTCTGCCCGCCTCCGTCGTGGGTGTCGTCATCGCGCTGCTCGTGCTGCTGCCCGAGACCATCGCCGCCGTGCGGGCCGCCCGCCGCGACCGCGTACAGACCAGCCTCAACCTCGCGCTGGGCTCGGCCATGGCCAGCATCGGTCTCACCATTCCGGCGGTCGCGCTCGCGACGATCTGGCTGTCGGGCCCGCTGGTGCTCGGGCTCGGTGCCAGCCACATGGTGCTGCTCGCGCTGACCGTCACCGTGGGCATCCTCACGGTCGTACCGGGCCGCGCCACCCTGATGCAGGGCGGGCTCCACCTCTCGCTGTTCGCCGCGTACATCGTGCTCGCCGTCAGCCCGTAGTCCCCGCCCGGGGCTCCCACGGCACCGGCGCCCGCCGCCCGGCCCCCGCATGCGGGCCCCTACGGTCCGTATACGTTCCCCGCCCTTCTCCCGTGCGTTCCCGGCCTCCTGGGCGTCGTATTCAAGCCACCTCTGTTACGGACGTGTTGACGGATGCCCCGCCGCGTCACACGATCGAAAGGTAGGTAGTTGCTCAATACATCTGATTCGGTCGGCGGAACGTCCCCCCTCCGGCCGAAGAGGCCAAGCAGGAGGCACCATGTGTGGCATCACCGGCTGGATCTCCTTCGAACGTGAATTGCGCGCCGAGCGGGACACCCTGGATGCGATGACCGAGACGATGGACTGCCGCGGCCCGGACGACCGCGGTGTCTGGGCCAACGGGCCGGCCGCCCTCGGCCACCGCAGGCTCGCGATCATCGACCTTCCGGGCGGGCGCCAGCCCATGAGCGTCGAGGCGGGCGGCCGGACCGTCGCCCTCGTCTACTCGGGCGAGACCTACAACTTCACCGAGCTCAAGGCCGAACTCACCGCCCGCGGACACCGGTTCACCACCGACTCCGACACCGAGGTCGTCCTGCACGGCTACCTCGAATGGGGCGAGGCCGTCGCGGAACGCCTCAACGGCATGTACGCGTTCGCGATCTGGGACGAGCGGGTCCAGCGGCTCGTCATGATCCGCGACCGGATGGGCATCAAGCCCTTCTACTACTACGAGACCGCCGACGGCGTGCTCTTCGGCTCCGAGCCCAAGGCGATCCTCGCCAACCCGCTGGCCCGCCGCTCGGTCTCGCTCGACGGGCTCCGCGAGCTGTTCACCATGGTCAAGACGCCCGGCCACGCGGTGTGGGACGGCATGAGGGAGGTCGAGCCCGGCACCGTCGTGACCGTCGACCGCGGCGGACTGCGCACCCACACCTACTGGACGCTCGAAACCCGGCCGCACGACGACGACCGCGCCACCAGCATCGCCCACGTCCGCGAGCTGCTCGACGACATCGTCCGCCGCCAGCTCATAGCCGACGTGCCGCGCTGCATGCTGCTCTCCGGCGGCCTCGACTCCTCCGCGCTGACCGCGCTCGCCGCCCGGCAGCTCGGCGCGGTGGGCCATCAAGTGCGCAGCTTCGCCGTGGACTTCGTCGGCCAGACCGAGAACTTCGTCGCCGACGAACTCCGCGCCACCCCCGACACCCCCTACGTCCACGACGTGGCCCGCACCTCCGGCACCGTCCACCAGGACATCGTCCTGGACGCCCAGGCGCTCGCCGACCCCGAGGTGCGGGCCAAGGTCATCCGGGCCCGCGACATCCCCGTGGGCTTCGGCGACATGGACGCCTCGCTCTACCTGCTGTTCAAGGCGATCCGCGAACACTCCACGGTCGCCCTGTCCGGCGAGTCCGCGGACGAGGTCTTCGGCGGCTACAAGCAGTTCTTCGACGAGGAGGCCCGGGCCGCCGACACCTTCCCCTGGCTCGTCAAATTCGCCGAACAGTTCGGCGACGACTCCGGCCTGCTGCGCCCGGACCTGACCGCCGCCCTGAACGTCCCCGCCTACGTCAAGGACTCCTACGACACCGCCGTCGCCGGCGTCCAACGCCTCGACGGAGAAAGCGACTTCGAGTACCGGATGCGCAAGATCTGCAACCTGCACCTGACCCGCTTCGTGCGCATCCTGCTCGACCGCAAGGACCGCGCGAGCATGGCCGTCGGCCTGGAGGTGCGGGTGCCGTTCTGCGACCACCGGCTCGTCGAGTACGTCTACAACGCGCCCTGGTCGGTGAAGTCCTTCGACGGCCGCGAGAAGAGCCTGCTGCGCGAGGCGGCCAAGGACGTCCTGCCGCGGTCCGTGTACGACCGGGTGAAGAGCCCCTACCCCTCCACCCAGGACCCGAAGTACGCCATCGCCCTCCAGGGGCACGCCAAGGACCTGCTCGCCCAGCCCTCGCACCCGGTCTTCGACCTCATCGACCGCGAGGGGCTGCGCCGGGCCGCCGAGGTGAGCGGCCCGCAGATCCACCAGGCCTCGCGGCGCGGTCTGGAGCGCACCCTGGACCTGGCGATCTGGCTCGACCTGTACAAGCCGGAGTTGAAGCTGGCCCGGCCGTAGCCGAGTCGGCGTGCGGATCATCCCTGTGCGGCCGGAGGGCCACTAGTTGGGGCCGGGCTCCTCCAGGCCCCAACTGTGGATCTTGTCGGGGTGGATGCGGATGAGCTCCTCGCTGAAGTGCGGGCCCAACTCGTGCGGCCCGGTGAGGAGTTCGGCCCTGCCGCGGATCTCGACGCCACGCACCTTCCACGGCCGAACGCTCACCACGTCGTCGACCACCAGGGCGGCCTTCGGGTTGCCCTGGAGGTTGCGCCACTTCTTCGTCGTGCCGAGCGCGTATCCGCCGATGAGGATCGTCCCGTCGTCCTGCGGGAAGAAGCCGACCGGGTTGGCCTGCGGCTGGCCCTTCCCGTCCACGGTGGCGAGCCGGCCAAGCCGCTGGCTCTTGAGGTACACACGCTCGGCCTCGCTGAATTCGCTCATGGGGCCACCCTCACACGGCCGTCGCCCCCTCGTCACCGGGACGGGACCCCGGGGCGGGCCCCCGGGACGGGGAGCACCCGGCGCCCTCGTTCAGCCCCAGACCACCGCGCCGAGCCAGGCGCCGACGACCAGCAGGCAGGCGAAGAGCTCGGCCATCACCGAGTAGCCGCCCGCGCGCAGTGCCGTACGGGCCGCGGCCCAGGCGTCCGCGCGGCTGCCCAGGCGCACCCGCTCCGCGCCGTACAGGCCGCCCAGGAATCCGGCGATCCCGCCGAGCACGGGCAGCACGAAGAACCCCACGACGGCCGACGCGCCCGCGGTCAGCACCGAGCGCCTGGACACCCCGGCCGCCTTGAAGCGGCGCGACGGCAGGAGGGGTCTGAGGGCCTGGTTCAGCAGGAGCGCACCCGTCGCCCCGGCCAGTACCGCCCAGGCCAGGCCGGTGGTGTCGTCGAGCGCCCACCACGCCACGGCGGCCCATACGATCGCCGGCCCGGGGACGCCGGGGACCAGCACCCCGCACAGGCCCATCAGCATCACCGCCCCCACCGCGAGGAGCTGCCACACACCCATCTGCCAAGGGTGCAGGAAACGGCGCGTTCCCGCAGTTCCGGGGGGTTCACCGGCCGGGTCCCCGGGGGCTCAGCGGGCCACCCAGCCCCGCTCGTAGGCGTGCCAGCCCAACTGGAGGCGGGTGGTGACCCCGGTCAGCTCCATCAGGCCCTTGACCCGGCGCTGCACGGTCCGCAGGCCGAGCTCCAACTGCTTGGCGGTGCTCGCGTCGGTCATCCCGGCGAGCAGCAGCGAGAGGATCTCCAGGTCGGTGGCGTCCGGGCCCCGGCCCTCCTCCGTCACGCCCCGGCCCCCGCCGCCCAGGCGCAGCGGCAGCGCGTCCTTCCACACCGCCTCGAAGAGACCCATCAGGGATTCGAGCAGCCCGCTGGCGTGCACCACGAGCGCGGCCGGCTCGGCGCCGCGCCCGGTCAGCGGCACCATCGCGAGGGCCCGGTCGGCGACGACGAGCTTGGTCGGCACCCGCTCCACCGTGCGCACCTGCTCGTCCCGGCCGAGCGCCGCGGACAGCTCGACGATCCCGGCGGGCAGCGAGAGCACCTCGCGCTCGACCACCACCCGGTAGCTCACCCCGCGGATCGAGGCCCGCTCCTCGGACTCGTTGTCCATCCCCGTCACCGCGACCGGCTTCCCCGTCACCAGGGCGCACACCTCTTCGGCCGCGCCCAGCTGCAACTGGTGGAAGCGGTGGGCCACCGCGCTCGCCCCGGTCACCACCTCGACCAGGTCGTGCACGGCCGGCTCGGCCGCCTCGGCCCGGTATTCGGTGGCCAGCAGCGCCGCCGCCAGCTCGGCCTGGTCCAGCTCGTGGCGCTGCTGGGTGAGCAGCGCGCCGAGCGCGACCCCGGGCGGCGCCGCGACCCACCGTCCGGTGCGGGCCGAGGACTGGGCGGCGAGGCCGTGGCGCTCCAGGCGGCGCAGGGCACGCTCGGTCTCGTTCTCCGGCAGCGCGAGCCGGTGCGCGAGGTCGCTCACCTCGGCCGCGCCCACCGCGACCAGGGCGCGGTACGCCGACTCCTGCGTCTCGTCGAGACCTATCGCTCCCAGCACTACGGACCGCCTCCCTCGAAGCCTGTCTCCAGGCCCTCACCTGCGCGCTGGCGGGAAACCGCCCCGGCACAAACCCGCCGCACAACATCATCCCCGGATCGGCCGCCGCTCTGCCAATGTCGAGCCACCGCAGCACCAACAGCCTCTGGATACAGGGCATTTGCGCTCTTTGGGCGGGGGTGCCCTTTGTTCCGGATTGATCTGGGGAGAGCGATGCGCCCGATATCGCGTACGGCTCTGGGGGTGGCGACCGCCGCCGCCCTCGCCGTCACCGCGGTGGCGCCGTCCGTGGCAGCGCCACGAACCGACGGCACAGCCGACACCGCCAAGAGACCGCTCGTCGGCAGCGCCGCGAGCAGCACGGGAACACCGGCCACCGTCACCCTCGTCACCGGCGACAAGGTCGTGGTGAGCAGGGACGGCTCCGGGACGCCCACCGGCGTCACCGCGCTGCCGCGCGCCGACGGCTCCGTACCGCTCGTCCAGACCAGGCGGTCGGGGAGCGAGCTGTACGTCTACCCCGACGACGCGGCGCCGGCACTCGCCGCCGGCCAGGTCGACGAGGAACTCTTCAACGTCTCCGGGCTCATCCGCCAGGGCTACGACGACGCGCACACCAAGTCGCTGCCGCTCATCGCGGTGTACGGCGACGGCGTGGCGCGCTCGGCGGCCCCGGCCGTGCCGCGCGGCGCCAAGGCGGGCCTGAAGCTGCCCGCCGTCAACGGCGTCGCCCTGAGCGCGGACAAGGCGAAGGCCGCGCAGGTGTGGGCGGACGTCACCAGTCCCCGGACCCGGTCGGCCTCCGGGATCAAGAAGCTGTGGCTCGACCGCAAGGTGACGGCCTCCCTCGACCGGTCGGCCAAGCAGATCCGTGCCGACCTCGCGTGGGCCGCCGGATACGACGGCAAGGGCACCAAGGTCGCCGTGCTCGACACCGGTGTGGACGCCGAACACCCCGATCTCAAGGGCCGCATCACCGCCTCGAAGAACTTCACCGACTCGCCCGACACCGAGGACCGTCAGGGCCACGGCACCCACACCACGTCCACGGTGGGCGGCTCGGGCGCGGCGAGCGACGGCAAGAAGAAGGGCATCGCGCCCGGCACCGACCTGCTGGTCGGCAAGGTCCTCAACGACTCGGGTTCCGGCGACAGTTCGTGGATCATCGCCGGCATGCAGTGGGCCGTCGACAACAAGGCCGACATCGTCTCCATGTCGCTCGGCAGTCCCGTCCCGACGGACTGCACCGACCCGATGAGCACCGCCGCACAGGAACTCGCGACCAACTCCGCGCACACCCTGTTCGTCATCGCCGCGGGCAACTCGGGCCCGGCCCTGAACACCGTGTCCTCGCCCGGCTGCGCGCCCGGCGTCCTGACCGTCGGCGCCGTCGACCGGGACGACAGCACCGCGAGCTTCTCCAGCCGCGGCCCGGCCCCCTTCACCCACACCCTGAAGCCGGAGATCACCGCCCCCGGCGTCGGCATCTCCGCCGCCAACGCGGGCGGCCGGGGCGTCTACGCGTACCAGACGATGTCCGGCACCTCGATGGCCACGCCGCACGTCGCGGGCGCCGCCGCCATCGTCAAGCAGCGCCACCCCGACTGGACCGCGCAGCAGATCAAGGCCGCGCTCGTCTCCTCCGCCAACAGCGGCATCCCCGGGGACGTGCGCGAGACCGGCGGCGGACGGCTCGACGTCAAGGCCGCCATCGACGAGACCGTCCTCGGCGCACCCGCCGTGCAGGCCGGCACTTTCGACTGGCCGCAGGACAAGAGCGACCGCACCACCGTCCAGGTGCCCTACACCAATGTCTCCGGCAAGGCCGTGAAGCTCGACCTCGCGGTCGCGGGCGTCACCGGGAACGACGGCTCGGCCGTCAACTCCGGTGTGGCGAAGCTCGGTTCGCGCTCGGTCACGGTCCCGGCCGGGGCCACCGTCAAGGTGCCGCTCGCCATCGATCCGACCGCCCGCCTCAAGGCCGCCCAGTACGGTGACGTCACCGGGCGCGTGCTCGCCACGGCGAACGGCGTCAAGGTGTCCACCCCGTTCTCGCTGTACGTCGAGCCGGAGACGGTCACCCTGCGCGTCAAGCTCGTCGACCGCCAGGGCAAGCCCGCCGCCGGCCCCTCGTCCCTCGACGTCATCGGCACCGACACCGCGACCGGTGAGCGCCGCTTCAACGAGGGCGCCGCCGACCAGGTCTACCGGCTGCGCCCCGGCGCCTACTTCGTGTCGTCCTTCGTCGCCTCGGCCGACCCGGCGGACGCCACGGGCGCGAACATCGGCTCGGTCAGCTACCTCGGCCGTCCGCAGCTCGACCTGAAGAAGGACACCACCCTCGTCCTGGACGCCCGCAAGGCCCACCGGCTTGCCGTGAAGACCGACAAGCCGAGTGAAGTCCGCACCACGACACTGGACTTCGCCCGCTCCTGGGGCGGCCAGTGGCTGCACTCCGGCTCCATCAGCGGATCCCGTCTGATCAAGGACTACTTCGCCGACGTCCAGGGCGACGCCCGTACCGGCGACTTCGAGTTCGGCAGCTACTGGCGCGCCTACGCCCCGCAGTTCGACGAGCTCGGCGCGGTCGGCGGCCCGGAGCTGCACCCGCTCACCGCGAGCATCGGCTCCGACAACCTCGACGGCACCGGCCGGGCGCCGCTCGTCGACGCGGGCAAGGGCACCCCGGACGAGCTCAGGGCCGCCGGGGTCGCCGGGAAGATCGCCTTCGTCGCGGTGCCGGACGACGACGCGTCGGTCCTGACCCTGGGCAAGGACGCCAAGGCCGCGGGCGCCACAGCGCTCCTCGTGCACCGCCCGTCGGCCGGCCGCTGGCTGCCCACGTACGGCTTCGCGGGCGGCCCGCTGCCCGCCCTCGCCGTCGAGGCCACCGAGGCCAAGGCGCTGGCCGACCGGCTGTCCGCGGGCCCGGTGACCCTGCGCTGGAAGGCCACCGCGAAGAGCGGCTACGTCTACAACCTGGGCTTCCAGGAGGACGGCGGCTTCGGCTCCGACCGCACCTACCGGGTGCGCGACGGACAGCTGGGCCGCAACGTCTCGACGTACCACTCGATGGGCGTGCCCGCCGACTTCGTCGACGGCGTCGCGGCCTACCGTCCCAACGGCGCGGGACCCGTCAGCGTCTCCGGCATCGACCTGGTGGCCGTCCCCTCCACCCGCACCGAGTACTACACGGCGGGGACCACCACCTGGGACCACTTCGTCTCGTCCAGCTTCCCCTTCGGCGAGTTCATGCTGTCTCCTGCCACGGCGTACCGGGCGGGCAAGCAGACCAGTGAGAGCTGGTACGACGGGGTCGTCGGCCCCGACGCCGGACGCGACGCGAGCGGCAAGCCGCTGCTCGCCGCCGAGCGCCAAGGCAACCTGATGGGCTTCGCCCCGGGCATGTGGAGCGACTCCCGGCACAGCGCCCAGCCCGGCTCGTTCGGGGACATCGGCTCGCTGCTGCTGCGCCGCAACGGCGAGGACTACGACAGCACCGGCTGGCCGTCGGGGGTCTTCACGGTCCCCGCGGACGACGCGGCGTACGAGCTCGTCAGCGACAACCAGAAGATCGGCCCCTCGGGTTCGGTCTGGAAGCGGTCCCAGGAGGTCGTCACGAGCTGGAAGTTCCGCTCGCACCTCGACGACAAGGTGTACTCGCAGGGCATCCCGCTGCTCTTCCCGCACTACGGAATCCCCGAGGACGGCCTCAAGACGGTCCCGGCGGCCGACGGACAGAGGATCGCCCTCACCGCAACGGGCCACGCGGGCTACACCCCCGCCGCCCTGACCGCGGCCAAGCTGTCGTACTCGTACGACGGTGGAGCCACCTGGACCGAGGCCAAGTCCACGCACCAGGGCGGCAGTTGGACCGCCACGGTGAACCACGCGGGCGCGGCCGCGAAGAGCGTCACGCTGAAGGCCGAACTGACCGACGCCAACGGCAATTCGGTCACCCAGACCGTGGTGAACGCCTACGCGGTGCGGTAGCCGCGTTCGCCACCCGGGCGGTCCGCCGGGCGTCCTCCCCGTGGGGGGTGGGGGCGTCCGGCGGACTTTTCCCTCCCGTTGCCACACTTGTCCGTTGAGCACATTTTCCCGATGCCCCGTTTTCGTATGCCTCCAGCGGTGGACAATAAGGGCATGAGTCAGCAGGGGGAGAGGCCGACCCGGGACGACGACTGGTGGAACCGGCTGTACGACGAGTCGGCCCCGGACGCCGGTCCCGACGGTTCGCGCGACAGCCTCGACGACCGCTTCAACTCGGCGTCGGACACGGTGGGTTCACCCCGGAGGGAGGACGGGCCGTCGGGCTCCGGAGCGGCCGGACCGGACGCAGCGGGTCCGAGTGCGGCGGCCCCGGAAGCGGCCGTGTCGGAGCCGGCCGTTTCGAGGCCGCCCGCTCCGGAGACCGCCGGATCGAAGCCGTCCGTTCCGGAGACTGCCGTACCGAAGGTGCCCGGTCCGGATCTCGCCGCGTCGACGACGCGCGTTCAGGAAGCGGCCGGACCGGAAGCGGCCGGACCGGAAGCGGCCGGACCGGGGGTGGCCGGTCCGGGGGTGGTCCCGGAGCCGCAGGCGCCGCCGGCCACGGCCGAACGCCCCGCCTCGCAACCGGCCCCGCCATCGGCGCCGCACGTGACATCGCCCGAGCACGTGACATCGCCCGCCGCCGGGGAAGCCGCCCCGCCCGCTCCCGCGGAACCGGCCCGAACTTCCGCCGCGCACCCCGCACACCCCGCGCACCCCGCTCCGCCCGCGACCGCCCCACCCGCCTTCGTGCGGTCGGACTCGCCCAGCGCCCGGCCCCCCGCCGCCGAATCCGCCCCGCAGCCCCGCCCCCGCGCCCCCTGGGAGCCGCCCGAGAGCCCGGCGGCGGGGCGCAAACCCGCCGCCTGGTGGGAATCCGTGCCCGCGGCCCCGCCCCCGCCGATGGAGCCCGTGCCCGAGTCGCCGACGGGCTCGGCCGAGGAGGGCGCGCCCGGTGCCGAGCCCGAGGCTCCGGCGCGACCCATCGCACCGCCGCCCACCGCACCGCCGCGCACCGCCCCGCCCGAGCCGCCCCGCGCGGCCGACGACGGGCGCATCACCAACGCCCCGCGCAGCCTGCGCACGCCCGCCACGGGGGCGTCCGGGCCGCCCGTCACCGCGCCCGACGAGCAGTTCGCGGCGCCCGAGACCGCGCCTCCCGAGCACTTCTCGCCGGTGCCCCGGCCGCGTACCGGCCATGTGGGTGACGGGCCGCCCACCTACGACGCCGAGCCCACCGCGCTGCCCGCCGCCCGGCCCGACGAGCTGGACGACCTCGTCGCCGACACCGTCCTGGACGGCGCCCGCTACGGCGCCTACGTCCTGCGCGCCGTCTCCTCGCGCGGCGACTCGGCCCGCTACCGGGGCGAGCCGCGACGCGACGCGCTGCTCACCGCCCGCTTCGGCACCGGCGAGAACGCCCTGGTCCTGGTCGCCGTGGCCAGCGGCGTACGGACCAGCGAGCGGGCGCAGCTCGCCGCCGCCGACGCCTGTCACTGGATCGGCGGTGCCATCGGCCGCAGCCACGTACGCCTCGCCGAGGACATCAGGGCGGGCCGGCGCGGCGACCTCAAGTCGGGCCTGCACCGGCTCACCGACCGCAGCTACGGCATGCTGCGGGCCCGCGCCGCCGAGCTCGGCGCCGAGCCCGAGGAGTACACCGCGAACCTGCGCTGTCTGCTGCTGTCCGCCGACCCGGCCTGCCGCACCCGGGTGTTCTTCGGGGTCGGCCACGGCGGTCTGTTCCGGTTGCGCGGCGGCGTGTGGCAGGACATCGAGCCCGCCGTGCCCGAGCCGGGGGAGGCCCGCGGCGAGCCGGTGGTCGGCTTCGGCTCGGCGCCCGCCGAGACCGAGCAGGGCGACCGCCTCACCATGGATCTGGGCACCGTCGAGCCCGTCCGCCCCTACATCGACCCGCCCGCCCCGCCGGGCGAACCGTTCCGCTTCCGGGCCTCGGTCGCCCGACCGGGCGACACCCTGCTCCTGTGCAGCGGGGGCCTCGCCGAGCCCCTGCGCGGCGAGGCCGCCCTGGCCAAGGAACTCGCCGAACGCTGGGCCGCCCCCGAGCCGCCCGGCCTCGCCGGGTTCCTCGCCGACGTACAGCTCAGGGTCAAGGGATACGCCGACGACCGTACGGCGGTCGCGGTCTGGGAGGCGTAACGGCGAAGGCCATGGGTTGATGGACCCATGGCCAAGCAGAACGTTGCAGAGCAGTTCGTCGACATCCTCACCCGCGCGGGCGTGAAGCGGCTGTACGGAGTCGTCGGCGACAGTCTGAACCCCGTCGTCGACGCCATCCGGCGCACCCCCGCCATCGACTGGATCCAGGTCCGGCACGAGGAGACCGCCGCCTTCGCGGCCGGCGCCGAGGCCCAGCTCACCGGGACACTGGCCGCCTGCGCCGGCTCGTGCGGGCCCGGCAACCTGCACCTCATCAACGGCCTGTACGACGCGCACCGCTCGATGGCCCCCGTGCTCGCCCTCGCCTCCCAGATCCCGTCCTCGGAGATCGGTCTCGGGTACTTCCAGGAGACGCACCCCGACCAGCTGTTCCGTGAGTGCTCCCACTACAGCGAGCTGATCTCGAACCCGCAGCAGATGCCCCGCGTGCTCCAGACCGCCATCCAGCACGCCATCGGCCGCGGCGGCGTCAGCGTCCTCGCGCTGCCCGGCGACATCGCCTCCGCGCCGGCCCCGGACAAGGCGATCGACCACGCCCTGGTGACGTCCCGGCCGTCGGTGCGGCCCGGCGACACCGAGATCGACGAGCTGGCCGCCCTCATCGACGCGGCCAAGCGCGTGACCCTGTTCTGCGGCAGCGGAACGGCCGGGGCGCACGCGGAGGTCATGGCGTTCGCCGAGCGGATCAAGTCGCCCATCGGGCACGCGCTGCGCGGCAAGGAGTGGATCCAGTACGACAACCCGTACGACGTCGGCATGAGCGGGCTCCTCGGGTACGGCGCCGCCTACGAGGCGACCCACGAGTGCGACCTGCTGATCCTGCTCGGCACCGACTTTCCGTACAACGCGTTCCTGCCGGACGACGTGAAGATCGTCCAGGTCGATGTGCGGCCCGAACACCTGGGACGCCGTTCGAAGTTGGACCTCGCGGTGTGGGGCGACGTCAAGGAGACGCTGCGCTCGCTGACGCCCCGGGTGAAGGTCAAGACGGACCGCAGGTTCCTCGACAAGATGCTGAAGAAGCACGCCGACGCGCTGGAGGGCGTGGTCAAGGCGTACACCCGCAAGGTCGACAAGCACGTCCCGATCCACCCCGAGTACGTGGCCTCCGTCCTGGACGAACTCGCGGACGACGACGCCGTGTTCACGGTCGACACCGGTATGTGCAACGTCTGGGCGGCCCGCTACATCTCGCCGAACGGCCGACGCCGCATCATCGGTTCGTTCAGCCACGGCTCGATGGCGAACGCGCTGCCGCAGGCCATCGGCGCCCAGTTCACCGACCGCGGCCGCCAGGTCGTCTCGATGTCCGGCGACGGCGGCTTCTCGATGCTGATGGGCGACTTCCTCACCCTGGTCCAGTACGACCTGCCGGTGAAGGTCGTGCTCTTCAACAACTCCTCACTCGGCATGGTCGAGTTGGAGATGCTGGTCGCCGGTCTGCCCTCGTACGGGACCACCAATCACAACCCGGACTTCGCCGCGATCGCGCGGGCGGCCGGGGCGTACGGGGTGCGGGTCGAGAAGCCCAAGCAGCTCGCGGGCGCGCTCAAGGACGCCTTCAAGCACAAGGGCCCGGCCCTGGTCGACATCGTCACCGACCCCAACGCCCTGTCCATTCCGCCGAAGATCAGCGCCGAGATGGTGTCGGGCTTCGCGCTCTCCGCCAGCAAGATCGTCCTGGACGGCGGGGTGGGCCGCATGCTCCAGATGGCCCGCTCCAACCTCCGGAACGTGCCGAGGCCCTGACGGCCCGCTCCAAGGTCCCCGGCGCCCGCGAATCGGACTCTCCCGCTCCACCGGACCGCACGGAACCGCCCCGCCCGCCCCCCGCGTCCTCGCCTTCACTCGAATCGTCAACAGCGACTACGCTCAGCGCAGTTGCGCCGATGACCAGGCGAGAAGGGCCGGGGGAGCCACACCATCATGAGCGGTACGAACGGGGACGGACGCGGCGAGCAGGACGATTACATCGAGGGGGGTATCAAGCCGCTCGCGGCCGGCGACCCCGCGCGCATCGGGCCGTACCTGCTCCTCGGGCGGCTGGGCGCGGGCGGGATGGGGCGGGTGTTCCTGGCCCGGTCGGACAGCGGCCGCACGGTCGCCGTGAAGGTCGTGCACGAGGAGCACGTGTCCGACGAGCAGTTCAGGGCGCGGTTCCGCCGGGAGATCGAGGCGGCGCGCAAGGTCGGCGAGCGCTACACGGCACCCGTGCTCGACGCGGGTCCGGGCGACGAGCCGCCGTGGGTGGCCACGGGATACGTTCCGGGGCTTTCGCTCGAACAGATCGTGCGGCGCTACGGACCGCTGCCGGTCCCGTCCCTGCACGCCCTCGCCGAGAGGCTCCTGAAGGCGCTCAAGGACATCCACGGCGCCGGGATCGTGCACCGTGACCTGAAGCCGTCCAATGTGATGCTCACCGTGGACGGCATGAAGGTCATCGACTTCGGGATCGCCCGGGCCCTGGAGACGTCCGTCGAGTCCCTGCTCACCAGCACGGGGATGGCGGTCGGCTCGCCCGGTTTCATGTCGCCGGAGCAGGTGCGCGGCCAGAGCGCCGGGGTCAAGAGCGATGTGTTCACGCTCGGCTGCGTGCTCACCTACGCGGCGACCGGGCAGCTGCCGTTCGGGCAGGGGGCCAGCAACCAGCATGCCGTGATGTTCCAGATCGTGGAGGGCGAGCCCGATCTGACGGGGGTCGAGGACGACGCGCTGCGCGCGCTCATCACTCGCTGCCTGACGAAGGACATCGGCCAACGCCCGTCCGTGGACGCGCTGTTGGCGGACCCGGAGCGGACCCGTCCGAGCAGCGCGCGGGGAGCCTGGCTGCCCGAGCGCGTCGTGGCGCGCATCGCCCAGCAGTCCGCCCGGCTGCTCGACGCGGAGGCGGCGCCCCTGCGGGAGCAGCCCGTGGACCGGGCTACCGTCGCTCTGCGGCCGCCGGCCGGTCCCACCGGGGGCGTGGTGACGGCGGGCCCCGTCACGGCCCGCGAGCCGGAACGGCCCCGCCGCAGGCGACGGCTCATCGTGCTGCCCGTCATCGCCGTGCTCACCGTGGGCGGCGGCACGATCGCGGTGATCCAGCCCTTCGGGAGCGATCCGGGGAACGAGGCCCATGCCCAGCCGCCGGGCAGCAGCGCGAGCGCGACCGCCAGTACGGGACCGGACGCCAGTGCCACGCCGTCCAAGAGCAACTCGCCCGTCGCGCAGAGCAGTTCGCCCTCTCCGAGCGCGAGCGACAAGGGCAAGGACGCCACCAAGGGGCCGGACGGCAAGGGCGCCGACGGGCAGAACGCGGTTGCCGGCGGAGGCAATTCGGCTTCGTCGGCCGGCGCCGGCGCCGCGGGTCCGACCGGGGGCGCCGGCTCGGGCTCCTCGGGCGGCTCCGGCGGGGGCGCCGTCGGCGGCTCGGGCTCCTCGGGTGCGTCCGGTTCGTCGGGGGGTTCCGGCTCGTCGGGGACGTCCGGCGGTTCGGGCTCGTCCGGGTCCTCCGGATCGCAGGCGGGCTCCCGGCCGGCCGACATGAAGGCCTACCAGCTCAAGTACACCAACAGCTGCGTCGGCGCGTGCTCCATGCCGATCGCGGTGAGCTGGTCGACGGTCTCCGGCGCGACCCGCTACGACATCCACTACACCAACAAGGGCAGCAACTTCACGAAGAAGAGCGTCGACACCATCTACTCCGCCCAGGGCACCAACTACACGATCAACGGCCCCTTTTCGGGGGACGAGATCTGTATCTCGATGCGCGCGGCCAACAAGTACGGCCCCTCGGCCTGGGCGGAGACCTGGTGCGGCACCGTGCCGTACTGAGCGGTCCACGTCCGGTGGTGCGCCGCGGCCCGGCCCGGCGCGATCCCGGTCGCACAGGGGGCGGGGCCGGCGCCCTCCGGCTCCTCGCGTAGCCGCGGGTACGCCGTGTGGTGTACCGGGGCGATGGACGAGCCGGGCGGATTGCCGTGGGGCGGATGCGGCAGTACCGGCTTCCACAACCGGCGCGCTCCCGCACCGGTCCCGGCGACACGCCGCCTCCAGTCGATTGCTCGCCAACTCGGCCCGGAATACGCCGGGTTCGGCAGGTGCGTGTCGCAGGATCGGCCGATGCCCGGCGGTCATGGCGTCTCCGCGCGGGGTCGGTCCGATGGCGTGCGGCACCGCCGGACGGGCGGCCACGGCTCCGGGGCGTGCGACCCCCTGCGCGGCTGTGGCCTGCGCTGCCTCCGGGATATGCCGGTTGCGAGCGGGGACGCCGTTCGGCGGGTCCCTCGCGCCGCCGTACGCCGGGCCGTCCGTGCGCGAGCCCGGACGGGCTCCGGGGAAACCGGGGTGGAGAACCGCCGCGACCTCACCTCCCGCCCACGCCCCGGCTGCCCTCCCTTGGATCCGGAACCGGCTCGCCGGGCGGGGCCGGACCCCGTCCCGTACCGCCCCGAACGTCCTCGTATGCCGCCGTCAACGCTCAGAGGAGCGGCTCCGGTTCCCCGCGGTGGGTGCCGGCCGGCCAGGAACCGGTGGCACCCGGCGGCGTGATGCGCGGGGCGCGCGAGATGGCGCACGGCCCGCTCGCGGTGTCCGTCGCGGGGCCTGCGGCTGTCATGCTCAGGCTCCTCGGCCGCGCCCTGCCGGAGACAACCCCTTTGGGTTGGTGTGGAATCACCATGCGTGACCGTGGCCCGGTTGGGCATGCATCCCGTGTGCGTGTTCGAGGGGGAAAGGTCGTCACAGCGTGCAGGTGGGGGTTATGACAAGGCATCAGGCAGGACTCGGCTCCGCGCGGAGCGGGCCCGTCCGGACACCTGATGCGCAGCAGGGGGACCAGCGTCTGCTGTGCAGGAGAGTGGGGCAGTCGGATCTGGGTGCCGTACGGGAAGTACGCCACGCGCTGCGGGAACTCCTCGCGGCCACGCCACAGGCGGAAGCGACGGACGTGGCCGAACTGCTCACCAGTGAGCTGCTCACCAACGCCCTCGTCCACACCGGCCACGGGGCCGTCGTGTCGGTGGCGGTCGGCGAGTCCGGACTCCGGGTGGAGGTGAGGGACTTCGCGCCGTCGCTGCCCACGCCGTACGCGCCGTCGTCCGACGACGGTACGCACGGCAGGGGGCTGCTGCTCGTCCAGGCACTCGCGGACGACTGGGGCGTCCACGAGCACGACCGGGGAAAGGCCGTCTGGTTCGAGCTCGGCGACGGGGCGGCCCGGTACTAGACGGCGACCGGCGGCGCCCGGAAGCCCGCGGGGGCCGGGCGCCGCTGTCGGCTAGCCGAACTGCTGCTCCAGATCCTTCAGTTTGCGCTCCAATGAGTCGAGCCGGGGCAATGCCTGGGTGTCGTCCTCGGCGGTGAGGTCGACGGTCCTGGCCGCCGGGGACTCAGCGGTCCCGACGGCCTGGAGGGAGGGCCGGTTGCGCAGGGGCAGTTGTCCTGGCTCTGCTATGGCCGGCTCCGCGACAGCTTTGGGCTGCGCGGAGCCGGGGCCGGGTCCGATGCCCTGGACGTCGACCTGACGGCCGCCGCCCCTGCCGCGTCCCCAGGAGCGGTTCTGCCGGCTGAGCGCCTTGAAGTGCGCCCGGTCCAGCTTCTCCTGGTCGCGCCTGCGGAGCTTGTTCTCCTCCTTGGTGCGCTTGTCCTCGCGGACCTCGTCGACCGCCTCGTCCAGGGTGCGTACGTTCTCCAGGAGCATCAGCGACCAGGCGCCGAAGGTCTCCCGAGGAGCGCGCAGCCAGCGGACGATCCGGATCTGCGGCAACGGCCGCGGAACCAGACCCTGCTCGCGCAGGGCCGCCCGGCGGGTCTGCTTCAGCGCGCGGTCGAAGAGCACCGCCGCCGAGAGCGACATCCCCGCGAAGAACTGCGGGGCCCCCGCGTGGTCCATGCCGCGCGGCGCGTGCACCCAGTTGAACCAGGCGGCCGCTCCCGCGAACGTCCACACGAGCAGGCGTGAGCCGAGCGCCGCGTCACCGTGGCTGGCCTCGCGCACCGCGAGCACGGAACAGAACATGGCCGCGCCGTCGAGGCCGAACGGTACGAGGTACTCCCAGCCGTCCGTCAGATTCAGGTTCTGCCGGCCGAAGCCGACCAGACCGTGGAAGGAGAGTGCGGCGGCCACCGCCGCACAGCAGAACAGGAGCACGTAGGAAGCGGTGCCGTACACCGCCTCCTTCCTTCTGCGGCGCTCCTCGCTGCGCTCCCAGGAGTCGTCCCCGGTCGCGTTGTCCGCGGTGCGCTTGCCACGCGCGAGCACTACCAGAGCCACAACGACCCCCACGATCATCACGCCGCCCGGAAGCAGCCAGTCCAGCGATATGTCGGTCAGTCGCATGCGGTGTCCCTTGCATCGCGTAGGGCGTATCGGCCGCCATACTGCTCCAGCCGCGCGGGGCGGCAGGGGGTTTCGGGGCAAGAGGACGCCAACGGAGTGCGAGGGCAGCCGGATAGGGGGCGATCGCTCGAACTGCCGTGCCCGGCGCGCGAGTTGAGTTCGACTGGCGCTCACCCGTAGGGGTGGCATGGAGTCAGGATGCGGCGCTGAGCCTCTGCACGCGGTCGGCGTCGCAGGTGCGCGGACAGGTCACGCAGGTGTCGTCGGGCCGCACCGTGTAGAAGAAGCAGCAGCTCGCCCGGTCCCGGGTCGGCAGGTTCCGCCCGTCGGGCGTGGTCAGCTCGCGGAAGCCCGGGGTGCCGACATACGGCTTCGCGGTGCCGGGGAGCAGCTTGTCGAGCTCGGCCATCGCGCGGGACTCCTGGCCGAGCAGGGCGCCGACGTACCAGAGGCCCTCGACGATCTCGTCCGTCGCCATGCCCCACAGCGCCCGCCGGCCGCGCCGCATGCGCGGCCCGAACCCTTCGAGCAGCGGCCCGATGTGCTCGGCCACCGCGTCCCGCACCGCACCGCGCAGGGCCTCCTCGTCCGCCACGACGCGGGCACCGGGGAGGGCCGCGGCCGGGTCGTCCGGGAGGCAGGCGAACTCCCTTACGCGGAGGGCGACATGGCCGCTGCTGCGCTGGTAGGCCACATCGGCGACGGGGATGCGCGGCACCCGGCGGTGCAGGAACCACGGCACCGTCACCAGGAGGCAGGCCGGCCAGGCATAGCGGTGGAAGCCGAAGGAGGCGATGACGTCGGGGCGTGCCTGGTGTCCGTAGTCCCGTACGACCTGGGCGTTGTCCCAGGCCAGGAAGGTGTCCAGGGCCGTTCCGCCGGCCGCGAGCTCCGCCGCGCCGACCCAGCCCGCACCGCTCGGCAGCCGCTCCGCCGAGGTCAGCTCGCTGATCCCGAGGCCGGAGTACACCTCGGCGAGCCGGGCGTAGGAGGGGGCGACGGGGCTCGGCGCGGGGCTGGGCAGCAAGGTGGAGACGGTCATGCGGGACCACCGAATCACGATCGTTGACAGGTAAGGCTTACCTTAGCCGATACCGGCGATGTTTGAACTCGCGCTTTGTCCGCCTATGGTCTGTGGGGGCAGTGGAGCCGTAGGAGGCCGGGGTGCAGCAGGGCAGAGGGCGCGAGGCGACCGTGCCTCCGTACGGGGCACCCAGGGTCCCCGGCCAGTCCCGGGCCGCCGGGCCCCTCTCCGGCGCACCCGGTGAGTGCGCACACGATGACGGCGCGCGCGGCGAGCACACCCACAGTGAGCCGCCCGCCCCCCGGGCCGTGGTCGAGCGGTCCGCTCGTCGAGGCGTCGAGCCGCCGGCCCCCCGCGCCCCCGGGTCCCCGGCCCCGGCCCCCCGCGCGGCCGTCCACCGGCACTCCGTGCGCGGACAGATACTGGCCGCCCTGCGCACCGCCCTGGTCGACGGCGAGCTCGTGCCGGGCGAGGTGTACTCCGCACCCGCCCTCGCCGAACGGTTCGGGGTGTCCGCGACCCCGGTGCGCGAGGCGATGCAGCAACTCAGCATCGAGGGTGCCGTCGAGGTCGTGCCCAACCGGGGCTTCAGGGTCACCGAGCGCAGCCCGCGCGAACTCGCCGAACTCGCCGAGGTGCGGGCCATGATCGAGGTGCCGGTGATGCTGCGCCTGGCCCGTACCGTCCCGGCGGCCCGCTGGGCCGAGCTGCGCCCGCTGGCCGAGGCCACCACCGAGGCCGCCGCGACCGGCGACCGGGCGGGCTACGCCGAGTGCGACCGCGCCTTCCACCGGGCGCTCCTCGCACTGGCCGGCAACCAGCAACTGGTGCAGGTGGCCGACGACTTGCACCGCCGCGCGCAGTGGCCGCTGACCGCGGCGCCGGTGGCCCGCCGCGGCGATCTGGTGGCCGACGCCGCCGAACACCTCGCCCTGCTGGACGCGCTGTGCGCCCAGAACCTGCCGGTCGTCCAGTCGCTGGTGCGGGAACACTTCACGGGTTCGGCGCTCTGACACTCCGCGTGCGGCACCTCCGCGTGCGGCAGCTGTGCGTGCGGCACCCCCGTGTGCGGCTGCTGCGCGTGCGGCACTTACCGCGTGCGGTAGCTGCGGTTCGGCGTCAAGTGCGTTACACCGCAAGCATCATGACGGGCCGTCACGTCGCGGCGGGACGCGGGGGAGCGGTCCCGAGGTGGGTCGCGAGCCAGGTCGGGACGCCGAGCAGGCGCACCAGGCGGGCCGCCTCCGTGCGCAGCCGGGTCGAGACCGGCTCCTCCTCGGTGTCGGCGAGCGCGGCGAGCGCGGGGGCCGTGCCGATGAGGTAGCCGAGCTCCTCGCGGATCCGCAGGGACTCGGTGAAGCCGTGCCGCGCCTCCGTCAACTCCCCTTCGCGCAGGGCGAGTCCGGCCAGATGGCGCCAGGTGAAGGAGAGCAGCAGGGTGTCGCCGTGGGCGGCGGCGCCCTCGTGGGCGCGGCGGTAGGCGGAGCGGGCGGCCTGGGGCGCGTCGGCCACGTTCTCGGCGAGCAGCCCGCGCCGGAAGTCGAGCAGGGCCCGGCCGCGGCCGGCGGGTTCGATCAGGGCGGCGGCCCGGCCGAACGCGGAGCGCGCCTCGTCCGCGCGGTCGCGCACCCCGAACAGGGTGGAGGCGTAGGCGAGATAGCCGCGTTCGCAGGCGGCGGCGCCGCGCTCCTCGTCGCTGCGGGCTATGGCCTCGGCGCCCCGCAGGGCCTCGTCGGCCTCCGCCCAGCCGGTCTCGGTGTACACACAGCGCTCGGTGAGCAGCGCGGTGCGCTGAAGGGCGCCGGCCGGTACTCCCGCGTGCGGTTCGAGCAGGGCCGCGGCGTCGGTCCAGCAGCCGCGCGAGCGCAACCGCCATATCGCGGTCTGGAGCGGATCCCCGTCATCTGCAGTCGTTCCGGAACCAGACATGGCGGTGTACGCCACGTTGCCCTCCCCGAGCGCGCCATCGAGCTGCTGAGTAGATCCGCATCTCAACACGGAATGGCACGCCGGGCCAAGGGGGGTGCGTGAATGAGTTCACAATCGTCCGACACTGGCCGGGATCGACTGTCAGCTCATCCGAAGCGCCAGGAAGAAGTCCAGCTTGTCCTCCAGACGGGACAGGTCACGGGCCGTCAACTGCTCGATCCTGCCCACCCGGTAGCGAAGCGTGTTGACGTGCAGGTGCAGTCGGGTGGCGCACCGCGTCCACGACCCGTCGCAGTCCAGGAAGGCCTCCAGGGTCGGGATGAGCTCGGCCCGGTGACGCCGGTCGTAGTCGCGCAGCGGGTCGAGCAGCCGGGCCGTGAAGGCGCGCCGCACATCGTCCGGCACGAACGGGAGCAGCAGCACGTGCGAGGCCAGCTCGTGGTGCCCGGCCGCGCACACCCGGCCGGGGCGGGCGGCGGCGACCCGGCGGGCGTGCCGGGCCTCCTCCAGAGCGCCGCGCAGGCCCTCGGCGGAGTGCACCGCGGCGCTGACACCCAGTGTCAGCCGGCCGTCGTCGGCGAGGCCCGCCGACAGCGGCGCGCGCACCGCGGTGAGCAGCGCGTCGGCGTGCAGGCCGCCCTCGGCTCCCTCGGCCGTGGCCGCGGGCAGCGGCACGAGCGCGATCGCCTCGTCGCCGGCGTGGGCCACCGCGATCCGGTCGGAGGATTCGGCGCCGACCACCGCCGGGTCGACCAGGATCTCCTCCAGGAGCGACTGGGCGACCGGGCCGCCCGCGATCTCGGCACCCGAGTCGCGCTCCCAGTCCACCCGGGCCACCACGACCTGCCAGTGCGGCGCCGAGCCGAGGCCGGGCAGCAGCACGGGGGCCGCGACCCGCAGCCGGGCCGCGATCTCGGCGGGCGCGGCGCCGGTCTGCACGAGTTCGAGTACTTCCTGGGCGAGCCGGCGGCGCACCGTGCGGGCCGCGTCGCGCCGGTCGCGCTCGACCGCGATCAGCTGGGTGACGCCCTGGAGCAGGTCGAGCCGGGCGGCCGGCCAGTCGCCCGCGTCGGCCTCGACGGCCAGCAGCCAGTCCGAAAGCACCGTCTCGCGCACATCGCGGGCGGCCGGCGCGGCGCCCCGGCCGTTGTTGCGGATCGGGAACAGCGAGTAGGTGACCCCGTCGATGGCGATCCGGTGCGGGCCGCGCCGCCCGGTGCGGGTGGCGCCCAGGTGCTCGGCGGCCAGCGCGGCGCCGACCGCCGGGGTCAGGGCGTCGCCCGCGCCCGCGATCTGGCGGCCGGTGGGCGAAAGCACCCAGGCCCGCAGGTCGAGGTCGCTGCCGAGCAGGTCGAGGACCACCTCGGGGCCGCCGCCCGCCGGGCCGGACGTCATCAGGCGGCGGTGACGGTCCACGACCGCGGCGAGGTCGCCCGCGCGCTCGCCCGAGACCTGCCGTACGACGTGCTCGGTGATGGTTGCGAACGCGACCGACTCGTTCACCGCGAACAGCGGGAGCCGATGGCGAGAACAAGCCAAAACAAGATCGTCGGGAATGGCGCCGAGTTCCGCCTCGCCGGCCGCGAGACCCGCCACGCCGGCGCTCGCGAGGATGCGCACGAATGGCTCGGAATCTTCGGCGTCCCGGCGCCACGCGAGGCCCGTCAGAACGAGCTCGCCGCCCGCCAGATAGCGACTCGGATCCCGTAGGTCCGTAGTCATCACACCCCGCACCGTGCGGTCCAGCTCGTCCTCGCCGCCGAGCAGCCGCAGCCCCAGCGCGTCGGTTTCCAGAAGTGCGCGCAGCCGCATCGCGTGTCGCCGCCGATCTGTCTTGATGTTGCCGTTGGAAAGCGGTGAGGTAACGGAGCACCGCCTTTCATACGAATCTACAAGACGTGAGCGGAGACCAGCCAACTCCTTCATGGTTTCGGTGACTGCACCCGAGGGATCGGGGCTTGTGTACTGAGTCCACACCGCGTTAACAGCACATGAACGACTGAGATGTCGAGGGCCTGCCGTCCCCGGGACCCGCGCGAACGACCCCGAATTTGAGAATCGGAAGAGAGCCACTCATGGACTTCCTTCGCCCCGCCAGCTGGGAGGAGGCGCTCGCCGCCAAGGCAGAGCACCCCACAGCTGTGCCCATTGCGGGTGGCACCGATGTGATGGTCGAGATCAACTTCGACCACCGGCGGCCCGAGTACCTCCTGGACCTGAACCGCATCAGCGAGCTGGCTCAGTGGGAGGTCGGGCAGGACAGTGTCCGGCTTGGCCCCTCCGTCCCGTACACCAAGATCATGGAGAACCTGCGGACCGAGCTGCCGGGCCTCGCGCTCGCCTCGCACACCGTCGCCTCCCCGCAGATCCGCAACCGCGGCGGTGTCGGCGGCAACCTCGGCTGCGCCTCGCCGGCCGGTGACGCCCACCCCTCGCTGCTGTCCTCCGGCGCCGATGTCGAGGTCGAGTCCCAGGCGCGCGGCGTCCGGCTCATCCCCATCGACGAGTTCTACAAGGGCGTCAAGCGCAACGCGCTGGAGGCGGACGAGCTGATCAAGGCCGTCCACATCCCCACGGCGGACGGCCCCCAGCAGTTCTCCAAGGTCGGCACCCGCAACGCCATGGTCATCGCGGTCTGCGCGTTCGGCCTGGCCCTGCACCCCGAGACCCGTACGGTCCGCACCGGCATCGGCTCGGCGGCCCCGACCCCCATTCGGGCGAAGGCGGCCGAGGAGTTCCTGAACGCGGCGCTCGAAGAGGGCGGCTTCTGGGACAACGGAAAGATCATCACCCCGTCGATCGCGAAGCAGTTCGCCACGCTCGCCTCGGGCGCGTGCAACCCGATCGACGACGTCCGCGGCACGGCGAACTACCGCCGTCACGCCGTCGGCGTCATGGCCCGGCGCACGCTGATGTGGACCTGGGAGTCGTACCGCGGTGACAACGGCCGCACCCTTGAAGGAGCTGCATAACCATGCGCGTGAATTTCACGGTCAATGGCCGTAAGCAGGAGGCCGACGACGTGTGGGAGGGCGAGAGCCTCCTCTACGTCCTGCGCGAGCGCATGGGCCTTCCGGGTTCGAAGAACGCCTGCGAGCAGGGCGAGTGCGGCTCCTGCACGGTCCGCCTCGACGGTGTTCCGGTGTGTTCCTGCCTGGTCGCGGCCGGTCAGGTCGAGGGCCGCGAGGTCGTCACCGTGGAGGGCCTGGCCGACTACGCCGCCCACCGCACCGACGCCCACCCCGGCGGCGGCTGCGCCTCCGGCGCCTGTGGCACCTCGGTCGACGCCGCCAAGCGGTGGCAGGCCAAGCCGCAGGACGGGCAGACTGGAGAGGCTGGCGGTCTCTCCCCGATCCAGCAGGCCTTCATCGACGCCGGCGCCGTGCAGTGCGGTTTCTGCACCCCGGGTCTCCTGGTCGCCGCCGACGAGCTCCTGGAGCGGAACTCCGAGCCGTCCGACGCGGACATCCGCGAGGCGCTCTCGGGCAACCTCTGCCGTTGCACCGGCTACGAGAAGATCCTCGACGCGGTCCGCCTCGCGGCCGCCCGTCAGGAAGAGGCGGTCTGATCATGGCGCAGAACACCCGCACCACTCCCGCCGGTACGCCCACCAACGTCACCCAGAACCACACCAAGGGCGGCATCGGCGAGTCGACGCTGCGGCCCGACGGCACCCTCAAGGTGACCGGTGAGTTCGCGTACTCCTCGGACATGTGGCACGAGGACATGCTGTGGGGCCAGACGCTGCGCTCCACCGTGGCCCACGCCCTGATCGAGAACATCGACATCTCCGAGGCCGTCGCGATGCCCGGCGTGTACGCCGTGCTCACCTACGACGACCTGCCGGCCAAGATGAAGAACTACGGCCTCGAAATCCAGGACACCCCCGTCCTGGCCAACGGCCGGGTCCGCCACCACGGCGAGCCGGTCGCCCTCGTGGCCGCCGACCACCCGGAGACCGCCCGCCGCGCGGCCGCCAAGATCAAGATCGACTACAAGGAGCTGCCGCTCGTCACGGACGAGGCCTCGGCCCTCGCCCCGGACGCGCCGCTGATCCACGAGGGCCGCGACGACCACCACTCCGGTCACGTCCCGCACCCCAACATCGTGCACCGCCAGCCGATCATCCGCGGCAACGTGGAGGAGGCGCGCAAGCGCGCCGACGTGATCGTCGAGGGCGAGTACACCTTCGGCATGCAGGACCAGGCCTTCCTCGGGCCGGAGTCCGGTCTCGCGGTGCCCGCCGAGGACGGCGGCGTCGATCTGTACGTCGCCACCCAGTGGCTGCACTCCGACCTCCAGCAGATCGCCCCGGTCCTCGGCCTGCCGCCGGAGAAGGTACGCATGACGCTCTCCGGCGTCGGCGGTGCCTTCGGCGGCCGCGAGGACATCTCGATGCAGATCCACGCCTGCCTCCTGGCGCTGCGCACGGGCAAGCCGGTCAAGATCGTCTACAACCGGTTCGAGTCCTTCTTCGGCCATGTGCACCGTCACCCGGCGAAGCTCTACTACGAGCACGGCGCCACCAAGGACGGCAAGATCACGCACATGAAGTGCAAGATCGTCCTGGACGGCGGCGCCTACGCCTCGGCCTCCCCGGCCGTCGTCGGCAACGCCTCCTCGCTCTCCGTCGGCCCGTACGTCATCGACGACGTCGACATCGAGGCGATCGCGCTCTACTCGAACAACCCGCCCTGTGGCGCGATGCGCGGCTTCGGCGCGGTCCAGGCCTGCTTCGCCTACGAGGCCCAGATGGACAAGCTCGCGGCGAAGCTGGGCATGGACCCGGTCGAGTTCCGCCAGCTCAACGCCATGGAGCAGGGCACGATCATGCCGACGGGCCAGGTCGTGGACTCCCCGGCCCCGGTCGCCGAGCTGCTCCGCCGGGTCAAGGCCCGCCCGCTGCCGCCCGAGCAGCAGTGGCTGGCGGCCGGCGAGGAGGCGGACGTCCGCGCCCTGCCCGGCGGTCTGTCCAACACCACGCACGGCGAGGGCGTCGTCCGCGGCATCGGCTACGCGGTCGGCATCAAGAACGTCGGCTTCTCCGAGGGCTTCGACGACTACTCCACCGCCCGGGTCCGTCTGGAGGTCATCAACGGCGAGCCCGTCGCGATGGTCCACACGGCCATGGCGGAGGTCGGTCAGGGCGGTGTCACCGTGCACGCCCAGATCGCCCGTACGGAGCTGGGTGTCACGCAGGTGACCATCCACCCGGCCGACACCCAGGTCGGCTCCGCCGGTTCCACGTCCGCCTCCCGGCAGACGTACATGACCGGCGGCGCGGTGAAGAACACCTGCGAGGCCGTCCGCGCCAAGGCCCTGGAGCTCGGCCGCCGCAAGTTCGGCTCCTACCACCCCGCCTGGGCCACCGCCGAGCTGCTGCTCGAAGGCGGCAAGGTCGTCACCGACGGCGGCGAGGTCCTCGCCGACCTGGCGGACGTCCTGGAGGGCGAGGCGATCGACGAGGAGCTGGAGTTCCGGCACCGTCCGACCCAGGCCTTCGACCTCGTCACCGGCCAGGGCAACGGCCACGTCCAGTACACGTTCGCCGCGCACCGCGCGGTGGTCGAGGTGGACACCGAGCTCGGCCTGGTCAAGGTCGTCGAGCTGGCCACCGCCCAGGACGTGGGCAAGGCCCTCAACATGCTCTCCGTCGTCGGCCAGATCCAGGGTGGTACCACCCAGGGCCTCGGCGTCGCGGTGATGGAAGAGATCGTCGTGGACCCGAAGACCGCGAAGGTGCGCAACCCGTCCTTCACGGACTACCTGATCCCGACGATCCTGGACACCCCGACCATCCCGGTCGACGTCCTGGAGCTCGCCGACCCGAACGCGCCGTACGGTCTGCGCGGTCTCGGCGAGGCCCCGACCCTCTCGTCCACCCCGGCCGTCCTCGCGGCGATCCGGGCGGCGACCGGTCTGGAGCTCAACAAGACCCCGGTCCGCCCCGAGCACCTCACGGGCACCGGCGTCTGACCCTCCGGGGGTCGGGGCGAGAGGAATCCCCTCCGGGGGACTCACGTCCCCCGGGCCCCCGCCCCACCAGCCCTCCGGGCGGTGCGTGCCTCCCAGGAACGTCACACTTCCGATGCCCGCACCGCCCGGAGCACACCAGTACCGCACCGCTCGCGGTCCTCGTAGTACCAGCAGCAGTACCAGCAGCACCCGTAGTACGAGCACCACTGGCACAACCCCGTCACACCAGCAACACCCGTAGCCATCTGCACTGCGGTACCGCCTCCGGTACCCCGGCAGGAGCAGACACCGTTCGTCTCGGGCCGTCCCCCGGGTCGTGCAGCCCACGCACCATCCCAAATCCCGCAGCTTGTCTGACCTGAGGACTCAAGTCTTATGCGGGTGCCCCTGTGAACCTTGGGAGTAGGCACCATGACCCAGCAGTCTGTGGAGCCGAAGACCACCGCCGAGGACGCGGGCTCCGGCTCCCGTCCCCCCGCCGGCAGGTCTTGGCTCGACCGGTACTTTCACATATCCGAGCGAGGATCGACGTTCGCGCAGGAAGTGCGCGGCGGCATCACCACCTTCATGGCGATGTGCTACATCCTCCTGCTCAACCCGCTGATCCTCTCGACGCCCGATGTCGACAAGCACGTACTGGGTCACGCCGGCCTGGTCACCGCCACCGCACTCGCGGCCGCGGTCAGCACCCTGCTGATGGGCTTCATCGGCAAGGTCCCGCTCGCGCTGGCCGCCGGCCTGAACGTCTCCGCGGCCCTGACCACGCAGGTGGTCCCCAACATGACCTGGCCGCAGGCCATGGGCATGTGCGTCATGTACGGCGTCGTGATCATGCTCCTGGTCGTCACCGGCCTCCGGGAAATGATCATGAACGCCATCCCGCTGGCGCTCAAGCACGCGATCACCATGGGCATCGGCATGTTCGTCGCCCTGCTCGGCCTGGTGAAGGCCGGTTTCGTGGGCAAGGGACCCGAGAACGGACCGCCCGTCACCCTCGGTCTGACCGGCCAGCTCGTCGGCTGGCCCGTCTTCTTCTTCGCGATCACCCTGCTGCTGATCTTCGCCCTCCAGGCCCGCAAGGTGCCCGGCGCGATCCTGATCGGCATCGTCTCGGGCAGCGTCCTGTCCTTCGTGGTCACCAAGGCGGCCGGCCTGACCGACGCGGACTGGGGCGGCGCCGCCCCCGGCCTCAAGGGCAGTGCGGTCTCCTCACCCGACTTCGGCCTCTTCGGCCACGTCGAGTTCGGCGGCTGGGGTTCCCTCGGCGCCATCAGCGTCGGCATGATCGTCTTCACCCTGGTGCTCGCCGGCTTCTTCGACGCGATGGCCACCATCATCGGCGTCGGCCAGGAGGCCAAGCTCGCCGACGACAAGGGCCGCATGCCGGGCCTGTCCAAGGCGCTGTTCATCGACGGTGCGGGCGGTGCGATCGGCGGCGTCTCCGGCGCCTCCGGCCAGACCGTGTTCATCGAGTCCGCCTCCGGCGCGGGTGAAGGCGCCCGTACCGGCCTCTCCTCGGTCGTCACCGGCCTCTTCTTCGCCGCGTGCCTCTTCTTCACCCCGGTCACCCAGCTGGTCCCGGCCCAGGTCGCCTCCGCCGCCCTGGTCGTCATCGGCTCGATGATGATGAGCGCCGCCAAGCACGTGGACTGGAGCGACCGGTCCGTCTCCATCCCGGTGTTCCTCACCGTGGCGCTGATGCCGTTCACGTACAACATCACCGCCGGTGTCGGCGCGGGCGTAGTCGCCTACACCGTGATCAAGGCAGCACAGGGCAAGTGGCGGGAGATCGGCGGGTTCATGTGGGCCCTCACCGCCGTCTTCACCATCTACTTCGCCCTCCATCCCATTGAGAACTGGCTAGGCGTCAAGTAGCGGCCGCGCCGCCGACGCCCTCCACACGTCGTAAGGAGACCGAAATGCTGGACATCGCCGAAGAGCTGAACCGGTGGGTCGAGCAGGGACGCGAGTTCGCCGTGGCCACGGTGGTGGCCGTCGGCGGCAGCGCGCCCCGGCAGCCGGGAGCCGCCCTCGCCGTCGACAGCGACGGCACGGCGATCGGTTCGGTCTCCGGCGGATGTGTGGAGGGCGCCGTCTACGAACTCTGTCAGCAGGCGCTCGAAGACGGCGAGACCGTCCTCGAACGCTTCGGATACAGCGACGAGGACGCCTTCGCGGTAGGCCTGACCTGCGGCGGCGTCATCGACATACTGGTGACCCCGGTCGGTGCGGACGCTCCCGCCCGCAAGGTGTTCGCCGCCGCCCTGGCCACCGCAGCCCGCGGCGAGGCCGCCGCGGTCGCCCGGGTCACCGACGGGCCGGCCGAGCTGATGGGCCGCGCCCTGCTCGTCCACCCCGACGGACGCTACGAGGGCGTTCTCGGCGGACACCCCGAGCTGGACCGGGCCGTGGCCGACGAGGCCACCGCCCTCCTCGACGCGGGCCGCACCGCCACGCTCTCCCTCGGCGCCGACGGCCGCCTGTGCGGCCAGCCGCTCACCGTGCTCGTCGAGTCGAGCGTGCCCGCCCCCCGAATGATCGTCTTCGGCGCCATCGACTTCGCCGCCGCCCTGGTCCGGGTCGGCAAGTTCCTGGGCTACCACGTCACGGTGTGCGACGCCCGGCCCGTCTTCGCGACGAGGACCCGCTTCCCCGAGGCGGACGAGATCGTCGTGGAGTGGCCGCACAAGTACCTCCAGCGCACCGACACCGACTCCCGTACGGTGCTGTGCGTCCTGACCCACGACGCCAAGTTCGACATCCCGCTCCTGGAGACCGCGCTGAAGCTCCCGGTCGCCTACATCGGTGCGATGGGCTCGCGCCGCACCCACCTGGACCGCAACAAGCGACTGCGCGACGTGGGCGTCACCGAGCTCGAACTGAACCGCCTGCGCTCCCCGATCGGCCTCGACCTCGGCGCGCGTACGCCCGAGGAGACGGCCCTGTCCATCGCCGCGGAGATCGTCGCCAACCGGCGCGGCGGCAGCGGGGTCGCCCTGACCGGCGCCCACACCCCGATCCACCACGACGGCTCGGGCAAGGTCGGCCGCATCGGCTCGGTCGCCTAGCCTCCAACGGCTCCAACGGCTCCAACGGCTCCAACGGCTCCAACGGCTCCAACGGCGCCCGGGGCCCCCGTCCCCGACCCGGGCGATATGCGGGTGACTGCCCGTTTCGGCCGGGTTAGGGTCGCCGCATGAGCGAGCTGGAGTTCCGCGACGTGCCCGAGTCCGACGTCGACCGCGCCCTGGAGCTCTGGTGGCTCGTCTTCCACGACCGGCCCGACGAGAAGGAGAAGCGCGAGTACCACCGCGCGATGGTGCTGCGCTGCGACCGGGTGGGCGCGTACGACGGCGACGCGCTCGTCGGCTTCCTCGTCGCCCACCGCTTCACGCTCTCCGTGCCCGGCGGTGAACTCCCTTGCCCCGGGCTCACGTTCGTCTCCGTCGCGCCCACGCACCGCCGCCGCGGCGTGCTCTCCGGCATGATCGCCGAGGTGTTCCGCCGCTGCGCCGCGCACGGCCGCCCCATCGCCGCCCTGTGGGCGTCGGAGGCCGCCATCTACGGCCGCTTCGGATTCGGCGCGGGCACCCACGGCACCACCGTCGAGATCAACTCGACCCGCCCGCTCGACCTGCGCATCGCTCCCGACCCGCGCCCCCTGCGCCTGATCGACCCCGCCGACGCGCCCGCCGAACTCGGCCCCTACTACGAGGCGACCCGCACCCGCCGGGCCGGGCGCGTCGCGCGCGACGCGGAGCGCTGGCGCGGCGAGTGGCTGCCCGAGACCGACGAGGACGACGAGGAACTCGGTCCGCCCCGCGTGGTGGGCCTCGGCGGCGCCGGTGAGCCGCTCGCCGGTTACGCGGTCTACCGCACCCGGCGCGAGGACGACCCGGCCAAGCCCGGTACCGTCCAGGTCGCCGAACTGGAGGCCGACACCCCCGCGGGCGAGGCCGCGCTGTGGAACTACCTGGCCGGCATCGACCTCACCGGCACCGTCCGCGCCTGGGGCCTGGCGCCGGACGACCCGCTGCTCCTGTTCGCGACGGACCGGGACCAGGTGCGGGCCGTCGCCGAGTTCCCCGCGCTGTGGATCCGCCTGGTGGACGTCGGCGCCGCGCTCACCGCCCGCTCCTGGGCGGCCGAGGCCTTTCTCGTCCTGGAGGTCACCGACGACCGCGTTCCGGCCAACGCCGGCCGCTTCCGCCTGGCCGCGTCCCCGCACGGCTGCACCTACGAGCCGACCTCGGCCGCGCCCGACCTCGCTCTCGACGTGCGCGATCTGGCGGCCTGCTACCTCGGCGGCACCGAGGTGCGCCGACTGGTGCTCGCGGGCCTGGTGACGGAACACACCCCGGGCGCGGCCGAGGCGCTGGACACGGCGCTGCGCACCACGGAACTGCCGCACACCGTCGACGAGTTCTGATCCGCCGGGGGGCGAGCGGGGGGATCCGCGGGGTGGGAGTGACGAGGCTCTCGTAGCCGTGCGGGCGGGGCCGGGACGAACGTCCCGCGGTGAACTCCCTGCTCGGAGCGGGAACCGGACGCCCCCTTGGCGGGGTCTTTGCCTGCGCGTTAGGGACCAAAGTCCCGCCGCGCGGCGCCCGCACCGAACCTCTCGTAGCACTGATGCCGCGTCAACCCCAGTGAATGTCAAGGAAGTTGTCGGGATTCGGGTATTTTCTGTCGATACCCGGCCGGAGAATTCACATTTCGGGATTCCAGCGCGATCGTGCGATCGTGGCCGACTGGTGAAGCTCCGCTGCCGTACCGGCACGTACCGAGGGGATGGGGAAACCATGGCGCGACCGACTGCCCACACACGCCGCATCGCGATGGCCACGGCTACGGCCGTGGTCCTGACGGGCGGCGTCGCCGCCGCGGTGTTCCTCGGCAGCGACACCTCCGCCGACGGTCCCGGCCCGGCCCTCGCGCACTCCTCCGCCAAGTCCCACGCTCCCGGCACGTCCGACGACAAGCCCGGCGGACGGCCCTCCGGCCCCGCCCAGCCCTCGGGCCCGGGCGGCGACGACAGCGCGCCGGACGGCTCGGACGGCTCCGCCGACGCCACGGGCGCGGCCGGGCCCCCCGGCTCCGGCGGGATATCGGAGACGATCGACCACGCCACCGAGAGCGGCGGGAAGTCCGTCTCGATCACCATCGACGACGGCCCGAGTCCGGTCTGGACGCCGAGGATCCTCGCCGTCCTCAAGCAGTACGGCGTGAAGGCGACCTTCTGCATGATCGGCCCCCAGGCCAAGGCCGACCCCGCCATGGTCAAAAAGGTCGTCGCGGACGGCCACCGGCTCTGCGACCACACGGTCAGCCACGACGAGGCCATGAACAAGAAGCCCGTCGCCTACCAGAGCACCGAGATCCTCGACGCCCAGAAGATGATCGAGGAGGCGGCCGGCGGTGCCAAGGTCCAGTACTTCCGCGCACCCGGCGGCGCCTTCACGCCCGACAACCGGCACATCGCGGCCGGCCACGGGATGCGCCCGCTCGGCTGGAACGTCGACACCAAGGACTGGAAGCAGCCCGGCACCGCGACGATCGTCAACACGGTGAAGCGGGAGCTCAAGAACGGCCCGATTGTGCTCTTCCACGACGGCGGCGGCTCCCGCGGCCAGACGGTCGAGGCGCTGAAGGAGCTGCTGCCGTGGCTCGCCAAGGAGGGCTACACCTTCAGCTTCCCGGCCCTCTGACGCCTTCCGCGGCATCGCGCCGCTCACGGCATCGTCGCCCACAGACCGCAGTGGTGGACCCCGCCCGGCCGTACCGGGCCCGTACGGTCCGGCGCCAGGCCCTGCACCTGTGCGCGCGTCCAGCGTGGCGCCCCGGGGCCGCCCGGGTCCCCGGTGCGGGCGAACCGCGTCCAGTACCCGATCATCGTGTCCGCCAGCCGATGCTGACCCTCCGTCATATCCCTGGTCCGGCCGCCCAGATCGAACAGGTACGGCAGCTCGGTGGTGTGGGTCGCGCCCAGCGGGAACGGCGGGGGAGCGGGCGTCGGGCGCGGCGGCTCCGGATCGGCGAACTCGTACCGCCACACCGGCTGACGCGCCGCGAGCAGTGACCCCGTGCGCAGCGCGGGGCAGGCGTAGTCCGCGTCCCCGATGACCGCGCCGAACACCGGCCCGCCATCCGTTCCGTGCACCGGATACGCCGCCACGACCTCCGCGGCCCGCGCCGGATCGGGCACGAACTCCCCTACCACAGCTGGCCAGTTGGCCGGAGTGACGGAGGTGCCCGCCGCCATGATGCCGGCCGCCCAGATGGTCCCCTCGTCGTGGTTGGCCCCCATGAGCACCGGCACCCGCGCCACCCGTCCCGAGGCGACCGCTTCGGCCGGATCGCGCGGCAGCAGCGCGGTGCCGTACTCGGGCTGCGCGTCCGCGCCCTGCGCCGCGAGCAAGCGGGCCGTCGGCACCCGGCGCAGACAGCCGAGCACATCCGCCCGCCGCGCGCAGCCGACCGCGCCGGCGAGCTTCGCCCCGGCCGTCTCCGCCGACGACGGATCCACGGCATAGGGGGCGAAGGGGCGCGCCGGACCGCCGGTGCAGGGGCCGCTCTCCATGATCGCCCGCTGGAAGAGCCCGGCCGCCGAGGGCGAGGCGAGCTGCGCGCAGACCGCATACGCTCCGGCCGACTCCCCGGCGAGCGTCACGTTCTGCCCGTCCCCGCCGAACGCCCCGATGTTCCGCTGTACGTAACGCAGCGCCGCCTGCTGGTCGGCGAGGCCGAAGGTGCCCGAGCCGGGCAGCCCCGCGCGGCCGAGGAACCCGAGCGCACCGAGGCGGTAGTTGACGGTGACCACGACGACATCGCCCCGCACCGCCATCCGGTGCGCGTCGTAGGAGCTTCCGGCACCGGAGGTGAAGCCGCCGCCGTGCAGCCACACGACCACCGGCCGCGGGCGGCTCGGCGTCGCGTCGGAAGGGGCGGTCACATTCAGGTACAGACAGTCCTCGCTGATGCTGCCGCCCGGCACCTCACCGGCCGGCTGCGCGCAGGCGGACGCGGGCCGCGTGGCAGCACGGACCCCACGCCACGGGGCGGCCGGTCGGGGCGGGGCCCAGCGCAGCGCGCCGACGGGCGGGGCGGCGTACGGGACGCCCTCGAAGACCCGGTACCCCTCACGCACCGAACCGCGTACCGCCCCGGCCAGGGTCCGCACCACCGAGGACGCCGACACGGGTACCGACGATGAAGCCGACGTCGACGCGACGGACGCCGGCACGCCGGACGCCGAGGACACCACGGCCGAGGGGACCAGCACGGCCACGGCGCTCGCGACGGCCGCGGCGAACCACCGCACCTCAGCCACCCCCCATTCCGCCCTGCGCCGCGACGAGCGTGGTGCCGAGGCCCCGCACCGCGCGGCCGAGGCCCGGCGCGAGCGTGTCGAGCCGCCCGGTCATCGCGTCGAGGCGGCCCCGGTGGGCGCGGGCGTCCGCCGACGGGACGAGGTGCCGCACCCGGCCCGCCGCGGCGAGCGCCAGGACCACGGCGTCGTACGCCTCGACGGGCCCCGCGCCCCGCAGTAGCGCGGTGAGCCGCGCCTGAAGGGCCCGTACGGCCGCCGCGTCCCGCACCGCCACCTCGCGCCGGGCCGGACGTGCGAAGGCGGCCCGCTCCTCGACGGTGATCAGGCCGAGTGCGGTGAGCCGGTCCTCGACCGCGTTCAGCGTCTCCGTGCGGTCGCCGCGCACCCACGCCTTCCAGGTGCGCCGGTGCGCTCCGACGCGGGACAGGACGAGGTCGAGCACGGGGTCGCCGGTGCTGTCGGGGTCCGTCACCGTCACCTCGCCCGAGGTGTCGGCGAGCCGGCCCAGGCAGGCCAGTTCCGCGAGCGGGGCGGCGCGCAGCAGGAACCCGGCGCGGGTGCGGTCGTACAGGGCCCCGGCGTCGGTGTCGTAGGCCGCGAGATACATCCGGCCGTACAGGGTGTCGGTCATGGCACCGACGCTAGGCGGCCCGCCCCTCGCGGGGGATCCACCCGGCGGACCGAACCGCACCCCGACCACGGGATGAGGGGGCGGCCTTCTCATCCCGCGGGATGAGAAGGGGGAGGGGGACGGGGTGCGGGCCGTGTCTCAGCCGCGGCGCGGCTCGACGAGCCCGTGGTCGTACGCGGCGACCACCGCCTGCACCCGGTCGCGCAGCCCCAACTTCCGCAGGACCGCCGAGACATGGGTCTTGACCGTCGCCTCCGACAGATGCAGTCGACGGGCGATCTCGGTGTTGGAAAGGGCCTGCCCGATCAGCGTGAGCACCTCGCGTTCGCGCGGCGTGAGACCGGCGAGGGCCGCGGGCGCCGGAGGCGTGGTGGTGTGCGCGAACCGGTCCAGCATGCGGCGGGTCACGGTCGGCGCGAGCAGCGCGTCCCCGCGCGCCACCACCCGCACGGCTTCGGCGAGCTCGGCGGGCCGGATGTCCTTGAGCAGGAAGCCACTGGCCCCGGCCCGCAGTGCCGTCAGTACGTGCTCGTCGAGGTCGAAGGTGGTGACCACCAGGACCCGGGTCGCACTGCCGGAGGCGACGATGGCCCGCGTCGCCTCGATGCCGTCCATGACCGGCATCCGCACATCCATCAGGACGACGTCCGGCCCCAACTCGCCGACCAGGCGCACCGCGTGCTGCCCGTCGGCCGCCTCGCCGACCACTTCCAGATCGTCCCGCGCGTCGATGATCAGACGGAAACCGCCGCGCACCAGCGCCTGGTCGTCGGCCACCACCACCCGGATCGTCACGACGCGTACCTTATCGGCAGCACCGCGCGCACCTCGAACCCCCCGTCGGCCCCCGGGCCCGCGGCCAGCGTCCCGCCGAGCAGCTCGGCCCGCTCCCGCATCCCCGCGAGCCCCCGCCCCGAGCCACCGGAGCGCCAACTCCGGGTTGCGGGGCGGCCGTTGTCGCTCACCTCGATACGGACCGAACGCTCGTCACGGCACACCGACACCCGCACCCGGCTCGCTCCCGCGTGCCGCAACGTGTTCGTCAGCGCCTCCTGCACGATCCGGTAGCCCGCGAGGTCCACGGCGGCGGGCGGTGTCGGGCCCCGGCCCTCCTCGCACAGTTCGACGGCCAGGCCGGCGGCCCGTGCGCCCGCGGCCAGCTCGGCCACATCCGCGAGCCCGCGCGGCGGCCGCCGCCCGTCATCGCCCGCGCCGCCCTCCTCGCCGGCTTCGGCCCGCAGCAGCAGCCGCAGCTCCCCGAGCGCGGAGCGGCCCGCGTCGTCGATGGCCCGCAGTGCCCGTCTCGCCTGCTCAGGATCGGCGTCGAACACGTCCTCGGCGGCGCCCGCCTGGATCACCATCACGGACACGGTGTGCGCCACCACGTCGTGCACCTCCCGGGCGATCCTGGCCCGCTCCTCGGCCACCGCCCGCCGTGTCTCGGCGGCGAGCCGCTGCTGCTGGGACCTGCGCCACTGACCCGCCGTCCAGGCCAGCGTCGCGGCAAGGACCTGCGTGACGAGGGACAGCGTCCCGCCGCCCGCGAAGGCGAGCGGGGCGAGCGCGAGCATCCCGAGCAGCCCCCACCGGGACGTGCGCACCGGGCGCAGCGCGGACAGGACGCACAGCGCGAGCTGGGCCCCGAGCAGCGCTCCGGTCAGGCTCAGCGCCGGGAAGAGCAGCCACATCGCGGACCCGAGCAGCGCGCTCACGGCGAGTACCACCCCGGGGCGCCGCACCGCCCACCACAGGACCGCCGCCTGCACCACGGCGAGCGCGAGGGCGGCGCCGGGCCGCCAGGCGGCACCGGCCTCGGACCCGGCGGCCAGATGGGCGGGCAGCGCCACTCCGAGCACCAGGGCCGCCGAACCCGCCCGCAGCACCCCTACCGCCCGGGCCGGGGGAGGGCTGCCACCGTCGGCCCGGAGCGGGGCGCCAGTGCTGTCGAAACCGCGCGTAGGACCCACGCGGCGACGCTAGCAACCCGTGGCGCGGAAGAGATATCCATGCGCGCGGCCTCGGAAATTTGCCGAAAGTACGGCGGCTCGTCCTGGCGACGCGCGCGAAATAGTAGTATTTGCCGTGCCGTCTTGTCAGATCCGTGCTACTGTTGACCCCAGTTGCAGTTGTGGTTCCCAAAGACTTCAAGTGCCTTGATGGTTTTATGCCGTCGGGCGCTTTTGTATTTCCGGTGTTTTCCGGACGGGGCAATCATCGCGGTAACGACGGGGTCAGCACAGTGCGGACCCCCGGGCATTGCCCCGAAGGAGATATGACATGGCTACTGGCACCGTGAAGTGGTTCAACGCGGAAAAGGGCTTCGGCTTCATTGAGCAGGAGGGTGGCGGTCCGGACGTGTTCGCCCACTACTCGAACATCGCCGCCCAGGGCTTCCGTGAGCTTCAGGAAGGCCAGAAGGTGAACTTCGACGTCACGCAGGGCCAGAAGGGCCCGCAGGCCGAGAACATCACGCCTGCCTGACGCTGAAGCGTTTTCTGCACGCGGCTGGGGCTCGCACCTTGGGGTGCGGGCCCCAGCCCGTTGCTGTTCCATCGGGCCACCGTCACCCCGTGACGGATTTTTCACGGCCCGCGGGACGCCGGGCGCCGTCCGGGTCCCGCCACGCAGCGGACGAACCGCCACGGCCCCGGCCGGGGAGGCATCAGCCCGCTGTCCTGATCCGGCCCGCCCGCCCCACCAGGCGGCGGCTGCCCGGCATTCCGACATCGGGCGGGGAATTTCCGCGCCCCCGTGCGGCCGGATCGGAATTCAACTTCTGTTTTCGGCTCGTTCTTGCGATGCCCCGGCTGATCGAATTCGCCGGGCGTTCCTCGGTACGTGCCATATCGAGGAAGGTTCTCCTTGAACCGTTCAGCTCGCACGAACGACCGCTACTCCGCCGCTCGCAAGGGCGGCGCCGACCGAGGCGCACGCTTCCGGCCCCAGGGTCCGAACCGCTCCGGCGGCGGCCGCAGGCCCGCCGCACCGCAGGGTGAGTTCGCCCTCCCCGTCACCGTGACCCCGGCGCTGCCGCCCGTCGCGAGCTTCGCCGACCTCCCGCTCCCCGCCGAGGTGCTCGAACTCCTCGCGAGCCTCGGCATGAACGAGCCCTTCCCGATCCAGTCGGCCACCCTGCCGAACTCGCTGGCGGGCCGTGACGTGCTCGGCCGTGGCCGTACCGGCTCCGGCAAGACCCTCGCCTTCGGGCTCGCCCTCCTGGCCCGCACCGCGGGCCGCCGCGCCGACTCCAAGAAGCCCCTCGCGCTGATCCTGGTGCCGACGCGTGAGCTGGCCCAGCAGGTCACCGATGCGCTGACCCCTTATGCCCGTGCCTTGCGGCTGCGGCTGGCGACGGTGGTGGGTGGCATGTCGATCGGGCGGCAGGCGGGTGCGCTGCGTTCGGGTGCGGAGGTCGTGGTGGCGACGCCGGGCCGGCTCAAGGACTTGATCGAGCGCCGGGACTGCCGTCTGGACCAGGTCGACATCACCGTTCTGGACGAGGCGGACCAGATGGCCGACATGGGCTTCATGCCGCAGGTCACCGAGCTCCTCGACCAGGTGCGCCCGGGCGGGCAGCGGATGCTGTTCTCGGCGACCCTGGACCGCAACGTGGACCTGCTGGTGCGCCGTTACCTGAGCGACCCGGTCGTGCACTCGGTGGACCCGTCGGCGGGCGCGGTGACCACGATGGAGCACCACGTGCTGCATGTGCAGAGCGCCGACAAGTACGCCACGACCACGGAGATCGCGGCCCGGGACGGCCGCGTGATCATGTTCCTGGACACCAAGCACGCGGTGGACCAGCTCACCAAGCACCTGCTCCAGAGCGGGGTGCGGGCGGCGGCGCTGCACGGCGGGAAGTCGCAGCCCCAGCGCACCCGCACCCTTGCCCAGTTCAAGACCGGTGATGTGTCCGTGCTGGTCGCCACGAACGTGGCGGCGCGCGGTATCCACGTCGACAACCTCGACCTGGTGGTCAACGTCGACCCGCCGACCGACCACAAGGACTACCTGCACCGCGGTGGCCGCACCGCCCGCGCCGGCGAGTCCGGCAGCGTCGTCACCCTCGTCACGCCCAACCAGCGCCGCGAGATGAGCCGCCTGATGATGGCCGCCGGGATCACCCCGACCATCACCCAGGTCCACTCCGGCGAGGCGGAACTGAGCCGGATCACCGGCGCCCAGGCCCCCTCCGGCATCCCCGTCGGCCCCGCGCCGGCCCCCGCCGACCGCCCCAAGCAGCGCGGCCAGGCACCCTTCCGGGGCCGCGGCACCGCCCGCGGCCAGTCGGCGGCCCGCACCGGGAACTCGCGCCGCGCCGGCGAATCCCGCGAGCTGTCCGAGGCCCGCAAGGCCGCCCGGGTCCGCCGCGCCGCCTGACCCACCCGGGGCGACCGGCACGACCGGTCGCCCCGGCGTCAACTCCCTTACCCACGACGGAAGTTGACGCCCGTAAGGGAGTTGACCCCGCGCGAGCCGTGTCCGCACCGGCCGTGCCACCCCGCCCGTACCCCACCGTCGAGCTGCGGGTTCCGATACCGGCCGTGCCACCCCGCCGAGCCGTGGATCCCGGTACCGGCAGCGCCGCCCCGCCCCTCCGCCGACCGTGGTTGCCCGTACCGGCCGTGCCACCCTCGATTGGGCCCACATCAGCCGTGTCGCCACGCGCACCGCCCGGGCACGTAGCGACATCGGGGCCCCGCGCCCCCGGCCCCGCCGCACCCCTACCGCGCCCCCGGCCGGAGCTTCCGCGGCCGGC
Organism: Streptomyces sp. NPDC006691; assembly: GCF_042869955.1. Classification (NCBI taxonomy): domain Bacteria; kingdom Bacillati; phylum Actinomycetota; class Actinomycetes; order Kitasatosporales; family Streptomycetaceae; genus Streptomyces; species Streptomyces sp. NPDC006691. The sequence continues at coordinate 89,593 of NZ_JBIAGW010000002.1, forward strand.
CCCCAGTCTCAGGCCCAGGCCCCAGCCCCAGCCCGCCCGGGCACTCCCCACCCGCACCGCGCGCCCTCACCGGAGGCGGCCCCGCGTATGGGACCCGTCAAGGAGTCACCGCGGGCCGTAAGAGGGACGTCAACGGGGGCTGAATGTGCCTGATGAGGAGGTTTCCTCGGGGTGTCCGTTCGTTTCGAGCCTCTCTGAGGCCTCTCTGAGGAGTCCACGATGGCCGATCTGGCCTTCGTCGTCACCACGCTCGCGGTCTTCGCGCTGGTGGCGCTCATCGCCAAGGGGGTGGCAAAGCTGTGACTGCCGAGAACATCGTCGGCCTGATCGTGGCCGTCGCCCTGCTGGGTTATCTCGTCCTCGCCCTTGTGTACCCGGAGAGGTTCTGAGTCCCACCATGTCTCCTGTCGTAGCCGGCGTGCTCCAATTCGCCGCCCTGGCCGTGGCGTTGGGCCTGGCCTACCGTCCCCTCGGCGACTACATGGCCCGGGTGTACTCCTCCGACAAGCACCTGCGCGTCGAGAAGTGGATCTACAAGGCCATCGGCGCCAACCCCACCACCGAGATGCGCTGGCCCGCCTATCTGCGCGGGGTCCTCGCGTTCTCCCTGGTGAGCGTCCTCTTCCTGTATCTGATGCAGCGCCTTCAGGGCTCGCTGCCCGGCTCGCTCGGCTTCGTCTCCATCCCCGCCGACCAGGCTTTCAACACGGCCGCCTCCTTCGTGGCCAACACGAACTGGCAGTCGTACTCCGGCGAGCAGACCATGGGCCACGTCGTGCAGACCGGTGGCCTCGCCGTGCAGAACTTCGTGTCGGCGGCCGTCGGCATCGCCGTCGCCGTCGCGCTGGTACGCGGCTTCGCCCGGTCCCGTACCGGTGAACTGGGCAATTTCTGGGCCGACTTGGTGCGCGGCACCGTCCGCATCCTGCTGCCCGTCTCGGTGATCGGCGCGATCGTCCTGGTCGCCTGCGGTGCCATCCAGAACTTCTCGGGCATCCACGAGGTGGGCCAGTTCATGGGCGGCTCGCAGCAGTGGAACGGGGGAGCGGTCGCCTCGCAGGAGGCCATCAAGGAGCTGGGCACCAACGGCGGCGGCTACTTCAACGCCAACTCCGCCCACCCCTTCGAGAACCCCAACGGCTTCACCAACCTCTTCGAGGTCTTCCTCATCCTGGTGATCCCGTTCGCGCTGACCCGTACGTTCGGCAGGATGGTCGGCTCGGTCAAGCAGGGCTACGCGATCCTCGCCACCATGGTGACGATCTGGGTCGGTTTCACCGCGCTGATGATGTGGACCGAGTTCCACCACGGCGGCCCCGCGTTCGACCTGGCGGGCGGCGCCATGGAGGGCAAGGAGAACCGGTTCGGGATCGGCGGCTCCTCCATCTTCGCGGTGGCCACCACCCTCACCTCGACGGGCGCGGTGGACGCGTTCCACTCCTCCCTCACCGGCTTCGGCGGCGGCATCACCATGCTCGGCATGCAGCTCGGTGAGATCGCGCCCGGCGGCACCGGATCCGGCCTCTACGGCATGCTGATCATGGCGATCATCGCGGTGTTCATCGCGGGCCTGATGGTGGGGCGCACCCCCGAGTACCTGGGCAAGAAGATCGGCACCCGCGAGATCAAGTTCGCGGCCTGCTACATCCTCGTCACCCCCGCCCTGGTCCTCATCTTCACGGCGATCGCGATGGCCATGCCGTCCACGCTGACCTCGATGACCAACACCGGCGCGCACGGCTTCTCCGAGGTCCTGTACGCCTACACCTCGGGCGCCAACAACAACGGCTCGGCCTTCGCCGGACTCAACGCGAACACGCCGTGGTTCAACACCAGCATCGGACTCGCCATGCTGCTCGGCCGCTTCGTCCCCATGGTGTTCGTGCTCGCGCTCGCCGGCTCGCTCGCCGAGCAGACGCCGATCCCCGAGACGGCCGGCACCCTGCGCACCAACAAGCCTCTGTTCACCGGCCTGTTGGTCGGCACCGTGATGATCGTCGCGGGTCTGACCTACTTCCCGGCACTGGCCCTCGGCCCCCTCGCGGAAGGCCTGGCGTCATGACCACCGGTACGAAGAACACGAAGAACACGAAGAACACGAAGAACACGCAGACGTCGCAGGAGCCCGGCTCCTTCGGCACGAAGAAGCACGAGGAGCCCGGCTCCATGTCCACCGCGACACCCACCCGCGCACCCCACGACGACCTTCCCGGCGGGCACAGGCCCGAGGCCGGACGGGTCGGGGGCGGCATGTTCGACCCGAAGCAGCTGGTCAAGTCCTTCCCCGACGCGGTGAAGAAGCTCGACCCGCGTGTGATGGTCAAGTCCCCGGTCATGTTCGTGGTGGAGATCGGATCCGTGCTCACCACGGTCCTCGCCGTCAAGAATCCGGGCGACTGGTTCGGCTGGGCGATCGCCGCCTGGCTGTGGCTGACCACCATCTTCGCCAACCTGGCGGAGGCCGTCGCCGAGGGCCGCGGCAAGGCGCAGGCGGACACCCTGCGCAAGGCGAAGACGGACACCGTCGCCCGCCGTCTGAACGGTGGTTCGGAGGAACGGGTCCCCGGCACCGAGCTGAGGATCGGCGACCTGGTGGTGTGCGAGGCGGGCGACATCATCCCCGGCGACGGTGATGTGGTCGAGGGCGTCGCGAGCGTCGACGAGTCGGCGATCACGGGTGAGTCCGCGCCCGTCATCCGCGAGTCCGGGGGCGACCGGTCCGCGGTGACCGGCGGCACCAAGGTGCTCTCGGACCGGGTCGTCATCAAGATCACGACGAAGCCGGGCGAGACGTTCATCGACCGGATGATCAATCTGGTCGAGGGCGCGGCACGGCAGAAGACCCCCAATGAGATCGCTCTCAACATCCTGCTGGCCTCCCTCACGATCGTCTTCCTGCTCGCGGTCGTCACCCTCCAGCCGTTCGCGATGTACGCGAAGGCCGAGCAGTCCATGATCGTGCTGGCCGCGCTCCTGGTCTGCCTGATCCCCACCACCATCGGCGCGCTGCTGTCCGCGATCGGCATCGCGGGCATGGACCGCCTGGTGCAGCGCAACGTACTGGCCATGTCCGGCAGGGCGGTCGAAGCGGCCGGCGATGTGTCGACGCTGCTGCTCGACAAGACCGGCACCATCACCCTGGGCAACCGGCAGGCATCCGAGTTCGTGCCGGTCAGGGGCACCACCGAGGCCGAGGTCGCGGACGCCGCGCAGCTCTCCTCCCTCTCGGACGAGACTCCGGAGGGCCGCTCGATCGTGGTGCTCGCGAAGGAGAAGTACGGCCTGCGCGAACGCCACCAGGGCGAGCTGACCGGCGCGGAATGGGTGGCCTTCACCGCCCAGACCCGGATGTCGGGCGTGGACGTCGACGGGCGCAAGGTCCGCAAGGGAGCGGCCGGTTCGGTGGTCGCATGGGTCGAGGAGCAGGGCGGCAGTGTCGCAGAGGACGCCCGGGCGCTCACCGACCGGATTTCCGAGGCTGGTGGCACGCCGCTGCTCGTGGCTGTGGAAGACGCTGACGGCGCGCGGGTCCTGGGTGTCATCCACCTCAAGGACGTCGTCAAGGAGGGCATGAGGGAGCGGTTCGACGAACTGCGCCGCATGGGCATCAAGACGGTCATGATCACGGGCGACAACCCGCTGACCGCGAAGGCGATCGCCGAAGAGGCGGGCGTGGACGACTTCCTCGCGGAGGCCACTCCCGAGGACAAGATGGCGCTCATCAAGCGGGAGCAGGCCGGCGGCAAGCTGGTCGCGATGACCGGCGACGGCACCAACGACGCCCCGGCGCTCGCGCAGGCGGACGTCGGCGTGGCGATGAACACCGGCACGTCGGCCGCGAAGGAGGCCGGCAACATGGTCGACCTCGACTCCAATCCGACCAAGCTCATCGAGATCGTCGAGATCGGCAAGCAACTCCTCATCACCCGCGGGGCGTTGACGACCTTCTCGATCGCCAACGACGTGGCGAAGTACTTCGCGATCATCCCCGCGATGTTCGCGGTGGTCTACCCGGGCCTCGACAAGCTCAACATCATGAGCCTGCACAGCCCCGAGTCCGCGATCCTCGCCGCGGTGATCTTCAACGCGCTGATCATCATCGCCCTCGTGCCGCTGGCCCTGAAGGGCGTGCGCTACAAGCCGACCAGTGCCGACCGGATGCTCCGGCGCAACCTCGGGATCTACGGCCTCGGCGGCCTGATCGCCCCCTTCATCGGCATCAAGATCATCGACCTGCTCATCTCCCTCATCCCCGGGCTGTAACTTCTCGAAAGCGTGCTGACCCATCATGAACAACTCCCTTGGAAACACAGCACGGTTGCTCGGCGCCGGCTTGCGCGCCCTGCTGATCCTGACCGTCGTCTGCGGAGTGATCTATCCGCTCGTGGTGACCGGGATCGCGCAGGCGGCCTTCAGTAACAAGGCCAACGGGTCCGAGATCAAGTCCGGTGGCCAGGTGGTCGGTTCCGCGCTCATAGGGCAGCGGTACGACCTCCCGAAGAAGGATCCGGACAACGCCGACGAGGCCGCGCTGCCGGACCTGAAGTGGTTCCAGCCGCGCCCCTCCAACGGGCTCGGCAGCAACAGCATCAACACGCAGTACCAGCTGCTCGTCTCCGGCGCGACCAACCTGTCGGGCGACAACGAGAAGCTGATCCAGCAGGTCAAGGACGCCAAGGAAGCCGTCGTCAAGGACAACTCCGTGCCCGGCTACCGGGTGGACCCGGCCGACGTCCCCGCCGACGCGGTCACCTCATCCGGATCCGGCCTCGACCCGCAGATCTCCCCGGCGTACGCCGAGCTCCAGGTCCACCGGGTCGCCGAGAAGAACCACCTCGACGTCGGAAAGGTCGAGAAACTGGTCGCCGACCACACCGACGGCCGCGTCCTCGGCTTCATGGGTGAACCCGGCGTCAACGTCCTCAAGCTCAACATCGCGCTCAGGGAACTCATCCAGAAGTGAGCGTCTTACGTCACTCAGGAAAGGCGGCACGCCGATGACCCGGGTGCTGGTGGTGGAGGACGAACCACAGCTCGTACGGGCTCTGGAGATCAACCTCAAGGCACGCAAGTACGAGGTCGACGCGGCGCAGGACGGTGCCGCCGCCCTCCAACTCGCCGCTGTACGGCCCCCGGACGCGGTCCTGCTCGACCTCGGGCTGCCCGACATGGACGGCATCGAGGTGCTGAAGCGGCTGCGGATCTGGTGCCGCGCCCCGATCCTGGTGGTCTCGGCGCGCACCACGTCCGACGAGAAGGTCGAGGCCCTCGACTCGGGCGCCGACGACTACATCACCAAGCCGTTCAGCATGGACGAACTGCTGGCCCGCCTGCGGGTGGCGACCCGCAGGATGGCCCCCGCGGTCAAGAGCGCGGACGGCGGAGTCGTCACCACCCCGGCGTTCACGCTCGACCTCCTCGCGAAGAAGGCGCGGCGCGACGGCCACGACGTGCGGCTCACCCCGACGGAATGGCACCTCCTGGAGGTCCTGATCCGCAACCGCGGCACCCTGGTCACCCAGCGCCGCCTCCTCCAGGAGGTGTGGGGTCCCACCTACCGCACCCAGAGCAACTACCTCCGGGTGTACATGGCCCAACTCCGCCGCAAACTCGAATCCGACCCCGCGCATCCGCGCTACCTGATCACAGCGCCGGGGATGGGCTACCGGTTCGAGGCGTGAGCGGGGGTGCGCCGTGAGGTGTCAACCGCGCCCGGAACCTCTCCAAGTCACCTGTGTACAGGGCAGTTTGACGAGCCGTCGACGCGGTCGTGGGGCAGCCGCCGCCAACGCGGCCGGCTCGCACCGACACCGCGCACGATTGTGCCGGCGGGACGGCCTCGGTGACAGCGGGACGTGAGGAGTGGGCCGGGGACCGGCCGTTCTCCCGAGCATGCTCGACGAGCCGGGCACTGAGCCGCCGCATCGCCCTCGGCGCCGTGCTTACGGGCCGTCCTCGTCGTCGAGTCGTAACAGGGCCTGAAGCGTCGCGGTCAGCACGTTCCAGCGTTCCTGCGGCAGGCCGTGCGCCTGGTGCAGAGCGATGCCCCGGACGTCGCCGCAGCCGGACAGGGCCGCCTCCAGCGGGGTGACGGCGCGTACGGTCCCGTCCGGCCCGGACCGCAGCACGGAGGACGGGCAGCAGCGCCCGGCTCAGTTGAAAGTTCCGGGGGTACGCGGACGGCCGGGCTGGTGTCGAGCATGCTACGGGCGGTATCAGGCGAAACAACGATCGTTCATCGCCAAGTTGCCGGCCGCCACGGTATTCACCGCTGCTTATCGGCCGTGACCTCCAACTCCGGGTGGACGGGAAGGAGGGCGCAATGCGGGATGAACGTGCCGGTATTCAGGGCTCCGGCTTCCCGGGTGACCCGTCTCCGCCCCCTTTCAATGATCGTTCGTCTGCTGAAAACGATCGTTGACACCAGGGAGGGGCCATAGCACGATCGTGGCCAAGGTGGCCGTCGCCGGGACGAGTTCCTCCGCTTCGAAAGCAGAGCACGTCGCCGGCCGGGCAAGTCAGCTGATTTCCCACGGCATTGGAGTCTCGTACATGCCCGCGGCAGCCCTGCCCGATGTACCCGGACCGACCGAGAAGGGCCGAGCCCGGCGTACGGGGCACCCGTAACGGCCTTTGCGGCTTGTGCCGATGCGGGAGCGCGGCCGGGGGGTTGGGACGGACGGGGGAACGAAGATGTCAACGCTGCGCCATTTGGTGGAACTGCCCCACCTCGCAATGGACTTCGCCGATCCGGCGAATCGACTGGCCCACGGCGACCGCGGCGTCGTGGGGGTGCACTTCACCGCCCGGCTTCCCGCCGGCGACGGGACGGACCTCGCCGACTGTCTGGTGATCACGCCGGCGGAGCCGATGCGGGACCTGACCATGGCGCGTGCCGACCGGTTGCTGCGCGGGCTGAAGGAGCAGCGGGCCGCAGGTCTGGCCATGGCGGTCCAGGGCGATTCGGGGTCCGACGTACCGGTCGCCGTCCGGCAGGCGGCACGGCGCCTCGCGCTGCCCCTGCTGGTGACCGGTGCGGGCGCCGCCGAGTGGCCCGTCGTGGACCGGGACCTGGCCCGCAGCTGGCAGAGGCAGGCGAAGCGGCGGGTGGACCGCATTTCCGGCTTCCTCGGCCGGCTCCCGGGCCGCCTCGGGCAGCCGGGTGTCCAGTGCCGTCTGGTGGCCGGCCTGGCCGACGCCCTGGGCGCGTATGCCCTGTTCATGGAGGCGGAGGCCGGGGAGGGGGGCCGGGGCAGGTGGTCGGAGAGTCCGGGTGAGGTGCCGAGCGCCTACCGGTACACGGCCCGGGAGGCCGCCCGAAGCGGGGACACGGCCCGCGGGGCGCACCTGCGCAACGGCCTCCACGTGATGCGGGTCCCGGTCGGGCGAGAGGCCTCTGCCGGGGCGCTGGTGGTGGTGGCCGGTACCTCGTTCGACGAGGCGTCGAGGATGTTGGTGGAGCACACCGCCAAACTGCTGGCCCTGGTGCCCGACGCGCAGCAGGCGCAGCGGATCGGCGACAGCGCCCGCGAGGTGCGGCTGGGCGTGTTCCACATGCTGATGGGTGGTCAGGTCGCTCTGGCGCAACGCGTGTTGGAGGGCTTGGCCCCCGGCATGTTGCAGACCGAGAAGGCCCGCGTCTACGTCATCTCGGGCCCGCCGACGGAGCGCGACCGGACCGCGTCCCTGCTGGAGTCGGCCCTGGAGGACCGGGCCCTGCTGGTGCGGTGTCCGGCGCGCGACGACGACATCATCGTCGTCGATCCCCTGCACGACCCCGAGCAGGCGCCCGACGGCGTGGCGCAGATCCTGCGGGACCGGGTGGCGGCGCTGCCGGACCTCGCCATGGGCGGCAGCCGCCCGCATCCGCTCGCCGAGGTGGCGGAAGGCTACGGCGAGGCGTCGAACGCCTTGACCGCCGTACGGCACGGCTTCGAACGGGTCGGCATGTTCGACGGTTCACCGCAGCTCGCGCCCCTGCTGGGCGAGGGCGCGCACCGCTGGGCGGAGCGGGTGCTGGGGCCGCTGCTGGACATCCCGTACGCCACCAGGGACGAGCTGATCACCACGGTCCGTATGACCCTGGAGTTCTCCCACACCGAGGCCGCCCGCATCCTGGGCGCCCACCGCAATACCGTGGCGGCGCGCGCCGCACGCGTCGCCGAGATTCTCGGTCGCGGCCCGGAGCCCCTCGACCTCAAGGACGTACGGGTCAGGGCGGTTCTCCAGCTGGCCCTGTCCCTGCTCCACTCCTGGAACCCCGCGCCCGTGCCGCCGCTCCCCGGGGACTCGCTCGCCGCGATCCTGCGCTGCCCGGCGGCCCACGCCTGGGCCCGGAGCCTGCTCAAGCCCCTCCACGACGACCCTCGCGGTCTGGTGGACACGGTTCGCGTCTGGGTGGAGTGCAACCTCAACGTCGACGAGACGGCGGCCGTTCTCGGTGTCGCCCCGATGACCGTACGCAAACGCCTCCGCCGGGCCGAGACGTTGGTCCAGCGCGATCTCACCCGGGGCCTGGCGGGTGCGCACGCCGTCGTCCTCGCCCTGGCCATCGCCACCGGGACTCCGGAACTCCCGCCCCTGTGCTAGCGGAGGTATCGGTTGTCGGCGCGGCCGTCGGTGGGGGTCCGCGCCCGCTGTTTCACCAGCCGGAACAAAGATCGACCGGCTGTGCAGGATTCACCTCACCCCCCTGCCGGACTGTGCACCCATGTAGTGCCCCATGTGCCTCGGCGCGGCCTAGCGTCAAGGAAGATCGAGTGCGGGGCATCGGCAACTCCGTTCAGCCGCAAGGGGGTTCGACCCCGGCGCGGAGTTCTTCGCCCCTGTGCATTCGTCCACTTGCATTCGGCCACATCCGCAGGAGGGGAGCATTCATGGGAGATTTTCGGGGGAAAACGCCATGTGTATCAGCCGGGAGCCGTCGTGACGGCTCATCGGATCTCGTCAGGATCACCTTTCTGGGCACGAGTGCCGGCACGAATGCCGGCCCGGGACCGAGCGCAGGCACAGGCGCAGGTGCGGGTATGGGCGCGGGCGTGGGTACGGGCATGAGCCGCCGCCGTCCAGGAGTTCCACGCTCAGGGGAGCGGTACCAGGTGCCGGCGGCCCGGGAATTACCGGCAACCGCCGCGGCCCCGGCACGACGGAGTGCCGCGCACTGCGCTCCACCGGACCTGCCGAGCCATTTGCTGCCCATCGTCGACGCCCTGTTGTCCGGGCAGACGGATGAAACGGCCAGCCGAAGGCTCGGCATCTCGCCGCGCACCTACAGTCGCCGTGTCGCGGATCTGCTGGAGCACCTGGACGTCAGTACCAGGTTCCAGGGCGGTGCGGAGCTGATACGCCGAAGCCAATCGGCCGCTTCGTAAAGGAGTCTGACGGTCAGTCGACTACGGCGAGCACGGCATGCCGGTCCCTGCGGCAGGCCGCTCGCGGCGGGCGGCCGTCCCGGGCGGTGGTGCGCGGCGAACGCCCCTGTCAGGAGCGTGCGCCGGGCGCGGTTCCAGCCGGCTCCGGTCCGCCGGGGGCGGGCCCCCGGCTGGAGCCCCGGGGGATGGACGCCGAGCGGTCCGGCCGGGCGGTCCAAGGGGCGGGGCGGACATCAGACGACCCCGTCCTGGATCTTGGCCATCTCGGTGTCGGCGGCCACGGCCGGCACCTCGTAGTCACGCCCGGCGATCCGCCACCACACGGTGGCCAGCGCGAGCACGGCGACCAGGGCGATCGGGGCGTAGTTGAAGGTGTCCACGGAGACCCACGCGCCCGTGTCGGGCCGGGTCTGGGGCAGGCAGAACAGGATCGTCACGAAGGCGACCCAGGTCACCGCGACCACACCGATCGGGACACCCCAGCGGCCCAGGTTCCACGGGCCGGGGGAGAAGTGGCCGCGGTTGCGGATGCGCAGGTAGATGGGGATCGCGTAGGCGGGTGTGATCCCGATGACGTTGATCGCGACGACCGCGTTGTACGCGGTGGGACTGTAGAGCGACGGCAGCGCGAGCAGGGCGGCGACCGTGACCGACAGCCACACCGCGGCCCGGGGGGTGCCGGTGCCCGGGTCGACCTTGCGCCACAGGTGCGATCCGGGCAGCGCGCCGTCACGGGAGAACGCGAACACCATCCGCGAGCAGGCGGCGACCTCGGCGTTGCCGCAGAAGAGCTGGGCGACGATCACGACCAGGAGCAGCGACTTGGCGCCCGCCGGACCCAGGGCGTCGAGGAAGATCTGGGCCGGCGGGACCCCCGTCGAGGTGCCCTGCACGCCCGCGTAGTCGCGGATCGCGAAGGTCAGACCGATCAGCAGCACGAAGCCCGCGGCCCACGACCAGGTGATGGCGCGCATGATGCCGCGCGGTGCCGAGACGGAGGCGTTGGTGGTCTCCTCCGACAGGTGGGCGGAGGCGTCGTAGCCGCTGAACGTGTACTGCGCGAGCAGCAGCCCGATCAGTACCACGTACCAGTCGGCGGACCAGCCGGTGTCGTTGACGAACGTCGTGAACACGAAGTGGGCGGACTGGTGGTGGGACGGCACGACGCTCAGGGCGGTGACGATGACGGCCACACCCGCGAGGTGCCACCACACCGAGACCGAGTTCAGCACGGAGACCAGGCGGACGCCGAACAGGTTCAGGACGGCGTGCAGGGCCAGGATCACGAGGAAGATCACGATGGTCTTCTGCGGGGTGGGCGTGAACCCGAACTGAAGGTTCAAGAACGCCCCGGTGAAGGCGGCGGCACCGTAGTCGATGCCCGCGATGGCACCGAGCAGCCCCAGGAGGTTGAGCCAGCCGGTGTACCAGCCGGCCTTCTTGCCGCCGAGCTTGTCCGCCATGAAGTACAGCGCGCCGGAGGTCGGGTAGGAACTGGTGACCTCGGCGAGGCCGGCACCGACGAACAGCACCATGAACCCGACGATCACCCAGCCCCACAGCATCACCGAGGGGCCGCCGGTCGCCAGGCCGAATCCGTACATGGTCATGCAGCCGGACAGGACGGAGATGACGGAGAAGGAGATCGCGGCGTTCCCGAAGCCGCTCATCCGGCGGGTCAGGACCGGTTTGTACCCGAGGTCGCGCAGCCGGTCGTCGTCGCGCTGCGGTCCTCGTAGCGGTCGGTTGGCAAAGGACACGGACATTCCTCCTGAGGAGAGTCGGGGAGTCAGGCGGGACGTGGACGGGCCCGGTGGGCGGCGCCGCCCACCGGGCGGGAGCGGGCGGGGCTGAGGCATTCGGAGCGCGCCCGTACGAACTCGCGGACGGCGAGTCCCGCGTTGGTGGGGTCCTCGGTGACGAACGCCCAGGGCAACCGGGTCGCGTACTGGCCCAGGGCACGGAACACCTGTGCCGCCTCCGTGTACTGACGGCCCGCCCACAGCGCGTGCGCCAGGTAGTTGAGATCACCGACCGAGGTGACCGGTCCGGTGTGGGGCCAGCCCTGGAAGGCACGCTGAACGTCCCAGATCACGGGTTCCCTGGCCCACTGGCCGTGCGACAAGGGATCCGCGGTGCCGTCTTCGCGGTGCCGGCGGTAGTTCTCCACCCACGCGTACAGCGGAAGGAGGCGGAGCGGGGAGTCCTCCGGCGCCCAGGAGGTGACCCACTGGGCGAACCCGAGGGCGTCCGCGTTGGTGGTGTGGGGGCAGGCGTAGAGGAACTGGTGCATCCGGTGGTAGGCCTCACGGTTGCCCCAGTCCCGCTCGTGCACCGCGCGCAGCAGACCCCAGGGACCCGCCGGCAGCATCGGTTCCCACGGGGCGCGCCAGTTCCACGGGTATTCCAGATGGACGTCCACCTGGGCGAGGGCCAAGAGGGCGACCCAGGGAACCGGATCGGTGGGAGACGATCCCTTGATGGCCAAGTCGCATGCGTGCTGGGCCTGTTGGGCCAGTTCCGCCGCTCCCGCATGGTTGCCGCGGTGAGCCTGGAGGCTCCGCTCGACCGAGACCCGGGCCTGCATCACCAGGGCGTCCGCGCTGTGGGGCTCCTCGGCGAGCCACGCCTCCATGACATCGGAGCGGGCCGCCGCGGCGGCCAGGACCTGCGTGCGCGACGTCCGCACCGCCCAGTCGTCTCCGGTATGGGCGAGCAGTTCCCTCGTCGCCCGCCAGCGCCGCGCCTGTACGTCCTCAAGCGCGCTGCGCAACTCCGAGTCGAATCCGGCGGGATGGTAGATCGGCGTGAACTCGCGCAGATTCCCGGAGTCGCGCCGCATCAGGCGGTCCAGCCGCGCCGGGTCCGCGACACCCACGTCCCAACGGGCAACGTGCACAGGGTGGTTGACCCTCTGGTTGCGGCGGGGCGGGCAGTGGGTCGAGGAGTGCGGGGACCGTACGGCACCGGCGGCACGCCAGTCATGGGATTCCTTGGGTGAGGTGAGCGGGCAAATGGCCGGGTGGGGAATTTCGATCACCCGGCTGAATCGATGGGCTTCGCGAATCGGCGGAAGGCGGTGACGGTCATCGCCGTCGGACGGTGGAATGCGGTGTGCATGTCCGAGCCCGGGGATTCCCGTGCGATCCGTGATCGACGGAACTCGACACTAATGAGCGGACGGTCCGGGCGGGAGCCCAAGGCGAGAACTGGACAGCGTGTCCACACGCCCCGCGTCCCGGTCGAGAGGCGGTGCACGACACCGCTCAAGTAACCGACCTGTCAAGGGACTTGACCGCGCATGAGTGATGGCGCCTGTGACAGAACGAAGACGTGGTGGGGGACTGCCCGTAACTCGATGCGGGATACAAATGAAATCCGACCGCACACACCGCGCTACTCCTGGGGGAACCCCATGAAGCACACCCGCATCACCGCTCTCACCGCCATCGGTGTTGCCGCCACCCTCTCGCTCACCGCGTGCAACGGTGACGACGGCTCGGCACAGGACCCGGCCACCAAGGCCCCGTCGTCCGCGTCGGGTTCGTCCTCGGGTTCGTCCACGGGCGGTGGCTCGGCCTCGCAGGGCAGTTCCGGCTCCACCGGCTCGAACAGCGGCACCGCGACGTCGAGCGGCGGCGGAGGCTCCAAGGCATCGGCCGGGAGCGGCAACGGCGGGGCGTCGGGCAGCGGCAAGATCGCGTTCTGCAAGACGCAGGACCTGGCCATCGACGCCAGGAACGCCGCCCCCGACAAGTCCACCGGCACGATCGACATCGTCATGATGAACCGGGGATCGACCACCTGCTCGGCGACCGGCTTCGCGGGCGTGGACATCAAGGACGCCGACCACACCTCGAACCCCATCGAGCGCGGCCACGCCGAGCCGCGCATAACCACCCTGAAGCCCGGCGCTGCCGCGATCTTCAACCTCTCCTATGTCATCGACAACAGCGGCAAGAGCCTCGCGCACCCGACCAACATTCTGGTGACGCCCCCGAACGAGACCCACACCGTGACGCTGAACTGGCCGTCGGGCGCGGGCAGCATCAAGGGCGCCTACACCGACGTGCAGGTCTACCCCACCCACACCGCCGAGTAGTCGGTGGTGTCCGTGGCGGACCCCGGCGCGCGTGCCGCCGTCCCGCGGGGAGCGACGGCCGGAGCGCCAGGTGGGCGGCGACGGTCAGTGCGGGCGACGGCCGGGGCCCGGGGGGTCGCGACGGCCGGTGGGGGGAGGCCGGTGGGGGTAGGCCGGTGGGGGTCGGCCGGTCAGGCGAGGGCGAGGGGCAGCGCGGTCAGGCCGCGGGTGAGACGGGTCCGGCGCCATACCAGGGACTCCGCGGGAACGGCCAGCCGCGTGCCGGGGAAGCGGGTCACCAGGGCGCGCAGAGCGGTCTCCGCCTCCGCCCGGGCCAGCGGAGCACCCGGACAGCGGTGGATGCCGTGGCCGAAGGCGAGGTGGCCGCGCGCGTCGCGGTCGAGGTCGAGACGGCCCGGATCGGGGAACGCCGCCGGGTCGCGGTTCGCGGCCCCGGGCGCGATGAGCACCGGGAAGCCGGCCGGGATGTCGACCCCGCCGACGCGCAGGTCCTCCGTGCTGTGACGGAACGTGGCCACGCTCACCGGGGAGTCGAAGCGGAGCAGTTCGTCCAGGGCGCCGGGGATCAGATCCGGGTCCCGGCGGAGGCGGTCGAACGCCTCCGGGTGCCGGAGCAGGGCCAGGACGGCGTTGCCGATGAAGTGGGTGGTGGTCTCGTGCCCGGCGACCAGGAGCAGGACCGCGAGGGAGACGATCTCGTCCCGGTCGAGCCCGCCCGCGTCGCAGTCGCGCAGAAGTGAGTGGAGCGGGCCGTCGCCGGGGGTGGCGCGGGCCGTGTCGACGAGGTGGGTCAGATGGTCGCCGATCCGGTGCGACGCGGCGTCGACGCGTTCGGTGTCGGTCGCGTCGAAGAGGTCGTGCGACCAGCCGGCCAGCGTGCCGCGGTCGGATTCCGGGACGCCCAACAGCTCGCAGACGACGGTGACCGGCAGCGGCACCGCCAGCTCGGCCACCAGGTCGACTTCCGTACCCGGCCGCCAGGCGCTCATGAGACCGTCGACGACCCGGGTGATGTAGGGACGCAGTTCCCGGACGCGTCCGGCGGTGAACAGGGGCGTCGCCACCCGCCGGTGGCGGGTGTGCGCGGGAGGGTCGCTCGCCAGCATGTTGCGGGAGATCGCCGGATGCAGGTCCCGGTCGGAGGGCCGGTCGGCGAAGAAGCGGGCGGTGTCCTTGGACAGGCGGGGATCGGTGAACGCCTCACGTGCCTCGGGGTGACCGGTGATCAGATACGCCTCGTCGCCGCCGGACCTGGTGGGGATCCGCTGGACGGGACAGCCTTCGCGCAGCCGGTCGTAGGTGGGGTAGGGGTCGGTGAAGAAGCGAGGGTCGCGCAAGGGGTCCTGCCTCGGAGCGGTCACGGGACCACCTCCACGATCTCGGGGGTTGGGGGTTGGGGGTTGGGGGCTGGGGACGGGGGACGGGTATGGGTACGGGGTGCCGGGAGCTGGGTACTGGGTGGCGGGGATTGTGGTGGCGCCCCTCCCCGATGGCCCGGTGTGTCCGTGTGTGTGCGCCCCCATGCTGACATGATCGCGACTCCGTCTCCGGGCCGGGCTTGCCGGGGGAGAGCTCGGCCAACGCCCCGACGCCCTGACGCCCCGACGCGCGATGCCGATCACGTTCTGGACGGGGTGGATGCGGTGGATGCGGTGCGGAGCAGCGCCGTGAGCGGTCAGGCCTGTGCCGAACTCCCGCCGGTGTCAGGCACGTTGCCGTCATGAGTCCTCAACCCGGCGTAATCGGCAGCCTGTTGCAGGAGTTTTCTCAGCATGGGGGCAGTGAGGCGTCCGGTGAACGTATTGCGCTGGCTGGGGTGGTAGCAGCCGAGCAGACGGAGTTCGCCGTCCGTGGCCCGGGCGTCGTCGGCCTCGCTCCGGACTGCTTTCGCCGACTCCGCACGTCGTAGCGTCACCACGGCGCCGTGCGTGAACCGCGGTCGCGGGCGCGGTAGTTGCCAGCCCGCGTCGGCGAGGACCGGTAGGAGCGCCTGCCAGCCGAAGGCCCCCAGAACGACGATGGCGCGAGGGTTGAGCAGCGTGATCTCGGTGGTCAACCACGCTCGGCACGTGTCCCGCTCGGCGGGTGTCGGCTTGTTCGCGGGAGGCGCGCAGTGGACGGGGGAGGTCACCCGCACCCCGTACAGCTCAAGGCCGTCGTCGGCCGCGGTGGCGGTGGGCCGGGAGGCGAGGCCGACCGCGTGCAGGGCCGAGAAGAGGAAGTCCCCCGATGCGTCGCCGGTGAACATACGGCCCGTCCGGTTGCCGCCGTGAGCGGCCGGCGCAAGCCCGACCACCGCCAGTGGGGCATCGTGCGGCCCGAACCCCGGCACCGGCCTGCCCCAGTACTCCCAGTCCCGGAAGGCCGCCCGCTTCGTCGCGGCGACTTCCTCACGCCAGGCGACCAGTCGAGGACAGGCCCTGCACTCGATCAACTGCCCGTCCAGCTCACCGAGCCCCCCGCAGCGCGCCGCGTGGAACGCGGGGAAGTCGCGGTCGCGGGCGGAGGGGTGCGAACCGTTGACACCGACCTCATCCATGGGGCCACGCTACCGGCGCCCCTGCCGAGGGACCCGGCAACGGCCCGGCCGGGCACCTGACCCGCGAAGTCGGCCAACGCCCGGTCGGCCCGGTCACGGCCTTCGGGGCGTTGGCCGGCCGGGCCGCGGACTGCTGCCAACACCCAAACGGGGAAAGGGGGTTGAGATACGGTGAGATACCTGTTGGGCCGGGAGAGCGCACGCCTCCCCATGGATCGGAACCTCGGGGGCTTCGATGGATCCCTATCTGCTCACACTGGCCGGAACCGCCAGCACGTCCTTGGTGACGCTGCTCGTGGGCGAGGGATGGCAGCAGACACGGGACGGAGTGGTGACCGTCTGGCGCCGCTTCCGTCCGCAGGCCGCCGAAGAGGTCGAGCGGGAGCTCGACGCGTCACGGGCCACCGCGCTCGGCGCCGCCGACGGCTCCGACCCGGCCGGACGGCTGGAGGGCCAGTGGATCGGGCGGTTCGCCGCGCTGCTGGCCGAGCACCCGGAGGCCGCCGACGACCTCCGGGACCTGGTGGAGCTGTGGCAGCGGCGGACGCCCGACGGGCAGCGGATCGACGGAGGGGTGCGCCTGGAGGCGCGAGCTCAAGACAAGGCCCGCGTCTACCAGGCGGCCAGGGATCAGCACATCAACGAACGATGAGTGACTGGGGCAACCGGTAACACGACGGACGCGTACGCCCCGAAGCCACGGCCGCATCTCGGACAACGCGTAGCTGTGCCAGTCCGGTGCCATCTTCGCCCCGCTGGCCACAGGACCTGTTGCTCCGTTGGGCCCCTAATCGTTGATGTCGGCTCGGGCGGTCATCCGGGGCGTCACGCAGTCCTGCGCAGCGCCTCAGCCGACTGCCGCCTCGAAGGCCATCTCGCCGTTGCCCAGCGTGATGTCGTTGCCGGTCCGCGAAGGGGTCATGGTGGCGGGGACGCCCCACCGCAGGAAGGCGCTCTTCTCCCACCGGGTCGTGTTCGTGTTGGTGCACGTGACCACTTGAATACGCTCCCCGCTGTCGGCCGTCTCGGCACGACAGCCCAGCCCGGTCGTCCAGGACAGCTACCTGCGCCTCGTAGCGGGCGCCGCCCCCGGCAAGTTCAGCCTCCAGGACTCCACCTGGCACTGACCGGCCCGAACGGGAGCGCAGCACCCCCGACAGGCAGTCCCGGCGTCGGTCGGCATGCGCCGCACTGTCTGACCAGGCCGGGGCGTAGCCGGGCGAACGGGAGCTGAGACGCCTCGGTGCCCGCGGTAACCTCGAATCCGCATGCTGCGCGTGGCGGTTACAGGGCCTGGCGGCCGGCGGGGTCTCCGCCGGGGTCGTCGGCGAGCATGACGGATACGGTGATGCGCTTGCCGACCGGCTCTCGCTGAATGGTGAAGGTGTGGCTGAGAGCCATCACGATCTCCAGTCCGTGCTGCCCGATGCGGGCCGGGTCGGCGGGCAGTACCAGCGGCAGCGTGGTGCTGCTGTCCCACACCGCTATCTGGACGGCTCCGTCCTGGACTTGCAGTGTCAGCAGGCAGGGTCCGGGTGCGTATTTGCGGGCGTTGGTCACCAGCTCGCTCACCGCGAGCTGGACCATGCCCATCGCCCGCGCCGACACCGGCAGGCCGTGCTCGGCCTGCACCGTAGTGAGGAAATCGCGGGCCAGATCACGGGCCTCGGCGATCTCCTCACTGCCCTCGAACGCGGCGGAGACAGCGAGCACACGGTCCGCGAGCGACTCGTGTCCCTCGTCCTGCCCAGGCAGGTCCATATATCCGCCTTCTGCCCGACGCGCTGATGCGCCCCACCCCTCTTACCCCAAAACATAAGCACACCCCTCCCGACGCGTCTCCTCCTGGTCGTGGAGCTGTGGCGAGCCCGTCGCGGAGTCCGGACATCCAGGGGGCGGGTGGACGCAGTACTCAGCGGCCCGCGATAGTTGTCGGATGGCAAGCGACGAGCTAGACCCCCGAGCCGAACCTGCGACGTGCGACGAACGAGTGCTGCGGTGGTCGGGTGAGCTCGACATGGCGACGTCTGAAGCCCTGTACATGCAGGCGGTCGCAGCGCCGCCCGGCGAACGCCTGGTCCTGGACCTCACCCAGGTCACCTTCATGGACTCGATGGGACTCAACGCCCTGCTGCGCATCGGTCAGGAGCGGCAGCTGGCCATCGTCGGCCCGCTCCAGGACCAGGTGCGGCACGTCCTTGAGATCACCCAGGCCGACACCGTACTCATGTTCTTTCACCCCTCCGCGGAGGGGTGAAAGAACATGAGTACGGTCGAGCAGCGGCACCTGAAACGGTTCTGATCCCGTGAAACGGTTCTGATCCCGCTGCTTGTGGATCCCCCGTCGCAGGTGAGCGGCGCTCGCCGCGTGCCTGACCGCCGCCTTCGCCTTTCCGGATCGACGTCGACAGCCAGGGCTGGTTCGACCACACCCGAAGCCGGCGGATCGCTTACGCAACGGGCTGGGCACCTACTTGTGCAGTCACATTCGGCGCATCCAGCGGGTTGTCTACGGAGCAGTGGGTTGTCTACGGATCCTCGCGTCCTGGGCGCAGGATGTCAGCGTAGATCCGGGCTTTGACTCCGGGTTCGCCGGGATCCTGGGGAACAGGGACGATGCCGGAGGTCGCCCAGCGCTCTGACAGGGCGACGAGGACGGCTCGAACTGTGTCCTCGTCTTTGCCGGTGATGTCAAGGACCACCAGGCCAGGCTCTTTGATGTGCTGTTCGTCGATCGGGTTCACGCTCATGTCGACGCCGGTGCGCGGGGCATAGTTCGCCGGCGGAGAAGGCTTCACCCGCAGGTGCGACGCTCACCCCACTGCTTGAGCACCACCACGCCGCGCCGGCCCGACCCGCACCACTCAGGTCGTCTCGATCAGCTCCAGCAGATTGCCCTCCGGGTCGGCGACATACGCGTAGCGCATGCCTTCACTGGCGCCGGGCGCGGGTCGGGAGACCGCAGCAGCCCCGCAGTCCCGCGTCAGCCGGGCGAACGCGTCGTCGAGATACGGGACTTGAAGCGCAAGGTGAGTGAAGGTCTGCACGGCGGTGGCAGCAAAAGCATCAGTGTGCGAGACGGGGCGCGAACCGGACCGTTCGACGAACTCCACCCGCAGGCCCGCCGCGTCACTCACCACGACGGTACGGACTCCCGCTTCCGGTAGCTCCAGGCGCTCTTCCACCTGCGTGAGACCGAACGCATCGGCGTACCAGGCTTCCTGCGCGGCAAGGTCCGCAACCGAGAGGCTGATGTGGTGAATGCGAGCGACGGACATGACCACTCCTTGGTTAATGGTATTTACCTGGTAATCGATGTTAACCTATGGGACGTGACCCCTCCAACCAAACGACGCCCCGTCGGTCACCATCACGGCGACCTGCGCAACTCCCTCCTGAGGGCGTCCCTGGAGCTGGTCGGCGAGCGCGGTCCGCACGGCTTCACCCTGGCCGAGGCGAGCCGTCGGGCCGGGGTGAGCGTCGCGGCGCCGTACAAGCACTTCGCCGACCGGGACGCACTACTGGCGGAACTGGCCACACAGGGGTACCGCGAACAGCACCATCGCTTCGCCACGGCCATCAATGCCAGTGACGACCCCGCCGAACAACTGGCGTCCTTCGCGGCGGCATACGTCAGATTCGCCGCAGAGGAACCCGCTCTGTTCGACGTCACCTTCAACGCGGGACTCGACAAATCCAGGCACGCCGAACTGGCCTCAGCAGGCGACCGAGTAGCCGGCCTCCTGCTGCCGGTAGCCCGACAACTCGCCCCAGCCCCGGACGCCGCATTCGACCTGCTGCTCCGGATCGCGGCCGCCGCACACGGCCTGGCCGTGTTCCTGCGGCAAGGATTGTTCGGCATGGCCGGCGCGGCTCTCTCGGACACCGAGGAAAGGGCCGCCCGCACAGTTCGGGCGATCGCGACAGGGGACGGCGCAAGATCGTGATCGCCAAAGCCCGTGCCCGGACTCACAGTTGTAGGCCAGGAAGGGCCACGTTCGGGAGATCGATCCACTAGGACGCGGAGTGGGGCAAAGGCTGAAGCCGCACGTCACCCCATCTCCGCACAAGCCGACCAGCGGGATCCCGCAGTCCCGCCCAGGGGCGCCGCCACCGCTCGGCGTGCGCTGCCCGGCCGCGCCGACGGCCCGCACGGCGGGCAGGGCGAGTAGGGAGGCCCGGGTGCCGGCTGCCCGCGAGTCCGCGCCGGTACCGGCCGGGCGCCCCAGCCCGAGAGACCGGTGCGCCGCAAGGTCCTACACGTCACCGATGTGGCTGGGCCCGGTCGGCCCTGGCGCCGGGGCGTCGTCATCCTGCACGGTTCCCCGGCCCTTCAGCCCCAGGAGTGCTCTTCTGATCCACCACTGGCCGCACCCCCGTCTAGCCGATTGTCCGTCATCGGATTCCAGTCACTGCGATCAACCGGTGCGGGCTGGGAAAGTACTGACGGGCCTGTGCCCTCCATCCGCTCACGCCGCCCCTTGATGCCACCTCTTCGATCGGGGTGACACCGCGGCAAATGGGATGAACGCGGACGGCGCTGAACTCGCCGTTCCGGAGCCTCCACCGGCTCCCCGGCGAACTGGCCTTGGTGTGCTTCGAGTTCGGTGAGTCGGTACTCGATTCCTGGTGACACGCCGGGGTGCCTCTGCCGGTCGACCAGCCCGTTGAACCGCCGCCGCCGCAGAGTCTCGGTGAGGACCGGTCGGCCCGCACCCCGACAGCATCTCCGGCTACGACATTCTTGCCGAAGCCCGTCCACATGCCCATCCGGGCGCTCCGGGGGGGCGTTCAGGGCGCTTCGGACCTGCGACGGAGGGAGGGCGCCTGCCGCGTGGGCCGATGGGTCTCATGAGAGCTCGGCGAGCAGGGCGAGTAGGTGTTGGTGCAGGGTGGCGGGGGCGGCCAGGAAACTGTCCGCCCCCGCCTGCCAGGCCCTGCCTGCGGCATCAGTGACATGGGCGCCGGCTTCTCGGGCGATCAGGGCGGCGCCGAGGAGGTTCTCGTCGTCGTGGCCGGCCTGCCAGAACGCATCGATGCGCCCCGCGGCCGTGTCGGCGATCTGCCACGAGGTGGGTCCCAGGTTGCGGACTGCGCCGACCCGCGGCAGGAGCACGCTCAAGGAGCGCCCGGCGGCCTGCACCGCCTGGGGCTGGGTGGCGGCGAACGGGGGCTGGCTGGTAGCGAGCAGGGTCAGGGCCAGATCCTGCTTGCCCGAGGGGCGGACCGGCACCCCGTCGCGGTAGGCGCCGTGGCCGCGCGCCGCCGCGTAGGTTTCCTCCAGTGCGGGGCTGTGCAGCACCGCGGCCACTGGTTCCCGGTCCTCCACCAAAGTGAGGCTGACGCACCACTGCGGCAGTCCCTGGAGGTACTGCACTGCGCCGTCCATCACGTCCACCACCCATACTTCCCCGGCGGGCAGCGGCTGGGAATACAGGTTCCCCGACCAGGGGACGCCGGGCCGAAGCGGGTCGAGGTGCTCGTGGAGCAGGGCCGCGGCCGGGGTGTCGACGGCGTCGAAGGCGGTTTTGAACTCGGCCAGGGTGCGGGCCGGCTGCGGGCGTTCCTGGCTGTCCAGCCAGGCGCCGACCGTGCGGGCGGCCTGGATCATCGGGGGCAGAAGTGCGGAAGGTGTCACGGGGATCTCCGAACGCGAGTGCTGATGTCCCCACCATGACGAATGTCCGCGCATGATCGACCGGTCAGGGTGACCCGGTAAGCGAAACGTGCTGATATGAAGCCCGTGATGGAGAAAACTGCCCTGGACCCCCTCGATCGGCGGCTGATCGCCGCTCTGCAGTGCGACGGTCGGCTGAGCACGGAGCGTGCGGCACGCGTCCTGGGGTTGAACGTGCGTCTCGTCCATCGGCGCCTGGCGGCACTGCTGGGCAGCGGCACGGTCCGGGTGGTCGCTGTGCGCCCGCGCGGTGGCGACTCCACCGCGATGCTGCTGCGCATCAAGGTGCTGCGCGGCAAGCTCGACACCATCACCGCTGCCCTGGCGGCTCGCCCCGACATCCCGTTCATCGACATGTCCGCAGGCGGGGACGAGATCACCGCCGTGCTGCTGGCCGAGGGGCACCGCAGCCGCCTGGTGTTCCGGCAGCTGCCCGCCACCAAGGCCATCACCTCCGTCATCGCCCAGACGGTCCTGCACGTCTACGCGGACGCCACCGACTGGCGGCTGGATGCCCTGACCGAGGACGAGCGCAGGGCGCTCACCCCGCCATCGCAGCCCAGCCGACCGCCGGCCGAACTGGACCCGCTGGACCAGGAACTGGCGGACGCGCTCCTGGCCGACGCACGAGTCACCGCCGCCTCCTTGGCCGCGCGCACCGGGCACCCGCAGTCCACCGTCCGTCGGCGCCTGAGTGCCCTGCTGCGCGACCGCGCCCTGGTCACCCACGTGGCCCTGGACCCCCGCGGACTGGGGCTGGACGTCGACGCCAACCTCTACCTCCAGATCCCTCCCGGACACCTGGACACCGCCGGGCGCGCTCTGGCGGCCCACCCGGCGGTGCACGGCGTCCTTGCCCTCACCGGGCCGTCCAACCTCAGCGTCGCCGTATGGCTGCACGATCTGGAGGACCTCCACCGCTTCATCACCCGCGACCTCGCATCCCTGCCCATCACCAGCATCGACACTGTTCTGGTGGGTCATGCGGTGAAACGACCGGGCCACCTTCCGGTCGGCGGTTGATCCCCGGGTGGCACGTCCTTGCGTTCGCGGAGCGCCACCCGGGCGCCCGGTCCGGGTTCAGTAGGCAGGTTCGTTACGGACGACGATCAGTGAGGTGATCTTGTCGTCGCAGACCGTGAAGTAGTTGGTCAGGAGCAGCTCGCCGTGCAGGTTGGTCTTGTCGTACTCGCCGTCGTAGCGGGCGCGCACGATCTGGTCGCCGTAGTGGTCCACGACCTCGGTCACCTCCAGGGTGATCTTGTCGCCGACGATCTCCTTGGCGACCCAGCGGCGGATGGCCGCGGCCCCGCGAAACTCACGGCGCACATCGTTGACGAAGGCGTCCTCGGCAAACGTGGCAACGATCGCGTCCTCATCGAAGGCGTTGACGGCGCGGACGTGCTCGGCGAGGACCGGAAGCAGCGCGGTACCGGACATGAGGGGACCTCCCTGGTGCGGGGTTCACGGCCACCGCCTCGGCGGCCTGGTCACCACACTCGGCGCTCCGGCTGCGGGAGGTTCAACACCGGATCTGACGGTCGACCCTCCCGCAGGGGGAGGGTCGATACTGGCGCGATGAAGCAGACACTGACAGTCGGTGACTTCTCGCGGGTGACGCACCTGAGCGTCAAGACGCTGCGTCACTACCACCAGGTCGGCCTGCTGAACCCCGACCAGGTCGACCCCGAGACCGGCTACCGCTACTACGCGCTCGACCAGGTCCCCACCGCGCAGGTCATCCGCCGCCTTCGGGACCTGGACATGCCCATCGCCGATGTCAAGGCCGTCCTGGCCACTTCGGACGCGACGGCCCGCGGCGAGGTGATCGTCAGGCACCTGGACCGCCTGGAAACGGAGCTGGCCCGGACCCGCACTGCGGTCGAATCCGTGCGCAACCTGGTGCAACGCCCGGCGGCCGCCTCCATCGAGTACCGCACAGTGCCGCCCTGCCCGGCCGTGGGCATTACCGCGGCCGTGGACCGCGGGGACCTGCTGCCGTGGTGGCAGGGCGCATTGGGGGAACTGCACGCCGCGGTCCAGGCCCTGGGCCTGGACCCGACTGGTCCCCCGGGTGGCTTGTACGCGAGCGAGATCTTCCAGGACGACCATGGCCAGGCCACGGTCTTCGTCCCGGCAGAGGGGCCCGTGCGCCCCATTGGCCGGGTCGAGCCGTTGCTCGTCCCGGCGGCCGAACTCGCGGTCATCACCCACCACGGCCCACTGGCCGACGTCGACCTCACCTACGGTGAACTCGGCGCCCACACCGTCCGACACGAGATCAGCGTCGCCGGCCCACTGCGCGAGTACTACGTGCGCGCCGCCCACAACAGCTCCGACCCCTCTCAATGGACCACCGAGATCGGATGGCCCATCTTCCGGGCCGAACACGACTAGGACCACTGTCGTCGCTTCGGGTCTGGTGGTTGGGGGCCGCTCGACGTCCACGGGAATGAGATCCAGTCCGGCGCGAGTTGGCGGGTGGCTGCCGTTCTCGGCATCGGTTCCCGCAACGCGTGATGGACCAGGAGATGGGCCCGGATCTGCTGGACGACGCCGTCCGCCGTATCGCTGCTGAGGACCAGAACCGACCTGGGAGAAGCCGCGCGCCAGGGCGCTGCCGCATGGGACGGACCGAGGCCTGTAGGTCGGTGGGGTCTCGGTCTGGCCGGCCGAATCGCACGGTCGTGGGCCCCGGGGCAGCCGGCTGATGGCTCCACCAGGCGTTCGCCCGCCGGAGAAGACGGGACATAGCCAGTCCGGATGATGCCTGATCGTTTCCTCGCGACGTGGGTGAGTAGGCGCCGGCCCGCCGTGGAAGGGCTGGGGTGCATGGCCCGCAGTCGGCGGGTTCGCGAGAGAGGTGCAGCGTATGCAGTTCCGGAGGGCGGCACTCGCCGCCATCGTGAGCGCGGTGGCACTCAGCACCATGGTCGGTCCCGTCGCCGTCGCGGCGGACCCCTCCTTCGCCGGTCTGAGGGCCGGCAGTTGCGGCGAGGCCGTCCGCAACACACGGGCCGATCTCCAGAGTGCGGGCGCCCCGACCGGCGCGACGGACTGGCAGGGCGTGCGCAACGCCGCGCAGGATTTCCTCAACCGACACCCCTGGAATGGTCCGGGCACCCAGGCACTCCGGGGGGACGTCAACGATCTGAACCGGCTGTGCGCACCGTAGGGCCCGTCATGGCGACGACAGCCCATGTGCGCACGGCCGTCGGACTCCTCCGCACACCGGGAGGCCAGTCAGCTCCCGGGCAGGCCACCAAGCAACCACCTACCGACGGGATCTCCATGCTGCGCCTTCTCGCCGCCGTCGCTCTCATCACCGCGGCGCTGACCGCCGCGCCGTCCCCCGACCCGTGTGACCGCTACCCGCACGGTTCCTATGCGTATGCCGACTGCGAGGCGCGGCAGCACTGGTCCTGAGCAAGCGGACAGGGGTGCCACTGCGCTCTTGACCGCGGTCGCACGGTGTGCTGGACGTCCCCACGGGGGAAACACCCCTTCGCTCCCGAACGCCGAGCCTGGCCCGAGGCACGAGGAGGGCCCGGCACTTCGGCGCCGGACCGGAGGGGGAATCCGCGGAGGTGGGGCGTCTCGCGGGTCAGATCTCGTTGTTCCACATGCGGAACATGGTGCAACGGGCGTTCTTGTCGAACGTGACGGTCCACAGGTTGGCGAAGGTGCCGAGTTCCTTGTAGCGGCCGGTGCATGCGATGGCCGCGGTGTCGCCGTTGAGGGTCAGGAGGGACCAGTCGAATGTCCAGCCGCCTTCCTGCCAGGGGGTGCGGCTCTGCCAGCCTTCGACGATGGCGTCGCGGCCGATCCAGTCCGTTTCGTAGGGCCACTCGTGGTACTCGGCCTGCGGGGTGAACAGCGCGGCGATGTCCTTCTCGCTGCTGCTGGTCCAGGCTCTCAGATACCCCTCGACCCAGGTGCGCACCTGGTCTTCGGTCACCATGACGGCTGCCTTTCTTCGCCGGAAGGCGTGCGGTTCAGCCTTGGGCGGTCGGGCGGACAACGAGTTCGTTGACGTCGACCTCGGCGGGCTGGGTGATCGCGTAGTGGACCGCCTCGCCGATCGCCGCTGCGGGGATCGCGATGGCCATCTGGCCCGCGACCGCGTCCTTGGTGTCCCGGTCGGCGATGGTCTCGGCCAGTTCGCTGTGGGTCAGACCGGGGCTGATCACGGTCACCCGCAGGTGTCGGCTCTCTTGACGCAGCCCCTCGGACAGGGCGCGGACCGCGTGCTTGGTGGCGCTGTACACGGCGGCGGTCGGGTCCACGCGCAGCCCGGACACGGAGGCGATGTTCACGATGTGCCCGGCGCCCTGGGCGGTCATGGTGGGCAGCACCGCGGCGATGCCGTGCAGGACTCCGCGCAGGTTGACGTCGATCATGCGATCCCACTCGTCGGTCCGCAGTGCGTCGAGGCGGGACAGGGGCATGACCCCGGCGTTGTTGACCAGGACGTCGATCCGGCCGTAATGGTCGAGAGCGGCCTGGACGAACGAGCGCATGCCCAGTGGATCCGTCACGTCCAGGGTGTGCGGCAGGGCGCTGCCGCCATCGGCTTCGATCTCCTTGGCGAGGGCCGCCAGGCGCTCCACTCGGCGCGCGCCCAGGACCACCTGATGGCCTGCTGCCGCCAGCCGTCGGGCGGTGGCTTCGCCGATGCCGCTGCTGGCCCCGGTGATCAGGACGGTCTTCGGGGCAGTCGTGGCGGCCGGGTACGTCATGCTCGTTCCTTCGTCAGGCCGACGGCCTCATGGGTGGACCGTCCGGTTCCGTCAGCATGGCCCCGATCCCGCGCAGGTGGCAGGAGGGCTCTTCCTGGGTGCCGCACTCCCAGGAACCGGCGGCGTAGGCTTTCGGGTATGAGCGGCAATGAACTGGGCGCCTTCCTGCTGGCACGCCGTTCGCGAGTCAGCCCGCAGGACGCGGGGCTGCCCCGCTCCACGAGCCGCCGGGTCAGCGGACTGCGGCGCGAGGAGGTCGCCGTCCTCGCCGGCGTCAGCGCCGACTATTACGCCCGCCTGGAGCAGGGCCGCGAGCGGCACCCCTCCGGCCAGGTCATCGATGCCCTCGCCCGGGCCCTGAACCTGGACTCCGACGCGTGCTGGCACGCCTACCGCCTGGCCGGCCTGGTGCCGCGCGACGACGCCCCCGGCGCGGAGCGCGTGGCACCCCAGCTGCGGCAGCTGATGGACGCGTTCCCGACCGCGGTCGCCTACGTCGTCAA
Source organism: Streptomyces sp. NPDC006691 (assembly GCF_042869955.1). Classification (NCBI taxonomy): domain Bacteria; kingdom Bacillati; phylum Actinomycetota; class Actinomycetes; order Kitasatosporales; family Streptomycetaceae; genus Streptomyces; species Streptomyces sp. NPDC006691. The sequence goes on from NZ_JBIAGW010000002.1 coordinate 116,524, forward strand.
CCGCCGCCTGGACGTTCTCGCCTCGAACGCGCCGGCCGCCGCGCTGCTGTCACCGCTGGCGGACCCGCGCCACATGGTCCGCTCCCTCTTCCGCGACCCCGCCGCACGCACGCTGTTCGCGGAGTGGGAGAGCGTGGCGCGCGACACCGTCGCCGCGCTGCGGCTCGCCTACGGCCACGAGCGCCACGACCCCCACCTCGCGGCCCTGATCGCCGAACTCCGCGCGGAGAGCGAGACGTTCACGATCCTGTGGGAACGTCAGGACGTCGGACGGCTGGGCAGCCGGCACAAGACCTTCCAGCACCCCCTTGCAGGCCGGATGACACTCACGTACCAGACCTTCGAGGTGCAGGACGCTCCCGGGCAGAGCCTCCTCGTCGGCACCGCCGAGCCCGGCAGCACGGATGCCGACCGCCTGGCGCTGCTCTGCTCGGTGCGGCCCCGGGAGGACCGGCAGCCACTCGGCGCCCCCCGGTAACGGAAACCACCGTTCTTGTTTAGAGTGGGCGCATGCCCCGCTTGAGCGAAGAGCGCCGCGAAGAGCGGCGGCGCCACATCCTCACCAGTGCCTGGAGTTGCTTCTCCCGCAACGGCTTTCACGCCACGTCGATGGATGACGTGATCGCCGCGACCGGCATGTCCTCCAGTGCCGTCTACCGCTACTTCCGCAGCAAGGACGACCTCATCGACGCCGCAGCGGACGAGGCCCTGACACTGGTCGGTGAACTCCTCGAACGCCTCCTCGAACGCCGCCCCACCCCTTCGCCCGCCGAGGTCCTGCGGACCATGGCCGCCGAAGCCCGCGACCGGGGCGAGGGGCGGCCGTACGATCTGACCCGGATCGCGATCCAGGCCTGGGGCGAGGCACTGCGCAACCCGGCACTCGAAAGACGCACCCGGACCTTCTATCTGGGCATGCGCGACAAGCTCGCCGAACTGGCCCGTCGCTGGCGTGAAGAAGGCACTCTGTCCTCCACTGCGGACCCGGAGCAGGTCGCGACCGTCCTCATGACACTCATGCCCGGGCTCCTGGTCGGCCGCCACCTGGTGACGCCGGTCGACGCGGACCAGCTGGTCGGTGGCCTCTCCTGCCTCGCCCCGGCGCTCGACGGCGCTTCGCGCCCGTGATCATGGGGGCGGCCGGAACCGTGCCGGCCGTGGAGAGCGGCAGTCGGGGTCAGTGATGCCTGCCGACGGGGGCGGGGCCGGTACTGAGCCAGGGTGAGTCGTACTCGATATGTGCGCCGTCCAGGCCGTGAGGCGCGACGGTGTAGAGACGCAGGCGCAGCCCGTCGGGGTCGGGGATGACCAGGAGCCAGCCCACCAGGGCGACGACCGGCGGGGAGTGTGGAACGTCGAGAGTGTCCAAGTGGGTGATCCAATGGTCCAGGGCGGCCCGGTCGTTGACGGCCAGGGTGAGGAAGTCGTAGCCCGCAAGGGCGGTGGCGGTGGCCGGGTCCAGGCGCAGCTCCAGGCGAGTGCCCAGGCCGGGGACGTCGAGGACGATGCCGAAGAGCGTGCCGTCGGGGCGGCGGTGGTCCAGCTCGGTCAGGCGGTGGGCGCCCAGCACCCTGCCGTACCAACGAGCGCTGCGCTCCAGGTCGGTGACCGGCAGCTTGAGGTGATGGATGCCCAGAGGCACGGGGTTCGTCGAGGCGCTGCCGGTGTTCATGGCTACTCCTGGGTCCGGTCCTTGGTCTGTTCTGCGAGAGGGGCAGTGCGCTCGACGAGGGTGCCGGTGCGCCACAGGGCGGTGATGGCGCGCAGAGCGGTGATGTCGCGGGTGGGGTCGCCGGCGACGAGCAGCAGGTCCGCCCGGAGTCCCGGTCCGATGCGCCCGCGGTCGGAGAGGCCGAACGCGTCGGCGGGCGCGGAGGTGGCGGCCGTCAGGGCTTGGGCGGGGGTGAGTCCGGCCGCGACGAGCAGGGCGAGTTCGCCGTGGTAGCTGATGCCGTGGGTGGTGGGATGACCGTGGCCGCCCGTGCCGTCGGTGCCCGCGAGCAGGGGCACGCCGAGGCGGAACATCCGCAGGGCGGCGTCGGCGGCGTACTGGGGTTCCACTCCGATGGGGCCGATTCGCCGGGCGGGGTCGGTGGTGCGGATCTCGTCCAGGTCTGCCAGCCACTGCGGGTCTGCGTAGGGGCGAAGCCTGGGATCGTCGCAGAGTTCGTACTCGGCAGGGACGGCGGTCATGCCGGTGAGCGCGGTGAGAGTGGGCACGATGAACACGCCGGCCGCCACCGCTGCTTCGATCAGGGCCTGGTCGCTCGGACCGTCGGCGGGGGCGTGGGCCAGGCCGTCGATGCCGCAGTCGATGGCCTGACGCGCCGCGCTGCGGGTGAGGGTGTGGGCGACGGTCCGCAGTCCCCGCTCGTGCGCCGCCCGGATCAGGGCGGTGACCGTCTGCGGGGACATGAGGGGCAGCGGCTTGCCGATGGCGGTGCCGTCCTCGATGAAGATCTTCAGATGATCCGCGCCCTCGGCGACCCGGGCCGCGACGAACGCGTCGGCCTCGTCGGGCCCGCCGACCGTGGGGAACGGTTCGATCATGCCGAGCTCGACCAGCTGGCAGGGGTGGCCGCCGGGGGCGGTCGCGCCGGTGGTCGCGACGCGTACATCGGCCAGATCGTCCCGCTCGTCGGCGGCGGCACGCATCCGGCGGGCGGTCTCGGCGGAGCCGCCCATATCGAGCTCGGTCGTGATCCCGAACAGCAGCGCCTGGCGCAGCTGCGCGGTGTCGGTGGTGTGGGTGTGCGCGTCGATCAGACCTGGCAGCAGGGTGCGCCCGGCGCCGTCCAGGACCGTCGCCCCGTCAGGGGCCTCCAGGCGGGTTCCGACAGCGGCGATCACCGGGCCGTCGATGAGGACGTCCTGTGCGGACAGCAGCCGGCTTCCGTCGAAGACGGCTGCCTGGCGGATGAGGGTGGGGGAAGTGGCGTGAGCAGTAGTCATGTCCGTGTCTCCTTGAACGGGGCCGCTGTTCGGGAGGACCTACCGGGGCAGGTACTGGCCCAGGCGTTCGGCGACGGTGGCCGGATCGCCGGGGACGCCGGAAGCGGCCAGGTGTCCGTCGGGGCGCACGAGGAGCGTGGTCGGCAGGTTCCGGATGTACCGGACGGCCAGCTCTCCGCGCCTGCTCGCCGTGATACCGCGCCGCGGTTCGCCCGGCAGAGCCAGGGTCCAGCGGAGGCCGTCGGGCGGGACGGCGAGCGGTGAGACGCGCGTGCCCGGGCGAGGATGGCCGAGGTCGGGCTCGTCGGTGTATGCGATGTCCAGCTGGGCCAGGGTGGCGGCCAGCCAGTCGGTGATGCCGGGGGTGGCCGCCGCTGCCGCGAGGAGCGCGTTGCGGCGTCGGCTCGCCGCCGGGTCGGCAAGGGTCGCGATCCGGGCGAACTGGCTTGTCAAGGCGACGAGTTGGGCCGCCACGGGCTGCCGCTCACGGTGATAGCTGTCGAGGAGCGTCTCGGGAGCAGCGCCGGACAGGACTGCGTGCAGCTTCCAGGCCAGGTTCCCGGCGTCCTGCATCCCTGTGTTCATGCCCTGGGCGCCGGCCGGACTGTGCGTATGGGCGGCATCCCCGGCCAGGAACACCGGTCCGGCGCGGAACTGCTCGGCCACCCGCTCCTGGGCCCGGTAGGTGGAGGCCGCCACGATCTCCAGCACCCGCTGCCGCTTTCCGGCAGGGCCGCGCGTGGCCAACAGCCGCTCGACGTCGTCCGCACCGGGTGCGGACGTGCCGGCCGCCACGGGTGCGACCAGACGGTGCAGTCCGTCGGAGAGCGGGGACATGAGCAGCAGCCCCGCCTCCGACAGGTAGAACGCGGCATCGTCGGACGTTGTTGTCTGCCGCCCGGGAGCGAGGCGGACGTCGGCGAGCGCGAACAGCTGCTCCGGCGAATCCCCCGGGAACGCGACCCCGGCCGCCGTTCGCACCGTGCTGTAAATGCCGTCGCAGCCGACGAGATACCGGGCGGTCAGCGCATGCACCGCGCCGTCCGGTCCAGCGACCGTCGCAGTCACGCCCGGGAAATCTGCGATGAAGCCCAGCAGTCGGTGCTCGCGGTGTACGGCGCCGCCCAGCTCCACGAGCCGCCGCGCCAGGACTTCCTCGGTGGTCTGCTGGGAGGCCAGCAGCATGTAGGGGTGCGGTGTGTCGAGACGGTCGTAACAGGCCCGCAGCAGTGTCCGGTCCCGGTCGCGCAGGCAGAATCCGCGCCCCTTCTTCCCGCGCTCGACAAGGGCCGCACCGACTCCGATCCGGTCCAGATACTCCAGCGTCCGCGGCTGTACCGCGGCTGCCTTGGATCCGGGCTGGATCCCGGCATCGCGGTCGATCAGCACGTGGTCCACGCCCAGTCGGCGCAGGCTCGCCGCCAGAACCAGACCTGTGGGCCCCGCTCCGGAGATCAGAACGTCCGTCCGACACGGAAGGGAGTGGGCTGCTGGCGATTTCGGCATGATGCGCTCCTCGCCGTCCGGCGGGGCGGCGGCCGGGTGAGAACGAGCGGCACCGACCCCACGTCAAACGAAAACGCACGTTTGCGTTTCATGGTGACGGTAGCAGGAGGTCACCCATAGCGCAAACGATCGTTCCCTTTTGCTTCTCGGGGGGCGAGGCGTCCCGTCCGGCCGCTTCGGCGGACGACGACACGACCCGGCGCGACTGTGCGCCGGCTCGCCGGGTGATCGCGCGGCGAGCCGAGCACAGGCTTGAGGCTGGGGCAGCGGGTGAAGACCTGGGTGGCGTGGCCGGCGCCGTCACCGAAAGCGGGCGGGCTCGCGCGGACGAGGAGCATGCACCGGGGTGGTTGGGGGAGCCCGGAGCGCTCCGTGTGCGGGGCCGGTTCACCGTTGCCGACCCCGGCAAAGCCGGGCTGCTCCGTGTGGCGCCGGGTGTCGTAGATCCTGGTCGGGCCGTCGGGGTCGCTGTCCCGGTGGGTGGTGACCGTCATCGTGGTCCGTCCCGGTGACACGATCACAGGGGACGGATCACCTCTCAGGGTTCAGGCGAGGTCGGCGGCGATCAGTTCCGCCACCTGTCGGGTGTGCTCGGTGAGGTAGAAGTGACCGCCCGCATAGGCGTGGAAGCGGATGTCCTTCGTGCCGTGCCGCTTCCATTCCATGACCGCGTCCGCCGGGGTGCGGGAGTCACGGTCGCCTGTGAGCACGGTCAGCGGACAGGACGGTTCGGGGCCCGGCCGCCAGCTGTAGGTGCGTACGGCCCGGTAGTCCGCCCGCAGCGCGGGCAGGATCAGCTCCAGGAGCGCGGGGTCGGAAAGCAGCTCGGCGTCCGTGCCGTCGAGCGCCCGCAGGTCGTCGAGGATGCCCTGGTCGTCGGTGATCTCCTGCTCGCTCTCGACGCCACGCGAGGGGGCGGGGCATCCGGAGACGTACAGCCGCGCGGGGTTCAGGAGGCGGGCTGCCTCGTACGCCACCAGGGCGCCCATGCTGTGTCCGAACAGCACCACCGGGCGGTCGTCCAGGGCCGGTTCGAGCGCGGCGACGACCTGCCGGGCCAGCTCGTGGAGGTCGTCCACGGCGGGTTCGTGCCAGCGGTCCTGGCGGCCGGGGTACTGGACGGCCAGTACGTCGGCCACCTCGCACAGTTCCGCGGAGAGGGGGACGAAGTAGCCCGCCGCGCCGCCCGCGTGCGGCAGGCACACCAGCTGGACCGGGCGGGTCGCCGGGTCGGGCGTGGTGTGGAACCTGCGCAGCCAGGTCCTGGGGCCCACCGCGGCCGTCATGCGCCGGCCTCGCTCACGTCGGTGAGCGCCGCGGCGGTCGCCTCGCGCACGGTGCTGTCAGCTCGGCTGAAGACGTACGTCAGCTTCGGCAGCGCCTCCTCCAGGGCGTCGAGCATCGCCGTGTGGTCGGCGCAGGAGCCCCAGATGACGTCCAGCGGCGTGGTCATCACCCCGCCGGCCAGGTCGGTGCCCGGGCGGACGTAGGGGCGGATGCCGTCGATGCCCTCGACCTTGCGCACGTCCTCGGCCCCGTGGATCGCCTCCAGCCGGCACGGCTCGACCGGGGCCATGGTGTTGAACAGGAAGTGGACGCGGCCGCCGTAGTCGAACTCCGGGATCTGCGAGGTGTCCCCGAGGGCGAGGAGGCCGCCGAGGCGCACCATGTCGACGCCGCAGACCCGGCGGCTCATCAGGTTGAGATGGCCCGAGAGCCGGCCGTTGACCTCGATGATGCGCGGGCCGTCGGCCGTGAGCTTCAGCTCGGTGTGGGTGATGCCGTAGCGCACTCCGAGGGCGTCCAGGGCGCGGGTGGTGAGGTCGGTGACCTCCGCCAGGACATCGGCCGGCAGGTGCGAGGGCCAGTAGCTGCCCAGCTCGCGGAACGGCTTGAGCAGCGGGAACTTGCCGGTCACCGCCAAGTGCCGCACGCCCTGCGGCGTGCAGACGCTCTCCACGGACACGTAGTCCCCATAGGGCGCGCTCGGCACGCCCTGCAAGAGCTCCTCGACCGTGTACGCGGCCTCCGTGCCCTCGGGGAAAAGCCGCGGCAGCAGCTCTTCCATCTCGGCGGCGGTCGTGACGGCGTAGGTGTCGCGACTGCCGCCGCCGCGCACCGGCTTGACGATGGCGGGCAGACCCACGGCGTCGTACACCCGCGGCCACTCGTCGGGTGAGCTCAGCGGGTGGGAGCGGACCTTGTCGACGCCGGCGTCGCGCATCACCCGGCGCTGGCGGATCTTGTCGGTGACCGTCGCGGCCACCTCCGGGGTGTGGGACGGCAGGCCCAGCGCCTCGGCGATCTCCGCCGTCCTGCGGACCATGCGCTCGCTGTAGGTCACCACCGCGTCCGGCGCCAGGTCCCGCGCCAGGGCGATGTCCCCCTCCGTGGTACCCGTGAGCGGCACGACGGTCCCGAAGTTCTCCAGGACGGGCCGCAGCCGTTCGGCGTGGCCGGTGGGCGGGAGCAGGAACACGATGTCCCCGAGGTCGGCCAGGCCGACCCCGATCTCGCCCGCGGAGGCCGCGCCGTCGTCGTAGAGCACCGCAAGGGTGCGGCGCCGCTCGCTCATGCGGTGCCTCCGGCGGCCGTGAGGGCGGCCTCGAAGTGGCGGGCGTACTCGCGCACGCGGGCCTCGTCGAGCAGCGCGGGGTCGTAGGCGACCGTGACGCGGCTGCCGGCCTCGGCGCCGTCGACCTCGAAGTCGACACGGAAGGGGAAGCTCGGCTTGCCCTTCACCCACCAGTCGCGGGTCCGCAGGCCCTGGGTGCCGTCCAGGTCCCCGTAGACGTGGAAGTTCATGAAGTTGAAGGTCACGTCGAAGGGCGGCCGGCCCAGGCGGCTCTCGATCTGCGCGAGCGGGAAGGCACGGTAGGGCGCTCCGTCGCGCTCCGACGCGTGGGCCCTGCGGGCCAGCTCGGGCAGGGGCGCGCCGAGGTCCGTCAGTCGCAGCGGCACCGTGTTGAGGTAGAGGCCGACCATCAGGTCGGCGCCCGGCCGCTCCGGGCGGGTGTTGACGACGACACCGCTGACCACGTCGTCGCGGCCGGTCCAGGTGGACAGGGCACGCGCGTGGGCCGCGAGCGCCAGCGACTTCAGCGAGACGCCGGCGTCGCGGGCGGTGGCGCGCATGCCGTCGAGCACCACACCGGGCACGGTGAACTCGACTCCGGCGACCGCGTTGGCCGCGCCGTGGAACTGCCCGCGGGAGAACAGCAGCGGCTCGCTGTCGGCCTGCCCGTGCCAGAAGTCGGCGGCCTCGGCGGAGGCGAGCAGCTCGCGCTCGGCGACGATGAAGTCGTGCTCGCCGGTGACGGGCGGCCGCGGCAGTTCGGCGTCCTCGCCGCGCAGCTTGGCGGCGTACAGCTCCAGCAGGTCGACGATGAGCCGACCGTAGCTCCAGCCGTCGACGATCGCGTGGTGGCTGGCGATCGCGACGTGGAAGGAGTCGGGCTGGGCCACGACGTGGCAGCGGAACAGGGGCGCCCGGCTCCAGTCGATGGGCAGGGTCAGGCCCTCGCGGCTCCAGGTGCGGATGCTGACGTGGCCCTTGGCCGGGTTGTCGTCGCCGATCCGCTCGACGGTCAGCGGGGGTTCGACCTTCTCCCACTGCAGCTGCACCGACTCGGAGTACGTGCCGAGGTCGAAGGAGGTGCGCAGTGCGGCGTGGCGGTCGCACAGCTCGGCCAGGGCCTCGCGGAACAGCTGCTCGTCGAAGGCGGCGACGGTCTCCCAGCCGATGATGGAGTGGTAGAGCTCCGGGTCACCGCTGGTCTCGCACAGGTAGATGATGCCGACCTGGAGGGCGGAGGCGGGCAGGGCCGCCGCGACGCCGGCCGGCACGAGGATGCGGTCGCTGGGGTCGAGAAGCGCGTCCCGCTCCACGGCCGGCGCCGGGGCGGCGGCGGGCGCGGGGGCCTGTGTCGCGAGATGGTCGGCCAGCTCGCGGACGGTCGGGTGGAAGAGGAGGTCCTTGAGGGTCATCGCGATGCCCCGCTCCTGCACGGCCGAGACGACGCGCAAGGCGATGAGCGAGTCGCCGCCCAGGGCGTAGAAGTCGTCGTCGGGGTCGACCTCCTGGCCACCGAGCTGCTCGCCGACGATGCCGGTCAGTAGGGCGGTCAGGTCCGTCGCGGACTGCGCCATGGTGTGGGGGTTCCTCTCGTTCATCGGCCCGCCACCGCTTCGACGCGGCGCGGTACGGCGCGGACCGGAAGGCTGGTGAAGCCCGCGACGAAGTTGGACACAAGGTGCTGCGGTTCGCCGGCCGGCACGAACTCCTCGAACCGGTCGAGGACTTCCTCGAAGAACAGGCGCAGGGTGAGGCGTGCCACGGTCGCCCCCAGGCAGTAGTGGGCGCCGTAGCCGAAGGCGATGTGACGGTTGTCGGAGCGGCGGACGTCGAAGCGGTACGGGTCCGGGAAGACGTCGGCGTCACGGTTGGCCGAGCCGACCCACACGGCGACGGCCTCGCCCCGGGGCACCACACCCCCGGCGATCTCCACATCGTCCACGGCATAGCGCAGGAAGCTGCTGGCCGGGGAGGTCCAGCGCAGCCCCTCCTCGACGAGCGAGGGGATCAGCCCGGGGTTCTCGCGCACGGCGCGGAGCTGGTCGGGGCGCTCCATCAGGGCGAGGGCGGTGCCGGCCACGGTGTGCGGGGTGGTCGCGTTGGCGCCCAGGAGCAGGCTGTAGCAGTTGACGACCACCTCCTCGCGGGTCAGTTCGCCGTCCCGCATGGTCATCAGCAGCCGGAAGGCATCGTCGCCGTCGGTGCCCCTGCGGGCCTCGTACTGCGTGGCGAAGTACTCGAAGAGCTGGTGGTGCGCGATGGCGAGGGTGGCGTGCGGGTTGCGGATGGTGAACACCGGGTCCTGCGGCGCGGCGGCCATGCCCGTCCACTGGACCAGGTCCTTCCAGTCCGGCTCGGGCAGGTCCATCAAGGCGCCGGCGATCGCCATCGGCAGCATGGTGGCCTGCTGGGCCAGGTCCCAGACCGGCCCGTCGAGGGCGCCGGCGACCAGGGAGCGCACGGCCTCGCGGATGCGGTCCTCGCTGCGGGCCAGGCCGCGGCCGGTGAACAATTTGTTCAGGGGGCGGCGCAGTTCGCTGTGGCGGGGCGGGTCGGTGGCGACGAGCATCCGGCCGGATGCGGCGTCGTCGTGTCCGAGCTGGCTGAGCAGGCTGCCGCGCTCGGAGGTGAACTCGCGGTGGCTGCCCAGGACCCGGCAGGCGTCGTGGTAGCGGGTGACGTTGAAGAAGGCGCGTCCGTCGGGCAGTTCGCTGCGGTGCAGCGGGGCCCGCTCGCGCATCACGGCCCAGGCGGCGTGGGGATCCCCCTTGGCGTGGTAGGCCGCGTCGAACAGGTCGACGCGGGACAGGTCGACCGCGGCCCGGTCGGCGGCCGTGACGTCGGTCAGCTTCACCTGGTCACTCCCGCCTGCGTCAGGGACCGGGCCAGTCCGGCCGGGGTCGGGTCGAGGTAGAAGGAGATCGGGGAGATCTCCACGCCGAACTCGCGGTGCAGTTCGGCGATGAGCGCCACCGCGAGCAGCGAGTGCCCGCCGAGCTCGAAGAAGTCGTCGTCGGCGCCGATCCCCTCCAGTCCCAGGTGGTCGCACCACATGCCGGTGACGGCCTGCTCCAGGACGCCTTCGGGCGCGCGGTGGGAGGCGTTGACCTCGGGGCGCTCCTGGACGGAGCGCTGTTCCAGCGCGGTGCGGTCGACCTTGCCGTTCGGGGTGAGCGGGAGCTCGTCGACCACGCGCACCAGGGAGGGGACGGCGTAGGCGGGCAGGGTCTCGGCGAGCCGGGTGCGTATTTGGAGCGCGGAGGGCCGGGCCGTGGTGTCGGCGGGGACGACGTAGGCGATCAGCCGGCGGGCGCCGGAGCCGTCGCGCGGGGCGACGACCTCGGCGCGGGCGACCGCAGGCAGGGCGGTCAGCGCGGCCCCGACCTCGCCGGTCTCGATGCGGAAGCCGCGTACCTTGACCTGGCCGTCGGCGCGGCCGAGGAACTCCAGGGTGCCGTCGGCGGTGCGGCGTGCCAGGTCGCCGGTGCGGTACATGCGCTCGCCGGGGGCACCGGTGGGGGCGGCGACGAAGCGGGCGGCGGTCAGGCCCGGGTTGCCGAGGTAGCCGTGGGCGAGGCCGGTGCCGGTCGCGTAGATCTCGCCGGTCTCGCCGTCGGCGACGGGGCTCAGCCGCTCGTCGAGGAGCAGGACGCCCGTGCCGGAGACGGGCCGGCCGACGGGGACGGCCGGCGCCCCGGTCGGCTCGGTCATGGGGTGCACGGTGGTGAACGTGGTGTTCTCGGTGGGCCCGTAGCCGTTGGCGACGACCGTGTGCGGGAGCGCGGCGAGCGCCCGGTCGACGTGTGCGGCCGAGAGGGTGTCGCCACCGGCCAGCAGCTGGCGCAGTGCGGGCAGGTCGCGCAGCCCGAGGTCCACGGCCTGGTGGAAGAGGCCCGCGGTCAGCCACATGACGCTGACCCGCTCCTCCCGTGCGAAGGAGAGCAGTCCTTCCAGGGAGAGGTCGCCGTCGGGCGCGACGGCGAGGCGGGCGCCGTTCAGCAGGGCGCCCCAGATCTCCAGCGTGGAGGCGTCGAAGGCGAGCGGCGCGAAGTGCAGGAACACGTCGTCGGGCGTGGCGGTCAGGAAGTCCGCGCCGCGCACCAGGCGCAGCACCGCGCGGTGCGGGACACACACGCCCTTCGGGGTGCCGGTGGAGCCGGAGGTGTAGGCGACGTAGGCGACGCGGTCACCGTCGGCGACGGGCGCCGGCGGGGCCGTCCCGGGCTCCGTCTCCTCCGAGGGCTCGTCCAGGGGGACGAGCACGGTGTACGCGTCCCCGAGGTCGTCGGCGGCGCCCTTGTCGGCGAGCACCACGCGGACCGCGGCGTCGCGCAGGATCAGGTCGCGGCGTGCGGCCGGCTGGCGGCGGTCGAGGCCGAGGTAGGCCGCGCCCGCCTTGAGGACGGCGAGCAGGTGGACGGCGGTCGCGGCGCCGCGGCCGGCGGCGAGGGCGACGACCTCGCCGGGGCGTACGCCCTCGGCGCGCAGACGGTGGGCCAGCCGGTTCGCGCGGGCGTCGAGTTCGGCGTACGTCAGCGTGGCGTCGTCGCCGGTGACCGCGGTGCGGTGCGGGTGTTCGGCCGCGAGGCGGGCGAACAGGGAGTCGATGGTGTCGGTCATCAGTGGTGTCCTTCGACGGGCGAGGAGACGGCCACGGCGGGCAGCGGGGCGCCGGGCAGGGCCAGCGAGTGCAGCAGCCGGGTCAGTTCGGCCGGGGCGTTCAGGAACGCGTAGTGCGCGCCCGGCAGTTCGGTGAAGGTGACCTGCTCGGACCACTCCTGCCAGCCGGTCAGCTCGGCGGGTTCGATCTCCGGGTCCTCGCTCCAGGTGAGGGCGGTGACGGCGGAGGGCAGCCGGGCCGGCTCCGGCCGGTGGTAGAGGCGGTTGGCGTCGAGGTCCTGGTGCAGCACGTGCAGGGTCAGTTCGATCAGCATGGGGTGCGCCTCGCCGCCGCGGGCGACGACGAGTTCCGACAGCTCGGCGCCGAGCGCCTCGTCGGTCATGTCCAGGAACCGGTCCTTGGGGCAGTCCTGCGGGGCCACTTGTGCGGAGACGACGACCTCGCGCGGCACCGGTCCGCCCAGCTCCGCGAGGCGCAGCGCGGTCTCGAAGGCGGGCAGGGAGCCCGCGCAGTGCCCGAAGAACACGGCCGGCCGGTCGAGGTAGGGCAGCAGCTCGTCGGCGAGGTTCTTCGCGAGGTCCTGGTAGGTGCCGTAGTGGGCCTCGCGGAAGCGGTTCTCGCGTGCGGGCAGCTGCACGGGGCAGATCTCGACGTCCCCGATCATCCGCGGCCACTGGTTGAACATCGAGGCGCCGACGCCCGAGTACGGGAAGCAGAAGACGCGGGCGGCCGCGTCGTCCGACGGCTTGCGCAGCAGGGAGCGCGGGAACTTCGCGGGGGCGGTCGGGGCGGCGTGGGCGGATGCGGTCATGCCTTGCTCTTCTCTGCGGCCTCGGCCCCGGCCTCGTGCCCGGCCTCCGATTCGGGTACGTCGGTCACGGTGCGCACCGAGCGCAGGAGCAGGACGGCCGGTCCCGCGAGCATGATCAGCGCGGCGGCTCCGTACAGCGCGGTCTGTACGCCCACGGCGTCGGCCACCGGACCGGCGCCCGCCATGCCCAGCGGCACCAGGGCGAAAGAGCCCAGGGACTCGTACGACATGACGCGCGACAGGGCGTGCGGCGGCACGTTCTTCTGGAGCGCCGTGTCGAGCAGGACCTCGTAGATGTCGATGACGATGCCGGCCAGGAAGGTGGCGGCGGCGATCGCGGCGAGCGGTGCCTCGGCGGCCATGAGCAGCACCGACAGCGGGAAGCCCATGGTGAGGAGTGCGGCCGCGCGCACCGGGCGGCGCGGCCGGAACTTGATGGCCACCACGCTGCCCACGATGAAGCCGAGGGCCTGCGCGATGAGCACCACGCTCCAGGCGCCGGCCCCGCCCAGCGACCGGTCGGCCATGACCGGCCCGAGGACGTAGAAGCTGCCGGCGAGCAGGACGTTGACGTAGGCGAGTTGGGAGACCATCACCCAGACCCACTGCTTGGCCGTGAACTCCTGCCAGCCCTCGCGGATCTGCCGGATCAGCGTGGGCGCGTCGGACGGCGGCGGCTGGTGGGCGACCTTGACGCCGAGCAGCAGCAGCGCGGACAGAGTGAAGGTCGCAGCGGGCACGACCATGGTGTTCCCGGCCCCGATGGTGGAGACCAGCACACCGCCCAGGGCGGCGCCGAGGATGCCGCCGCCCCGCATCGAGAGCTTGAGCAGGGAGTTGGCGGACTGCAGGTCGTCGCCCGAGACGAGCAGCGGCATCGCGGAGCGCGAGGCGGGCTCGAAGAGCGCGGTCGCCGCTCCGGCGAGGGCCGCGAAGCCGGCCAGCATCCACGGGGTGGCGTGCCCGGTGATGACCAGGACGGCGGCGAGCCCCTGGGTGAGGCCGGCGGCCAGGTCGGCGCCGACCATGACGCGCAGTTTCGGCAGCCGGTCGGCGATCGCCCCGCCGAGCAGGACGAACGTGACCTGGCTGAGCAGCCGCGCGGCCAGGACGACGCCGAGCATCGTCGGGGAACCGCCGGGCAGGTGCAGCACGGTGAACGCGAGCGCGATCGGGGCGATCGCGTTGCCGAGCAGGGAGGTGGACCTGGCGGCGAACAGCGCGAGCACGGAGCGGTCCTTCAGGATCGCGAAGTCGCTGGTCATACTGGTGCGCCCTCCTCGACGGGGGCGGGACGCAGGTCGGTCCAGTTCGCCTCCACATAGGCGAGGCACGCCTCCCGGCTGTCGGTCGGCAGGACCACCGTCCAGCCGGTCGGCACCTCGGCGAACTCGGGCCACAGCGAGTGCTGTCCCCGGGCGTTGACGATCACCTGGAAGCGGCCGGTCTCGTCGTCGAACGGATTGGTCATCGGTCATTCCCCTGCTTCTCGCTGCGCCGGGCAGCGGTGGTCTCGGCCAGCGCCTCTGCGAGAACCGGCCCCATCTGGGCCAGCGACTCCGGCTGGTTCATGGCGGTGTGGGTGGTCTTGACGGAGTGCCAGGTGACCTGGCCGGCGACGTACTGCTCCCAGACGTCGGGCATGGGCGCGCCGTCGTTACGGCCCTCGGTGGCCAGGAAGAAGAGCACGTCCCCGAGGAATTTCTCCGGCTCGTGGTCCTTGACGATGTGGCGGTTGTGGGACATCGCCGTCAGCAGTGCGACGAGCTGGTCCTCGGTGAGGCTCGCCAGCGCACCGGTGTCCTGCTTGAGCACCTCCAGGACGTCGGTGATCTCCTTGGAGCCGGCCTGCGGCACCACGCCGGGCCGCTCGGGGTCGAGGAGGGCGGCGACCATGTTCTGCTCGTTGACGCGGTAGTGGTCGGGCACGCCCGGGTAGCAGTCGAGCATCGCGAGCAGAGCCGTCCCGTCGCCCTCGGCCTGCAGCTGGGTGGCCATCTCGAAGGCGACGACGCCGCCGAAGGACCAGCCCAGGAAGTGGTAGGGCCCCTGGGGCTGGATGCGCCGGACCTCCTGGACGTACGTGGCCGCCATCTCCCGTACGGTCGCGGGCATGTCGTCGGGGTGCAGCAGGCCTCGGGCCTGGATGCCGTAGACGGGCATGTTCTCCGGTACGTACTTGAGGAAGCTGGAGTAGCTCCAGGCGAGGCCGCCGCCGGGATGGATGCAGAACAGCGGCTTCAGGTCGCCGCCGGTGCGCAGCGGCAGGACCGTCTCCAGGGCGGCGGCGCCGTTGTCGACGCCGGCCCGCTCGGCGAGGCCGGCGACGGTGGGCGCCTCGAAGAAGGAGACCATGGACAGTTCCAGCCCGAGGGCGGTGCGGACCCGGGCGATGAGCCGGGCGGCCAGCAGCGAGTGCCCGCCGAGCTGGAAGAAGTCGTCGTCGATGCTGACGTGCGGCAGGCCGAGGACCTCGGCGAACAGCTGGCACATGACCTCTTCGCGCGGGCTGCGCGGGGCCCGGCCGGAGGTGGTGGCGCCGATCTCGGGGCGCGGCAGCAGGTCGCGGTTGAGCTTGCCGTTGCCGCGCAGCGGCAGCGCATCGAGCAGGACGTACGCGGCCGGGACCATGTAGTCGGGCAGCCGGGCGGCGACCTGGCCGCGCAGCTCGTCCGGGGTCGGCGCCTCGGTGCCTTCGACGGGCACGACGTAGGCGGCCAGGCGCCGGTCGCCCGGCTGGTCCTCGCGCACCACGACCGCGGCCCGGGCGACGGCCGGGTGTTCGGCCAGCACCTCCTCGATCTCGCCGAGCTCGATGCGGAAGCCGCGCAGCTTGACCTGGCCGTCGACGCGGCTGACGAAGTCCAGCGTGCCGTCCTTGCGCCGGCGGGCGAGGTCGCCGCTGCGGTACATGCGCTCGCCGGGCCCCCCGAAGGGGTCGGCGACGAAGCGGGTGGCGGTGAGACCCGCACGGCCCAGATAGCCGCGGCCGACCCCGATGCCGGCCAGGTACACCTCGCCGACGACGCCGACGGGCACCGGGTTCAGGTGCGCGTCGAGGACGTGGACGCGGGTGTGGGAAAGGGGGCCGCCGACGGGGATGCGCCCGTCGAGGTCCGCCGCGGTGACCGGGTGGACGCACGACATCATCGTGTTCTCGGTGGGGCCGTACTGGTTGACGACCTCGCAGCCCCACTCGTTCAGGAGCGTGCCCGCCTCCGGGGCACGCAGCGCCTCGCCGCCGGTGCCGACCAGGCGCAGCGCGGCTACGTCGGCGGGCCGGAGGTCGTAGGAGAGCACGGCCTCCAACAGGGACGGGACGATGAACAGGATCACCGTGGGGCGGACGGCGCGCAGTTCGTCGACGACGACGCGCGGGTCGCGGGCGCCGTCGGCGGGCAGCAGCGCCACCGTGGCGCCGACCGCGAGCGGCGCGAACAGCTCACGGACGGAGGGGTCGAAGCCCAGGGCGGTGATCTGAAGGCTTGTGTCGGCGGGGGTGAGCCGGAAGCGCTCGATCACGTCGGTGAGGCGGGTGGCGACACCGCGGTGCTCGATCAGGACGCTCTTGGGCCGGCCGGTGGAGCCCGAGGTGTAGATGATGTACGCCAGGTCGCCGGCGCCCGCGACGGGGGCGGGGCGGTGCACGGCGGCGGCGGCGAGCTCCTCGTCGCGGTCGGCCCGCAGCAGCCGTACCCGCTCGGGCAGGCTGAGGTCTTCGCCGAGGTCGGCCTCGGTGAGCAGGACGGTGGCGCCGCAGTCGGCGAGCATGAACTCACGCCGCTCCGCCGGGTGTTCGGCGTCCAGGGGGACGTAGGCTCCGCCGGCCTTCCACACGCCGAGGATCGCCGCGACGGCTTCGGGGCCGCGCCGCAGGCACAGCGCGACCCGGCTGTCCGGGCCGACGCCGAGGGCGCGCAGCCGATGGGCGTACTGGTTGGCGCGCTCGTCGAGTGCGCGGTAGGTCCAGGTGGCGCCGGACTGGGTGAGGGCGACGGCGTCCGGCGTCGCGTCCGCCTGGCGTTCGACCAGTTCGGCGGTCAGCTCGGTGGTGGCGGGCCGCGTCGAGGTGTCGTTCCAGCGCACCAGCGACGCCCGCTCCGCCTCGGTCAGCAGCTCGACCTCGCTGATCCGGGTGACGGGGGCGGTGGCGACGGCGCGCAGCAGCCGGGCGAGGCGGCCGGCGATCGACTCGGCGGTGTCGCGGTCGAACAGCGCGGTGCTGTACTCCAAGGCGGACCGGATGCCGAGGGCCTCGCCGTCGGCGCCGCGCCGCTCCTCGAACTTGAAGGACAGGTCGAACTTGGCTGTGCCGCTGAGGACGGGGTAGGCGGTGCCGGTGACGCCGGGCAGGCCGAAGTCGTCCGGCATGCTGTTCTGGGCGGCCACCATCACCTGGAACAGCGGGTGGCGGGCGGCCGAGCGCACGGGGTTGAGCGCCTCCACGAGCCGCTCGAACGGCAGGTCCTCGTGGTCGAACGCGGAGAGGTTCACCGCGCGCAGGCGCCCGAGCAGCTCGACGAAGCTGGGGTCGCCGGAGGTGTCGGCGCGCAGGACCAGGCTGTTGACGAAGAAGCCCACGAGCGGGGTCAGCGCGTCGTCGGTGCGGCCGGCCACGGCGTTGCCGAGCGGGATGTCGGTGCCCGCGCCGAGCCGGGTGAGCAGGGCGGCGACGGCGGCCTGAAGCACCATGTTGACGGTGGTGCCGGTGGTCCGGGCCAGGGCCGCCACCGCGGTGTGCAGCTCCTGGTCGAGGTCGCCGACGACCATGCCGCCGGCGAAGTCGCCGCCGGCGGGCCGCGGCCGGTCGGTGGGCAGGTCGAGCTCGTCGGGCAGCTCCGCGAGCGTCTTCGTCCAGAAGTCCAGCTGGCGCGAGACGAGGCTGTCCGGGTCGTCCTCGCCCGCGAGCAGCTCGTGCTGCCAGGCCGCGTAGTCGGCGTACTGGACGGGCAGCGGTTCCCAGTCGGGGGCTGCCCCGGCCAGACGCGCCGTGTAGGCCTGGGCCAGGTCGCGGATCAGTGGTTCGAGCGACCAGCCGTCGCCCGCGATGTGGTGCAGGACGAGGAGCAGGACCCATTGTTCTTCGCCGGTGCGCAGCAGCCGGGCGCGGAGCGGCAGGTCGCGGGTCAGGTCGAAGGGGGCGCGGGCGGCGGCCGTCACCTGCTCGTCGACCAGCTCGGGCGTGGTCTCGACGACCTTCAGTTCCGGCCGCGCGTCGCCGGCGGCGAGGACGCGCTGGTGGGCGACGCCGTCGCGCTGCGGATAGACGGTGCGCAGCACCTCGTGACGGGCCACCACGTCGCGCACGGCCGCCTCCAGCGCGGCCACGTCGATTCCGCCGGTGAGGTGCAGGGCGTGCGGGATGTGGTAGGCGGCCGTGCCCTCGTGGACCTGCTGCAGGAACCAGAGCCGCTGCTGGGCGTACGAGAGCGGGGCGTCGCCCTCGCGGGTGCGGGCCCGTACGGGCGGGCGGGTGCGTCCTGCGTGCGCCCGGGCCGCGAGCGAGCCCGGGGTACGGGCGTCGAAGAGGTCCTTGACGGCGACCTCCAGGCCCAGGACCGCGCGGATGCGGTTGACGAGGCGGATCGCCATGAGGGAGTGGCCGCCGAGGGCGAAGAAGTCGTCGTCGGGGGTGACCGAGGTGCGGCCGAGGACCTGCGCGAACAGCTCGCACAGCAGTTCCTCGCGCAGCGAGCGGGCGGACGCCGCCCCGGCGCCGGCGGCGGTGGCGGCCGGCGCGGGCAGCTTGTCGCGGTCCAGCTTGCCGTTGACCGTCATCGGGAACTCGCTCATCGCCCGGAAGGCCACGGGCACCATGTACGAGGGCAGCAGCGCGAGCAGGTGGTCGCGCAGCCGCGCCACGTCCAGGGCGGCGCCGTCGGCGAGCACGACATATCCGGCCAGCTCGCGCTCCCCGTCGAACTCCTTGACGGCGACGGCCGCCTGGCGCACGTCCGGGTGGGCGGCCAGCGCGGTCTCGATGTCGCCGAGCTCGATGCGGAAGCCGCGGATCTTGACCTGGGCGTCGCGGCGACCGCGGTATTCGAGGTCGCCGTCGGGCAGCCGGCGAGCGAGGTCGCCGGAGCGGTAGCCGCGCAGCGGCGAGCCGTCCGCTGCGGTGAGGGTGACGAACCGTTCGGCGGTCAGGTCGGGGCGGCCGAGGTAGCCGAGGGCGACGCCGGGTCCGGTGACGACGATCTCGCCGGTCTCCCCGTCGGCGACGGGGGTGAGGTCCTCGTTCAGGAGCTCGATGCCGAGGTCCGGCAGCGGGCGGCCGATGAGACTGCGGTCCTGCTCCAGGTCGGCGGCCTTCACACGGCGGTGGGTAGCGTGCACGGTGATCTCGGTGATGCCGTACATGTTGACGAGTTCGGGCGTGGCGTCGCCGTACTTGTCGATCCAGGGCGCGAGGTCGGAGAACCTGAGGGCCTCGCCGCCGAAGACCACGGAGCGTACGGACAGCCGGTCCGCGTGGCCGCGCTCCTCGGCGATCAGCTGGCCGAAGGCGGTGGGGGTCTGGCTGAGCATGGTGACCCGCTCGTCGCGCAGCAGGGCGCGGAAGCGGGCGGGATCCTTGGCGATGTCCCCGGGGACGATCACGACGGTGCCGCCGTACAGGACGGCGCCCCAGATTTCCCAGACGGAGAAGTCGAAGGCGAAGGAGTGGAACATCGACCAGACGTCGTCGGGCCCGAAGCCGAAGAGCGACTCGGTCTCGGAGAACAGCCGCACGACGTTGCCGTGGGTGACCTCGACTCCCTTGGGGCGGCCGGTGGTTCCCGAGGTGAAGATGATGTACGCCCGGGTGTCCGGGGTGATCGTCATGGGCCGCAGGGGCGCGGCCGGCGTCTCCTGCGGGGGGCCGTCGAGGACGAGGACGTCCTGCCCGGCGGGGAGCACGGATGCCAGCCGGGCAGTGGTGAGGACGAGCGCGGGCGCCGCGTCCTCCAGGATGGTGGCCAGGCGGGCTGCCGGGGCTCCCGGGTCGAGCGGCACGTAGGACGAGCCGGTCATCAGGGCCGCGAGGGCGGCCACCACCATGTCGCAGGAGCGCTCCAGGAGGATCGCGAGCGGCCGGGAGGGCTGGTCGGTCCGCGCCTGGATCCGTGCCGCGAGGTCCGTCGACGCGGCTTCGAGTTCCTCGTAAGTCAGCCTGTCCGTACCGCACTTGACCGCGACGCGTTCCGGATGGCGCTCGGCGGTCGCCAGGAAGGCACTCACCAGAGTCGCTTCGGCCGAATGGTTGGCAGCACTGTTCGGCATGCCCAGATCCCCCGCTTCCGAGAAGGGTGCGACGTACGTCCGCACTCGATCGAAAGTGATCGGCGGAACCGTACTGATGGCGAGAACATAAGAGCGCTTGCCAGATCTTGTCAATGTATTGCCTAAGCCGAGGCAGCTCGCTACCTTCAGGTTGTAACCCCTGATCAGACGCTTCGGGCCACCGCCTGGACCGATCGACGCGCCGCCCGGCCCAACCGTGGGCCAAGGCGGCGAAGAGGAAGAGAAACCCCATGCAACGCATCAGTCGTATACTTCTGGCCGCCCTCGCCGTACTCACCCTGGGCGCCTCCGCGGCCGTCGTCGCTCAGGGCGGCCAACCCATGCGGGACACGGCGCAGCAGGAGTCCATCGAATGGCCGTGACACCACTCGCCCAGCGCGAATTCACTCCCTGTTTGACTTGCCAGGCACCTGATTGACAACATTGCCAGTCAGGGAGGGGGACACGGACACGAGCCTGGGGACGAGACATGCTGACGCAACCCTCATTCGGCCGCCGACTGAAGCAACTCCGGCAGCAGCGCGGGAAGACCCAGTCGGACCTCACCGGCCCCGGCATGTCCTCCGCTTACCTATCGCGCCTCGAATCGGGCGCACGCCCCCCCACTGAGCGCGCCGTCGCCATCCTCGCGGAACGCCTCGGCGTGCCGGCCGGCGCCTTCGAGACGACGGATCCCTCGGGCCTGGTGGACGTCCTGGCCGCGGTGCTCGTGGTCGGCGACGAGTCGGGCCATGCCCGGCGGATGCTGGAGTCGGCGCTCTCCGGCGCCGAGCACGTGGACGTGGGCTTGCAGTGGCAGGCCCATGCCCACCTGGCCAGACTCCTCACGGCCGACGGCGAGCGGTCCGAGGCGCGCACCACGCTGACCAAGTTGGCGGCGCTCTCGGACGAGCTCGGCCACGCCGTGCTGCGTGTCTACTCGCGCCTGCACCTCGCCCGCGTCCAGCGCGACCTGGGCGAGGCCGACTCGGCCCGGATCACCGCGCTCGAAGCGCTTCGCATCGGCAGCGAGGACTCCCTCGACAACGACGACATGCTCCGATGCCGCCTGTTGCTCGCCTCAGTGACAGCCGAACTCGGGGACCTCGCCGAGGCCTCCCGCATCAGCGAGGAGGCCTGCGCCCGAGTCGGCGGCCAGACCGGCGCGCTGGCGGCCCAGGCCCTATGGACCGCCGCGACGGTCTCGACCCGAAGGGGCAACTACGAGCTGTCCGCCTCCTTCCTGGAGCGGGCGATGAGCGCACTGTCCAGCCGCGATGACCTGCTCCTGTGGATGCGCCTGCGCCACGCCGCCGCGGCGCTGGCCCTGCAGGCACTGCCGCCCGCCCCCGACAAGGCGCAGCGCTACCTGGACGAGACCCGCCCCGCCCTGGAACTCATCGGCACGGCGCAGCACCAGCAGGAGTGCGCCTTCCTGCACGCCCAACTCGCCTACGTGCGAGGTGAGTACGAGGAGGCCGACCGCCACTGCGAACAGGCCGCCACCGAGAAGGTTCGGCTCAACTTCCGGGACCGGATCCGCTTGGAGATGCTCAAGGCGCAGATCCGCGTCAAACAGTCCGACCCGACGGCCCGCGCGCGCCTCTACGCCCTGGCAGCCGAGGCGCAGGACCGAGGCATGCTCGACCTCACCGCCGAGATATGGCGCGCAGCCTGCCTTGGGGACCGACAAGACAGCCAGTGACGCCCAGCACTTGATCTTGCCTCGCTCTCCTACGGCCGACGTCGATCCGCCGCCGCGGCAGAGCCCGGCACACGGCCTGCCCGGTCAACCGAGGCGTCCGCGGCCCAGACGCCGTCACGGCCGCAGCACTTCAGGCGGCGCAGGTTCGGCGAACGGCCCAGGGTTCGCCGGCCGCTGCGCACGCCGAGTGCGGGAGTGTCCAGCGACTGGCCCTGCCTCGCATTCGGTGGTGCCGGAGAGTGCTGCTGTTCGAGGAGGACGCGGTGCCGGAGCAGGGTGAAGCCTGCTCGTCCGCGCAGGTGGCGCGCGATCCGTCCGGTCTTGATGGTGAAGCCCTCACCACCCGCCGAGCCCGCGGACACCTCGTTGCGGCGGAAGAGCCGCAGTCAGACCCCGGTCCTCGACCTCGGCGTGATCACGGTGGCTGCACCGGGATCCAGCACGACGGCCATGGTGTCGTCATTGCTCTTGGCTACGACCCTCGCGTCGCGGTCCGGTCTACAGCCACCGCCGCCGCTTGAAGATGAAGTACAGGCTGACGCACACCACCGCCATGAGCAGGATCGCGAACGGATACCCGAAGCCCCAGCCCAGCTCGGGCATGTTCTCGAAGTTCATGCCGTAGATCGTTCCCACCAACGTGGGTGCGAAGAGGATGGCCGCCCACGAGGAGATCTTCTTGATCTCCTCGTTCTGTTCGAAGCCCGCTTCCGCCAACGCTCGCATTTCCGCGTTCTGTTGCTGGGTCACGAGGGTCGCGTTGACCGTGAGGATCTCCGTCAGGGCCTGGCGGAAGCCGTCCACCCGTTCGCTGATGTGGGTGACGTGGTCCGCGACATCGCGGAGATAGCGCTGGAGTTCCTCCTCCGTGCCGTACTTGGCGAAGCCCGCCATCAGGGCGTGCAGCATGCCGACCAGGGGGCGCGTCGCACGTTGGAACTCGACCATCTCCCGGGAGAGTTCGTAGATGCGGCGCGAGACCTCGGGGTCGCCGCGGAAGACTTCCGTCTCGATCTCGTCGATGTCGTTCTGCACGCCCGCCACGACCGGGGCGTAACCGTCCACCACAGCGTCCAGGATCGCGTACAGGACCGCTTCCGGGCCCAGGGCCAGCAGGTCGGGGTCCTCCTCCATGCGGCGTCGGACCGCCGAGAGGTCGGGGGCGGCGCCATGGCGGACGGTGATGACGAAGTCCCGGCCCACGAAGACGTGGAGTTCACCGAAGTCCACCTCCTCCGGGGCGTCGAGATAGCGGGCCGCGCGCAGCACGACGAAGAGGGTGTCGCCGTAGCGCTCCAGTTTTGGGCGCTGATGTGCTTCGAGCGCGTCCTCCACCGCCAGCTCGTGGAGGTCGAACTCGGCTGCCAGGGAAAGGAGTTCGGACTCGGAGGGGCGTTGCAGGCCGATCCACGCCATGCCCTCGGGCGTCTCGCGCAGACGGCGGAACGTCTCGGCGAGGGTGTCGTGGGAGGCGATGTGGCGCCCGTCGCGGTACAGGGCCGACTGCACGACGCTGCCGCTCCTGCCGTGCCCGGCGGGTACGCCACCGTCGGCCGGCCTCGCGCTGCCCTCGGTGCGTGGCGCGGGCTCAGTGCTCGCCTGGGCGTCGGCGACACCGGGTTGCCTGCGCCACGCGTGCTTCTTCGGCGGCCGCGCGGGGCGGTCCCTTCGGTCGGGCACGTTCTCGCCTCCCGCTCTGCGGCCAGCCGCAAGGGCTGTCGAACCTCGGTCCGTACCCCTCGGAATCCCCGGGCAAGAGCCGCGGGATACCTTCGGAATGCTCTCGGAGCAGGATATACGGCTCAAATCGCACCAGCCCGAGGTACCGCTCCCGCTTGCTGCTCCCGGCCTGCTGCTCCGGCCCCTGCTTCCGCGCGCTTCCGGTCGCCCCAAGCGGACAGGAACTGGCCGCAATGCTCGGTACCGTGCCCGTATGGCCTCGAAGACCGGCACCAGCTCCGCGCCCCCGCTCTCGCGCCGCGCGCTCAACCGCGCCACCCTCGACCGCCAGCTCCTGCTGCGGCGCAGCGACGCGCTCTCGGTCAAGGATGCCGTCGGCCACCTCCTCGGTCTCCAGGCGCAGAACGTGAAGCCGCCCTACTTCGCCCTGTGGTCGCGGCTCGCCGGGTTCCGCCCGGAAGCGCTCTCAGAGCTGATGGCGGCACGCGACGTGGTGCGGATCGTCACGCTGCGGTCCACCCTGCACACCCACACCGCCGACGACGCGCTCACCCTGCGCCCGCTGGTCCAGGCTGCCCGGGACCGGGAGCTGAACGCCTTCCGCAAGGGCCTGGTGGGGGTGGAAACGGACCGGCTCGGCGCGATCGTACGAGCGCTCGTGGAGGAGCGGCCGCACACCATGAGGGAGCTGCGCGATGCGCTCCTGAAGGAGTGGCCGGACGCCGACCCGTTCGCGCTCTCGGTCGCCGCCCGCTGCGTCCTGCCGCTGGTCCAGGTGCCCCCGCGCGGGATGTGGGGACGCAGTGGGCAGGTCTCGCTCACCACGGTCGAGCACTGGCTCGGCCGCGCGCCCGGGCCGGTACCGGAGCCCGACGAGACGGTGCTGCGCTACCTCGGCGCCTTCGGCCCCGCCTCGGTCAAGGACATGCAGACCTGGGCGGGGGTCACCCGGCTCGGGGCCGTCTTCGAGCGGCTGCGACCCCGGCTCGCGGTGTTCCGGGACGAGAGCGGGGTCGAGCTCTTCGACCTGCCGGACGCCGCCCGGCCCGACGAGGACACGCCGGCTCCGCCCCGCTTCCTGCCCGAGTTCGACAATCTGCTGCTCGCGCACGCCGACCGCACCCGCGTGATTCCCGCCGAGTACAAGGGGCGAAGCTGGACCGGCAACCAGGCCCACTGCGCCCTTCTCGTCGACGGCTTCCTCGCCGGGATCTGGCGGATCGACGAGCGCGAGGGCGGGGGCGACGGCGGGGGTGCGGGTGCGCTGCTCACCGTGCAGGCGTTCGGCACGCTGGGGAAAGGCGTGCGTGCCGCAGTGGCCGAGGAAGGCGCGCGGCTGCTCGCCGACATGACCTCGGCCACCTCGTACGACGTACGGTTCGCGGAGTTCGCGGCCGGGCGATAGACAGCCCGACAGCCCGACAGCCCGACAGCCCGACAGCCCGACAGCCCGACAGCCCGACAGCCCGGCAGCCCGGCAGCCCGGCGCCGACGGCTCGGTCGGCCGGACTGGCCGACGGGGCCGTGCGTGGAGCTAGTGGCTCAGTGCGTGGTCCCGGCGGGCGCACAGTGGCGGGGTCTGGCCGTGGCGCCTGCGGGGGACGGGTGGGGCGAGCAGCGGGTCGACGGTCACCCGGTCGACGCCCAGCGGGGCCGAGAGCGCTCTCAGGGCGGGTTCGGCGAGCCGGATCCACCGCTGGTCGCGGCCGAGGACGGCGTGCAGACGGTCCGGGCTGGTGAAACCGACGGCGGTGCGCGTGCCGAACTCGTCGCGCAGGAAACGCAGTTGGTGTCCTCCGGCAGAGCCGAGCCGAACCGGCACGTAGAGCGGCCCTGCCGGGCGGAGTTCTTCGGGGTCGGCGTCCTCGATGGTGAGGCTGTCCATGGTGTCCTCCGGTGCGGAAGTGCGGATGCCGTAAGCGTCATACGCCCGTACGCCCGAAGTTATGCCCCCGCCGTCGTGCCGGTCTTCCGTCATGACGGGGCATTGACCCCACTGCCGCCGATTTTGACGCGCTCCTGTCGCAGGTCGGCCCGGACGGGTCGGCCGAGCGGCCGGCGGTGGCCCCGTCCGGCGATTTCATCCCACCGGGTGGCGGCCCAGAGGCAGTCGCCGTACGCCTGTCGCCGTGGGATCACTCGGTACGTCCCTGTTGCCGTACGCCTGTCGCCGTGGGCGACCCGGGCCGCCCCGTGCCGTCGCCGTACGCCCGCCGCCGTGGGCGACTCGGGCAGCCCGTCGTTGCCGCACGGCTCCACGGGCGCACGCCTCACCGCCGCACGTCCGCTCAGCCGCACGTCCGCTCAGCCGCACGTCCGCATGGCCGCACGTCCGCGCGGCCGCCCGCCGTGGTCGCACGGCCGCTCAGGCTGCCCGACCCGTCGCCGCGACCGTCACGCCGAGCCCGATCATCGCGAAGCCGCCCGCGGCGCCGATCAGTGAAAGGCGCCGTTCGGAGCCGGCGAACCAGCCGCGCGCGGCCGCCGCGCCCAGGCCCCACAGGGTGTCCGTGACCAGGCCGATGGTGATGGGGATCAGGCCGAGCAGCAGCATCTGGGACGGCAGATGGCCGGCCGCGTGGTCCACGAACTGCGGCAGCACGGCCGCGAAGAACACGATGCCCTTGGGGTTGGTGACGCCCACCAGGACGCCGTCCGCGACGGTCCGCAGATCGCCGCGGGCCGGCCGGACCGCGGCGGCGACCTCCCCGATGGCCGCCACCCCGAGCCGCATCTCCTTGCGGTGCCGGTACGCCTGCACCCCGAGCAGTACGAGATAGGCGGCGCCCGCCAGCTTCACGGCCAGGAACACCGAAGCGGAACGCGCCACCAACGCGCCGATGCCCAGCGCCACCGCGCACACCAGGACATACGAGCCGAGTGCGTTGCCGAAGACCGTCGCTAGGGCGGTGCGGCGCCCGTGCGCGAGGGCGCGGCCGATCACGAACAGGACGCTGGGGCCCGGGATCGCGATCACTACGAGGGACATTGCCGCGAAGGCGAGACAGCGATCGATCGACACCATGGCCGCCATTGGACAGCACCCATGTGTGCTGCGCCCACACCCGCCCGGGCCGGCCGGACCCCCGAAGGCCCCTGGATACAGTCCGCGTATGGAACTGCGGCAGCTCAGCTACTTCGTCACGGTCGCCGAGGAACTGCACTTCGGCCGGGCCGCGGCGCGGCTGCACATCGTCCAGTCCGCGGTGAGTCAGCAAGTGCGGCGCCTGGAAAGGGAGTTGGGGGCCGATCTGTTCGACCGGTCGCCGCGGTACGTGCGGCTCACGTCGGCGGGGGAGCGGCTGCTCCCCGAGGCCCGCGCGGTTCTCGCCGCCGCCGAGCGGGCCCGTGCCGCGGTCCGGGAGGGGGGAACGCTGCGGATCGGGACCAGTTCCGGGCTCGGCGACCAGCTGGGCCGGGTGCTCGACGCGTTCGCCGGGCTCGCCCCGGGGACCTCCGTCGAGCTCGTCTCCGCGCCGGCGCGCGACCGTCTCGCACAGGTCGCCGACGGGCGGCTCGACGCCGCGTTCGTGCGCTCGCCCGAGCCCGTGCCGGGCCTGCGGATCGTGCCGCTGTGGGAGGACCCGCTGCTCGTGGCCGTCCCCGCGAGCCATCCGCTCGCCGCTCGGGACGAGATCGCGCTCTCGGAACTGGCCGAGCTCCCGCTGTCCCTCACCGCCCGCCGCGACAATCCGGCGCTCGTGGACCTGGTCCTGGGCGCCTGTCACGCGGCGGGCTTCGAGCCGGTGCCGGGGCCGGTCGGCGGCTCGCTCCAGAACACCCTGGCTGCCATCGGGCTCGGCTCGCTGTGGTCCGTGGTCTACGCGGCCCACGCCCGTCAACTGCTCAGCCCCCGCGTCGCCTTCCGCCCTCTGCGCGCCCCCGGCCTCGCCCTGTCCACAGGTCTGGCGGTGGGTGCGGGCCACGCGTCCGCCACCGTGGAACTGCTCCTGAAGGCGTGCGCCACGTCCATGGCGAGCGGCCCCTCACTCCCGGTGGCGCCCTCGCCCTGACCAGCGACGATCACCAACCCTGATCGCTGCGGTCGCGGTCTGCCCCTTGGTCGGACGGCACGGATCCGATGGACTGAGGTCACGCCGGTGAGCGACCCGGAAAGGCCGGGAAGCCGCCGCCGACAGAGGAGTTGGCCATGCCCATCGTCACCATTCAGCAGGGTCCCCGCGACGTCGAGCTCAAGCGCGAGCTGGTCAAGCGGGTCACGGATGCCTTCGTCGACGCGTACCGGATCCCGGCCGAGACCGTCCAGGTGTGGATCCACGAGGTCCCCAAGGACAGCTGGGGCGCGGCCGGCACGCTCACCGCCGACAAGTAGCGCTGCGCGCAGGCGTGTTCGCCAGCGCCGGGCCGGGCCCGGGCTGTCCGTACGGGGGTCGGACGGCCCGGTGTGACCCGCTCGGCACGGCATCCGCCGCGCGGCCGGGCCGAGCGTCACCACCGTCGGTGCACGCCGTCGCGCCCCCTGCGCTGCGGCGGCTGGGCCGAGTGAGAGGGGGGGCGGGGGAGCGGTCACCGCAGGTCGATTCGGGGTTTCGGGCGCTGCGAGCGCCGGGAGGTACCAGAATCCCCCTCTGACAGGTGATGCCGATCTTGCGACCCAGGAGTGAAGAGCGATGCGGATTCCGATGACGGTCTCGGACTTCCTCGACCGGGCGGAGCTGGGGTTCTCCGCCGCCACCGGTGTGGTCGACGAGCCGGATCAGCCGGGCCCGCCGGTGCCCGGCCTGACGTATGGGCGACTCGCCGAGCGGGTGCGTGCCTGGCAGGCGGGGTTCGACGCGCTGGGCGTCGGCGAGGGCGAACGCGTGGCGGTGGTCAGCCACAACTCGGCGCGCATGCTGGAGCTGCTGTTCGCGGTGCCGATGAGCGGCCGGATCTGTGTGCCGGTCAACTTCCGCCTCAAGCCGGAGGAGATCGAGTACGTGGTGCGCCAGAGCGGGGCCTCGGTCCTGCTCGTCGACCCGGAGCTCGACGTGGCGCTGTCCGCCGTGAAGGCGCGCCACCGGTTCGTTCTGGGGGAGGAGACCGACTCCGCCCTGATGCGGTTCGGCGTGGAGCCGCGCGCCTGGTCGAACCCGGACGAGGACGCCACGGCCACGATCAACTACACCTCCGGAACCACCGCCCGCCCCAAGGGAGTTCAGCTGACGCACCGCAACATCTGGGTCAACGGCCTGACGTTCGGGCTGCACACCCGGGTCTGGGAGGGTGACGTCTATCTGCACACCCTGCCGATGTTCCACTGCAACGGATGGGGCATGCCGTATGTGATGGCCGGTCTCGGCGTGAAGCAGGTGGTGCTGCGCAAGGTCGACGGCACCGAGATCCTGCGGCGGGTCGAGGAGCACGGGGTCACCCTGATGTGCGGAGCGCCCGCGGTGTGGAACATGGTCCTGGACGCGGCGGCGTCGTGGCGCGGCGAGATCCCGGGCCGCGACCGGGTCCGCGTCGTCTGCGCCGGGGCACCCCCGCCGAGCCGGACGATCCAGCGCCTCGACGAGGAACTGGGCTGGGAGTTCACCCAGATCTACGGCCTGACCGAGACCTCCCCGCTGCTCACCGTGAACCGCACCCGGGCCGCCGACGCCGGGCTCCCCACCGAGGAGCGGGCGCGCAGACTGTCCAGGGCCGGTGTGCCGGCGCTCGGGGTGCGGCTGAAGGTGTCGGACTCCGGGGAGGTGCTCGCCCGCTCCAACGTGGTGCTCGACGGGTACTGGGAGAAGCCGGAGGAGACCGAGGCGGCCCTTGCGGACGGCTGGTTCCACACCGGTGACGGCGGCACGATCGACGAGGGCGACGGCACCCTGACGATCTCCGACCGCAAGAAGGACGTCATCATCACGGGCGGCGAGAACGTCTCCTCGATCGAGGTGGAGGACACGATCTTCAGCCACCCGGCGGTGGCCGAGGTCGCCGTCATCGGTGTGCCGCACGACAAGTGGGGCGAGACGATCAAGGCGCTCGTCGTCCTGACGGAGGGCGCGGACGTCACCGAGGCCGAGCTCATCGCGTACTGCAAGGAGCACTTGGCCCGGTACAAGGCGCCGACCTCCGTCGAGTTCCGCGAGGCCATCCCGCGTACGGCCACCGGAAAGATCCAGAAGTTCAAGCTCCGCGAGCCGTACTGGGCCGGGCTCGACCGCGGGGTCAACTGACGTAGGAGGGAGCCGTGCCGGGGCGCGGGTGAGTGACCGAGGTCACGCCCGCTCCTTTTGACCTTGACATTGGTGTGAGGGTTCGAGCATGCGTCCATGTCTTTCACCAAGAAGTCAGTCGTCGAGGCGTCAACTCGCTCTGCTGCCAGCCCGGTTGGAGATCCCAGGGTGTCCGCGGGCGGTGGCGGCGCCGACGGCCGGAAGCTTCCCCTGCTCGCCCTCCTGGCGCTGGCCACGGCCGTCTTCGTCACCAGCCTGACCGAGACCCTGCCCGCAGGACTGCTGCCCGCGATGGGCGCGGACCTGCGGGTCGGCGAGTCCGCCGCCGGACAGACGGTCACGGTCTACGCCGTCGGAACGGCGCTGACCGCGATCCCGCTCACCGCCGCGACCGCGGCCTGGCGGCGCAAGCGGCTGCTCCTGGTGTCGATGGCGGGGTTCGCCGTGGCGAACACCGTGACCGCGCTCTCGGGGAACTATCCCCTCACGATGGCCGCCCGGTTCCTCGCCGGTGTCGCCGCGGGTCTCGCCTGGGCCGTCCTGGCCGGATACGCGCGCCGGCTGGCCCCCGGGCACCTCCAGGGCAGGGCGATCGCCATCGCCATGGCCGGCGTTCCCGTCGCCCTGTCGCTCGGCGTCCCGGCCGGAACCCTCCTGGGCAGGGCCGCCAACTGGCAGGTGGCCTTCCTCGTGATGACCGGCCTGACCATGGCCCTGCTCGGCTGGATCGCCGCGGCCGTGCCGGACCGGCCCGGCCAGGAACGCGGCGGCCGGGCGCCGATGACCGCGGCCCTGAAGGTGCCCGGGGTTGCGCCCGTCCTGTTCGTCACGCTGGTCTTCGTGCTGGCCCACACCATCCTCTACACGTTCATCGCGACCTTCCTCGACGATCTCGGCATGGCCGGTTCCACCGACCTCGTACTCCTGGTGTTCGGCGCGGCCTCGCTGCTGAGCATCTGGGTGGTGGGTGCGCAGATCGGCCGACGGCTGCGGACCCTGACCCTCGCGAGCACCGTACTCGTCGCCGTCGCGGCCGCCGCCCTCGCCGTGCTCTCCGGCAGTCCCCTCACGGTGTACGTCGCCGTCGGCCTGTGGGGGCTCGGCTGGGGCGGTGTTCCGACGCTGTTGCAGACCGCGGTGGGCGACGCGGGCGGCGAGCGGGCGGACGCCGCGCAAGCCATGCTGGTCACGCTCTGGAACGTGGCGATGGCCGGCGGCGGCGTTGTCGGCGGCCTCCTCCTGAGCCTCCTCGGCCCGGCCTCGTTCCCCTGGAGCGTCCTGGCCCTGCTGGCACCCGTCCTGCTCGTGGTCCTGGCCGCCCGGACCCATGGATTTCCCGCCAGGGTTCCCGCCCCGCGCGGGGACGCCGTCCGGGCGAACCGATTCGATCTTCCCCGTGCGGAACGCTAGGCAGGTCAGGGGCGGTCGGGGCATCCTGGGAGCCACGGCTGAGGAAGTGAGGCGCGCTGCGATGGTGACGGACTCGTACGCCCACGGGGTGAGCGGTACCGCCCTGCTCGGCGACACGATCGGCGGCAATCTGGACCGCGCGGTCCAGGCGTACGGGGAGCGCGAGGCACTGGTCGACGCCGGGTCGGGGCGGCGCTGGACGTACGCCCGATTCGGCTCGGACGTCGACCAGTTGGCGTGTGCGCTGCTCGCCGCCGGGGTCGCCAAGGGGGACCGCGTCGGCATCTGGGCGGTGAACTGCCCGGAGTGGGTCCTGGTCCAGTACGCGACCGCGCGGATCGGCGCGGTGATGGTCAACATCAACCCGGCCTACCGCGTCCACGAGTTGGAATACGTGCTGCGGCAGGCCGGTGTGTCGGTGCTGTTCGCCTCGCTGGCCCACAAGACGAGTGACTACCGGGCCATGGTCGGGCAAGTGCGTTCCCAGTGTCCCGAGTTGAGGCGCGTGGTCTTCTTCGGGGACCCGGGGTGGGACCGGCTGATGGAGGAGGGATCAGGGTATTCGCGCGCCGAACTCACTACTCGTCAGGCGCAGTTGTCCTGCGACGACGCGGTCAACATCCAGTACACCTCGGGCACCACGGGCTTCCCGAAGGGAGCCACTCTCTCCCATCACAACATCCTCAACAACGGTTATTTCGTGGGGGAGTTGCTCGCCTACACCGAGGCGGACCGGATCTGCGTGCCGGTCCCGTTCTACCACTGCTTCGGCATGGTGATGGGCAACCTCGCGGCCACTTCGCACGGCGCC
Organism: Streptomyces sp. NPDC006691; assembly: GCF_042869955.1. Classification (NCBI taxonomy): domain Bacteria; kingdom Bacillati; phylum Actinomycetota; class Actinomycetes; order Kitasatosporales; family Streptomycetaceae; genus Streptomyces; species Streptomyces sp. NPDC006691. Next base: position 148,031 of record NZ_JBIAGW010000002.1, read on the forward strand.
TGCATCGTGATCCCGGCACCGTCCTTCGACCCGGCGGCGACCCTGCGGGCCGTGCAGGAGGAGCGCTGCACCTCGCTGTACGGGGTGCCGACCATGTTCATCGCCGAGCTGAACCTGCCCGGCTTCGCCTCGTACGACCTCACCTCGCTGCGCACCGGGATCATGGCGGGCTCGCCGTGCCCGGCCGAGGTGATGAAGCGGGTGGTCGCCGAGATGCACATGGCCGAGGTGTCCATCTGCTACGGCATGACCGAGACGTCCCCCGTCTCCACCCAGACGCGCGCCGACGACGACCTGGAGCGGCGCACCGGCACGGTCGGCCGGGTCATGCCGCACGTCGAGGTGAAGATCGTCGATCCCGCGGGCGGCGTCACCGTACCGCGCGGCGAGGCGGGCGAGCTGTGCACCCGCGGCTACAGCGTGATGCTGGGCTACTGGGACGAGCCGGAGCGGACCGCCGAGACGATCGACGCGGGACGCTGGATGCACACCGGCGACCTCGCGGTGATGCGCGAGGACGGCTATGTCGAGATCGTCGGCCGCATCAAGGACATGATCATCCGTGGGGGCGAGAACGTGTACCCGAGGGAGATCGAGGAGTTCCTGTACCGACACCCCAAGATCGCCGACGTGCAGGTGGTGGGCGTCCCGGACGAGCGGTACGGCGAGGAGATCCTGGCCTGTGTCATCCCCCGGGACCCGGCCGATCCGCCCACCCTGGACGAGCTGAGCGCGTACTGCCGCGAGCGGCTCGCGCACTACAAGATCCCCCGTCGTCTGCGGATCCTCGACGCCTTCCCCATGACGGTCAGCGGGAAGGTCCGCAAGGTGGAGCTGCGGGAGGGCTACGGGGCCTGAGGGCGCCGCGGGCTAGGAGGCGCCCGTCGAGACCAGTTCCCGGGCCGCGCCGTTCACCGGCTGCGGCGTGCCCGTGAGGTCGAGGACGAACAGGGGGACGTGCAGTTCGTCCGCGCGGCGGCGGGCGTCCGGCGCGTATCCCGCGAGCGAGAAGTGGATGCCGCGGGCCGGGACGGTCATGGCGTGCAGCCACAGGCATTCGACGGCCTTCAGTGACGCCGGCCGGGTCGTCGGGTCCACCTGGGCCACCAGCCCCCGTCCGCGCAGGTCGATGCCGGAGGCCGGGGGCGGCTCGGCGTGCAGGACATCGCCGAAGCCGAGCCAGCTCAGATAGAGCCCGGCCGCGGTCACCGCGTCGCGTGCGGTGCGGATCGTGAGCGGCCGGAACGCCGCACGCGCCGGCACCCCCGTAGGGCGGCCGGTCCGCGCCTGCCGCTCCGCCGCCGGCGGCCCGGGCGGCGCCGTGACCGGGCGGACCGGCACTCTCAGGACTGTCCCGCAGGAGCAGCCGAGCTCGGGCTGCGGCCACTGGCTCTGGCGCCCGCACGTCCGGCACCGCACGGTGACCCAGGTGTCCGTCCAGGTGCGGTGGGTGATCGGTGAGGGTGCGGCGCCGCGCTGGATGGGCGGGGCGAGCGGGGCTCCGCAGGCGCAGGGGTAGGCCGGCGGCACATAGACGTGATCGCGCCGACAGGCGGGGCACCGCAGCGGCACGCCGTCCCCGTTCACCGGCCCCCACCTCTCTGACGACACGGCCCGCGCGAGGGCCGCCGTACGGGGTCACCGCACGGCTCGCGCTCCACGCCGGGCGGAGTCCCCGGTGGCTCCTCCAGGGGCTCCGCCGTCCATGGTCCATCAACCGCGTCCGTGGCGTGGCCGATTCGCGCATCCCGGCCCTCCCTTGACGCGCTGGCGATGCCGTCCTACATTGCTTCCACATAGCAGAATGAAACTTCCGCATTACGGAATTCGGTTTGAAGGTGGCGCGGCCAGGCGGCGCGCCCGAGCCGATTTCGCCGGCCGAAGCAGGAGCACCCCATGCCTCGTATGACCGCTGCCCGAGCGGCAGTTGAGATCCTCAAGCTCGAAGGCGTCAGCCACGCCTTCGGCGTGCCGGGCGCGGCGATCAACCCCTTCTACCGGGCGCTCAAGGAGGGCGGTGGCATCGACCACACGCTCGCCCGCCACGTCGAAGGCGCCTCCCACATGGCGGAGGGATACACGCGCGCCAACCCGGGCAACATCGGTGTCTGCATCGGCACGTCGGGCCCCGCGGGCACCGACATGATCACCGGCCTGTACTCCGCGACCGGCGACTCGATCCCGATCCTCTGCATCACCGGCCAGGCCCCGGTCGCGGTGATCCACAAGGAGGACTTCCAGGCGGTCGACATCGCCTCGATCGCGGCTCCGGTCACCAAGGCCGCGACGACCGTCCTGGAGGCCGCGCAGGTCCCCGGCGTCTTCCAGCAGGCCTTCCACCTGATGCGCTCCGGCCGCCCCGGCCCGGTCCTCATCGACCTGCCGATCGACGTCCAGCTCACCGAGATCGACTTCGACCCGGAGACCTACCAGCCGCTCCCGGTCTACAAGCCGGCCGCGAGCCGGGCCCAGATCGAGAAGGCCATCAGCTTCCTCCTGGAGTCCGAGCGCCCGCTGATCGTCGCCGGCGGCGGCATCATCAACGCGGACGCCTCCGACCTCCTGGTCGAGTTCGCCGAGATCACCAACACCCCGGTGATCCCCACCCTCATGGGCTGGGGCGCCATCGCGGACGACCACGAGCTGAACGCCGGCATGGTGGGCCTCCAGACCTCGCACCGCTACGGCAACGCGACGTTCCTGGAGTCGGACTTCGTCCTGGGCATCGGCAACCGCTGGGCCAACCGCCACACCGGTTACAAGCTCGACGTCTACACCCAGGGCCGCAAGTTCGTCCACGTCGACATCGAGCCCACCCAGATCGGCAAGATCTTCGCGCCGGACTACGGGATCGCCTCCGACGCCAAGGCCGCCCTGGAGCTCTTCGTCGAGGTCGCCAAGGAGCTGAAGGCCGCCGGCAAGCTGCCCGACCGCTCGGCCTGGGTCGCCTCCCACCTGGAGCGCAAGTCGACCCTCCAGCGCCGCACGCACTTCGACAACGTGCCGATGAAGCCGCAGCGGGTCTACGAGGAGATGAACAAGGCCTTCGGCCCGGAGACGCGCTACGTCACCACCATCGGCCTCTCGCAGATCGCCGGCGCGCAGATGCTGCACGTCTACAAGCCGCGCAACTGGATCAACTGCGGCCAGGCCGGCCCGCTCGGCTGGACCATCCCGGCCGCGCTCGGTGCCGCGACCGCCGACCCCGAGGTCCCGGTCGTCGCCCTGTCCGGCGACTACGACTTCCAGTTCATGCTGGAGGAGCTGGCGGTCGGCGCGCAGCACAGGATCCCGTACGTCCACGTTCTCGTGAACAACGCCTACCTGGGCCTGATCCGTCAGGCGCAGATCGGCCTGGACATCAACTTCCAGGTCAACCTGGAGTTCGAGAACATCAACTCCCCGGAGCTGGGCGTCTACGGCGTCGACCACGTCAAGGTCGTCGAGGGCCTGGGCTGCAAGGCCATCCGGGTCACCGAGCCGGACCAGCTGCTGCCCGCGTTCGAGGAGGCCAAGAAGCTGGCCGCCGAGTTCCGTGTCCCGGTCGTCGTCGAGGCGATCCTGGAGCGGATCACGAACATCTCGATGAGCCGCACCAACGACATCAGCGACATCAGCGAGTTCGAGGAGCTGGCCACCGAGCCGGGCCACGCCCCGACGGCGATCCGCCCCCTGACGGCTTCCTGAGCCGCGGCTCCCGGGGTCAAGGCCTTCGGGCCGACGCCCCTGAGCCACCCATGAAACGGTCCGGCCTCCGTTCCCCCGCACTGGGGAGCGGGGGCCGGACGTATGACGGGACGCTTCGCCGGCTGAGCGTAACGCTCGCCCGGACGGCTACCGCGCCTCGCGCTCGATCAGCGTCTTGAGCGTGGACAGGATCATCACCCAGCCGCCGCTCACCCCCTTGAGCATCTCGCTCTGCGCACTCTCGAAACCGTCGTGCGTGATGGTCAGCTTCACGCCGAGGGAGGCCGGATCGGCGGGCAGGATGTCGAAGGCGACCTGCGACTGCTCGGTGCGCGCGCTCTCGAACTCCTCGTCGCTGTCGAAGAGCTGACGGTGCATCGGGAGCAGCCGGTGCCAGGTGTAGGCCAGCTTGCGGCCCGGCACCGCCTCTATCACCGCCTGGCCGAGATCCTCGTACGCCCCTTCCGGACCCATCTTCCACAGCACCGGCGAGCCCACCCGCCAGTCGGACAGGGGCCCCCAGCCGCCGAAGTACCGCTGGGCGAACTCGGCGTCGGTCAGGGCCTCGTAGAGGCGCTCGGGGGTGGTCTGGACATAGATCTCGTAGACGAACTCGGGCTTGTCCATGGGGGGTTTCTCCTCCAGGCTCCGCTTCCATCGGGCGGGCCGTTCGGGCCCGCCGCACTCGTACTGGCCGATCCAGCGCTCCGACAGCTCCTGGATCGGGGCCGGGTCGAGGTAGTGGAACTTCTCCCGGCCGCCGCGCACCGAGGTGACCAGCCGGGCCGCCTCAAGCACCGCGAGGTGCTTGCTGACCGCCTGGCGCGACATGGCGAGCCCCTCGCAGAGCTCCCGGAGCGTCTGGCCGTTCCGCGTCCGGAGCCGGTCGAGCAGGCGCCGCCGGCTGGTGTCGGCCAGCGCCCTGAAGACATCGTCCACGCGCACCTCCGGAGCGCTTCCCGGGGCGCCCGGCAGGTCTCGGGCGCCGGTGAGGCGGGCCCGCCGCTCGGGCCGGGCAGGCCGACGGGTGGGGTGTCGGGCGAGGTGGAGCGAGCGGCCGGGTACCTCGGAAACCACACGGGCAACCCCGTGGTTGCCCGTCAATTCGTGACGATTTTCGCACCGGGAGGCGTTCTGGTGCACGGAGATACCGGATCGATTCCCCATCGTCACCCGGCGGGCCTGCCCTTCGGGCCGTTTCGCGGCGCATACTGGGGTGACGATGACGAAGCCATCCGCGCCCCGGCGCCACCTGCCCACCAGCCCCTTCAAAGCCCCGGACGCCCCGGCGGCCAAGCACTTCGTCCTAGGAGACCGGGTCACACACGACCAGTTCGGCCTGGGCACCATCATTGGGGTCGAGGACGGCGTCGCGATGCTCGTCGACTTCGGCTCCCGCCAGGCCCGAATCGTGAGTCCGTATACCCGCATGGACAAGCTCTAGACCTCGCCCCCAGGGGAGAGCCCCGGGCCGGACCGCACACGTGGTCCGGCCCGGGGGCGCGTCCGAACCCCCTTGGGCACGCGCGAAAACCGCCGAGTACCCGCGTGAACCGCCCTGCGGGCCGCCCGTCCGGGTGAACCCCGCGCGAGGCCCCCAGGGGGGCGTACGGGAAACCGCCGCGCGCCGCTCGGTCGCGCGCGGGCCCCGCCAGGACCTCGCCGGTTCGCCACCCGGGCGGGTCCTAGGTGCCGGAAGAGCCGGAGGCCGATGCCTCGTCGGCGACGATGGACGCCAGCTGGGTGAGGGAATCGATCCGCCAGTCCGCCGCCGCGACGACCTTCGGGTCGTCCGCCCACCAGTGTCCCCACGGCCCGCGCCGCAGATGGGCGACGCGCAGCCCCGCCGCCTTGGCGGGGAACAGGTCGTTCACGGGATGGTCGCCGACGTACACGGTCCGGTGCGGGTCCGAGCCCGCCGCCTCCAGCACCCGTTCGTAGAAGCCGGGCCGGGGCTTGTCGACGCCCCATTCGTCGGAGGTCGCCACCAGGTCGGCGGGCAGGTCGAGGCCCCGCAGGAGCTCGCCGGCCCGGACCGTCTGGTTCCCGGCGACGACGACGCGGACACCGAGCTTGCGCAGCCCGCCCAGGGCGGGCCGCACGTCGTCGTACAGGTCGGTCTCGTCGAGGTGTTCGCCCCGCCCCGAGGCCTCCCGAGCCAGGTAGGCCTCCCGCACGTCCATGCCGGGCTTGAGCATGCGCAGGGCGTCCGCCGCGTCGCCGCCCTGGGTGACGACCGCGCCGACGAGCGCGGCGAGCGTGTGCCGCGGGACGCCGATCCAGTCGGCCCAGGACGCCCAGTAGCGGTCGTCGCGCACCAGTGTTTCGCCTATGTCGAGGACGATGGTCTCAATCATCGAGGCCGATCCTAGGCGCTCGACCGGACATATCGGCCCGACGCCACTACAGAGCGGACTGGAATGCGGAAGCGGACGGCACCGTGTCGACGGTCAGGGTGACGCGGCGCAGGGCGTCCGGGGTGCGGCCGGCGTGCTGGGCGGCGGCCCGGGCGGCGAGTCCCCTGCGGCGGTGGCCGGCCGGGAGCGCCGCGACAACGGGCTGGGCGTCGACAAGGGGCAGGGCGGCGGCGGACACAAGTTTCGTGGTCATGCCTCATTGTGCATGGCGCGACGGTGTGCTGCGGGCCGTTTGTGCATGGCTCAACCGGGATGCGGGGGAGGGGGTTTGGCCGCTGGAGTCGGCCGTGGACAGGCCGAGGGCGAGGGCCCGCGACGCCGCTGTCGGCCTGGAGCGTGTGCACGGCGTGGCGCGCAAAAAAATCAAGGCCCCACCTGAACGAACAGATGGGGCCTTGATCATCGGGCGCTCGATTCGGGACCGTAACTAGATTTGTGACCCCGCTGTGACCTGCGGCGATGCTGAAAATGCGGACATCTCGGTGTAGTTCGATGTCGCTCAGTGACGCTCCAAGTCGCCCAATGCGCGCCCCTGTTCCCGTGGGAACGAGGCTGGCGGGCGCCGGGCGGGCGCCCCTTGGGGTGAGTGCAAATCGGCCTGTTCGCGCAACGGGAACATGGCAGTGCCCCCACCGGCTGGCGGGGGCACTGCCGGCCTCTCCCGTTCGCCTGGGGGGCAGGACTAGGAGGGCCGCTCTGTGGGGCGGGGAATCTGTGGCTGATACCCGCCTCTTGACTTGATCACGCAATGTAGGTTTTACCCTACATACTTTCGATCATGGACCCGTGCGCTCCGCTCCGCCCGACTGGGTCCTCACCCGCCGCCGGGCCGTGGGCGCCCGCATCCGCGCTGCTCGCCTGCACGCGAACCTGACTCAACAGGAGGTCGGCGAGCGAGCCGGCATCGACCGGGCCGCGTACAACCGCATCGAGCAGGGCCACGTAAGCCCCGTGCTCGACAGCCTTGTCCTCATCGCCGACGCGATCGGCGTGCCCCTCGCGGACCTCGTCAGGCAGTAGAAAGCCCCGGCCACCACCGCGGGGGAGCACTGATGGCCGGGGCCGATGTGCGTCAGGCTTCAGACCGTGGCACGAGGAAGCCCCGTACCGGACTCGGCTCTTCGTCCTGCGTTCGCCGCCAGCTTCTGGCCGGACGGCGATACGGCTGGGCGCGTCGCCAGTCCTCGACGAGCTCGGCGTACCGAGGATCCGTCCACTCCTGGTTTTCCATGCCTACCTCCTGGCCCACAGAGTAGGGGGCGTCAGCCCTTGGGCTTGGGGATGATGACGATCGGACCGCCGTCGTCAGAGTGCTGACACTTGGCAGCCACCGAGATGAGCTCGGCATCGGGCGACCCCCACAGATCGACGTCCACGCTGTACCCGGCGCTCTCGATCGCGGCGATAGTCCGCGCCAGTACGGCCGAGTCGAAACGGCCCGGGTCGGGGCGCTCAGGGGCGTGGTGGACGAATCCACCCAGTCGGGCACACAGGTTCTGGTAGAGGCCGGTGTGCAGGATCAGGGCATGCCAGCCCTCGTCGACGACGCGACTCGGGACCAGGCCGCGGCCGCCGCGTGCGGCTGCCACCGCGACGAACGCTAGCGCGTCGGTGAGGATGCGGGACGCAAGGTCGGGCTCCATGCCCGGGTTGTTGTCGAGGATCGTCGCTCGGACGTCGTTGAACTGGGCGTCGGACAGAAGGGTTCGTGCTGTCAACTGGTGCACGTGGTGCCTCCGTTGGTTGAGGGGAGGTGCTTGGCCCCGTCCCGGCTGCGGTCCTGCCAGGGAGTCTCGGCCGGGGCGGGGAGTCAGTGGTTGGCGTCGTGGCAGGAACAGGCGCAGCGCAGCACCTCTGTGGCCACGGCATTCGGCGGTTGCCGTACCTCGACTGGGCCGGGGCAGAGCAGATGTCCGCCGCGCCAGTAGAGATTGCGGGCCTCGCGGCACTCCGGGGTGACGTAGGAGGCGTTGGGGGCTTGTGTCTGGCTCACGACTCGCCCACCCTGCTAAGCACGGCGGTGCCCGTCTCGACCAGATCGAGCACGCGGTTCGGATCACATAGAGCACCCGGCTTGGTCACCGGGACGAACCAGTAGCTCGCGAGCTCATCGGGCTGGTCGTCGCCCACCCGGGGCACGCCGAGGAAGCAACCGAGGCCCAGGTATTCGGCGTGCGGGCCGAGGACGTGCCCGGGCGGAGAGGCGGGAACCAAGGCGTAGAAGCGGCGGCTGTGCGGGGCATGGATCACCGGGCCGCTCAGGGCGCCCAATACGGCGGATGCCGTCGTCATCGCGGGCCCGCTGCTCGCCACCGCGTACACCAGGGCGTCCGACAGCCGCACGGCGCCGAACCGGCGGCCGAGAGCGAGGCCGGCGACCGTCGTCTGTGCCCACTGGCGGTGCGCGTTAGTAGGGGTGTTGAGGCTCGCGGCCAGCCATGCGGCGACGGCCTCTCTCTGCGCTTCGTCGAGAGTGGTGCTCACGATGGCTCCTGTCCCGCGCTCGTAGTCGGAACACCGGCGTCAAGGGCGTCCTCGATAGCCGCGCACAGTGCCGCAGGCTCGGTGTGCCAGTTCGTGTCACCTGGGCAGATCCGCCAGTAGGGGCCGGGCCCCTGGGTCCGGCGGGCGGGCGGAATAGTGAGCGAACTGCCGCGCGCCAAGAGCCTGGTGCTCTGGCCGTCCCAGTCGTCGCCCGCGCCGGGCGGGAGGAACCAGTACAGGCCGTGCCCGTCGTCGATGACGGCGCCGGATCGGGGTCCGAGGATGTCGAGAGCGGTGAGGCCGAGGACGCGGGGCACGCGGATCGCGTCCCAGTCGACTCCTGCGTCATGGAGCGCACACCCTCCTACGGCGGGCGGCCCTGGTGGGATGGTGTCCATCGGTTTGGCTCCTCGCTTCGTCCCCTGTCTGGGTGGGAGACCAGAGTGGGCCTGGTTGCGAGTCAACACGAGGACTTTTAGGGGGCTTTCATTGTCATCAAAGCGGGCTTCCTTGAACTCATCCGGGTGAGACCTAGCCATCAAGCGGACCTGTGACGACACTGAGAGCACCAACGCACCGGAGGTGTACCGTGCCGCGCTCCGCCGGCACCACACGCTTGCGAGCCGCCCGCGTGGCGGCTGGCTACCACTCACAGCAGGCCCTCGCCGATGCCCTCACTAAGCTCGGCCTGTCGGTGGGCACCCGCCAGTTGCGACGCTGGGAGTCGACCAACCCGCCCTGGCCGCAACCCGATTGTCAACGCGCCCTCACGCGCCTCCTCGGCCAGGACATGCAGGCACTCGGCTTCACTCCGCCAGACGGACGCGATGAAGCGCGCCCCGATCCCTCACGACGCATCGTCGTCGGCGGGGCGATCGCCGCACTCGGCCTCGCCACCGTGCCCGCCCAAGCACAGGCGACCATGCAACCCGCCACCGTCGCAGCCGACTTCGCCGCCGTCACTCGGTCGCACCGCCGTATGTACTGGTCCGTCGCCCCTGCTGAACTGCACCCATCCGTACTCGCTCACGCCCGCCTCGGCTGCGCCCTGCTCGCCGAGACGGCAGGAGAAACCCGCAAGGCAGTCGCCGTAGCGCTCGCCGAGAGCTACCTCCTCGCTGGCCGCGTCGAATTCTTCGACCTGCGTGAACCCGATGCCGCCGACTCCACCCTCCTGCGCGCCCTCCAGGCGGCGGGCGAGGCCGATGACCCGCTCCTCGGTGCGGCCGTGCTCGCCCACACCGCATTCATCCCCGGATGGGCAGGCGAGCGCGAGAAAGCCGTCGAGCGGATGATCGCGGCGAGGACGTACGCGCGGCGCGGCCCGGCCAGCGCGGAACTCCTCGCCTGGCTGGACGCCGTCGAGGCGGAGTGCGAGACCCGGCGCGGCAACACTCGCACCGCACTGCACCTCATCGGCCACGGCGAGGACGTACTCGCAGCCGGATCGGAGCACACGTCGCCGGAATGGCTGGACTGGTTCAGCGCGGCGCGTCTTGCCGCGTTCAAGGGCAACACCCAGTTGAAGGCTGGGCACCTGCCGCAGGCGCGGGAGACATTGACCCGTGTCCTGGACGACCTGCCGCCTGAGTCTGACAAGCAGCGCACGGTGATCCTCGGCGACCTTGCGGCAGTGGAGGCAGCGGCCGGCCGACCCGAGGAGGCGTGCCGGTACGCAGGCCTGGCGCTCGATCAGTTGGCAGTCACCTGGTACGCGACCGGCATGGACCGGATCCGTGAGGTGCGGCGCACGCTGGCGCCGCACCAGCACGAACAGTGTGTCCGCGACCTCGACGACAAGCTGTACGGATGGACGACGACAGTCAGCGCTCTGTCGCGTTGAACTTCGCGATCAGCTCGGGGAGTTCGGTGAGCCTGTCGACGCGCATCGTCGGCAGGCTCTTCGCGTCCTCGGTGTTCCATTGGATCGTGGCCCACGGGCCGCGATGAATGAGTGCGGTGTGCATGCCGGCCTGTGCGCCGGGGCGTAGGTCGTTGTCGACGCGGTCGCCGACGTACAGGATCTCGTCGGTGGCGAACGGTACGACTTCGGCGACCCGCTCGAAGAACAGCGGGTCGGGTTTGCTGGCTCCCCAGTCGTCTGAGGTGCCGATCAGGTCGACGTCGTCGGTGAACAGCTCGCGCAGGATGCCGCCCGCGCGCACCGTCTGGTTTCCGGCGATGCCGAGCCACAGTCCGTCAGCCCGGAGTTGCGCAAGCGCGGGCCGGACGTCGGGGTATAGGTCGCTCTCGTCGAAGTGCTCGGGTTGGCCTGCATCGGCGCGCGCCTGGCGCTGCTCGTGCAGGTCGAAGCCGGGCTGGAACTCCTGGAACACGTCGCGGTAGTCGCGTCCTTGGGCGATGACGGCGCCGAACATGGCGGCGAAGGTGTGGCGGGGTACGCCGAGCCAGTCGGCCCAGGTGCCGTACTCGCGGGTCTCGTCTACGAGGCACTCACCGACGTCGAATACCACTGCGCGAATCGTCATGGCCGGATCCTAGGCGGTGGTGGGCGGGGGCTGCTCGGTAGCCTTGGCCTATGCCCCCGAGTGCTGCCGACCGTGGCTCCGCGCGCCCCGCATCGGTGATCAACGATGAGATGCGGAAGCTTGCCGCGCGTGGTGCGTGGACGGATGCCGAGCGCGCGGAGTACGAGCGGCTGCTTGTCGAGTGGGCGGCGGCGGTACGGGCGCAGGGCGCTGCCGGGGCGGCCTAGAGCGAGGACTGGAACGCGGACGCGGACGGCACATTGTCGGCGGTCGCGGTGACGCGGTCGAGGGCGGCGGAGATGCGTCCGGCGTGCTGGGCTGCGGCCCGGGCGGCGAGCGGGATCCGGCGGGCGGTCTGCGGGGCGGCGGTCGAGCGTGCGGCGGCCGAGACGAGCGTGGTGGTCATGGCTCATTGTGCATGGTGGCACCGCCGTTAGGGCTCTACCGCTGCATAGAGGCCCGGGTTGTAATGACGTTCATGTGGAACTCGCCGTATGCCTGGTTAGGCCTGATAGCGCTCGTCCTAGTGTCGATCCTGGTGCTGCTCGCTCGGCAGAGGACGCGACAGCGCGACGCGCGAGCCGCAGTGCGGTCCCGTCCTGCGCCGACCGCGATGTCGTACGAAACCCTGCTCGTCGTGGCTGCGGCCAGCCCGTTCGTGACGGCATTCGCGACCAGCCTTGGGCAACGCCTCGGAACGAACGTGCGGGTCAGGCGGCGCCCACGGCGAAGGAACATCGAGGGCGACAATTTGGTCCTCACGCATCGCACCCGCACGACAACGATTGAGGTGAGTGCGGATCTCGGCGATGAGGCGCGGCTGGCATTGATCGATTTGGACGTGACCCGACCGGAGCTGTGGGGTCACCACCTGCGCTGGAACGACGAGGCGGCAGCGTGGTTGCCTGTGCCTGTCACGCCAAGATCCGACGACGTTACCTGAAGACGGATCGTCGGCCACGCAAACCAGCCCAGGCCGCAGGACACTCGGCAGGCATCGAGGAGCAGCCCGAAGCCCCATAGACTCGAACAGGTGTCCGAACAAACATCTCGTCTCGACCAGCTTCACTTTCTGCGCCGCTTCCTGCTCCAGGAGCTGGCCAGGGTCGACACCTGGATCAAGCAGGAAGAGGAGCGGAAAGCCGCCGAGACCCGCCGGACACCCCCGCCCGTCCCGGACTGGGCCGTAGAGATGTCCCTCACCGGGACGCCCGTCACCGTGCACGTCGGCGGCTGCCGCATGGGCGGCACCGCTGGCCGCACCAAACCCCTCACCCGCGACCAGGCACTACGGGCCCTAGGTGAGGGCGTCGAGGCGTGCCAGTTCTGTCGGCTCGCCGCCGCGCTCGGCTGGCTGGAGTGAGAACGCTGCCGCACCCTGGAGGCATGGCCGACCGCCGGATCATCGTCGTCTACCCGCCCGACGAGGAAGGGGCCAGGCGCGTGCGCGTCGACGGCAGCATCCTCAGCCGGGCCACAGACCTGCAAGACCTCGCTATCTGGCTACGTAGGGCCGGACTCGACGGCATCCACGTCGTCACCGACGGCCGGGGTCACGGTCCGCCCGTCGTCGGCGTTCGTCAGCACCACGCGCTTGGCGGCGGCGTGGCCCGGCGCGAGGTGCGGCTGGGCGGCGGCGGGCCCGGCGGCGGAGCCGCCAGGGCCGCCCCCAGGCTCCAGGCCAGCGGCACGGCGAGGCGCCTGGCTGTCTCGATCCTCAAGGTCCCTCCGAGTGCGGTCGGTACGGGCGGCACGGTGGGTGCGCCCGGGACCAGCCTGTCCGGCGGACACGGCGGGGGAGGCCCGGCACACGGCGGAATACCTCGAAGTGGTGACGGGGGTGCCGGGCGCGCGGAGCGGCGGACCGCACCCGGAAAACGATCAAGGCCCTACCTGAACATGCAGGTAGGGCCTTGATCATCGGGCGCTCGATTCGGGACCGTAAACCGAACCCAGCGTCCTGGCTGTGGAGTTGTTACCGCCCGGCGGAACGAGGCTGGCGCGACAGGACGTTCGCACCGCCGGGCGGAGTCTTGGGGGGAGGTTCTGGGATCGCGGCGGCGGGCGATTGGCGTGGGCGACGGGTCCCCTCCTTCAGGTCAGGAAGGGGGACGCACACACCTTGACCACCGCACTGGCATCGCCGTACCGCCGCGATCCTCAGGGTGTCCATATCCGCCGACCACCCCTCATCCGGGTCGGCGGACCGGACTGTGCAAAGAATCTGACCTCCCGTCAAATTCCTTGCACGGTCTGGAGGTTGAACCGGCCGGCTAGTCCTCGCGCAGGGCGCGGACGGCCTCCTCGACGCGCTTGCCGTACTCGGCGTCCGCGGCGTGGAAGTGGGCCAGGTTCTTCTCGATGACGTCGTCGCGGGAGACCTGCGACAGGCCGCCGGCGATGTTCGCGATCAGGCGCGCCTTCTCGTCGTCCGACATCAGACGGTAGAGCTCGCCGGCCTGGAAGAAGTCGTCGTCCTTCACGTGGGCCGGGGCGGCGTGCGTGCCCGTGTAGCCGTGGATGGCCAGCGGGGCCGACAGGGCGGCGTCCGTCTGGGCCGGACCCGAGTACGAGTTGGGCTCGTAGTTCTTGTCCGTGCGGCGGCCGTTGCGGGTCGCCATCAGGCCGTCACGGCCGTAGTTGTCGACCTCGGCCGCCTTCGCGGAGTTGACCGGCAGCTGGGTGTGGTTGACGCCCAGGCGGTAGCGGTGCGCGTCCGCGTAGGCGAACAGGCGGCCCTGGAGCATCTTGTCGGGCGACGGGCCGATGCCGGGGACGAAGTTGTTCGGGGAGAAGGCTGCCTGCTCGACCTCCTGGAACACGTTGTCCGGGTTGCGGTCGAGGACCAGACGGCCCACGCGCTGGAGCGGGTAGTCGCTGTGCGGCCACACCTTGGTGAGGTCGAACGGGTTGAAGCGGTAGTCCGCGGCCTCGGCGGCGGGCATGATCTGGACGTACAGCGTCCAGGACGGGTTCACACCGCGCTCGATGGCCTGCAGCAGGTCCGTCTGGTGGCTGTTCGCGTCCTTGCCGACCTGCTCGGCGGCCTGCTCGGAGGACAGGCTGCGGACGCCCTGGTTCGTCTTGAAGTGGTACTTGACGAAGAAGGCCTCGCCCTGCGCGTTCGTCCACTGGTAGGTGTGCGAGCCGTAGCCGTTCATGTGACGGTACGAGGCCGGGATGCCGCGGTCGCCCATGAGCCAGGTGACCTGGTGGGTGGCCTCGGGGGCGTGCGCCCAGAAGTCCCAGACGTTGTCCGGCTCCTGCTTGCCCGTGAAGGGGTCGCGCTTCTGGGAGTGGATGAAGTCGGGGAACTTGATCGGGTCCTTGATGAAGAACACCGGGGTGTTGTTGCCGACGAGGTCGTAGTTGCCCTCTTCGGTGTAGAACTTCAGCGCGAAGCCGCGCGGGTCGCGGACCGCGTCCGCGCCGCCGAGCGAGTCGGCCACGGTGGAGAAGCGGATGAACGTCTCCGTGCGCTTGCCCACCTCGCCGAGGAAGTTGGCCTTCGTGAAGCCGGTGACGTCGTCGGTCACCTCGAAGTAGCCGTACGCGCCGGAGCCGCGGGCGTGCACGACACGCTCCGGAATGCGCTCACGGTTGAAGCGCGCGAGCTTCTCCAGGAGGTGCTGGTCCTGAAGCAGGATGGGGCCACCGACGCCGGCGGTGGCGGAGTTCTGGTTGTCGGCGACGGGGGCGCCGGACTCGGTCGTAAGCACGCGCTTCGACATCGTGACCTTCCGTACTGGAGCTGCACCGCTGACTGTTCCGCGGTTCCGTGAGCGTAAATTCGCCCGGAACAGAACGTCAACAGTTTGTTGAAAATGAAGTGTGAGCTTCCGGGCGGCAGCGGCGCCTGGGCGCGACAGGACAGGTGTCAGCGCCGCCGCCGCCCGGAAATCTGGGGGACCCGTCGGGGTCAGACCTGCGAGCCCGAGAGGCGCTCGACGGCACGGAGGAGGGCGGAGTGGTCCAGACCGCCGTCGCCCTGGGCGCGCAGCGAGGCGACCAGCTGGGCGACGACCGCGCCGACCGGAAGGGCGGCACCCACGTTGCGGGCGGCGTCGGTGACGATGCCCATGTCCTTGTGGTGCAGGTCGATCCGGAAGCCGGGCTTGAAGTCCCGGTTCAGGAAGTTGTCCTTCTTGCGGGTCAGCACGGTCGAGCCGGCCAGACCACCGTTGAGGACGTCCAGCGCGGCGGCGAGGTTCACGCCGGACTTCTCCAGGAAGACGACGGCCTCGGCGCAGGCCTGGATGTTGACCGCGACGATGAGCTGGTTGGCGGCCTTCACCGTCTGGCCGGAGCCGTGCGGACCGCACAGGACGATGGTCTTGCCGAGGGCTTCCAGGATCGGCAGCGCGGCGTCGAAGTCGGCCTGCTCGCCACCCACCATGATCGACAGGACGGCCTCGATGGCACCGGCCTCGCCACCGGAGACGGGGGCGTCCAGGACGCGCAGGCCCTTCTCCGCGGCGTTCTTCGCGAGGTCGACCGAGGTCTGCGGGGTGATCGACGACATGTCGACGATCAGCGCGCCCTTCTTCGCGTTGGCCAGGATGCCGGCCTCACCGTACGCGATGGCCTCCACCTGCGGGGACGCCGGAACCATCGTGATGATCACGTCGGCGTCCTCGACCGCCTCGGCGATCGAGCCGGCCGCGGTGCCGCCGGCCGCCGAGAGGCGGTCCAGCTTGTCCTGCTCCAGGGTGAAGCCGGTGACCGAGTAGCCGGCCTTGATCAGGTTCTCGGACATGGGGGAGCCCATGATCCCGAGGCCGACCCATGCGATCTTGGGGAGGTTGCTCATGAGGGTGCTGCCTTCCTAAAAGCTGTGGTGCGTCGAGAAGTTGAAGCCCGGCGGGCGGCCTCAGCGGGCCGCGCGGGCCTCGGCGGGGAGCCACTCGAAGGACGCGGCGGCGTCGGCGGCCTTGTACTCCAGGCCCACCCAGCCGTCGTAGCCGGCCTTCTTGAGCTGGTCGAGCAGCTCTTCGAGGGGCAGCGAGCCGGTGCCCGGCGCGCCACGCCCCGGGTTGTCGGCGATCTGCACGTGGCCGGTCTTGTCGGCGTACGCCTCGATGACCTCGGCGACGTTCTCACCGTTCATCGACAGGTGGTAGATGTCGAGGAGGAACTTGGCGTTGCCCAGACCCGTCGCGGCGTTGACCTTGTCCACGACCTCGATCGCGGACGGGGCGCTCACCAGCGGGTAGAGCGGCGACTCCGGCTTGTTCAGGGTCTCGACCAGGAGGATCGCGCCGACCCGGTCGGCCGCGCGGGCCGCCAGGACGAGGTTCTCCAGGGCGAGGGCGTCCTGCGCCTGCGGGTCCGTGCCTTCGACGCGGTTGCCGTAGAGCGCGTTGAGCGCCTTGCAGCCGACGGAGGCGGCGAAGTCGGCCGCCACCTCGATGTTGGCGCGGAAGCGGTCCGACTCCGCACCGGGAATCGACAGCGCGCCGCGGTCGGGCCCCGGCAGGGCGCCGGCGTAGAAGTTGAGTCCCACCAGCTGGGTGCCGGCCTCGTCGAGCGCCTTCTTGAGGGCGTCGAGCTCGGCCTGGGCGGGGGTGGGGGTCTCGATCCAGGGCCACCACAGCTCGACCGCCGTGAAGCCCGCCGCGGCCGCGGCCGCGGGACGCTCCAGGAGCGGGAGTTCCGTGAAGAGGATCGAGAGGTTCACATCGAAGCGCTGGTCCGTGTATCCCATGAGGGGTGTGCGCTCCTTCCGTATTGCGGAAGTTGTTTTCTGCTTGATGGAAGGTTGCAGGGGGACGGGCTGGCTTGTCAAGGGGGCCTCCCGGATTTCGTCCTGCTCGCAGTAGGTTGAGCGCGTGCGATTGAGAGTGGAGTTCACGACCGAGCCCTTCGATCTCGACGAGGCGCCGCCGCATGCCGTGGTCGCCCGCGATGTGATCCAGGCGGCCCGGCTCGACGCGGTCGACGTCGGCCCCTTCGGCAACACCGCGGAAGGCGGTGCCGACGAGGTGCTGAGCGCCGTGGACGAGCTGCTGCGCAGCGCGCTGGCCGCCGGTGCCACCCGGGTCTCGCTCCAGGTCAATGTGATCGGGGAGGACGAGAAGTGACCGATCCCACCGCTCCCGCCGCTCCGGCCGAAGCCGCTGCTCCCGTCGCTCCGGCCGAACCCGCCGAGCCTCCCCGGAGCGCCGACCCCGCCGACGCCGCCGAGCCCCCTCGGGGTGCCGCTCCCGCCGAGCACCCGCTGATCCAGGCGGTCAAGCCGCTCGTCGACGCCATGGGCGCCGAGATCCTGGCGCCGGGGCACGCCGCCCCCGACGACGTGGTGCTCGCCTGGGAGGGCGAGGACGTGGTGGCGGTGCGCCTGCCGCAGCTCTCCGACTCCCTGGACCACATCCTGGCCGCCATGGAGCGCCGGCACGGGATGCCGCTCGCCTCCCTCGACCGCAAGGCCAAGCAGTCGGCCGTACGGACCCTGGAAGCGCGGGGTGCCTTCTCCGTGCGACACGGAGTGGAGACGGTCGCCTCGGCCCTCGGGGTCAGCCGGTTCACCGTGTACAACTACCTGAACAGGGACCTGAACAGGGAAAACACCGTCAAGGGCGACTGAACGAGCACGCTCGGTACCCGCTCGGGCACCCCTCGAACGCAACGAACCGCCGTCCGGACACCGGGCGGCGGTTTTTGTAACCCCAAGTTTTCAACAAAGTGTTGACGGGATGTTTCGGAGGGCGTTAGCTATCCGCAGCCCGTTCAGCACCAAGGCCACGGAGGCCGCCGTGACTTCGACTTCGACACCGGGCCTCGCCCGGTTCAACACCTCACAGGACAGTGCGGCCCTCGCCGCGCTCCACGAGGTGTGCGCCAGTTCGGCGTGGGGGAGCAAGCTGCTCGCCCAGCGCCCGTACGCCACCGCGGAGGACCTCTTCAACGCCAGTGACGCCGCTTTGGCCGAGCTGACCGCGGAGGACCTGGAAGAGGCGATGGCCGGGCACCCGCCGATCGGCCGGCCGAAGCCCGGTGACCCCACCTCCGCACGGGAACAGCGCGGAATGGCCGGGGCCTCCGAGGCTCTCAAGGCCGAGCTGCTCGAACTGAACCTGGACTACCAGGAGAAGTTCGGTCATGTCTTCCTGATCTGCGCGACCGGTGCCACCGGCGAGCAGATGCGCGATGCGGTCAGGACCCGGATCGGCAACACCGCCGAGGAGGAGCGCGAGATCGTGCGCACCGAACTCGGGAAGATCAACCGAATCCGGCTGACCCGTCTTGTAGAAGAGGACAAGGACTGATGAGCACCGCGACCACCGCCTCGGTGTCCACGCACATCCTGGACACCAGCATCGGACGCCCCGCCGAGGGCGTCGCCATCAAGCTCGCGGCCCGCTCGGGCTCCGACGCCGAGTGGACCGCACTCGGCGGCTCCGCGACCGACGCGGACGGGCGCTGCAAGGACCTGCCGGCCCTGCCGGAAGGCACCACCCACGTGCGACTCGACTTCGAGGTCGAGCAGTACTTCAACAAGAAGCAAGCCGAGGCGCAGCAGGACGCCCCCCGCGTAAGGGACAGCGGTGCGTTCTTCCCGGAGGTGGCGATCACTTTCGCCGTCACCCCGGGCGAGCACTATCACGTACCGCTGCTGCTCAACCCGTTCGGCTACTCCGTTTACCGAGGGAGCTAGCAGACATGCCCACGATTCTCGGCCAGAACCAGTACGGCAAAGCAGAGAACCGCGTCGTCAAGATCACGCGGGACGGCGACACGCACCACATCAAGGACCTGAACGTCTCGGTCGCCCTGTCCGGCGACATGGAGGACGTGCACTACTCCGGCTCGAACGCCAACGTGCTTCCGACGGACACCACCAAGAACACGGTGTACGCGTTCGCCAAGGAGTACGGCATAGAGTCCGCCGAGCAGTTCGGCATCCACCTCGCGCGGCACTTCGTGACCTCGCAGGAGCCGATCAAGGTCGCGCGCATCCGCATCGAGGAGTACTCCTGGGAGCGCATCGCGACCTCCGAGGCCAACTCGAAGTTCATCGGCTCCGACGACGTCAAGCACTCCTTCGTCCGCAAGGGCCAGGAGACCCGGGTCACCCAGATCACCTACGACGGTGAGAAGTGGGAGGTCATCTCGGGCCTCAAGGACCTGGTCGTGATGAACTCGACGAACTCCGAGTTCTGGGGTTACGTCAAGGACAAGTACACGACGCTCCAGGAGGCGTACGACCGCATCCTGGCGACCCAGGTGTCCGCCCGCTGGCGCTTCAACTGGAGCGACGACGAGCAGAAGGCGCCCAACTGGGAGAAGTCCTACGAGCAGGTGCGCAAGCACATGCTCCAGGCCTTCGCCGAGACGTACTCGCTCTCGCTCCAGCAGACCCTGTACCAGATGGGTTCGCGCATCATCAACAACCGGTCCGAGATCGACGAGGTTCGCTTCTCGCTGCCGAACAAGCACCACTTCCTGGTGGACCTCGAACCGTTCGGGCTCAAGAACGACAACGAGGTCTACTTCGCGGCCGACCGTCCGTACGGTCTGATCGAGGCGACCGTCCTGCGCGACGGCGTCGAGCCGCAGATCCCGGTCGACATGACCAACCTCTGACGCGGCACTGAGCCGGCCCCCGCCCGCCCGCAGTCGGGCGGGGGCCGGCCAGACCGGAGGGAATCTCATGGCACAGCCTGCAATGGGGCCGGCACCAGCCGACGGCCCATGTCCCACCCCACCTGAAGGTGCCGTGCACCCGGTGGACGAAAAGCTTCCTGCCGCGCGGCTCGTCCCCGCCGCGCTCCAGCACATCGCCGCCATGTATGCGGGCGTCGTCACCCCTCCGCTCATCATCGGCCAGGCCGTCGGCCTGGACACCGCGGGACAGACCCGTCTGATCGCGGCCAGCCTGCTCATCGCCGGGCTCGCCACCGTCCTGCAGACCATCGGCCTCGCGAACTTCGCCGGAAACCGGCTGCCGTTCGTCAACGCCGCCTCGTCGGCCGGCATCGCGCCCATGCTCGCGATAGCCGAGACCAGCGCCAAGGGCCATCAACTCCCCGCCATCTACGGCGCGGTGATGGTCGCCGGAGTCTTCTGCCTCCTGGTCGGCCCCTTCTTCGGCCGGCTGCTGCGCTTCTTCCCGCCGCTGGTGACCGGTGTCGTGATCACGCTCATCGGCGTCACGCTGATGCCCGTACCCGTCTCCTGGGCCCAGGGCGGCGACAAGACCGCCACCGACTTCGGATCCATGAAGAACCTGGCGCTCGCCGCCTTCACGCTCGTCGTCATCCTGCTCTTCCAGCGCTTCGGTCGCGGTTTCCTGCGCCAAGTCGCCTTGTTGCTAGGTCTGTTGATCGGTACCCTCGCCGCGATCCCGTTCGGCATGGCCGACTTCGCGGCGATGAAGTCCGCGCCCGTCGCGGCCCTGCCGACGCCCTTCTCCTTCGGCGCCCCCGAGTTCCACCCGGCCGCCGTCCTGTCGCTCTGCATCGTGATGCTGGTCCTGATGACCGAGTCCAGCGCCGGCATGCTCGCCATCGGCGAGATCTGCGAGCGCCGCACCGACGGGCGCACCATCGCCCGCGGCCTGCGCACCGACGGCATCGCCACCCTTCTCGGCCCCGTCTTCGGCGGCTTCCCCACCAGCGCGTTCGCCCAGAACGTGGGCGTGGTCTCGCTGACTCGCGTACGCAGCAGGTACGTTGTCGCCGTCGCGGGCTGCGCCCTGCTCGTGCTCGGCGCCTTCCCGGTGCTCGGCGCGGTCGTCTCCCTGGTCCCGATGCCCGTCCTCGGCGGCGCCGGAATCGTCCTGTTCGGCTCGATCGCGGTGAGTGGTATCCGTACCCTCTCCGAGGCCGGGCTCGACGACAGCTCCAACATCATCCTGGTGGCGGTGGCACTCGGGGCGGGCATCATCCCGCTCGCCGCGCCCACCTTCTACGCCGGTTTCCCCGCCTGGGCACAGACCGTGCTCGGGTCCGGCATCAGCGCGGGAGCGCTCACCGCGGTCCTGCTCAACCTTTTCTTCCACCATCTCGGCACCCGGAGCCGCGTCGCGGTCCCGGCACTCAAATCCTCGTAGGGTCCTGCCGTGCCCGCCCCCAAGCTCTCAAGGAGCAGGGGGTGCCCCCATCACAGCCGCCACTGAACCAAGAAGGAAGCACCATGGCACCTTCGGCAGCCCCCCAGCGCATCGTCATCGAGAACTGTGCGATCGCCACCGTGGACGCGAATGACACCGAGTACGCCTCCGGCTACCTCGTCGTCGCCGACAACAAGATCGAGTCGATCGGAGCCGGCCAGGCCCCGAAGGGCCTGGAGAACGTGGTCCGCCGCATCGACGGCACCGGGCACCTGGTCACCCCCGGCCTGGTCAACACGCACCACCACTTCTACCAGTGGATCACGCGTGGTCTGGCCACCGACCACAACCTCTTCAACTGGCTGGTCGCCCTCTACCCGACGTGGGCGCGCATCGACGAGCAGATGGGCCGCGTCGCCGCCCAGGGCTCGCTCGCGATGATGGCCCGCGGTGGTGTCACCACCGCGATGGACCACCACTACGTCTACCCGCGGAACTCCGGCGACCTGTCCGGCGCGATCATCGGCGCGGCCTCCGAGATGGGCGTGCGCTTCACCCTGGCCCGCGGCTCCATGGACCGCAGTGTGAAGGACGGCGGCCTGCCGCCGGACTTCGCCGTCGAGACCCTCGACGGAGCGCTCGCCGCGACCGCCGAGACCGTCGACCGCTTCCACGACGCCTCCTTCGGCTCGATGACCCAGGTCGCCGTCGCGCCCTGCTCGCCCTTCTCGGTCTCCACCGAACTCATGAAGCAGGGCGCCGAGTTGGCCCGCGCCAAGGGCGTACGGCTGCACACCCACGGCTCGGAGACCGTGGAGGAGGAGCAGTTCTGCAAGGAGCTGTTCGGCATGGGCCCGACCGACTACTTCGAGTCGACCGGCTGGCTCGGCAGCGACGTGTGGATGGCGCACTGCGTCCACATGAACGACTCCGACATCGCCGCCTTCGCCCGCACCGGCACCGGCGTCGCCCACTGCCCGTCCTCCAACGCGCGCCTCGCCGCCGGCATCGCCCGCGTCCCGGACATGCTGAAGGCCGGCGTCCCGGTCGGCCTCGGTGTGGACGGCACCGCCTCCAACGAGTCGGGCGAGCTGCACACCGAGCTACGCAACGCGCTCCTCATCAACCGCCTCAACGCCCAGCACCGCGAGTCCGCGCTCAACGCCCGCCAGGCCCTGCGCCTCGGCACCTACGGCGGCGCCCAGGTGCTCGGCCGCGCCGACCAGATCGGCTCCCTCGAAGCGGGCAAGCTCGCCGACTTCGTGCTGTGGAAGCTGGACACCCTCGCCCACGCCTCCATCGCCGACCCGGTCACCGCGCTCGTCTTCGGCGCGGCGGCCCCGGTCACCGCCTCGTTCGTGAACGGCAAGCAGATCGTCGAGAACAGCCGTCTCACCACGGTCGACGAGGACGCCATCGCGGTGGCGACCCGCGAAGAGGCCCAGCGCCTCGCCCGGATCGCCGCGCAGGCCTGACCCCAAGGAGTCCGGCCGAGGGGGACGGCCCTCGGCCGGTCGCCGTGAACCCGAGCGGGGTTCGCGGCAGCTGGACCGGGGGGTGCGTACTACAAGGACGTACGCACCCCCCGGAACGGTGAAACGTGCCAACCATCGCGCACACACCGCGAGTTGACGCACATCGCGCCGACCGCGCCAGTCGTACCGGACGCGCGACCCGCGCCCTGTCCGTACCGTCCGGCACCATCGAGGGCGCTCGCCGTCGGCACCGGGAATCGCCCGGCCATCGGCAACGCCCGTACCACCCGCACCCGTTCGGTCCCATCCCCAACCGTCCGGCGCCACCCCGCACCACCCGACAGCCGAGCCGTGCTGTCCGTACTGCCTCGCACCACCTGTTCCAGCTGCTCAACGCACCACAACGCACCACCTCCAAGACACCCGCGTCCACCGCCGACGTGTAACCGACCGGAGGAACCGCCGTGGCCGCACAGCCCAGGTTTCGCAACTTCGCAGTCAACTCCGCCCAGACCGGCGAGAAGCACCCGGTCGACGAGACGCTCCCCCCGTTGAAGATGTTCACCAGCGGCCTCCAGCACGTGGCCGCGATGTACGCGGGTGTGGTGGCCCCGCCCATGATCGTCGGTCCCGCCGTGGGGCTCGACACCAAGGAGACCGCCTTCCTGGTCGCCGCGAGCCTGTTCACCGCGGGTCTCGCCACGCTCCTCCAGACCCTCGGGATCTGGAAGATCGGCGCCAGGCTGCCCTTCGTGAACGGGGTTTCGTTCGCCGGGGTCAGCCCGATGATCGCCATCGGCAAGGAACACGGCACCGACGCCATCCCCGTCATCCTCGGCGGGGTCATAGTCGCCGGACTGCTCGGCTTCATAGCCGCCCCCTACTTCGGCAAGCTCGTCCGCTTCTTCCCGCCCGTCGTCACCGGCACCGTGATCACCCTGATAGGTGTCTCGCTGCTTCCCGTCGCCTTCAACTGGGCTTCCGGGGGCAACGACAAGGCATCCGACTACGGTTCGCTCTCCAACCTGGCGCTCGCCGGGATCACCCTGGTCATCGTGCTCGCGCTGCGCAAGCTGCTGCACGGGTTCATGCAGCAGATCGCGATCCTGCTCGGTCTGGTGGCCGGCTCGATCATCGCCATCCCGATGGGCAAGACCAGCCTGGACGCCATCAAGAACGCGGACGTCATCGGCTTCCCGACGCCGTTCCACTTCGGCGCCCCGCAGTTCGACGTCGCCGCCATCGTCTCGATGTGCATCGTGATGCTGGTCTGTATGACGGAGTCCACCGCCGACATGCTGGCCCTCGGAAAGATCGTCGAGCGCCCGGCCGACCAGAAGACCATCGCCGCCGGGCTGCGCGCCGACACCCTCGGATCCGTCCTCAGCACCCTCTTCAACGGGTTCATGGCCAGCGCCTTCGCCCAGAACATCGGGCTCGTCGCGATGACCAAGGTGCGCAGCCGGTTCGTCGTCGCGACCGGCGGTCTCATCCTCGTCGTGATCGGCCTGTCCCCGGTCGCGGCCTCGGTCATCTCCCTCGTGCCGCTGCCGGTGCTCGGCGGCGCGGGCATCGTCCTGTTCGGCTCGGTCGCCGCGAGCGGCATCCAGACCCTGTCGACCGCGGCCCTGGAGAAGGGCGAGAACGCGCTGATCGTGGCCGCCGCCGTCGGCATCGGCCTGATACCGATCGCCAAGCCGGACTTCTACCACGCCTTCCCCGACCAGGTCCTCGTCGTCCTCGACTCCGGGATATCGACCGGCTGCGTGGTGGCCATCGTCCTCAACCTGGCCTTCAACCACTTCGGCAAGCAGCGGCAGGAGACGGAGGTCGAGGCGCTCCAGGCGGCCGAACCGGAGGTCGCCCTGCACTGACCGGCCCGACCGGTGCTTCGCGCGGCGACGCGTCCGTGACCGGCGCCTCGCGCGGCAGCTCATCCCTTCGGCCCGGCAGGCCACGGGACCCTCCGGGACCTGTGGCACCACCTGCCGGGCCGTTGGTCGTCGCTCGGCCGCCCAGCGCCTGTTCTCGCTGGTCACGGTGTTAGAACGGAAGGGCCGCAGCTCCCTCATGGGGCCGCGGCCCGTTCGGATGTTGCGCCCCTGCCATGGCAACACCCTGTCCATGGAGGAAGCAGATGAGTACGGCCGCACCGACGGACGCGACCGAGAAGAAGAAAAAGGGCGCCGGGGTGATGGCCGTCCTCCAGCGCATCGGCCGCAGCCTGATGCTGCCGGTGGCCGTGATGCCGGCCGCGGCCCTTCTGGTCCGCCTCGGCAACACCGACATGCTCGGCAGGGAGTCCTTCCCGACCCTCGTCACCAAGATCGCCGGATATATGTCCGCGGGCGGCGGCGCGATCATCAGCAACATCGCGCTCCTGTTCTGCGTCGGTATCGCGATCGGCTTCGCCAAGAAGGCCGACGGCTCCACGGGCCTGGCCGCCGTCGCCGGATACCTGGTCTTCCAGAAGGTCCTCGCCACCTTCACCGACAGCACGCTGCCCAAGGTCGCCGCCGTCGTCGACGGCAAGATCGTCATGAATGACGCACCGGTCGACGCCGGGGTCCTCGGCGGTGTGGTGATGGGCATCGTGGTCGCCCTGCTCTACCAGAAGTTCTACCGGACCAAACTCCCGGACTGGGCCGGCTTCTTCGGCGGCCGCCGGCTCGTGCCGATCCTGTCCTCCTTCGCGGGCCTGGTCATCGGCATCGCCTTCGGGTTGATCTGGCCGGTGCTCGGCGCCGGACTGCACCACTTCGGCGAGTGGCTGGTCGGCTCGGGCGCGGTCGGGGCCGGTATCTTCGGCGTCGCCAACCGCGGGCTCATCCCGGTCGGCATGCACCACCTCCTGAACTCCTTCCCGTGGTGGCAGGCCGGCGACTACCAGGGCGCCCACGGTGACATCCCGCGCTTCCTCGCGGGCGATCCGACCGCGGGACAGTTCATGACGGGCTTCTTCCCGATCATGATGTTCGCCCTCCCGGCGGCCTGCCTCGCGATCACCCACTGCGCCCGCCCCGAGCGCCGCAAGGTCGTCGGCGGCATGATGTTCTCCCTCGCGCTCACCGCCTTCATCACCGGCATCACCGAGCCGATCGAGTTCAGCTTCATGTTCATCGCCCCGGTCCTGTACGGGATCCACGCGCTGCTGACGGGCGTCTCCCTGGCACTGACCTGGGCGCTCGGGATGAAGGACGGCTTCGGCTTCTCGGCCGGCGCGATCGACTTCTTCCTCAACCTCGGCATCGCGCAGAAGCCCTGGCTGCTCGCCCTGGTCGGCCTCTGTTTCGCGGCCCTCTACTACGTGGTCTTCCGCTTCGCGATCACCAGGTTCAACCTGCCGACACCGGGCCGAGAATCCGACGAGGAGCTCGCCGAGCTCCTGAAGGCCGAGGCCAAGTAGCCATGAAGGACACCACACAAGCAGCCATGAACGACACGGCAGTTGGGCCTGCCACCCGCATCCTCGACCTCGACCGCGAGGGCCTCGCCGCGCTGCGCGGACGCGAGCTCACGGCCGCCGTCGCGGCCGCGGAGGGCCGCACCGTGGTCGCCGAGGTCTTCGCCGAGCGGGCCGCGCTGATCCCGGGCGAGGACGGCCGGGGCGTCCACAACATGGAGCTCGTCGCGGCCTTCGGTGCCGACCTCGTCGTCCTCAACCTCATCGAACGGGCTTGGGACGGCAGCCGGTTGACGCTGCCCGGCCTCGGCACCTTCACCTCGATCGCCGACCTCGCCGCGCACATCGGGCGCCCGGTCGCCGTCAACCTCGAACCCGGTGACGTACCGGAGATCCGGCGGGCCAAGCCCGAGTACGCCAAGCGGCTCGTCGACATGGGTGCGGCCATGCTGTGCCTGACCGCCAACCCCGGCACCGGCGGTTCCTACGACGGCCTGGCACGCGTAACAGCGGAGCTCCGCAAGGGACTTGGGGACGACGTGGCCCTGTGGAGCGGCAAGATGCACCACGCCGGGCACCCCGAACGCGTCACCGCGGCCCGGCTCACCTCGCTCGTCGAGGCGGGGGCCGACGGGGTCGTCCTGCCGCTGCCCGGGACCATGCCCGGCGTCACCAGGGAACTGGCCGCCGAGGCGGTCGCGGCCGTGCAGGACGCGGGCGCGGTGGTGATGGGCGCCATCGGCACCAGCCAGGAGGGCTCGCACGCCAACGTCGTGCCGCAACTCGCCCTCACCGCAAAGGAGATAGGGGTCGACGCCCATCACTTCGGGGACTCCTTCATCCCCGGCATGTGCGACCCGGAGCTGCTCTACTCCTACTCCGTCGCGATCCGCGGCCGGCGCCACACCTGGAACCGGATGGCGCTCGGCGGCCGCGGCCGCGGGTGCCCGTCGTGCTGACCGCCGACGTCCGCCGGGCCCGTATCGCGCGCTGGGTCGAGTACAAGGGCCATGTCCCGGTCGCCGAGCTGATCCGGGAGCTGCGGGTGAGCCGGATGACGGTCTACCGCGATCTGGCGCTGCTCGAAGGGGAGGGGCGGCTGCACCGGGTGCGCGGCGGTGCGGCCGCCTTCCCCAGCGCCCAGTTCGCCGACGGCGCCGACTGGATGACCTGGCGGCTCAGCCAGGAGCGCGCGGCCTGAGGCTCAGCGTTCGCAGGCGATGCCGTCCCCGTCCCGGTCCAGACGCGGGGCATAGCCGGGGTCCCCGCGGTGCAGCGGCGTGACCCCGGCGGCCCGGGCGGCGGTGCAGTTCTTGTAGTACACATCGCTGCCGCCCTTGTTCCCGCCGCCGTCCATCGGCGGCGGCGGGACCGGAGCCGTCATCCTGGGCTTCGGCGGGGCCTTGGGCACCGGAGGCTTCGCGGCGGCGGCGGGCGGCGCGCTGTGGGTCGGGGTCGGGGTCGGACTGGCGCTGGGGCTCGGAGAGGCCGACGGCGACGGGGAGGACGCGGGCGACTGCGTGGGGGTCGCGGCCGGGCTGCTCGCCGCGGGCTTCGCGGGCTTGGCCGAGTCGTCCTGGCAGCCGGCCGTGGTGAGGGCGACCGCACCGAGCAGGCCGGAGATGAGCAGAGTACGAACGGCTGGTCTTGATATGCGCATGCGGCGGCTCTCTCGGACGATCGTGGTTCTTGTAATGATCTGGTGAAGAAGAGAATACGGGCCGCAAAGGTTCCGTAAAGCGAGTTGGCTGAACTCGGTCGATTTCAGCCACTGGATGGGCCGGGCGTGCACACGAAAGGCGGTTACGGCAGCCGTGCGCCGCCGTAACCGCCTTCCTTGTGGGGGGTGTTGACGTGGGGGGAGTTAACCGATGTGGTACGGGTCGCCGTACACCTTCCAGTCGAGGGGGGTGTTCAGATCGAGGTTGCCCTTCTTCAGGAACACCCGCTGCTCGGTGTCGACGCGGCTGGTGTCGCTGTGTGCCTCCTCCTGCTTCATCGCCCAGACCCGGGCGTCGAGGAAGGCGTTGAGGTACGTCGTCTCGTTGCCGCCCTGGGCCGGGGTCTTGGCCTTGGCGAGGGCGCGCTTGCGGATGGAGCTGAAACTGGTCGGGTCGCTGCCGTCGCCGTGCATCACGATGGCGTCGTAGTAGATGAACTGGCCGAGCGTGCCGACCCCGTCCGACTTGCCCCGGCCGACCGCCGGGTCGAAGTACACCCGGTCCCGCTCGTCGTTCTGGGCCTGCTTGAACTCGGTCTCCGAGGCCGCGGTCTTCCAGTCCTTGGTGAAGTTCGGGTCGAGTCCCTTGTGCGAGTCGGTCCCGTTGACCTTCTCCAGGGCCGGCAGGTACTTCGCGAGGACGTTGCCGGGGTTGCGGGCCGTGTACAGCTTGACCAGGTCGAGCATGTCACCGGTGCCGGAGCAGAAGCCGATGATGCCGGCGGTGTAGCCCCGGCCGTCCTTGATGTCCTCGATGTACTTGTACTGCGCCTTCCAGTCCAGCGAGGAGTTCTCCGCGCTGGAGACGAGCTGCATGGCTATGTCCTTCTTCGCCGGGTCGTCGAGCCCGGTCGCGGCGGCGTTGATCACCGACGCATTGTCCGCCGCCGGGGCGGCCGGGTTCTCCGCGGCGTACGCCGTGACCGGTACCGCGAGGAGTGCGGTGCCGAGCAGGGCGCGTACGGCGATCTTGGTACGACGTGCGGTGACCTTGCGGTGGGGGGTGTGCACCTGGACCTCCATGAGGAAGTTCATCGCTCCGGTGTTCTGTTAGGAAACTTTCCTACCATTACCGGGAAGCGGCCGTACACCCCTGCGGCACAAGGAAGTTGAGGGGGTTGAGGGGGTCCGGAGGCGCGCCCGTCCGGCCGGCCCGCGCGCAGGCGGCTGCGCGACTAGACTGACGGGTCGCCGTCACCGCAGGTCGGCACGCCAGCCAGAAGGAGCAGCGCACGTTGTCCGAGAACCACGAGGCAGCCGTCCCGTCCCCGGGCGCGACCCGCCTCACCCTCGTCTCCGACTGCGGCAGCTGCTTCGGCCTGTGCTGTGTCTCCCTCGCCTACTCGGCATCCGCCGACTTCGCGATCGACAAGCCGGCCGGCAAGCCCTGCCCCAACCTCCAGCAGGACTTCCGCTGCGGAATCCACCGGGAGCTGCGGGGTCGCGGCTTCCAGGGCTGCACGGTGTACGACTGCTTCGGGGCCGGCCAGAAGGTGTCGCAGAAGACCTTCCAGGGCCGCGACTGGCGGTCGGCGCCGGAGACGGCCGCCGCGATGTTCGAGGTCTTCCCGGTGATGCGCCAGCTCCACGAGCTGCTCTGGTACGTCACCGAGGCGCTCGCCCTGCCGAAGGCGCGGCCCGTCCACGCGGAGCTGCGCGCCGTCCTGGCGGAGACCGAGGCGTTCACGGCGCTCGCCCCCGAGGCCCTGGCGGGTCTCGATGTGCCGAGCCACCGCGAGAAGGTCAACCAACTCCTGCTGAGGGCAAGCGAGTTGGTCAGGGCCGAGTACCCGGGCAGGAAGAAGGACCGCCGGGGCGCCGACCTCATGGGTGCCCGGCTCAAGGGCGCCGACCTGCGCGGCGCGAACCTGCGGGGCGCCTTCCTGATCGCAGCCGATCTGCGCGGCGCGGATCTGCGCCTGGCCGATCTGATCGGCGCGG
Organism: Streptomyces sp. NPDC006691; assembly: GCF_042869955.1. Classification (NCBI taxonomy): domain Bacteria; kingdom Bacillati; phylum Actinomycetota; class Actinomycetes; order Kitasatosporales; family Streptomycetaceae; genus Streptomyces; species Streptomyces sp. NPDC006691. The sequence goes on from NZ_JBIAGW010000002.1 coordinate 177,698, forward strand.
ACTTCCGCGACGCGCGGCTGTCGGGCGCCGATCTGACCGAGGCGCTCTTCTTGACCCAGGCCCAGCTGAACGCGGCGAAGGGCGACGCGACGACCAGGATCCCGCCGTCGCTGGTGCGCCCCGCGCACTGGGTGGGCTAGCCGGTCACGGGGCTGCCGGCCCACCCCGCTCACGGGGTGGGAGAGCCGGTCATGGGGGCTGCGGTCGCACGCCCTGCTCACCGGGTGGGCCGGCCGGCCGGGGGCCGGTTCGCTCAGCGGGCGGTCCGTGCGGTCCAGCCCGGGTCGCGGCCGCTCATGCCGATGAGGCGGTCCAGCATCGGGGCCTCGTCGGGGACGTCGACCGCGGGACCGAAGGCCGTGCCCCGGGCGGCCGGGTCGTCCTTCGACGGGGCGAGGAAGGCGTAGGAGATCTCCAGGTCGCCCGGGGCCGCGCGGAAGTCCTGTCCCGTGGACCTCGCCAAGTCCCAGCCGTGGACGACCAGTTCGTCGAGGCCGACGCGGCCCGTGACGGCGGCCGGGAGGGTGAGGCCGCCCACCTGGGTCACGCCCTCCCAGGCCGCCGGCTCCCGCCAGGCCGCGGCCATCGCGGCCAGGCTCTCGGGCAGCGCGGCGCGCCAGTCCTCGGGCAGCTCGGGCGGCGCCACGGTGCCGGGGGGAGTGTCGGTCGTGGGACCGGACCTCTTGTGCGCCGCGTCCTGGAAGGCGACGCTCAGCCCGAGCACGTGCGAGAGGAGATCCCGCAGCGCGTACTCCGGGCAGGGCGTCGGCCCGGCGAGGTGCTCATCACGCACACCTCCGAGCAGACGGCACAGTTCGTCGGCGGCCGGGCCGAGGTCGGGCAGGGGCGCGTGGGTATCGGATGGGCTGCTCATGCAGGGGAGACCGCGCGGGCGCCCGGAACTCATCGGTGGGCCGGGTGCCGGCGGGGCGACCTCGGTCGCGGGTGCGGTGGGGTTCGGGCGGTTCTGTCGCCGTCCTGGTTGGGCCGGGTGGGCTCCGGGGCGGGTGCCTGCGGTCGCCCGGGTGGTCCGGGAGGGGGCCCCGGTGTTCGTATCGCGGCGGCCCGACGGGATCGGCGCGGGCCACGATCTCCGCTCGCACTCTTGCCGTGCACGCGTCACCGTGTCATACAGGTCTGGACCTTTTCCGTGGGACGGAGGGCCCCGCCGTGCGCCGAGGAGCAAGCCGCCGAGCCGGCGGCCGAACCATGGGGCGAGCCGGCCGCCGGGCCGCGGGGGGCTTCGGGCTTCCCGCCGTCCTGCTTCCCGCCGTCCTGGCGCTGCTGCTCGTCGCGTGCGGCGCCGGGGACGACAAGGACCGTACGAGCCCGACCGTGCCCGGCGCGGTCACCGCGCAGGCGAGCAGCGCCACCTCGGTACACGTCATGTGGCGGCTGTCCACGGACAACAGGGCCGTCACCGGGTACGAGATCCTGCGGGACGGGACGACGGCCAAGGCGGTGCCCGCCGATCGCGACATGACCGACATCGACGGGCTCACCGCCTCGACCGCCTACCACTTCACCGTGCGAGCCCTGGACGCCGCTGGAAACCGCTCGGCCCCCAGCACCCCCGCATCCGTCACCACCCCCGCCGCGACCCCGGACGACAAACGGCCGCCGACGGCTCCGGTCCGGCTGACCGGGCACGCGGACGGTACCGGCGCGGCCGTCCTGAGCTGGGGCCGGGCCACGGACGACGTGGGGGTGACGGCGTACGACGTGTACCAGGAGGGCGCCCGGATCCACAGCGTCGGCGGCAGCCTGACGACGGCGCACGTCACCGGTCTGCGGCCCGGCACCGTCTACACCTTCACCGTGCGCGCCCGGGACGCGGCGGACAACTCCTCGCCGGACAGCGGCGCGGTCGACGTCACCACCGCCTCCGCGCCCGGCGCGCCCCCGAGCACCGCGCCCACCGGACTGCGGGCGTCCGCCGCACGGGGCGCGTCCGGCAGCGGTACGGACATCACCCTGCACTGGGTGCCCCCGCGCACCGGCGGGGACATCGGCGCCTACCAGCTCTTCCTCAACGGCACCCCGACGACCACGATCGTGCCCGGCACCGCGTCGCCCGAAGGCCTCAGCTCGTACGCCTTCACCGTGACGGACCCGCCCGGCACCCGCTACAGCGTGAAGATCCGGGCCAGGCTGCCGGACGGCAAGTGGGGTGACTTCTCGGCCCAGCCGACCGTGATCGTTCCCTGAATGGCGAGCAGGGCGGTGGTGAGGGGCAGTCAGGCGAGCCTCCGGCCGCCGAACCCCCGTGTCCCGTCCGCCCGTTGCCACCACTCCTCCAGGCCGCTCTGGTCCATCGCGCTCCAGTCCGGGGTCCGCCGCACCATGGCGAGGCCCAGGCCGCGGCCCACCTCGACCATGCCGCGTCCGACCTCGGTGCGTCCCGCGTCGTAGGCGGCCAGGGCGTCGGAGCGGTCCGTGGCCGAGGCCAGGGCGGACTCCAGGGCGGTGGCGTCCTGGAGCGCCTTCACCGCGCTTGCGCCGGTGTGCGGCCGGGCCACCGTGGCCGCGTCCCCGACCAGCGCGAGGCGGTCCGTGGCGTAACGGGGCGCGGTGAAGTCGTAGATGGGCTGGATCAAGAGGTCGCCCGGTGGCGTCAGACGCACCAACCGGCCCCAGTAGGGCGGTAGTCGGGTGTCCGCGAGTTCCAGCGCGTGAGCGCGCAGCGCGTCGGTCGCGGTGCCGGGCGGAAGGCTGGTGGGGGAGTCGAGTGCCAGCCCGTGGCCGGCGGGCGGCGCGGCGTACAGCACCCAGTTGACCCGGTGCCCGCCCCGGCCGTCCGGGATGCGGTAGATGACCGCGTGGCCGCCCGGAAAGACCGGGAAGGCGCAGTCCTCGACCGGCCAGCGGTCGGCGTCGGGGAGCCGTTCGACGGGGAAGGCGCCGCGCCAGGCGAGGTACCCCGCGTAGGCCGGCCGCACCTCGGGGCAGACCGCGGCGCGCACCGAGGAGCGGTAGCCGTCCGCGCCCACGACGAGGTCGAACCGGTCCGAGCCGCCGTCGGACGTGCTCAACTCGACGCCCGAGGCGGCCGGTTCGAGACGGTCGATCACCGAGCCCGGACGGAACTCCACCGAGTCCGGTACCTGGGCGCGCAGTTCACGCCAGAGCGGACCCCAGTTGTACGTCCGGAAGGGGAACGGAAGCTCACCGATCCGACGCCCCATCGGCGTCGAGCCGTCGCGAACGTACCAGCTGCGTCTGGCCAGTTGGAGCCACGGCATGGCGGCACCGACGAATCCGCGGGCCTCCAGTTCGGCATAGCGGTCGTTGTGCATCGCGAGGCCCACCCCGCGGTCGGCCAGCCGGCCCGCGGCCCGCTCGTACACCGTGACCGTCCCGGCGCCGGCCCGGTGCGCGGCCAGTGCCGCGGCACACCCGGCGATGCTTCCGCCGACCACGGCGACCCGCCCTCCACGCATCCCCAACGCCCTCGCCGTCCTCGTCGGAGGGGTGCGGGTCCGGAGCCCGGCGGACGCCCCCGTGGGATTCTCGCAGCAACCGGCGGACCGCGCGCGGGTGCCGCGGGATGCGGCACCCGGCCGAGCACCGGATGCGAGGGCGCTCCCCGCGTGGTGCATTGAGTCCCATGGACGCGGACCAGGACCTGCGAGCGACGGTCGACGCTCTGATGGACGGGCTGCGGGCAGACCTGGAACGGCTGGCCCGCATCCCCTCCATCGCCTTCCCCGGCTTCCCTCCCGAACCGGTGCGCCAGGCGCACGACCTGGTGGTGGAACTGCTGAAGGACGCCGGAGTCGAGCACGTCGAGCGGCTGGACCTGCCCGACACCGCGCCCGTCGTCTACGCCGAGATTCCCCCGCCGCACCCGGACGCCCCCACGGTGCTGCTCTACGGCCACTACGACGTCCAGCCGCCCGGCGACGAGTCGCTGTGGCGGTCGCCGCCGTTCGAGCCGACGCCGGTCGAGGGCGGCCTGCGGGCCCGCGGCATCGCCGACGACAAGTCCAACATCGTCGTCCATCTCGGCATGCTCCGGGCATACGGCGGACGTCCGCCGACCGGCGTCAAGATCGTGATCGAGGGCCAGGAGGAGTACGGCAGCGCCTTCGACGACTACCCGCCCACCGACCCCGGGCGGTTCGCCTGCGATGCGATGGTCATCGCCGACATGGGCAACATCCGCCCCGGCTCACCCACCCTCACCACCGGTCTGCGCGGCGCGAGCGAAGTGGTCGTCGAGGTCCGCACGCTGGCCGAGGCGCGGCACAGCGGGGAGTTCGGCGGCGCCGCCCCCGACGCGCTCCTGGCCCTGCTGCACGCACTGGCCACCCTGCACGACCGCGACGGCGATGTGGCCGTGCCCGGCCTTCGCCGTGAGGCGTGGTCCGGCACCTCGTACACCGAGGACGAGTTCCGTGACCTCGCGGCGGTGCGTGACGGGGTCCCGCTGATCGGCACCGGCAGCCTCGGCGAACGGCTGTGGAGCGGCCCCGCGATCACCGTGATCGGCATCGACGCGCCGAGCGTCGACCACGCGGCCTCGGCGGTGGTGCCGTACGCCCGCGCCAAGCTGAACCTCCGCTTCCATCCCGAGCAGGATCCGAAGGAGGCACAAGGAAGGCTGATCGCCCATCTGGAGGCACAGCGGCCGTTCGGAATCGAGCTCACCGTCACCGCGGGCGACACCGGCCCCGGGTTCGAGCCCGCGACCGACGGCCCGGCCTATCGCGCGGCGCTCATCGCGCTGCGCGAGGGCTGGGGCGCGGAGCCCGCCTTCGCGGCCAGCGGCGGCTCGATCCCGCTGGTCAACGGACTCGCGAAGGCGGTGCCGGGCGCGGAGGTGCTGCTGTTCGGCGCGCAGGACAGCCTGTGCGCCCTGCACGCTCCGAACGAACGCGTCCTGTTCTCCGAACTGCGCGGCGCGGTCATCGCGGAGGCGGCCTTCCTGCGGGAGTACGCGGCCGCGTTCGGGAGCGGGTCGTGACGCCGCCGCCCGGGCCGGGTTCGGACGCGGGCGGGCCCGCACCGGGGCCGGGGCCGGATGCGGGCGGCCCGACGCGGGGGCCGGACAGGGGATCGCCCACCGGGGCCGCCGGGGCCGCCGGTTCGGGGGCGCCGCCCCAAGTCCCGCCCCCGGAGCAGCCGTTCGAGGAACCGGCCCCGCACAAGAAGGCGGGGCTGCGCTTCCCCAGCGCCCTGACGATCCTCGCGATCGTCACCGTGGCCGTGTGGATCCTGGCGTTCGTCATCCCGTCCGGTGCGTACGACCGCAACGCCGACGGGGCACCCGTCGAGGGCACGTACCACCGGGTCGACAGCGGCCAGGGCTTCGTGGACCGGCTCAACGACCTCTTCCTCTCCCCGGTGAACGGTCTGTACGGCATCCAGGACGCCAAGACCGGCCGGGTCGGCCCCACGCTGGCCGGTGAACTGTACGGCAGCGCGGGAGTGTTCCTCTTCGTGCTCGCCATCGGCGCGTTCATCACCGTGGTCTTCGCGACCGGCGCGCTCGACCGGGGCATCGGCCTGCTCGCCCACCGGCTGCGCGAGCGCGGCGCGCTGCTGATCGCCGGTGTGATGACGGTGTTCTCGGTGCTCGGCACGGTCGAGGGCTTCGCGGAGGAGACCCTCGGCTTCTACGGGCTGATCGTGCCGCTGATGCTGGCACTCGGCTACGACCGGCTCGTCGCGACCGGCACGATCATCGTGGGCGCGGGCATCGGCGTGCTGTGCTCGACGGTCAACCCCTTCGCGACGGGCGTCGCCTCGTCCGCCGCCGACATCTCCCTGGGCGACGGCATCGTGCTGCGCTTCGTGATGTGGCTGGTCCTGACGGCGGTGTCGATCCTGTACGTGGTCCGCTACGGCCGGCGTGTGCAACGGGACCCGTCGAAGTCCCTGACGGGCTTCCTGCCGGGCGACCGCGACCACGCCCGCACCGATCCGGCGGACGGGACGGGCGGCCCCCGCGAGGGGGATCCGGCACCGGGACCGCCTCTGCCACCCAGTTCGCCGCCAGTACCGGGGTCGCCTCCAGCGACGGACGGTCCGCCGGAGCTGACCGGCACCCACAAACTGGTCCTGACCCTCCTCACCCTCGTCTTCGCCTTCATGATCTTCTCGGTGGTGCCGTGGTCCAGCGCCCTGACGGGCAAGGCGGACGCCACCCCGTACGGCTGGGAACTGGGCTGGTCCTTCCCGCAGTTGGCGGCGCTCTTCCTGGTCGCCGCGGTCCTGGTGGGTGTCGCGGCCCGGCTCGGCGAGGCCGAGCTGAGCTCGACGATCATCCAGGGAGCGGCGGACTTCATCTCCCCGGCGCTCGTCATCGTGCTCGCCCGGGGCGTGACCGTCATCATGAACAACTCGCAGATCACCGACACGGTGCTGCACTCCATCGAGGGCGTGGTGCGCGGCGCCCCGTCCGCCCTGTTCGCCGTGCTCGTCTTCGTGGTGAACCTGCCGCTGGCGTTCCTGATCCCCTCGACCTCGGGCCACGCCACGCTCGCGATGCCGATCCTGGCACCGCTGGCGGACTTCGCGGGTGTCTCGCGCGCGGTGATGGTCACCGCCTGGCAGGCGGCCAGCGGATGGATGAACCTGTGGGTGCCGACCACCGCCGTCACCATCGGCGGGGTGGCCCTGGCGAAGGTCGGCTACAACAAGTACCTCCGCTTCGTGGCCCCGCTGCTCGCGATCCTGTTCGTGCTGATCTGCGCCTTCGTGGCCGCGGGCGCGGCCCTCACGTGAAACGGCTCCGCCCCCGGTGCTGTGCGGTACCGGGGGCGGAGCCGAAGGTTCAACTCGTGGGGTCAGCCCACCAGTTGGTCATACGCGGGGAGGGTCAGGAAGTCGGCGTAGTCGGCGTCCAGGGAGACCTTCAGGAGGAGGTCGTGGGCCTGCTGCCACTTGCCGGCCGCGAAGGCCTCCTCGCCGATCTCCGCGCGGATCGCGGCGAGTTCCTCGGCCGCGACCTTGCGGGCGAGGTCGGCCGTGGCCCTCTCGCCGTTCTCGAAGACGACACCGGCGTTGATCCACTGCCAGATCTGCGAACGCGAGATCTCGGCGGTGGCCGCGTCCTCCATGAGGTTGAAGATGGCGACCGCGCCGAGGCCGCGCAGCCACGCCTCGATGTAGCGGGTGCCGACCTGCACGGCGGAGACCAGGCCGTCGTAGGTGGGCTTGGCGTCGAGCGAGTCGATGGCGATCAGGTCGCCGGGCGCCACCGAGACGTCCTCGCGCAGCCGGTCCTTCTGGTTCGGCTTGTCGCCGAGCACCGCGTCGAAGGAGGCCATGGCGATCGGGACCAGGTCGGGGTGGGCCACCCACGAGCCGTCGAAGCCGTCGCCCGCCTCGCGGTCCTTGTCCGCCTTGACCTTCTCGAAGGCGACCTTGTTGACCTCGGCGTCACGGCGCGAGGGGATGAACGCGGCCATGCCGCCGATCGCGTGGGCGCCGCGCTTGTGGCAGGTGCGCACCAGGAGTTCGGTGTAGGCGCGCATGAACGGGGCCGTCATCGTCACCGCGTTGCGGTCCGGCAGGACGAACTTGGCGCCGCCGTCGCGGAAGTTCTTCACGATGGAGAAGAGGTAGTCCCAGCGGCCCGCGTTGAGGCCGGCCGCGTGGTCCTTGAGCTCGAAGAGGATCTCTTCCATCTCGTACGCGGCCGTGATCGTCTCGATCAGGACGGTGGCGCGGACGGTTCCCTGCGGGATGCCGACGTAGTCCTGCGCGAAGACGAAGATGTCGTTCCACAGGCGCGCCTCAAGGTACGACTCCGTCTTCGGGAGGTAGAAGTACGGGCCCTTGCCGAGGTCGATCAGACGCTGCGCGTTGTGGAAGAAGTACAGGCCGAAGTCGACGAGCGCACCCGGGACCGGGCGGCCGTCGAACTGGAGGTGGCGCTCCTCCAGGTGCCAGCCGCGCGGCCGCATCACGACGGTCGCGAGCTGGTCGGCGTCCTTCAGCGCGTACGACTTGCCCGACCTGGGGTCGGTGAAGTCGATCCGACGCTCATAGGCGTCGATCAGGTTGAGCTGGCCGAGGACGACGTTCTCCCAGGTGGGAGCGGAGGCGTCCTCGAAGTCGGCGAGCCAGACCTTCGCGCCCGAGTTCAGGGCGTTGATGGTCATCTTGCGGTCGGTCGGACCGGTGATCTCCACCCGGCGGTCGTTCAGCGCGGCCGGGGCCGGCGCGACCTTCCAGTCGCCCGCGCGGATCTCCGCGGTCTCGGGGCGGAAGTCCAGCGTGGAGGTGCGGGCGATCTCGGCGCGGCGGTCCTGGCGACGGGTGAGGAGCTCGTCACGGCGCGCCGTGAAGTTCCGGTGCAGCTCCGCCACGAAGGCGAGGGCCGCGTCGGTGAGTACCTCGTCCTGCCGGGGCAGGGGCTCGGCATCGACGATGGCCAGCGGAGACGGCGCTGGTGCGGACATGAGCTGTCACTCCTTCGCGGGCGGTGCCCTGACGGCCGCCGGGTCGCCAAGCATGGCACTCAGTGCCAGGGCTCCGAGGTACGACTGCGGGCGCCGGTTGATCTGACGGGCGCTTCTGAACAGTGGATACTAGTTTCCTCATGGTGGAAGTTCAATGGTTTGTTGATGTCGAGATTCTCCGGGTCGAGGGACCATGGCGCTGGGTGCCACCCCGTTCACTCCGTGTTTTCGGCGGCTGCCCGGTGTCCTCGCGTCTATTCCAGGTCTACTGGAGACGGCTCAGATCCGCCTCCGTGTCGATGTCGTACGGCTCCGCCACGTCCCCGCATTCGACGAGTTCGATCTCCGCCTCGTGGGCCTTCAGATAGGCCCGGGCACCCCGGTCACCGGTCGCGCTCGCCGCGATGTCCGCCCAGCGCTCACGGCCGAAGAGCACCGGATGGCCACGCTTTCCGTCGTACGAGGCCGCCGCCAGGGAATCGCCCGAACGGTGGGCGGCCAGCACCCGGGCCACCGCCTCGGCGCCGATTCCGGGCTGGTCGACGAGCGAGACCAGCGCGGCCCGCGCCCCACCGTCCTGACCGCCCTCGGCCTCCGCCTTGCCCAGCGCCTCAAGCCCGGCCCGCAGCGAGGAGCCCATGCCCTCGGACCAGTCGGGGTTGTCGATCAGGACGCAGCCCGCCAGATCCGCGCGGACCCGTACCTCCTCGGCGGCGGCGCCCAGCACCACGTACACCGTGCGGCAGCCGCCCTCGCGCAGGACCCGCACCGCGTTCTCCACGAGGGGGCGGCCCCGGTGCGGCAGCAGGGCCTTGGGGCGGCCGCCGAGCCGGCGGCCGCCCCCCGCCGCGAGGAGCAGCCCGGTGGCCTGTGCCGCATTTGTCATCGCTTGTGTCATGGCCCCAGATATACCCCGGGCTTCCTGCGAATTCCGTCCCCGCAGTGGCGCACGACACACCGCATGGCGTTAACTGGCCCGCGAATCCCGGCAGTTGACCTTCGCTGTACGGGTTCTGAACACCTGCACAAGGACGTGCGTGGGGGAGGACTTCTGTTGCGAGGCGTGGAGCAGAGAGCCGTGACCGGCAGTGGTGAGGACCCCAGGGTGAGCGAGCTGCGGGCAGCCGTGTCCCGGCTGCGACGGGAGCTGGCCGGTCATCCGGCGGAGTTTCCCGACCGGGCCGTCGCCGAGGACGAGCTGGCGGCGCTGGCCGCGATGGCCGTCAGCGGCGTGCCCGAGGTGCCACGGCTGCGCCGCTCGCTGCTGCTGATCGCGGGCTCGATCGGCTCGGTCAGCGCACTGGCCGTCGCGGTCGGCGACGTGCGGAAGGCGGTCGAGCTGTTCGGTGAGCCGCCGGGGCGGCCCTGACCGATGATGGGTGAACTCCCTTCAGAGGAAGGGCAGTTCACGCCACCCAGTGCGGGCGGTTCTGGCCGCCCGTGACGGCGGGCAGGCCCGCGTCCAGGGTCGCGGCCAGTCGGCGGACCGCCTCCTCCGTCCGCTCCGGCTCATGGACGAACGGAAGCCTCAGACGGTGTTCGTGGGTGCCCGCGTCCGCGGCGAAGCGGGAGCCCGGCTGGAGGTTCACGCCGTGGGCGAGCGCGGCCTGGGCCAGTGCTCCCGCGATCGGGCGGCCGAGGTCGACCCAGAGGCTGAGCCCGCCCACCGGTGTCCCCCAGCGCCACTCCGGCAGATGGCGGCTCAGCGAGTCGGCGAGCGCGTCCCGCCGCTCGCGCAGCAGCGGCAGCCGGGTGCGCAGGACGTCGTCCATGCCGGGAAGCAGCGTCTTGGCCAGCACCTGGTCGACGAGCGAGGGAGCCAGATCCACGTGGATGCGCAGGGCGGCCAGCTCGTTGACGAGCCGGGAGCCCGCCCGGACCCAGCCGATCCGCAGACCGCCCCAGTGTGTCTTGCTGAGCGAGCCGACCGTGACGATCTGCTCGGCCTCGCCCGCGTGGGCCAGCGACACGAACGGCGCCGGGGGCGGCCCCTCCAGTGACATCTCGGCCATGGTCTCGTCGATGAGCAGCCAGGTCCCGGTGGCCCGGGCCGCGCGGAGCAGCCGGGTGCGCTGCTCGGTGCTCATCAACGCGCCGGTCGGGTTCTGGAAGTCGGGGATGAGGTAGGCGAGCCGGGGTGCGGTCTGGCGCAGGGTGCACTCCAGGAGGTCGATGTCCCAGCCGTCCTCGGTCACCGGTACGGGGGTGATCCGCAGCCCCGCGTGCCGCACGGCGTCCAGGGCGTTCGGATAGGACGGGCTCTCGACGACGGCCCGGTCGCCGGGACGCCCCAGGAGGTTCACCACCAGCGACACCGCGGACTGCGCGCCGGTGGTGATCAGGATCTGCTCGGGCAGCGTCGGCAGACCGCGCCGGGTGTACCGCTCGGCGACGGCGGCCCGCAGCTGCGGCAGGCCGAGCGGGTGGTAGCCGTTGGTGGTGGCGTGGCAGGCCAGTTCGGGGCCGGCCAGCTCGAACGCGGCCGCCAGTTCCGCCGGGGCGGCGGGTGCGGCCATCGCCAGGTCGATGACCCCGTCCGGCGCCTGGTAGCGGGCCACGCTGGCCGGGGCCGCGCCCTCGGGAAGGCCGGTCCAGGTGCCCGCGCCGCGCCGGCTCAGTGCGTAGCCGCCCTCCCGCAGCAGGTCGTACGCGGCCGTGATGGTGGCCCGGCTGACCTCCAGGGCGGTGGCCAGTTCGCGCTCGGCGGGCAGCCGGGTGTGCAGCGGGATCCGGCCGTCGAGCAGCAGGGCGCGCACCCCCTGGGCGAGGGCCCGGTAGCCGGGGTGCGACCCCGTGAGGGCGGTGATCTGCCCGGCGAGCTGACGGCTGCCGAGGGTGCGTGCGGTGCCGCTCGCGGTGTCCAGGGAGCGGACCACTCGCATCTCTGCCATACCAACCTCCATGAATTGGCCCTGCCGTCCAGGCCAATCAGCCTACAGAGTTGGTCAGGTCAGCGCATTGGCCTGGTGTGGTGGCCGAGGAAGCCGAGGAAGGTGGGTGTCGTGGAACGCGATGGGGTGGTCGACGGGGTGGTCACGGACCGGGCGATGGTCACGGACCGGTTCGAGCGGCAGATGCAGCGGCGGTACGAGGAGCTGCCGCTGGGGGTTTCGCTCTCCTGGGTACGGGGGCTCGCGGCCTGGCTGGCCCGCCGGGCCCCGGGGCCGCGCCCCGGGCCCCGGTTCGACCCGGCCCCGCGCCCCCAAGGGCCTCGGTGCTTGCCCGCCCCTGCGTCTCCCGCCCCTCAAGGGGCCCGGGCGAAGCTCAGCCACCCCCCCGGTCGTCGTCGGGGGACAAGGCCGGCGGGGTGAACCCGGCTACCAGGGAGAGGAGTTGGGGCGCCGGGTAGGGGCGGCCCGCCTCGACGCCCGAGGGTGCCGGCGCCGCCGGAACGAGGGTGTCGGCGGCACCCGCGTGCAGCCACACCGCGATCAGGTGAACGGCCGGCACGTGCAGCAGCCGCACCTCCGCATCTGCGGCCCGCTCGCCCGCGGCGGCGCGCGCGGAATCGAGCGCCGCCGCCGTACCGGCCACGAACGGCCCGTAGTTGAGCTGGCTGAAGACGTGCTCGCCCGCCGCGTCCCGTACCGTCTCGGCGAGCGCCACGGGCTCACCGCCGTGCCGGACCAGATAGCGCCAGGAGACCGGCTGGGCGTCGGTCAGCGCACCCGTGGGGGCGAGCGTGTACATCTGCACCGGGTCCGCGAGGCGGAGGTCCTCGGGGGCGGCCGGGAGCAGGGTCGCGGTGCGGACCCGGCCGAGGCCCGCGAGGAGCTGGAGGCCCGCCTCGGCCGCCTCGCGCGACTGTGCGGGGGGCTGGGGTGACTGGAGTGTCATGGTCGGTCCTCACGCCCTCGTGTAGTAGCTGTGGGTCCAGGTACCGCTGCCCTGGTAGCTGGTGGCGAGGGTGTTGTACACCTGGTCGGACTTGCCGTAGATCGGGTCGTCCACGGCCACGATCGCCTGGTCGGCCGGGGCGTCCACGCCGATGGCGGTGCAGAAGTGCCCGCCGCCGGCCGCCCAGGCGATCCGGATGCAGAGCGGACGCCCCGCCTTGACCTCGTTCTCGACCTCCGCGAAGTCGACCCGGTTGCCCACCATCCGGTCCAGGTGGCCGACGATGCGCAGCGGGTTGTCCAGCGGCTGCTGGCTGTTGCAGGCGGTGCCGGCCGCGCCGGCCGGTGTGCAGCAATTGGTCTGCCCCGTCTGGGAGTTGGCGACCGTGCACTGCGTCCAGGTGCTGGCCGCGTTGTAGTAGAGCGCGATGCTGGTGGCGACCGCCGCCCAGCACCAGTTGCTCTGCGTCTGGGCCTGCATGTTGAAGGCGAGCCGCTGGTAGTCCCAGAGGCGGTAGTCCGGCTTGGCGTCCAGGACCGTGATGTCGGTGACGACGTTCAGGGGCGCGCCCCAGTCGACGTTCACGACGAAGGTGACGCCGTGGTTGGGGTCGTAGGGCGGCGAGTGCGGACTGATGTTGCCGACGCGGACGTTGGCGTCGCCCACGAAACGCGGGCTGTGCTTGACGTCGGCCGCGTTCACCGAGTACTCGGACACGGTCACCCAGACCGTCGAGTCGTGGTCGATCTCGTTCCAGTTGAAGTTCAGTACGGTACGGCCGCTGAGGCCGTGCCAGTACTGGCGCACGGTGCGTGGCATCGGGCCCCCTCAGCCGTTCTGGTACTCGATGTCGACCGGTGGCCCGTCCAGGACGGTGATGTCCGTGACGATGTGCAGGGGCGCGCCCCAGTCGACGTTCACGACGAAGGTGACGCCGTGGTTGGGGTCGTAGGGCGGCGAGTGCGGACTGATGTTCTCGACGGTGACGGTCGCGGCGCCGATGAAACGCGGGCTGTGGCGCGGGTCGTTGCCGTCCACGCTGTATTCGGACGCGGTCACCACGACGGTCGAATCGTGGTTGATCGCGGCCCAGTTGAAGTTGAGCCTGCACCGCCCTTGCAGGTTCCACCAGTACTGGCGGCAGGTCTGGGGCATGAGGGCCTCCACAGTGTCCGGTTCATGCCTGGGACATGCCAGCAGCATGACGGACCGGGACCCTGCGGGCGCTCCTTCGTGAGCACCGGTCTGGAACGGCGGAAGCATTCAGCCCGGCTGGCGAATCAGACGGCGCGCGCTGGCGGCGGCGACCGCCGATGTGCGCGAGTCCACCCCCAACTTGGCGTAGATGTGCACCAGATGGGACTTGACAGTTGCCTGGCTCAGGAACAACTGCTTGCTGATCTGCTGGTTGGAGAGTCCGTCGCCGACGAGTTGGAGCACCTCCAGCTCGCGTCGGGTCAGCGCCTCCGCGGGCGTCCGCATCCGGTCCATGAGCCGGTGCGCCACGGCCGGGGCGAGCGCCGACTGCCCGGAGGCCGCGGTGCGGACCGCCGCCGCGAGCTCCTCGGGCGGGGCGTCCTTGAGCAGATAGCCCGCCGCGCCCGCCTCCACCGCCGCCAGGATGTCCGCGTCCGTGTCGTACGTGGTGAGGACCAGGACGCGCGGGGCGCCGGGCCGCGCGGTGATCGCGGCGGTCGCCTCGGCGCCGTGCATTCCCGCGCCGAACTGGAGATCCATGAGGACCACGTCGAAGGCCCCGCAGGAGGCCAGCTCCACGGCCCGTTCGGCGGTGGCGGCCTCCCCGGTCACCGCGAAGCCCGGCTCGGTGTCGAGGACCGCGCGCAGCCCCGCCCGCACGATGGGGTGGTCGTCGGCGAGCAGCAGCCGGATGGGGGCCGCGCTCATCGGGCACCCGCCACGGGCAGCGGCAGCGTGATCGCGACGGCCGTGCCCTGGCCGGGCGCCGACTCCACGCTCAGGGTGCCGCCGAGCGACTGGGCGCGCGAGCGCATCGCGGGCAGGCCGAAGCCGCTGGTCTCCCGGGGCCGGGGCTCGGCCGGATCGAAGCCGCGCCCGTCGTCGACGACGTCCAGGGCGACCGAGGTGTCCATGAAGCTGAGGGTGATCTCGGCCCGGCCGGCCGCCGCGTGCTGCACGGTGTTGGCGAGGGCCGACTGCGCGATGCGCAGCAGCGCCACCTCGTACGGCGTCGGCAGCTCGACCGGGGTTCCGCTCACGCCGAACTGCACGGCGGGGCCGGGGCCCGGCGCCGCCGCGCACAACCGCTCCAGGGCGCCGGAGAGGGAGCCCTGTTCCAGGTCCGGCGGGGTCAGCGCCTTCACGAAACGGCGGGCCTCGGCCAGGTTTTCCTGGGCCGCGCGACGGGCCTGCTCGACGTGCTCGCGGGCCGGATCAGCGGCCGGCAGCGCGCGCTCGGCGGCGCGCAGAAGCAGCTGGATCGACGACAGGCCCTGCGCGAGGGTGTCGTGGATCTCGCGGGCCAGGCGTTCGCGCTCGGCCAGGGTGCCCGCCGTGCGCTCGGCCTCCGCGAGCTCGGCCCGGGTCGCCACCAGCTCGTCGATCAGCTCGCGGCGCCGCTCGCTCTCCCGGTACAGCGCGTCGTAGCCGAGCACGGTGGCGACGGCGACCGCGGCCCCGAGCAGCGGACCTATGAACGCACCCGGGGTGACCTGCTGCCCGTGCAGCAGGAAGCTCGTGATGGCCGCGCCCGCCGTGGCCAGGACCGCGGGCAGCGCCCAGCGCGGCGGCAGCAGGTGGAGCAGCAGGAAGTAGAGCGGGAAGGCCGCCCACAGCGCGTCGGGGGAGACCACGAGCAGCGCGAGCCACGCCGCGCCCAGCGCCCCGAGCCACACGGCCCCCGCCGTGGTGCGCGGCCGCACCGAGGGCAGCGCGACCCCCACGGCGTACACCGCGGCCATGGCGACGGCCGCCACGAGCACCGCCCCCGCGTGCGGCGCGTGATCGCCGAGCGACCGGGCCACGGCCAGCGCGAGCAGCCCGCCGAGCAGCGCGTGCAGGCACAGGCGCAGCAGGGCGGCGACGGGGGTGTGGGGGCGTACGGGATCCATAGGGCTTCCAGCGTACGGGGGAGGCGGGCGGCCCCGGTCAACCGAAAGGTTGATGTGCGGATGCATCCTTCGATACCGGGGAGCATGCTCCGGCGCGATGTGGCGACGGGCCCCCGTGACCAGGCTTGAGCCCATGTTCGTCGCATGGAGAGACCTCCGGTTCGCCAAGGGCCGGTTCGCGCTGATGGGTACGGTCGTGGTGCTGATCACCCTGCTGGTGGGGCTGCTGTCCGGGCTGACCGCCGGTCTTGCCCGGGACAACACCTCGGCCGTCAGCGCCCTGCCCGCCGACCGGCTCGCCTTCGCCGCACCACCCTCGGGGCAGTCGGCTTCTTTTACCAACTCCGTTGTTTCGAGCGGTACTTGGCGCAAGTGGCAACAGGCGCCCGGGGTGCGCGAGGCCCAGCCGATCGGCATCGCCACGCTGAACGCGAAGGCGGGCGAGCGCACCGCCGCGGTGTCCTCCTTCGCGGTCCCGCCCGGCTCGGACCTCGCCCCGGCCGCGGTGCGCGCCGGATCCGTCGTGCTCTCACGGGGCGCGGCCGACGACCTCGGCGCGAAGGCGGGTGACCCCCTGACGCTCGGGGGCCGTCCGCTGACGGTGTCGGCGGTCGCGGGCTCCGACTCCTACAGCCACACCCCGGTCGTGTGGACCGCGCTCGCGAAGGACGCGCCCGCCACCGTCGTCGCGCTCGGCCTCACCGGCGGGGCGGACCCGGCGGCCCTCGACAAGGAGTTCGGCACCCGCAGCCTGACGCTCTCCGACGCCCTCGCGGCGCTGCCCTCCTACCAGGCCGAGAACGGCTCGCTCCAGCTGATGCGCGGCTTTCTGTTCGTGATCTCGGCGCTGGTCGTCGGCGCGTTCTTCACGGTGTGGACGATCCAGCGCAGCGGCGACATCGCCGTACTGAAGGCCCTCGGCGCCTCGACGCCCTATCTGCTCAAGGACGCGCTCGGGCAGGCGGTCGTCATGCTGACGGCCGGCACCCTGCTCGGCACCGGGCTCGCCTCGCTCGCCGGAGCACTGGTCGGCGGTGCGGTGCCCTTCGTGCTCGACCCGGCCACCACGCTCGGGCCCGGCGCGGTCCTGATCGTCCTCGGCGTGATCGGCGCCGCCCTGTCCATCCGGCGCATCACCGCCGTCGACCCGCTGACCGCGCTCGGGAGTGCCCGATGACCCCCCGTACCCCTCCTGCCAACCCGATCCCCGCCCCGGATCCGGCGCCGAACCCGGCCCGGACCCCGCACCTGATCCCGGACCCGGCCCGCGCCGCGGACCCGGTCCTGCTCCTCGACGGCGTGACCCTGACCTACCCCGACGGCGAGGGCCGGCTCACCGCCCTGGACGCGGTGTCCCTCGCGGTCGCCGCCGGGACGGTGACGGCCTGCGTCGGGCCGTCCGGCTCCGGCAAGTCCAGTCTGCTCGCCGTCGCCGCGACCCTGGTGACCCCGGACAGCGGCCGCGTCGTGGTGGCCGGGACCGACACCGCCGGACTCGGCCCGGCCCGGAAGGCGGCGCTGCGCCGCGACTCCATCGGCATCGTCTTCCAGCAGCCCAACCTGCTGCCCGCCCTCACGGCCGCCGAGCAGCTCCAGGTGATGGCCCACCTCGCGGGCCGGAAGCCGCGCGAGGTACGGGAGCGCGCCCGGGAACTCCTGGCCGCCGTCGGCCTCGCCGACCAGGCCCACCGCCGCCCGCACCAGCTCTCCGGCGGTCAGCGCCAGCGGATCAACATCGCCCGCGCCCTGATGAACGAGCCCGCCGTGCTCCTGGTCGACGAGCCCACCAGCGCCCTCGACCACGAGCGGGGCGCCGCCGTGCTCGATCTGCTGCTCACCCTCACCCGCGAGCGGGCCACGGCCACGGTGCTGGTCACCCACGACCGCACGCACCTGGAGCGGATGGACGCGGTGGTGACGATGGCCGACGGGCGGCTGAGCGCGGCCCGCGTGCCGGCGGGCTGACGCCGGCGCCTGGCCCGGCCGGGGCCGGACCCGGTCCCGGAGGACGCGCGAGAACTCGGCTCAGCCCCCGGACCCCGGTCCCGGACGCGCGGGACCCCGGCGGTGTGCCGCACCGCCGGGGTCCTCGCGCCTTCGGTGCCGGTACCGGGTCCGGCTCAGGTCTGGGCGCCCGTATTGGCCAGCGCCGTCGAGAGTTCCTGGGCGATGCCCTGGAGGATCGGGACGATTCGGTCGGTGGCCGCCTCGGTGACCCGGCCGGCCGGCCCCGAGATCGAAATGGCCGCGGCGGTGGGGGAGTTGGGCACCGACACCGCGAGGCAGCGCACTCCTATTTCCTGCTCGTTGTCATCGACCGCGTACCCGGCGCGCCGCACCTGCTCCAGCGCGTCGAGGAAACCGTCCGCCGTGGTGATCGTCTTCTCCGTCGCGGCCGGCATGCCGGTACGGGCGAGCAGCGCGCGCACCTCCTCCGGCGGGGTGTGCGCGAGCAGCGCCTTGCCCACGCCCGTGGAGTGCGGCAGGACCCGCCGGCCGACCTCGGTGAACATCCGCATGGAGTGCTTGGACGGCACCTGCGCCACGTACACGATCTCGTCGCCGTCGAGCAGCGCCATGTTCGCGGTCTCGCCGGTCTCCTCGACGAGCCGGGTCAGATACGGCCGCGCCCAGGTGCCGAGCAGCCGGGACGCCGATTCGCCGAGCCGGATCAGGCGCGGGCCGAGCGCATAGCGCCGGTTCGCCTGCTGACGTACGTAACCGCAGGCCACGAGGGTGCGCATCAGCCGGTGGATGGTCGGAAGGGGCAGGCCGCTGCTCGCGGAGAGCTCGCTGAGGCCGACCTCGCCCCCGGCGTCGGCCATCCGCTCAAGGAGATCGAAGGCGCGCTCAAGAGACTGGACTCCTCCGCTGGCGGCGGAGGGCTTGGAGGCGTCGGTGGTGCTGGCGCTTGACGTCGGCACGGCGCGTTCCTTTCGGTACTGGCAGGCGAAGGAGCAGCCTATCGGGCGGTTGTCCGTCCTACCCTGGACAGGTCAGGTGTCCCGGCCGGTCAGAGGCGGTTTGTCCGTTCGTCGGCAGCGCCCCGTGGTGATAGCTACATTCTGCTTGGCGAAATTCTAATTCCATTCTGTGGAAACCTCCAAGACTCGCGCCCGTGTCGGCCGTCACGCCCCGGCCACCCTTGACGGCTTCCTCGGCCAGCGCGCAAACTCCTTCAACAGATCGTTGAATTCCGGTGTACGGAAAAGTTCCGGTGCACGGAAAGACTCCGCTGGGAAGTGAGGGCTCGGGTGTCCGACGTCAACCTGGTACTGCGCTCGACGCGCGTCATCACCCCCGAGGGGACGCGCCCGGCGACGGTCGCCGTCGCCGACGGGAAGATCGCGGACGTACTGCCGTACGAGGCCGAGGTCCCGGCCGGCGCGCGCCTGGAGGACTTCGGTGACGACGTGCTGCTGCCCGGCATCGTCGACACCCACGTCCATGTGAACGACCCCGGCCGCACCGAGTGGGAGGGCTTCTGGACGGCCACCCGCGCGGCGGCCGCCGGCGGCATCACGACCATCGTCGACATGCCGCTCAACTCGCTGCCGCCGACCACCACGGTCGAGAACCTGCGGGTCAAGCAGGAGGTCGCGGCGAGCAAGGCGCACATCGACACCGGGTTCTGGGGCGGCGCGCTGCCCGACAACGTCAAGGACCTCAAGCCCCTGCACGAGGCCGGCGTCTTCGGCTTCAAGGCGTTCCTCTCGCCGTCCGGCGTCGAGGAGTTCCCGGAGCTGGACCAGGAGCAGCTCGCGCAGTCGCTCGCCGAGATCGCCGGGTTCGACGGCCTGATGATCATCCACGCCGAGGACCCGCACGAGCTCGACGCCGCCCCGCACCTGACCGGCCCCAAGTACGCCGACTACCTGGCGACCCGGCCGCGCGTCTCGGAGAACACCGCGATCGAGGGCCTGATCGACGCGGCCCGGCGGATCGGCGCCCGGGTGCACGTGCTGCACCTGTCGTCCTCGGACGCGCTGCCGCTGATCGCCGCCGCCAAGCGCGAGGGCGTCAAGCTCACCGTCGAGACCTGCCCGCACTACCTCACCCTGACCGCCGAGGAAGTCCCGGACGGGGCGAGCGAGTTCAAGTGCTGCCCGCCGATCCGCGAGGACGCCAACCGCGACCTGCTGTGGGACGCGCTGGCCGACGGCACCATCGACTGCATCGTCACCGACCACTCGCCGTCCACCGCCGACCTCAAGACCGACGACTTCGCCACCGCGTGGGGCGGCATCTCGGGCCTTCAGCTCAGCCTCCCCGCGATCTGGACCGAGGCCCGCAAGCGCGGGTACACCCTGGAGGACGTGGTCCGCTGGATGTCGACGGCGACCGCGGACCTCGTCGGGCTGACCCAGAAGGGCGCCATCGAGGCCGGCCGCGACGCCGACTTCGCGGTGCTCGCCCCGGACGAGACCTTCACCGTGGACCCGGCCGAACTCCAGCACCGCAACCGCGTCACCGCCTATGCGGGCAAGACGCTGCACGGCGTCGTCAAGTCCACGTGGCTGCGCGGTGAGCGCATCCAGCACCACGGCGTCATCGCCGAGCCCACCGGCCGCCTGCTCGAAAGGAACAACTGACACCGTGAGCACCCTTCCCTCCTTCACCGGTGACGCCAGCCCCTACGGCGGCGGCGACCCGTACGCGGACTACCGCAGCGCGGACTTCTCCTTCACCCAGTACGTCGACCTCGCCGACCGGCGCCTCGGCGCGGGTGTGATCGCCGCGAACGACGAGTTCTTCGCCGAGCGCGAGAACCTGCTCAAGCCCGAGGCCGCCGAGTTCGACCCCGAGCACTTCGGGCACAAGGGCAAGATCATGGACGGCTGGGAGACCCGGCGCCGCCGCGGCGTCTCGGCCGACCAGCCGCACCCCACCGACGAGGACCACGACTGGGCGCTCATCCGCCTGGGCGCCCCCGGCGTGGTGCGCGGCATCGTCGTCGACACCGCACACTTCCGCGGCAACTACCCGCAGGCCGTCTCCGTCGAGGCCGCCTCGGTGCCCGGCTCCCCGGCGCCGGAGGAACTGCTCGCCCCGGACGCGAAGTGGACAACTCTCGTACCCCGTACGGCGGTTGGCGGCCACGCGGCCAACGGCTTCGCGGTGGACGTGGAGCAGCGCTTCACCCACCTGCGGCTCAACCAGCACCCCGACGGCGGCGTGGCCCGGCTGCGCGTCTACGGCGAGGTCGCGCCCGACCCGCGCTGGGTGGCCGCGCTCGGCACGCTCGACCTCGCGGCGCTGGAGAACGGCGGCCAGGTCGAGGACGCGTCCGACCGCTTCTACTCGCCCGCCACCAACACCATCCAGCCGGGCCGCTCCCGCAAGATGGACGACGGCTGGGAGACCCGCCGCCGCCGCGACAAGGGCAACGACTGGATCCGCTACCGGCTCGCGGCGCAGTCCGAGGTGCGCGCGGTCGAGATCGACACGGCGTACCTGAAGGGCAACTCGGCCGGCTGGGCCGCGCTTTCGATCCGTGACGGGGAGTCGGGGGAGTGGGCGGAGGTGCTGCCCCGCACGCGGTTGCAGCCCGACACGAACCACCGCTTCCTGCTGGACGCGCCGGCCGTCGGCACGCACGTCCGGATCGACATCTTCCCCGACGGCGGCATCTCCCGCCTGCGCCTCTTCGGCTCCCTGACGCCCGAGGGCGCGTCCCGCCTGATCGCCCGCCACCAGGAACTCGGCGGCTGAGTCCGGATCGCGGGGCGGCCCCTCGCGATCCCCCGAACCGGGCTCCGGCCCGGTTCCCCCGAACAGGGCGGCACGACACCCGCCCGCCGACGCGGGACACCCCGACCCGACAGCACCGGGGTGTCCCGCGTCGTTCTTTTCCCGGCCCGTTTTCCACCCCCTGTCGTGCCGTACAGCGTGCCGCCGGGACCGGGGATCCGCTGGGCACTACTTCTTCACCACGCGGTCCGACGCGATGAGCACCGCCCCACCCGCCACCGCGAGCACGATGCTCGCGAACACCTCGTGCCCCTCCAGCACGCCGAGCCGGTGCACCACCGTCCACAGGCCGAACCACCCGGTCCACTCGTGCACCAGACCGCCGATGCCCTGGACGAGGAGCAGGAATCCGGCGACCTCCAGGAATTTCCTCATGTCCCGAGCCTGCGCGAACCGGCCGCGCCGGCGCGTCGGCCTTCGGCACACCGCGTCCGCGTCCAAAGTCTCCGGCCCCGCGACTTTGGTAGCGACCCGCCCCCGCGGAGCGCCACCGGGCCGCCCGGCTGCGTAACTTTGTCGACATGACACGAGCCGGACCCGAGTTCCGCTGGCTGCTGCCCTCGGCGGTGGCCGACCCCGAGCTGCCCGGCGACCGGGCCCGGCCCCGGCGCACCGTACGGGACTGGGCCGTCGACATCTGTGCCTTCCTCGCGGCCGCCCTGATCGGCATGATCACGGCCGACCAGCTCGGCAGGACCCCCGGTTACTCCGACACCGTCATGGTCCTCGACCAACTGGTGGGCGCCGCGGCCTGCTGCGCGGTGTGGCTGCGCCGGCGCCGGCCCGCCGGGCTCGCCCTCGCGCTCGCCGCCGTGTCGCTGGTGGCGCCGGTCGCCTCGGGGGCGTTCCTGGTCGCCCTGTTCAGCCTCGCCGTGCACCGGCCGTTCAAGCCGGTCGTGCTCGCGGTGGGCGCCGCCGCCGTGGTCAGCTCGGTCTTCCAGCCCGTCCTGCGCCCCGACCCGACCACCAGCCTGCTCACCAACGCCGTCGTGGGCACCGTGCTGATCCTGCTCGCCACCGGCTGGGGCATGCTCGTACGCTCCCGGCGCCAGCTCGTCGTCGCGCTGCGCGAACGGGCCGCCCGCGCCGAGGCCGAGGCGGCGCTGCGGGCCGAGAACGCGCAGCGGCTCGCCCGTGAGGCCATCGCCCGCGAGATGCACGACGTGCTCGCCCACCGGCTCACGCTGCTCTCGGTGCACGCCGGCGCCCTCGAATTCCGGCCCGACGCGCCGCCCGCCCAGGTCGCCCGCGCGGCCGGCGTCATCCGGGACAGCGCGCACGAGGCGCTCCAGGACCTGCGGCAGATCATCGGCGTGCTGCGCAGCCCCGGCGAGGGCGCCGACGACCGGCCCCAGCCCACCCTCGCCACCCTCGACGCACTCGTCGCCGAATCCCGCGAGGCCGGGATGAAGGTCGCCCTGGACAGCCGGATCCCGGACGCGACCGGAGTGCCCACCGCCACCGGCCGCAACGCCTACCGCATCGCGCAGGAGGCCCTCACCAACGCGCGCAAACACGCGCCCGGCGCCGAGGTCACCGTCACCGTCGCCGGCCGTCCCGGCGAGGGACTCACCGTCGAGGTCCGCAACCCCCCGCCCCCGGGCCCGGTCCCGGAGGTCCCCGGCTCCGGCCAGGGGCTCATCGGGCTCACCGAACGCGCCACCCTGGCCGGCGGCCGGCTCCACCACGGGCGCGGCTCCGACGGCTCTTTCGCGGTGGTGGCCTGGCTACCGTGGCCCTCATGACCATCCGCCTGCTCGTCGTCGACGACGACCCCCTGGTCCGCGCGGGACTCACCTTCATGCTCGGCGGCGCCGAGGACATCGAGATCGTCGGCGAGGCGGCCGACGGCCACGGCGTCGACCGACTCGCCCTGGAACTGCGCCCGGACGTCGTGCTCATGGACATCCGCATGCCGCGCGTCGACGGCCTCACCGCCACCGAGACGCTGCGCGCCCGGCCCGACGCACCCGAGGTGATCGTCCTGACCACCTTCCACGCCGACGAACAGGTGCTGCGCGCGCTGCGCGCCGGAGCCGCCGGATTCGTCCTCAAGGACACCCCGCCCGCCGACATCGTCGCCGCCGTACGCCGCGTCGCGCACGGCGACCCGGTCCTCTCCCCGGCCGTCCTGCGGCAGTTGATGACCCAGGTGTCCGGCGGCACGGCCGCGCCCGGCGACCGGGCGGCCCGCGCCCGCGAGCGGATCGCGCTGCTCGCCGACCGCGAACGCGCGGTCGCCGTCGCCGTCGGGCGCGGCCACTCCAACGCCGAGATCTCCGCACGCCTCTATCTGAGCGTGCCCACCGTGAAGACCCACGTCTCGCGCGTCCTGGCCAAGCTCGGCCTCAACAACCGAGTACAGATCGCCCTGTTGGTGCACGACGCCGGGCTGCTCGACGAACCGGACGGCGACGTAGGCTGAACGGCAACCGAGCGGAGGGCGGGACCATGACGGTGGTCGATCTGAGCGAGCACGCCGAGGAATTCAACGCCGATCCCTATGCGGAGTACGCCAAGCTGCGCGCCGCCGGCCCCGCTCATCAGGTCCGTACGCCGACGGGTGACGAGGTCTGGCTGATCGTCGGCCACGAGGCGGCGCGCGCCGCGCTCGCCGACCCCCGCCTCGCCAAGGACTGGCGGCCGCCGCTGGCCGAGACGGGCTACGAAGAGCTGCCCGCCAGCTCCAACATGCTGGAGACCGATCCGCCGCAGCACACCCGGCTGCGCAAGCTGGTCGCGCGGGAGTTCACCCCGCGCCGCATCGAGGCGCTCCGCCCGCGCGTCCAGGAGATCACCGACGGCCTCCTCGACACCATGCTGGCGGCCCCCGGACGCGCCGCCGACCTGGTCGACTCGCTCGCCTTCCCGCTTCCCATGACCGTCATCAGCGAGCTCATCGGCGTGCCCGACCTCGACCGCGAGGCCTTCCGCGTGCTGTCCAACCAGGCCGTGGCGCCGCGCGACGGCGACGAGGGCCCCGAGGCGGTCGGCAGGATCGGCGTGTACCTGGCCGAGCTGATCGAGGACAAGCGCCGCTCCGGCCCCGCCGACGACCTCTTGGGCGCCCTGATCCGCACCCGGCACGAGGACGGTGATCAGCTGTCCCAGGACGAACTCATCGGCATGGCCTTCCTGTTGCTCGTCGCGGGCCACGAGACGACCGTCAACCTCATCTCCAACGGGGTCCGCGCGCTGCTGAGCCATCCGGACCAACTGGCCGCACTGCGCGGCGACTTCGGCGGCTTGATCGACGGCGCGGTGGAGGAGATGCTGCGCTACGACGGCCCGGTCGAGACCTCCACGTACCGCTTCGCCCGCGAGGACGTCCGGATCGGCGACGCGCTCATTCCGGCCGGCGCGGTCGTCCTGGTCGCCCTGGCCTCGGCCGGCCGCGACCCGGAGCGCCACCAGGAGCCGGACCGCTTCGACATCCGCCGCGCCCCGCAGGGCCACCTCGCCTTCGGCCACGGCATCCACTTCTGCCTGGGCGCCCCGCTCGCCCGGATGGAGGGCCGCATCGCCGTCCGCACCCTCCTGGAGCGTGCCCCGGACCTCCAACTCGACGTCAGGACGGACGAGTTGCAGTGGCTCCCGGGCATGCTCATCAGAGGCGTACGCCATCTGCCGGTGCGCTGGTGAGGGGAGCGGGGCCGGGCAGGCCCTAGGCCCGGCGCGCGGCCGCCGCCCGCTTGCGGTGCTCACCGCGCAGTACGAGCGAGGGCCACTCGTCCCCGTACGCCCCGCAGGCGCAGACCGACCACAGCGACCACTGCTGGGGCACCGAGTAGTACGGCACCAGCACGCGCGCCGTGCGCAGCCGCGACAGCCTCACCGGGACCAGCGCGGGCAGCACGTCCGGCGCCTGCCCGGCCAGGATCGCCTTGCGGCAGGAGGGGCAGGCGGGGCGCCGGTCGGCCGCCGCCTCGCGCGGCCCGGTACGCCGCCTGGCGCGTCGGCGGTGCTGCTGGCGGACGGGGTCGCGGGTCCGGCCGGCCGCCATGTGCAGCGGGTTGTAGAAGCAGCGCTCGGCGGCCTTCGGGACGGGTTGCCCGGCGGCCCGGGCATGGACCGCCGCGAACCGTTCGAGCGCGCGGTCGGCGAGCACCGCGGCGGCCGCGAGGTCGGGCAGATCGGCCGCCTCGTCGAGCAGCTTGCCCGCCGCCTGGAAGGCGTCGAAGGCCCAGGCGCAGTCGTCCTGCGCGCGCGGATCGGCGGTCGTGGGCGCCAACAGTCCTGCGCTGGACGGGAGTTCGGTGGCGCGCAGCGCGTCGCCGACGGCCGTCACGCGCGCGGACACCAGTCGGTCGAGCCGCTCACGTGCCGCCGCCCACTCGTCGAGGACCAGCTGCTGCTGTTCCTTCGACAGGTCCCCGGCCCGCCGCTCGG
Organism: Streptomyces sp. NPDC006691; assembly: GCF_042869955.1. NCBI lineage: Bacteria > Bacillati > Actinomycetota > Actinomycetes > Kitasatosporales > Streptomycetaceae > Streptomyces > Streptomyces sp. NPDC006691. The sequence goes on from NZ_JBIAGW010000002.1 coordinate 203,175, forward strand.
GCACGACAGGACGCAGCCGCTCCATGAACCACCAACGCCTCAGCACCTTGCCTCCCTCGCCCCGACAGGCCCTAAGCTACTGGAGAGTCGGGGCGCCGCAGGGTCCGCCGGATTCGCCCGACCCTCGTGAAGGGACACGCGTTGACCAGCGATGTCATAGTCGATCTCGCCGCGCTCGGCGAGGAATTCACCCGTGACCCCTATCGGGTGTACGCGGACCTGCGGGCGCGGGGGCCGGTGCACCGGATCCGGATGCCCGAGGGGGCGGAGGTCTGGCTCGTGGTCGGGTACGAGGCCGGCCGGGCCGCGCTCGCCGACGACCGGCTCTCCAAGCAATGGCGCAATGCCGCGCCCGGCCTCGGCGTGAAACCGGTCTCGGCCGGCGTCACCATGCTGAGCTCCGACGCCCCCGACCACACCCGGCTGCGCAAACTGGTGAGCCGTGCGTTCACCCCCCGCCGGGTCGAGGAACTCGCCCCGCGCGTCCAGGAGATGACCGACGGGTTCGTGGACGCGATGCTGGCCGCCCCGGACCGCCGGGCCGACCTCGTCGAGGCGCTCTCCTTCCCGCTGCCGATCACCGTGATCTGCGAACTCATCGGTGTGCCCGCGCTCGATCAGGACGCCTTCCGGCACTGGTCCAACGTCTCCATCTCGGCGCCCCTGCTCGAAGACCGGCTCGCCGCCTCCAAGTCGACCAACGACTATCTGAAGCGGCTCCTGGACGACAAGCGTGCCCACCCCGGCGACGACCTGATCAGTGCGCTGATCCACGCGGCCGAACAGGACGGCGGCGACCATCTGTCGCAGGACGAACTCCTCGGCATGGCATGGCTGTTGCTCGTCGCGGGTCATGAGACGACCGTCAACCTCATCTCCAACGGCATGCTCGCGCTGCTGAGCCATCCGGACCAACTGGCCGCGCTGCGGGCCGACTTCGACGGCCTCATCGACAACGCGGTCGAGGAGATGCTGCGCTACGACGGCCCGGTCGAGACCTCGACGTACCGGTTCACCCGGGAGCCCGTCGAGATCGCCGGCACCCTCGTCCCCGGCGGCGGTGAGCTGGTGCTCGTGGCGCTCGCCGACGCCGACCGCGACCCGGCCCGCTACCCGGAGCCGGACCGTTTCGACATCCGGCGCGAGGCCCGGAGCCACGTGGCCTTCGGGCACGGCATCCACTACTGCCTGGGCGCCCCGCTGGCCCGTCTTGAGGCCCGGATCGCGGTCCGTACCCTCCTCGACCGCTGCCCGGACCTCGCTCTCGACATCCATCCGGCGGCGCTCCAGTGGCGCACCGGCATGTTGATACGCGGCCCCGAACGGCTGCCGGTGCGCTGGTAGTTCACCCGGCGGAGGCCTCCGCGCCCGGGATCTCGGCCACCGGCACCACCCGCCGCTCGCGGCGTGACACCTCGCACGCCTCCGCGATGCGCAGCGCGTGCAGGGCGTCCCGCCCGTCGCAGGGGTTCGCCGCCTCGCCCCGTACGAGCCGGACGAAGGTGTCCAGTTCGGCCTCGTACGCGGGGGTGAACCGCTCCAGGAAGCCGGTCCACGGCTTGTCGGGCCGGGCCGGGCCGTGCGGTTCGGCCGAGGTCAGCGGGGTGCGGTCGTCTAGGCCGACCGCGAACTGGTCCCGCTCTCCGGCCAGTTCGAGCCGTACGTCGTAGCCCGCGCCGTTGCAGCGGGTCGCCGTCGCGGTCGCGAGCGTACCGTCGTCCAGGGTGAGGACGACGGCCGCCGTGTCGATGTCGCCCGCCGCGCGGAACATCTCCGGCCCGGCGTCCGAGCCCATCGCGTACACCTCGACGACCTCGCGGCCGGTCACCCAGCGCACGATGTCGAAGTCGTGGACCAGGCAGTCGCGGTAGAGGCCGCCGGACAGCGGGAGATAGGCGGCGGGCGGCGGCGCGGGGTCGGAGGTGATGGCCCGTACGGTGTGCAGCCGGCCGAGCCGCCCCGAGCGCACGAGGTCCCGGGCGCGCCGGTAGCCGGCGTCGAAGCGGCGCATGAAGCCGAGCTGGAGCTCGGTGCCGGCCGCCTCGACCGCACGGAGCGCCGCCAGGGTGCCCGGCACGTCCAGGGCGACGGGCTTCTCGCAGAAGGCGGGGAGCCCGGCGCCGGCGGCGTCCGCGATGAGCCCGGCGTGCGCGGCGGTCGCCGAGGCGATCACCACCGCGTCGGCTGCGGCGAGTGCCTCCGGCACGGTGGCGGCGGCCGTCGCGCCGGTGAGCGCCGCGACCTCGGCGGCCCGCGCCGCGTCGGCGTCCACCACCACGAGCTGTCCGACCCCGGGGTGGCGGGCCAGTACTCCGGCGTGGAAGGCGCCGATCCGTCCCGTCCCGATCAGTGCGATGCGCATGGCCACACCGTGGCCGTGACAGCTGATCCTGTCAAGAGTTTGTCCTGACAACCGAACTTCACGACTTCCCGTCAACATCCCCGGGCATTACGCTCGCCCCGTGCCCAAGCAGCCCAGACCACCGATGGACTTCCCGAAGCCGCTCCAGCTCAGCGTGGACCGCACCAGCCCGGTCCCGCTGTACTTCCAGCTCTCGCAGCAGCTGGAGGCGGCCATCGAGAGGGGCACCCTCACGCCCGGCAGCCTCCTCGGCAACGAGATCGACCTCGCCCATCGGCTCGGGCTCTCCCGGCCCACCGTCCGCCAGGCCATCCAGGCCCTGGTCGACAAGGGCCTGCTGGTGCGCCGCCGGGGCGTCGGGACACAGGTCGTGCACAGCCAGGTCAAGCGCCCGCTGGAGCTGAGCAGCCTCTTCGACGACCTGGAGGCGGCCGGACAGCAGCCCGCCACCACCGTCCTGCGCAACACCTTCGAGCCGGCCACCGCCGAGGTCGCGGCGGCGCTCGGGGTGCCCGAGGGCAGCGACGTCCATCTGGTGGAGCGGCTGCGGTACGCGCACGGCGAGCCCATGGCCCGGCTGCGCAACCACCTGCCGGCCGGGCTGCTGCCGCTGGACACCGAGTATCTGGAGGGCACCGGGCTCTACCGGCTGATGCGGGGCGCGGGCATCACCCTGCACAGCGCGCGCCAGACGGTGGGGGCGCGGGCGGCCACCGCGCAGGAGGCCGACCTGCTCACCGAGGCGGCGGGCGCCCCGCTGCTCACCATGCAGCGCACCACCTTCGACGACACCGGCCGGGCCGTGGAGTTCGGCTCGCACCTCTACCGGGCCTCGCGCTACTCCTTCGAGTTCCAGCTGCTCGTACGCCCCTGAAGGCCCGCCGCTCGGGGCCTGCCGCCGCGGAAACGCGTACCGGGTCAGAATGTTCGGACAAAGTATTGACGGTGTCCCGGGCCCGCCGCTAGAACTCACGTGCCGCAACCGGGCGGCCGGGACAGAAGGCGGAACCATGCGCACACCCCGCACGGCAACCACGGCGGCCGTGGTCGTCGCCGCACTGGCGCTCACGGTCGGCGGCTGTAGCAGCTCGGGGGGCAAGAGCTCCGAGGACAAGGGCTCCGCGCCGGCGAGCGGCGGAAAGGCGGTGGCCACCCCCCGCCTCAAGATCGCGATGGTGACCCACTCCGGCGAGGGCGACACGTTCTGGGACATCGTGCAGAGCGGCGCGCAACAGGCCGCCGCCAAGGACAACGTCGACTTCCTGTACTCGGCGAACAAGGAAGGCCAGCAGCAGGCGCAGCTGGTGCAGGCCGCCATCGACCAGAAGGTGGACGGGATCGTCGTCACGCTCGCCAAGCCCGAGGCGGTCAAGGACGTCGTCAAGAAGGCCGTCGCCGCTGGGATACCCGTCGTCACCATCAACTCCGGGGCCGACTATTCCCGGGCCGTCGGCGCGCTCGGCCACATCGGCCAGGACGAGGAGGTGGCCGGTGAGGCGGTCGGCGACGAGCTCACCAGGCGCGGGAAGAAGAAGGCCCTCTGCGTGCTCCACGAGCAGGGCAACGTCTCCCTGGAACAACGCTGTGCGGGTGTGAAGAAGACGTTCCGGGGCAGCGTCGAGAACCTGAACGTGGACGGCACCAACACGCCCGCGTCCACCTCCTCCATCGAGGCGAAGCTCCAGTCGGCCAAGGACATCGACGCGGTCGTCACGCTCGGCGCGCCGATGGCGGCGGCCGCGGTCCAGGCCAAGGGCGACGCGGGCAGCTCGGCCGAGATCGACACCTTCGACCTGAACGCGGCCGTGGTCAAGCAGTTCAAGGCGCAGCAGATCGGCTTCGCCGTCGACCAGCAGCCCTACCTCCAGGGCTACCTCGCCGTCGACGAGTTGTGGCTGAACAAGACCAACGGCGACGTCATCGGCGGCGGCAGGCCGGTCCTCACCGGACCCGCGATCGTCACCGGCAAGGACGTGCCGACGCTGGAGAAGTACACCGCCCGCGGTACCCGATGATCGCCCGCCGACCCGGCGTGACCCATACTTGGGCGGCCGGGGCAGGCCTGAACCAGCCCCGGCGGCACCCGGTGGTACAGCAAGAAGGGCACGGCGTCGTGGCAAGGGTTCGGACAGGGGTACGCGTCATGGGCGCGGTGCTGGCAGCGGTGCTCGGAGCCTCCTTGGCGGGGTGCAGCAGCACCGGCGGCAAGCGCGCCGAGGACGCGCGCAAGTCCGCGCAGGCCCAGGGCAGGGCCGCGGTGAACACGCCCCACTGGAAGTTCGCGATGGTCACCCACTCGGGCGACGGCGACACGTTCTGGGACATCGTGCAGAACGGCGCCAAGCAGGCGGCCGTCAAGGACAACATCGACTTCCTCTACTCGCACAGCGACCAGGGCCAGCAGCAGGCCCAGTTCGTGCAGGCGGCCATCGACCAGAAGGTGGACGGCCTGATCGTCACGCTCGCAAAGCCGGACGCCCTCAAGGACGTCGTGGCCAAGGCCGAGAAGGCCGGCATCCCGGTGATCACGGTGAACTCGGGCTCGGAGAAGTCCAAGGAGTTCGGGGCGCTCACCCACATCGGCCAGGACGAGACCATCGCGGGCGAGGCCGTCGGCGAGGAGCTCACCAAGCGCGGGAAGAAGAAGGCCCTCTGCGTCCTGCACGAGCAGGGCAACGTGGGCCACGAACAGCGCTGCGCCGGCACCAAGCAGACGTTCAAGGGCGAGGTGCAGAACCTCTACGTCACCGGCACCAGCATGCCCGACGTGCAGTCCTCCATCGAGGCCAAGCTCCAGGCGGACCCGTCCATCGACGCGGTCGTGACCCTGGGCGCGCCCTTCGCGGACACCGCCGTCAAGGCCAAGCAGTCGGCCGGCAGCTCCGCCGAGATCGACACCTTCGACCTCAACGAGAAGGTCGCCACGTCCCTCAAGGCCGGCACCCTCGGCTTCGCCGTCGACCAGCAGCCCTACCTCCAGGGGTACGAGGCGGTGGACCTGCTCTGGCTCTACAAGTACAACGCCGATGTGCTCGGCGGCGGACGCCCGGTGCTGACCGGACCGCAGATCATCACCAAGGACCAGGCCGCCGCGCTGGAGGCGTACACGAAGCGGGGGACCCGATGACCGCGACCGACACCGCCGGGGACGAGCGCCTGCTGCGCCGCTCGGTCTGGCGCAAGATCCTCGGCCGCCCCGAACTCGGCTCGGTGGTCGGCGCCGGGGCCGTCTTCCTCTTCTTCTCGGTCGTCGCCGGAAGCTTCCTCCAGCCCTCCAGCCTCTCGACCGTCCTGTACGCGGCCTCGACGATCGGCATCATGGCGGTGCCGGTCGCGCTGCTGATGATCGGCGGCGAGTTCGACCTGTCGGCCGGTGTCCTGGTGACGACGTCGGCGCTCGTCTCGTCGATGTTCAGCTACCAGATGACGGCGAACGTCTGGGTGGGCGTGCTGGTCTCGCTGCTCGTCACCGTCGCCATCGGCGCGTTCAACGGCTTCATGCTGACCCGCACCAAACTGCCCAGCTTCATCATCACGCTCGGCACGTTCCTGATGCTGACCGGCCTCAACCTCGGCTTCACCAAGCTGATCAGCGGCACGGTCTCGACGAAGTCCATCGCCGACATGGAGGGCTTCGAGTCGGCGAAGAAGCTCTTCGCCTCCCAGCTCACCATCGGCTCGGTCAATCTGAAGGTCACCATCCTGTGGTGGTTCGCCCTGGTCGCGATCGCCACCTGGATCCTGCTGCGGACCCGCTTCGGCAACTGGATCTTCGCGGTGGGCGGCGAGGCGGACGCGGCCCGTGCGGTCGGCGTACCGGTCTTCAAGACGAAGATCGGCCTCTACATGGGGGTCGCCTTCGCCGCCTGGGTCTCGGGCCAGCACCTGCTGTTCTCGTTCGACGTGGTGCAGTCCGGCGAGGGCGTCGGCAACGAGCTGATCTACATCATCGCGGCCGTCATCGGCGGCTGTCTGATCACCGGCGGCTACGGCTCGGCGATCGGCTCCGCGGTCGGCGCGTTCATCTTCGGCATGACCAGCAAGGGCATCGTGTACGCGGAGTGGAACCCGGACTGGTTCAAGTTCTTCCTCGGAGCGATGCTCCTGCTCGCCACCCTGCTCAACGCATGGGTGCGCAAGCGGGCGGAGGCGACAGCATGACGACGAACCCGCAGACGACGCCGGACACGACCGACGGGCGCACCGCGCTCGTCGAGCTCGACGACGTCAGCAAGTACTACGGCAACATCCGCGCCCTCGAAGGCGTCTCCCTGGAGGTCCACGCGGGGGAGATCACCTGCGTACTGGGGGACAACGGCGCGGGCAAGTCCACCCTCATCAAGATCATCGCGGGTCTGCACCGGCACGACGCCGGAGCCTTCCGCATCGAGGGCGAGGACGTCTCCCTGAGCAACCCGCGCGAGGCCCTGGACCGTGGCATCGCCACCGTCTACCAGGACCTGGCCGTGGTCCCGCTGATGCCGGTCTGGCGCAACTTCTTCCTCGGCTCCGAGCCCACGAAGGGCAAGGGCCCCTTCAAGCGGCTCGACGTCGAGCGGATGCGCGCCACCACCCGCGCCGAGCTGCTGCGCATGGGCATCGACCTGCGGGACGTGGACCAGCCGATCGGCACCCTGTCCGGCGGCGAGCGGCAGTGCGTCGCGATCGCCCGCGCGGTCTACTTCGGCGCCAAGGTCCTGGTCCTCGACGAGCCCACCGCAGCCCTCGGCGTGAAGCAGTCGGGCGTGGTCCTGAAGTACGTGGCGGCCGCCCGGGACGCCGGACTCGGCGTGGTTCTCATCACGCACAACCCGCACCACGCGTACCTCGTCGGCGACCGTTTCGTGCTCCTCAAGCGCGGCACGATGACCGGCAGCCACCTGCGCTCGGAGATCACCCTGGACGAGCTCACCCGCCAGATGGCGGGCGGCAGCGAGCTCGAAGAGCTCAGCCACGAGCTCCAGCGCGCACCCGCCCCGGGCCACCTGGGCGGCCCGGCCGAGAAGGAGTGAGCCGGCCGCCCCGGGCCACCGGGGCGGCCCCTCGCGCAGGGTCCGGGTCCCCCAGGGGTGGCAGAATCGGCCCCGATGACCACGTACCGCGACTTCGCCCTAGCCCACCGGGGATCCGCCCGGGCCACCGTGCTGCGCACCGTAGGCACCCGGGAACGCCGCTCGCACCTGACGGCCCCCCGGGTCCCGACCGTCGGCATCGACATCGGCGGTACGAAGGTGATGGCCGGGGTCGTCGACGCGGACGGGAACATCCTGGAGAAGCTCCGCACGGAGACCCCGGACAAGTCCAAGAGCCCCAAGGTCGTCGAGGACACCATCACCGAGCTGGTGCTCGACCTCTCCGACCGGCACGACGTGCACGCCGTGGGCATCGGCGCGGCCGGCTGGGTCGACGCCGACCGCTCCACCATCCTGTTCGCCCCGCACCTCGCCTGGCGCAACGAGCCGCTGCGCGACGCACTCCAGGCCCGCCTCGCGGTCCCGGTGATGGTCGACAACGACGCCAACACCGCCGCCTGGGCCGAGTGGCGCTTCGGCGCCGGCCGCGGCGAGGATCACCTGGTCATGATCACGCTCGGCACCGGCATCGGCGGCGCGATCCTGGAGGACGGGCAGGTCAAGCGGGGCAAGTACGGGGTCGCCGGCGAGTTCGGCCATATGCAGGTCGTGCCCGGCGGACACCGCTGTGCCTGCGGAAACCGGGGCTGCTGGGAGCAGTACAGCTCGGGGAACGCCCTGGTGCGCGAGGCCCGGGAACTCGCGACCGCCGACTCCCCGGTGGCGTACAACATCATCGAGCGGGTCGGCGGGAACATCCCCGAGATCACCGGGCCGCTCATCACCGAGCTGGCCCGCGAGGGCGACGCCATGTGCGTCGAGCTGCTCCAGGACATCGGCCAGTGGCTCGGCGTCGGCATCGCCAACCTGGCCGCCGCTCTCGACCCCTCCTGCTTCGTCATCGGCGGGGGCGTCAGCGCCGCGGACGACCTGTTGATCGGGCCCGCGCGGGACGCCTTCCGGCGCCACCTCACCGGCCGCGGCTACCGGCCCGAGGCGAGGATCGCCAAGGCCCAGCTCGGCCCCGAGGCGGGTATGGTCGGCGCCGCCGACCTCGCCCGTCTGGTGGCCCGCCGCTTCCGCCGGGCCAACCGCCGCCGGGTCGAGCGCTACGAGCGCTACGCCAAGGCGGCAGAAGCCGTCCGAGGGACGGGCACCACCCGCACCACCCAGGGATCCGACTGATGACACCGTCCGACCGCCCCGCGGTGCCGCGCCAGTCCCCGCCGCCGGACGAGCGGCCGCCCGAGAGCCATCAGCACATGGTCCGGCGGCGCTGGATCACCGCGGTGATCATCGTGCTGCTCATCGGCGTACCCGCCGGCTATCTGGCGATCTCCGCCGAGCAGAGCCGCACCAGCGGCCGCGACAAGGAGGCCACGGCCTCGCCGACCGGCCTCCGGCACGACTGGCCCTCCAAGACGCAGCGCCGCATCTACAACGTGCCGATCCCGGCGGACGCCGTCGGTGTCGACTACTTCGAGTCGAACACCTGGAACGTCAGCAAGCTGTTCGTCAACTTCCGCACCAGCGCGGCGGGCCTGGCCGAGTTCATGAAGGAGAGCGGCACCAGCACCGCCGCGCTCAAGCCCGGCGATGTGACGGTCTCCGCGGCGGACGCCAAGCGGGTCGGCTGGCCCTTCGCCCCGGGCCACGACTGGGCGGGCACCACCCACACCCAGAAGGACCCGCTGCCAACCCGGAACATCACGGTCGACGAGACCGATCCGGACCGGCCGGTCGTCTACGTGGTGTCCACGGCGACTCCCTGACGGGCTGACGAACTGACGGGCTGTGCCGGAGTACGCGGCCCGGCCCGGGGCCCGTCGAGCCACCCGCCTCGGACGCCGGCGATGCCGTCGACTCCTTGAGGCCGCGGGCGAGACCCGCAAGTGCCCCTCTGGGCAAGGGAATTGACGTGCCGTCACGTCCCGGCCGCGCCGGTGGGGCGTCGAGCGGCCCTTTCGGGGCCGACGGTCACGCGGCCCCTTCGAGATCCCCGGATTCGGCACCGGCCGCCTGCCCGGCCACGGCCGTGAACGTCAACATGGACATGAACGGCGGCATCGTCGACCGGCTGCGGTCGATGGACGTCGGCGGCACGGCCGTGATCGCCGGCCATGTGGTGTCCAGCGTGGCGCGCAACGTGGTCTCGACCCTGATCGTCTTCGGTGTCGCCCTGCTCATCGGGTTCCGTTCCGGCGCCGGCCTCATGGGATGGCTGGGCGCGGTGGGCGTCCTGCTGATGTTCATGCTGGCCGTCTCCTGGCTCGCCTCCGTCTTCGGACTCCTGGTCCAGTCGGCCGAGGCCGCCGGCGGGTTCTCCTTCATCATGATGTTCGTCCCGTACGTCAGCAGCGCCTTCGTGCCCGTGTCCACCCTTCCGTCCTGGCTGCGCGGGGTGGCCGAACACCAGCCGGTCACCCCGGTCATCGAGTCCCTGCGGGCCCTGCTGAACAACGAGCCGCTCGGCAACAGCGGCTGGCTGGCCCTGGCTTGGTGCGCCGGCATCCTCGTGGTGTCCACCGTGCTCGCCGACGTGCTCTTCCGGAAGCGGGTCGCGTAACACGTGACCTGCCCGGCGCGCTGGAGGCAAGTGCGCCCCCATCGTCCGCCGGTCGTCCGCGCCCCCGCCGCGGACGACCGGTGCTGTCGTCGTTGACCACTGCGACAGCCGTGTCCCTCCGGCCGCTCGCTCGGGATAAGTTGAGGACGGCATGACTGGCGCAGAGGAAAACCTGAAGAAGAGAAAGCAGGGATGATGGACAAGGAGACCGGAGTGGGCCTGCCGGCGAGTATTGAAGTGGCCTGGGGGCTGCGAGAGCCGGTCACCAAAGGGCCCAAACGAGTCCTGAGTCTTGAGCGGATCGTCGGAACGGCCATGAAGATCGCCGAGGAAGCGGGTCTCGGCGCTGTTTCGATGAGCCGTATCGCCGGTGAACTGAAATCCTCGACCATGTCGCTCTACCGGTATGTGTCGGCGAAGGACGAATTGCTTCCCCTCATGGTCGACCAGGCATTCGGCCCTCCGGTCGCACCGGAGAAGGAGTGCGACGGCTGGCGGGCCGGCCTCGAACACTGGAGCTGGTCGTACCTCGCCGTGCTGCGGCGCCATGCCTGGGTCGTCCATGTCCCCATCGGTGGCCCGCCGTCCACGCCCAACCAGGTCGCCTGGGTCGAGCAGGGGCTTTCGTTTCTCGTCGACGCCAAGCTGCGCGAAGCGGAGAAGATGTCGACGATTCTGCTGCTGGCGGGGATCGTGCGCAACGACGCGATGCTGGCCAGTACGTACGAGGCCTTCGCGAAGGCCGGCGCCTCGGGCGACGAGATCATGATGGACTACCGTCGGCTGATCGAGCGGCTGGCCGACAAGGAGCACTTCCCCGCCATCAACCGGGTCATCCAGGCCGGCGTGTTCGACGCCGCCGATGACCAGGACACCGAATTCGCGTTTTCCCTCGGCCGGGTTCTCGATGGTGTCGAGGCACTTGTTCGAGACCGCCCCTAGTCGAATATGGGGGACCTATTGGAAAAGGTCTGATAAGGGTTCGCGGGTCGGTAATAGGGGTGATGGCATGGGCCAAGGGAACCCCTTCGTGTTAAAAATTCGGTGTGGCAGAGGAGAAGACGGCCTGACCTCGCGCGAGGGGCCGATACGGACTCCTTCCGGCGGCGTCATTCACCGCCCCAAGCCAGCGGATTCCATTCCTTGAGCCCGCACCTCCTGTTCATGAGCGTGCCCGTCCCGGCACCTCTTTCCCAACCCGGCCGTCGTCGGAACGACCTCGTCGTCCAAGTGCACGGCCCACTGCCTCGCGTTCGTCCGCCAGGGCGCTGTCGACGCGCTCCAGGCGGAGTGGGTCGAGGGCGTACGTCCAGGTCAGGTCCTTGTGACGGATGAAATGTGTTCGACGATGACGAGCGTGCCTCGACTGCCGGGGCGCACGGCGTGCTCGACTCCCGCCTCGACGAGGTACAGCTCACCCGCGCAGACGTCGACCTCGATGCCAGCGGCCAGCAGGTGCAGTACACCGTCCGTCACCAGCAGTACTTCCGCGGCGTCATGGGATTCTGCTTCCAAGGGGCGCCCGTCCATCCGCAGCACCTTCACTTCGGTGCTCCCGACCTGTCCGAGCACGAGCGAGCTCCACCCGTCCGGCAGTTCCGCGGCCGTGCTTCGTGTGTCCACAACGTTCATGGCATGCCTCCTGGCGGGGCGTCTCGTCGGGAGGAGCCGCCGGAGACACCCGCGATCGTGTTCAAGGGGATGCAGTGACGTTACGACGCGACAGCGCGCTGCTGGTCGACCGTTGGGTAAAGCATGCGAGGAGGTGCCGATCCCGGTCTCCGACGGGGTGCGTGATTTCCTTCAGCAGGCCGCGCCGTTCGGGGTGTTCGAGGTCCGCGTGGGTGAGGTGGACGACGATTTCGTATCCGGTGGGCCCGACGCCGTTGACCGATAAGGACGAGGTCGCGAACGGCACGCACGCGTCCCCAGGGCGCAATTGCCCGCGGTGAAAGGGAGATGCGGTGCAGGGCCCGCCTTGCGTGGGCAACGCGTCGCTCGCCACCTTGCGGTACCGGGCCCCGTACCCTCGGCCTCACCCTGCGCGGCTCCCCGCCCCGGAGCCGCAGGAGTGGGCCTGCCACAATGCCGGGCATGAACGCATCAGGAGCCGAGCCCCACGCGTCAGTTCGCCCGGCGCACGACACTGCGCCGCGGCCGTCGCTGCCCGAGTGGACGCCGCCGGTGTGCGCGATTCTCTTCGGTGTCGCCGTGGCCCTGCAAGCTCCCGGCGACGATCTCGGACCGGGTCTGACCGACCCCTTCACCGGGCTCGCTCTGGCCCTCGGCGCCTGGTGGATCGTGACGGCGGCCCGCGCGCGCAGCGGTATGCGCAGACGCCGCGAGCCCGCATGGTGGGTCACTGCCACAGCCGTGGTCTGCGTCTCGGGCCCTTCGACGTTCTTCCACAGCACGGCCGTTCTGCGCTGGCTCTACTTCGCCATGGGCATCGGGGTCGTCGGGCTCGTCTGGTACCGGCTGCACAAGCCCGGCAAAAGCGTCCACGACTGAACTGTGCTCGCGAGCGCCGTGACTCGGTCGGCCTGGACCTGCACTGGAAGCGTGGCGGCGGGCGGACGGGCGGACGGGCGGACGGGAGCAGGGGCGTGCTGGTCCTGGGGTGCGTGCCCCCCTGCCCCCCGGCGGTGCAGCAGATCTGCCAAGTGACCGGCGCTGACCGGCTCCTGCGGACCTGCGACAGTGCCACCGCCGCGGAAGCCACCTTCAGCGGCTGATCCGACGGCCGGGTCACCCGGTTTTGCGGGTGCTGCCGGGCCGCAGCGTGAAAACGTGGTCCAGGCCCACGATCCGCAGGATGCGGAGTGTGTCGGGAGGGACCGCGGCGAGGGCGATCTCGGCCTGTGCCGCTCGTGCGAGGTTGTGGCCGGCGATCATTGCGGCTATCCCGCTGGAGTCGCAGAACTTGAGTCCGCCCAGGTCCAGGACCAGACACTGGCCCGGCTCCAGAGCGAGGGCGGACAGCGCGTTGCGCAGCTGGGGGGCGGTTTCGTAGTCGAGGTCCCCGTTGATCTCAACGACGGGTCCGGTCACGGCTTCTCGGGTGGTGATCTTCAAGGGATGCATCACATGGTCTTCGTTGCCGGGGTGGGGGCTGGATGGGCGGGAACGGGGCGGGTGGAGGCGGGGGCGCCGAGGGCCAGGAGTGCCGTGTCGTCGTCGAGTCCGTCGCCGAAGCCGTCGAGCAGGCTGGTCAGAGCCTGGATGAGGGCAGGGGCGGGCTGGCCGGCGTGGTCGGTGGCGAAGGCGTGCAGGGCTTCGTCGCCGAAGAGGGCGGTGCGGTCCTGGCCGGTGCGGGCCTCGGTGAGGCCGTCGGTGTAGAGCAGAAGCGTGTCGCCGGGCTCAAGGACGGTGGCCGCCGTGGCGAAAGGGGCCTTGGGCAGTATTCCGACGAGGAGGCCGCCGGGGGTGGGCAGGTAATCGGCCGTGCCGTCGGCGCGCAGGACGAGGGCCGGCGGGTGACCGCCGGACGCCAGGCGTACAGCGATCCGGCCGGTGGCGGGATCCGGTTCCAGAGTGCCGTAGATGGCGGTGCAGTAGCGGGGGTCGCCGCTGGTGTAGCGCTCGTGCAGCACGGTGTTGAGCGTGGTGAGCGCGGCGACGGGATCGGGGTCGTGGAGCGCGGCGGCGCGCAGGGTGTACCGGGTCAGTGAGGTAACCGCGGCCGCTTGGGGGCCCTTGCCGCACACGTCGCCGAGGAAGAACGCGAAGCGCTTCTCGTCGACGGGGAACACGTCGTAGAAGTCGCCGCCGAGTTGGTCGGGCGAGGCGGTGTGGTAGTAAGCGGCTGTCTCCACGCCCGGCACCGTCGGCAGGGCGGCGGGCAGCAGCGACTGCTGGAGTACGGCGAGGGCGTCCTGGAGCCGGGCGCGGTCGGCTTCCGCCTGCTTGCGGGCTTCCTCGGCTGCCTTGCGGCCGCGCAGCAGTTCTTCCTCGTAGGCGCGGCGGTCGCTGGCGTCGAAGACGGTGGTGCGGATGAGGAGGGGTTCACCGGTGCTGCCGTGCTTGACCGTGCTGGAGACCAGGACGGGGATCCGGCTGCCGTCGGCCCGCTTGATCTCCAGGGCGATGCCGCTGATCTCGCCCTGCATCCGCAAGAGGGGGGCGAAGTGCGTCTCGTGGTACAGCTTGCCGCCCACGGTCAGCAGGTCGGTGAACCGCTTCTGGCCCACCACCGCCTCGCGCTCCAGGCCGAGCCAGTCCAGCAGGGTGCTGTTGACCTTCGCGATGGTGCCGTCCATCAGTGTGGACAGGTAGCCGCACGGGGCGTTCTCGTACAGCTCTTCCGTGCTGTCCTCCAACAGCGCGGCGAACGCCGCGTTCGCCGTCGGCCCCTCGCTCTGTCCCTGACTGTCGGGCGGCTCGTCCTGCTGGTCTGTGCGGCACATCACCGCAGACCTGCCAGAAACGCGGTGATGGCTTCGTTGGTCGCCTCGGGGGCGGACAGGTGCGGGCAGTGCCCGGTCGCATCGAGCGTGATCAGGGTCGAGCCGGGAATCGCCTGGTGGACGAAGGCGCCGACCTCACGCGGGGCGATCACGTCCTGCGTGCAGTCCAGGACCAGCGTCGGCACCGTGACCGACTTCAGATCGTCCCGGGAGTCCGAGAGGAACGTGGTGCGGGCGAAGACACGTGCCATGTCCGGATCGGTGGCGCAGAAACTGTTCGTGAGTTCCGCGCCGAGTTCGGGTCGTTCGGGGTTGCCCATGATGACCGGAGCCATCGCCGTGGACCACCCGAGATAGTTCGACTCCAGGGACGCCAGCAGTTCCTCGATGTCCTCGCCGCTGAAGCCGCCCCGGTAGCCCTCGTCGTCGACGTAACGGGGCGAGGGAGCCACCATCACCAGAGACCCGATGCGCTCCGGGGCCATACCCGCGGCCAGGACGCCGATCATCGCGCTGACCGAGTGCCCCACGAACGCCGCATCTCGCAGATCGAGGGCCTCACACACCTCGACCACGTCCTGCGCGTAACCGTCGAGGGAGGCGTAGCGGCGCTCGGAGAACGCGGACAGATCCGAGTGCCCCGAGCCCACGTAGTCGAACAACACCACCCGGTAGTCCTCAACGAGAGCAGGCAGTGTCAGCCGCCACATGTTCTGGTCACAGCCGAAGCCGTGGGCCAGTACCACCACCGGCCCGTGGGGGTTCCCGGTGACCGTGACGTTGTTCCTGCGAGCAATATCCATCCCTTCAGCCTGACAGATTCCCCGCACCCCTCCGCCCCGCCTCTACATCATCCCCACCTCTCGCCGCCCTCTCCACATCACCCACACCTCCCGCGGAAGAGAAGGCCGAAGACCTTCCTGCCCTGCGTGAGGTGCTCAGGTGTTCCGCACCGGGGAGGAGACGCACGCGCCGCTCCCCGGTGTCGGCGAGCAAGGAGCCCGGGTCAGCGCTTCCGCTCGGAGCCCCTGACGGACCGCCCTCGTGCCGCCCGCTGTTTCCTGGTGGCTCGGTCCGGCCGCGTAGGCCAGCGGAGGCGCGATGGCTTGCGCATCAGCCCCTTCGCCCACCCACAGGGCGATGAACAGCGCGGCGGTTGCCTCCAGGAGTCCTGCCCGTTCGAGACCGCCTCCAGCCACGGGTTGGCAGCCCACGTCCTGCACCAACTCGCGCACACGCGCGACGGCCCTCTCGTCGTCCCCGCAGGTGGGCACGGCCAGGGGCCGACCGTCGAAGACGGGCGGCCGCATGCGCCACACGCTCTCGTGGCAGAGGTTGAAAGCCTTGACCACGTGGGCTCCCGGTGCCGCCGCGGCAAGTCGCCGCGCGGCCGAGGGGCCTCCTTGCGTCAGGAGCCGGAAGCCCGGCCCGACCGGATTGGAGCAGTCGAGCAGCACCTTGCCCTCCAAGGCCGTGTGCAGGTCCCGTGCCACGTCCGCTCCCGCGCCGAAGGGCAACGCGGCCAGGACCACCTGACCGAACTCGGCCGCCGCATACGGGCCGGCAGGCTTCACGCCCTCTCCGATGCGCGTCGCGAGCCGCTCCGCCTTGTGCGCGTCCCGTCCCCCGATGATCACCTCGTGGCCGGCCCGCACCCAGTGGGTGGCGAGCGCCTCGGCCATGTTGCCCGTTCCCAGCACGCCGATTCTCATCACGCGTTCCTCTCCGTGCCTGTTTTGACGGTTCGTACCGACGCTAGAAGGCCGTTCGGGCACCATTTGGTAAGTGACGACCGACGCCTTCCTCGCCGACTGCCGTGCCCGCCTCGCCTTCGACCTGCTCTCCAACACCTGGAATGCCGTGGTGCTCTGGGCGCTGCGCGACGGCCCCGGGCGCCCAGTCGAACTGCGGGAGCGGATCGGAGGCATCAGCTCCAAGGTCCTCACCGAGACCCTGCGGCGGCTGCAGTTCAACGGTCTGGTCGACCGGCGGGCACACCCCGGCGCGTCATCAGGGATCGAGTACCACCTCACGGCTCTGGGACGAACCTTGCTGGCGCCCATCGACGCCATCGGCGCGTGGGCCTTCGAGCACGGCGATGAGGTGATGGCCGCCCGGGAAGCAGCATGCGCACCCGACCCGCAGTCCGCTCGTCAGCCCGCTCGTCCCACCGCGAACGCGGCGACCAGCTGCGACGCACCATAGTCAGGCCCGTCCGGATCGGGATCACCCTCCGCGCACGAAGACATGGACCGGCCGCCTACCGCCGCACCCACGGAATCACCTACTTCCACGGCCACCGCTCCATCGGAGACGACCAGCTCTCGCAGACACCCGGGCCCCGCACGCTTCCTGCGCCGGCGCAACCGACATGGCCACCCGCCCGGACGTCCTCGCAGTCCAATGACGCGACCGCCCTCTGTCCCAACGGCGACGACTTGGCCAGTAAGGCGGGTTCTCATCCGGCAATGACTGGGAAAGGATGCTGGCTGCGTTACCGACGGGGTGGTAGTGCGATGGGGCTTGTGTGGCGGGACGGAAGTTCCCGTCCGAAGGGGGAGCCATGACGTATCTGGTGGAGTTGCCGGTAGGCGTGGTGGGCGGGACAGCGGACGTGGTGAAGGTCGAGATCGAGGAGGTGGGGGACGGTCTGGTCCAGGTCGCCGGGCCGGGCCGGGTGGTGGCACGGGCCACGCGGTCTCTGGGCGACATGCTGGCTGGAGTCCGTCCGGTCGCGCAGCATCTCGTGGAGGGCTTCCGTGGGATGGTTGACGCGCCCGACGAGATCGGTGTCGAGTTCGGGGTGTCGCTCTCCGCCGAGGCCGATGTGGTGATCTCCAGCACGGCGGCTCAGGCCAATTTCAAGGTGTCGCTCACCTGGCACCGGACACGGCCCGACGATTCGGATTCCCTCACGCCCGCTCTGCCTCCGGAACCGGCACGGTGATGCCGCTGGCTTCCGGTGCGGCCGGAGGCACGGGTCCGGGGGCTCTCGACGCGGCCGTTCTGCGGATCTTTGACGGGCGGGGCGCCTCGGTGGGCCTGGGCTTCCTGATCACCCCGGAGCGGGCTCTGACGTGCGCGCACGTGATCTCGGCCGCGCTTGGCCTGCCGGATGGCGTCGAGCCGGCCGCCGACGTGCTGATCAATGTCGACCTGCCCCTGCTGCCCCCGCCCGGAGGGGACGGGTCACAGGTCACGGCTCGTGTGGAGCACTGGGTACCACCGCGATCGTCCCCCATCGGGGACGTAGCCGTGCTGCGGCTGAGCGCTCCGCTGCCCGGGGGCCGGCCCATCCGGCTGGTCGAGGCTCAGGACGTGTGGGGACACCCCGTGCGGACCTTCGGGTTCCCCGCCGGGCGTCCGGGAGGCGTCTGGCACTCCGGCGTGCTGCGGGCGCGGCAGGCCAACGGATGGGTTCAGGCCGATCTGGCCACCAACGGCTACCGGATATCCAGGGGGTTCAGCGGCGGCCCGGTGTGGGACGAGCAACTCGTCGGTGTGATCGGCATGGTGGCGGTGGCCGAGGCCGGAGAGCCTCCGGCGGGCTACCTGATCCCCACCGACGGACTGCTGTCCGCCTGGGTGCCGTTGCGCGAACTCGCCCTGCCGCCCTCGCCGTTCCGTGGGCTGTCGCACTTCCAGGAGGCCGATGCACCGGTCTTCCACGGCAGACGGTCCGAGAGCAGCGCCCTCGCCGACTTGGTCGCCCGCGAGCGGTGGACCGCTCTCGTCGGCCCGTCGGGCTCCGGAAAGTCATCGCTGGCGATGGCCGGAGCCGTGCCGCTCCTGCGGGCCTCGGGGGCCTCGGTGCTGGACCTGCGCCCCGATTCCGGCAGCAGCCCCCTGGCCGCGCTCGCCGCCGCTCTGCTGTCGCTCCTGGAGTCCGACCTGTCCGAGACGGACCGGATCTTGCGGATACCCGCCATGACCGGCTGGCTGAAAGAGCCGCAGGGACTGGCTGATGTCGTTCCCTTCCTCCTCAGACGGCACGGAAGTCGCCAACTGGTGCTCATCGTCGACCAGTTCGAGGAACTGCTCCAGCTCGGCCCGGTGGCCGTCGACGAGCTGGCCGGTGTCCTGTTCGACGACAGCCTGCCGGGCACGGTCCGGGTGCTGGTCACGGTGCGAGCCGACTTCCTGGAGACGGCCCTGGCGCATCCGCGCCTCGGCCCCTTTGTCCGCCGGCAGATCTATGCTCTCGGGCCGCTGAGCCAAGAGCAGCTCCGCGAGATCATCACCGCGCCCATCACGTCCGTCCCGGGCGTACGGTACGAACCGCACCTGGCCGACCGCATCCTGGCCGACACCGGCACTGAGCCGGGAGCCCTGCCGCTGCTCGGCCTCACTCTCGATCTGCTGTGGCAGAACCAGGCCGGCGGGCTGCTCACCCACCAGGTATATGAGGAACTCGGCGGTGTCGCCGGTGCGTTGAGCAGACACGCCGATGAGGTCTGGGCGAGAAACGTTCCGGCAAAGGACGAGGCAGCCGCCCGGCGACTGTTCACCCAGCTGATCCGCATACCTGCCGGAACGTCGGCGGCCACGCGCCGCATGGCATCGCGCGCGGATCTGGGCGAGGACGAGTGGCGCATCGCCCAGCAACTGGCCACCACCCGCTTGCTGGTCACCGCACTCAGTGCCGAAAGCACCCAGACCGTGGAACTCGCGCACGAGGCACTGATCACCGGCTGGGACAAGCTGGCGGACTGGGTCGCCCAGGACCGTGCGTTCCTGGTGTGGCGGGAGTCCTTGCGGCACGACAGGGACCGCTGGGAGCGTGGGGCACGCACTGCCGAACTGCTGCCGACCACAACCCTGCTGGCGGGCGGCCGGCAGTGGCTGCCCGACCACGACCGCGACCTGAACACCGCGGAGCACGCCTACCTGGAAGCCGGGCGTACCTACCGCCGCTCCCGGACCCGCAAGCGTCGGGCACTCGTCTGCGGGACCGCCGTCATCGCAGTGCTGGCGCTGGTGTTCGGGACGCTGTTCGTATCCGCGCGGCAGCAGAGCAGGGAACGCGAGAGCCTTGCCACCTCCCGCGCCTTGACGCAGGCGTCGCAGGATGCGGCATCCGTCGACCCCGTGCGCTCGGTCATGCTGGCCCTGGCGGCCTATCAGACCTCGCCCACCCAGGAGGCCCGCAACCAGCTGCTGCGCACGTACGTGGCGAATTCCAACAAGGATCGTGTCCTGTCCGGTCTGCTGGGAACCGTCCAGCGGTTCCAGACGAGCCGTGACGGCAATGTGGTGCTGGCCACCTCGAAGCTGGGCAAGGCGATGCTGTTCGTCCACGCTGTCACCGGGACGGTGCGCAGCGAGCAGGTCCCCGCCACCGGCCAGGTGCTGTACCCGATGGTTTCGGCGGACGGAAAGCGGGCCGGCTACGCCCAGGAGGACGGCAAGGCCGCATGGTTCTCCGTGGATGCCGACGCCGTCCAGCCGGTCGGCCAAGTGCACACACTGCCGGACGCGCCGGGGGCGGCCACCGGCTCGGACAAGAGCGCCATCACCGCGATGTCGCTGGACGGAACGATGATCGTCTCAAGGGTGCAGGACCGCCTGGTGTGGTGGAACCTGGACAGCAACACCGTGGGCGGGTCCGTGCCCGCGCCCACGTACACCGCGTTCGACCTGTCGTTCGGTGCGGACAACCGGGCCCTCCTGGTCCAGGTCGCCGGGCCGGAGCGGCAGCACATCTTCGGCCTGATCGCCATCGACCTCGCCACGGGCGCGACACGGACCGTGGTCTCCCGGGCAGACTCGTTCGGGCTCTCCGGGGACCGTACCTCGGTGGTGGTCTGCCGCAAGGAGTCCGGCCAGACCGCCCTGAGCCGCCTGCGCGTCTCCGACGGCGTCCAGCAGGGCCAGCAGTACCGCGAGCAGGACCGGCGCTACAAGACGGACCTGTGTTCGCTCGGCACCGGCAACGTGGACACCACCGGGCACCGGGTCGCCCTCTGGTACCCCGATGCTCGGCGCGTGGTGGACTTGGACCGGGGAAAGGTGGTCTCCCTTATCCCGGACGACGGGCACGGGGACGGCTCCCGCCTGGTGTCCGGGGCCGGCGGAAGGCTCTTCAACGCGGAGTCGAGTGGCTCACTGATCAGCTACACCGAACTCCCCGCGGGCGACCAGGTACTCGACGTCAGCCAACAGGCCCTCACCGACGACGCCAGCAGGACGGTCAGCGTGCTCGCCGACGGATCCAGCCTCCAACTGAGGCCCTCAGGGGCAGACGGTTACCGGATCCTCGCCGAGGCTCCACGCCCGAAGCCCTACTGGAAGCCCGAACACAACGACCTACTGCGGTTCACCCGCGACGGACGCCTTTTCGCCGACCGCGAAGGCGTGAACGTGGTCTCCGTGCGCGACGCCGCCACTCTGCGGCAGACAGCAGCGATCACCGCCGCCTCCCCGCCACCCACCCGGGGCCAGGCTCCACCGCCGATCCTGGGAGGCGGCAACACCTCCCCGAAATGGGACTTCAGCTACTTCTTCGACCCCAGGGGGAACCTGCTGACCGTTTCGGGAACCCAGGTGGAGCAGTGGGACCCGCACACCGGCAGTCGGCTCGCGCACTTCGACATCAAGACGCTGCTACCGCACAGCGGCCCCCAAGGCCCTCCGGAGATACTTGTCGGCCCCTGCCCGGCCCCGAACGCGGTGTTCGTCATCACCCTGGGCGATCCCGTGATCCGCATCGTTGACATCATCACCGGCCGCACAACGGACACAGTCAAGACCACCGACGACGTCCTCGCCGTGCAATTCGACCCCAGCGGCCGCTACTTCGCACTGATGCGCCGAGGATCGGTGGTGGAGCTGTGGCGGCGCCACCCGCTGCGCAGGGAACTCGGCCCCTTCCGCAGCCTCAGCGAGGACAGTGCGGACCGGTGGACAGCGCGCTTCCTCGACGGCGACGGCCGCTACCTCATCGCCGCCAACAACACCGTACGCACCTACCGCGTGGGGGACCGCTCCTACCAGGACTCCTACGAGTTCGGCCCGCTGCCCACCAGCGATCTGGAACACCCGTACTGGTTCCTGGACAGTTCGAAAGACGGCAAGACATTGATCTACGCCGACCCGAACGGCCTGGGAGGCACCCTCGCCCTGGACCCCGCCGCGTGGCAGCGCGAGCTGTGCCGCACCATCGGTTCCCGCGAGTTCACCGCCGACGAAAGAGCCAGCCTCCCCGTACACGTGCCGGCGAGTCAGGTCTGCCCCAGCCGCTAGGGCGCATCTCCCCGGCTTCGACGCTGACAGCCCCTACTCGGTCGAAGGTGACCTGATCAGTTGGGTGAGGGGCCGTCTTCCACACCTGCCGGCCGGCGCCGCCGCGGAACCGGTCCGGTAGATCCCAGGGGCTGATGGCGGAACCGGTCCGGTAGATCCCAGGGGCTGATGGCGGAACCGGTCCGGTAGATCCCAGGGGCTGATGACGGACGGCCCGGGTCAGTGCTTGCGGGCGGTCACGAGAGCGAAGGAGAGGAATTCGCCGCCGTCCGTGGTGAGCATGTCGATGACAGGCCGGTTCGCCTTCCGGCCGTCCTTCTGGTGCTCGGCGCATGCCCGCGCCCACAACAGCCAGTCCTGCCAGGCGTCTTGTTGCAGCCGCGCGGACGTGACCTCCACCAAGTCGGTGATCGCCCACTGGAAGCGCCACCATTCCGCGGTGTGCCAGGCGATCGCCTCCCAGCCGACCAGTTCCTTGATGTGGGGCGGGATGGCCCCGAGCTCACGAACCTCCCGCGTCATGGCCGGAGTCGCCATGCCCAGTTGTCCGCCGGGGCGGAGGAACCGGGCCAGGTAGGGAAGGTAGTTGTCCGCCGTTCCGAAGTACTCGAACGCGTCGATGCTCACGATCGCGTCGAAGCTCGCTTCCTCGAACGGCAGGGCGTGCGCCTCCGCTCGCACGGCCTCCACCCGGTCACCGACACCCGCTTCGGTGAAGACGGCTGCCGCGTCCTCGGGGGCGATCCACAAGTCGGCCGCGACGACCTGGACGCCGTACTCGCGGGCGAGGAACACCGATGTGGCGCCCTTGCCGGAGCCGAGGTCGAGGATCCGCATGCCCGGGCGCAGATCAAGATCCCGGGCGAGATCCTCCAGCAGCCACAACGGGTTCGGACCCATGTCAAGGCCGATCAACCAGGCGGGGTCATAGCGGGAGGAGCGCGGATAGCGGTCCGGACGTACGAGATCATTCAAGGCAGCCACGAGGTCGAACCCAAGCCGATCGTCGCCCTCGTGGCAACCGCATTTCGTCCACCACCTCCGCGGCCCGTCCCCGTGCACGATGCCAGTACTCGATTCCGCTCCTGGGGCCACGAGTGGGGTCACGAGTGGGGTCACGAGCGGAGCCGGACGAACAGGGCGGCGGCGATGACGGTGCCGAGGCAGACGTGTCCGCGCCGGTCGTGGCGGGTGGCGGCGGCCCGGAAATGAGTTGCCTCCGTTGAGGGGCGGTCACTAATCTCACGCCTGCGCGACAGACGCGTGATCTCGGGACGAGGAGGTTGATGAATATGGTTGCCGTTCGCCGTCATCAGCATGTCCTCGTCCGGCCCGTGCGCTGACAGAACGCGGCCGGTCGTTCCCAACGACCAGGAGAGACACATGTCTTCCTCTGCTTCACCCCTCCCCGCCGACGTGATCACCGAGCGCCTCCTCCTGCGCCCCTGGACCAGGAGCGAGGCAGACGCGGTCCTCGACGGCATCCGGTCCCCGTACTGGGCGGACGACTTTCCCGCCGAAGGCGACCGGGTGATCGCGGGCCTCTTCGAGCAGCACCCCGACTGGCTCGGCCCCTACGGCCACCGTCTGGTCATCGAACGCGACAGCGGCCTCGTGGTGGGCTCCATCGGCCTGTTCTGGCCGCCGAGCGAAGGCGTCCTTGAGATCGGATACGGCATGGTGACCTCCCGACGCGGCCGCGGCTACGCCTCCGAGGCCACCCGGGCACTCGCCGACTTCGCCCTCACCGCGCCAGAAGTCCACGCCGTGAACGCCGACGTGGAACTGTCGAACCCGGCCTCCGTCCGAGTACTGGAGAAGGCCGGCTTCCACCGCTGGGCAACCGGGGAGAGCCTGGCCACGTTCAGGATCGCGATCCCGGAACGCGACCGGCACTGACGGCACGGGGTCCTGGAAGCGATGCGTTCCAGGACCCTCGGAATTCCAGGACCCTCGGAATTCCAGGACCGTCGAAATGCCGGAGCAGGCTCGGCATCGCGGCACGAGCCGGCCGACAGGAGGAGCTGTCGGCCGGTCGGCCGGCGAGGATCCGGATCCGCCCCCCTCCCTCGCGGTAGCTCGTGACCTGGAATCCGGAAAGGCGGGCCGCGAACTTCGAGCCGTCGAAGACGTTGTCGTCGCGGTAGCGGACGAGCAGTCCGTACATCTCGTCGAGCGGCTTGACGAAGCGGCGCCCGAGGCCGAGGGCGAGCACCGGCAGCACCGTGTCGCCGATCCTGCGACCGGTGACCTTGCCGGCGGGCTCGACGACCGAGTCCAGCTTCTGGCCGTCGCCTGCGGAAAATCCGCCACCGCTGAACCAGGGGCTGTGGAGTGTTGTGCGGGTCAGCGCTCGTCGGTTGTGTGGCGTGCCGACGAGGGGGCGGAGGCGCCGGTGAGGTTGGCTCCGGTGCCGGCGTCGCGCTGGGAGCGGGCGGTGCCGTGCCAGTCCAGGCAGATGACGGTCGCGTCGTCGTCCAGGTGGCCCTGGCCCGCGTCGACGGCTGCGGCGACCAGGGTGCGGGCGGCCTCTCGGGGGTGCAGCGAGGAGGTGCGGGTGATCAGGTCGGTGAGGTCCAGGGCTCGGGCCTTGCGTTCCAGCACGCCGTCGCTGAACATCACCAGCCGGTCACCGTCGCGCAGGTCGAGCTTCTGCACCCGGTAGGTGTGCGGGACCTGAACGCCGAAGGGCATGTCGACCTGGGGCGTGATCTGCTGTACGTGGCCGTCACGCAGCCGCAGGGGCCAGGGGTGGCCGGCGTTGATGAACTCCGTGGAACCGTCGTACAGGCTGATCCGCAGGAGCTGGCCGGTCACGTACGCCTGTGGCGTGTGTTCGCGCATGGCCAAGTCGGCCTGGCGCGCCTGCTCCTCCAGGTCGGCGCCCGCCCTCCGCGCCCGGCGCAAGGCGCCCACCACCAGCGTGGCCAGCAGGGCTGCTTGCACGTCGTGGCCCATGGCGTCGGTAATGGACAACTGCACGGTGTCACGGTCCAGGACGTAGTCGAAGGTGTCCCCTCCTACGTGGGCGGCGGGCTCCAGCGCCCCGGCGACCGCGAACTGTGCGGCCTCACAGGTCAGCGACGCCGGGAGCAACCGGTGCTGGATCTCGGCGGCCAGGCTCAGCGGCAGCGTGCGCCGGCCCCACTGGTAGAGGTCGGTGAAGGGACGGTTGGCGATGACGATGTAGGCAAGACCGTGCGCCAGTTCGCCGATCTCTCGCATCACCTCGGGGCCCGGTGCCGCGGGCAGGAACAGCTCCAGCAGTCCGATGGCGTCACCGCGGTTGGTCACCGGAGCTACGACTCGCACCAGTTCCCCCGCCCTCCCGCTCTCCACGGCTGGGCGCTGGGTGCGGATCACATCGTCGTAGACGGTGTCTGCCAGCGAGATGCGCCGGGCCGGCTCGCCGGTCTCGACACTGCCCGCGACACCCAGTCTCACGACCGAACTGCCCGTGAAATCGGTGATCAGGAACGACACCGCCAAGGCCCCGAGCCGGGCCTGGAGGATCCGCGCGACCACGTCGAGGGACTCCACTGGAGGCGCGCTCTCCGCCGCCTCCAGAATCTCCGCCAGCGTCGTCGCCCCGCCGCCGCCGTCGGCGGACAGGCGGGGGTGGGCAGCACGTCCACCGCCCAGGCTGTTCTGGTGTGTGGGCATTGCGGCTCCTCACTGCTCGGCGGCACCCTGGGGCAGGGGCCGCTGCGTAACGGTTCCGTGCCCTGGCGCATATCGACACGTCGTGGTGCCACACCTACCCCGCCGCCACCTCGATCACCGAACCGACCGGCCGATCCCACGCCGCCCAACGCGTCAGCGGCCCCCGCGCCTTGGCTACGGCCCCTCGTCCGTTTGTCCGTCGACCCGGGTTTCCCGGCCCTGTCCTGGGCGCCGACGGATTGCCGGACGCCGCCCGGGAAAGGAGAAGATCGGCGCCGCACACCCCGTGCGCGCCGGACGCCGCACCGCGCCGCCCGATCCACCGAGGAGCCTCCATATGCGCCGCAAATCCGCCCGCTGGGCAGCTGCCAACTCCGTCGTCCTGGCAGCTGCCGCCCTGCTGACCGCATGTGGAGGGAGCGGTTCCGGGGACTCGGACAACGCGGGCGGTTCCCCCTCGAAGGCAGCTGCGTCCACGGCGCCGCCCAGCCGGCCGGCATCCAAGGCCCCCGACGGCTCATCGTCCGGCAAAGCGGCGGGCGGCTCGGACTCCAGTCCGGCGTCGTCGGCGTGCCGCACCTCGAATCTGCGCATCGCGGCGAAGAACCAGGGCGAAGCCCGCCAGGGCGTGGGCTCGATCCTGATCACGTTCACGAATCGGGGCGGAGACTGCCGTATGGCTGGGTTCCCCGGCGTCGACCTCACGACCAACTACGGCAAGCAGTCAGTGGACCGCAACAAGCAGGAAGTCGGCATTCCGTTCACGCTCCGAGCGGGCAGGACGGCTACGGCCGATGTGGTGTATCCGTTCAACAACACCGGCGGCTCCGGCGTCCACGTCACCGCGCTCGTGGTCATCCCTCCCAACGAGACGCACTCCGTCACTGCTCCTGTCGACCTCAGCCTCCCGGTGAGCGACAAGCCCACCGGACGCCTTGAGGTCACGCCCGTCTTCAAACCGGTGCCTTAGAGAAACGTCTTCACAGAGGGCGTTTGGGCCAGGTTTGCGTGATTATCCACGGGTTTAGGCTTCACTTTTTCTGGGGCCGCTGAGGTCGATGTGAGTGGTGGTGCAGGAGTCGTGATTCCGGCGCCGTGTTGGCCTGGCTGCTCCTGCTTCATCCCAAGAAACCGAGCTGTGCGCCGTGTGCTTCGGGCGCCGGGGTCTGCGCCCGGACCGCCGCGTCGCGGGCGGGTAGCTCGGAACCATGCCTGAACGTCGCCGCTATCCCAGTGACTTGTCCGATGCCCGTGGGAGTTGGTCGAGCCAATCCAGACCACCTGGCGGTCCGAACGCCGCAGCCGTGGGCTGGATATCGGCCGGCCTCCCGACCACGACCTGCGGAGCCTGCTGGACGCGGTCCTCTACGTGAACCGCACCGGGATCCCATGGCGCTACCTGCCGCACGACCACCCGCACTGGAGCACCGTCCACGCCTGGCAGGAAGAAGGTGTCCTCGACCAGCTCAACAGCCTCCTGCGCCGACAAGTCCGCAGGCAGGAAGGCCGGGAGGGGGAACCGACCGCGTGTGTCATCGACTCCCAGAGCATCAAGACCTCCACCAATGTTCCCGCCTGCGAGCAGGGCATCGACGCAGGCAAGAAGATTGTGGGCCGCAAGCGGAGCATTGTCATCGACACCGTCGGACTTCTCCTCCAAGTCCTCGTCACCGCGGCCAGCGTGCAGGACTCCACCGCGGGACAGATCCTCATCGAACGGGTCGCCACCGAGCATCCCACCGTCCGCAAGACCTGGGTCGACGGCGGCTACCGCCAGCACCTCGTCGAACACGCCGCCACCCTCGGCATCGACATGTACATCGTCCGCCGCGACCCCGCCACCAGGGGATTTGCCGTCCTGCCCCCGCCGTTGGACCGTCGGGAGAACCCTGGGCCGGTTCATGAACCATCGACGCCTCGCCCGCGACTACGAAGCCCACCCACACCGCTCCGAAGCCATAATCCACCTCGCAATGACCAACCTCATGACCCGCAGGCTCACCGCCGAATCCACCCCGAGCTGGCGCGGCACCTGAACCGCTCTCCACCGGGCAATCGGGGATGAAACAACAGGAGAAAACGCCCTCTGACGCAGCGCGCCGACGGCATCAACGAGTCGTGCATCACGATGCAGGACATCGAGGCCTTCGACGCCGACATGATGTGCCGCTTCCCGGACCGCCTCGCCGGACACTTCACGCATAAGGTCCACCTTGTCCTGGACGGCCACTCTGCCCACCGCTCCCGCAAGGTCCGCGCCCGGCTCGCCGATCAACCCGACCGGATCGAGCTGCACTTCCTGCCGTCGTACTCACCGGAGCTGAACCCGGACGAGCTGGTCGATGCCAACCTCAAGCGCGGCCTGCCCATGCACCACCAGGCCCGAGACCAGGCCCGACTCTCCGCCGAAACCCGCAGATTCTTCCACCGCCGTCAACGCCAACCACACCTAATCCGCGGCTACTGCGGCGGCTCCCACGTCCGCTAAATCTCGAATAGAACCCTTTGCGTTTCGAATCGATATGCGGAGCCCTGCCTGGATGACAGTGCCAGTAGGCGTCGAGATACCCGTTGACACGAGGCCATCATGAGCGGACCGCCGTCGTCAGGAAATTGTTCAGTGCAGCAAGATAGTCGACCTTGACCGCATCCTGCGAGGGAAGCGACGCGAGACCCCAACCCGCCAGTTCCGACGCGGCTTCGGCCACGGACTCCGCGAGATCGCTGCGGCTGACCCTGGCAATCGCCCCGTTCTTCCACGCCACGGAGATTTCCTTCTTACCCTGCTGGAACACCAACTCGAAGGACGTGTCGACTCCCGTGAAGGTCAGCGTTTTTCCTGCGCCGACTAGGAAAGCCGCGAGGTCATCGAGCAGCTGCGTCACGGATAGGTAGATCATCATGCCCTGATCCGGGACATGACCGATGCTGGAGACTTCCCCAAGATCGCCCTTGCAGACCAGGTCGCCCAGGTCAAACCCGCTGGGGGCGCCTTGTCCCGGCCGTACGGAGAACCTGAAATCGATCACGGGGTAAAGCTCCTTCCAACCGGGAAGAATGTGATCTCGGGGACCTTGCCGCCACCGCTGCCCTCGCCCACGCAAACCCTCCCCGTTGCATGCACATGCGACAGCGACCCTAGAGGCTCGATCTCAATGGAGGGTCAAGTCGATGCCATGCGTTGGCAATCTGCGCAGCCGCAAGGCGTTGTATCGGTGCGATCGCATCTGCTGGAACTGCATGCAAAGCCAAGAGCGTCGATGATCACTGGGCCACCGCACCCCTGTCGAGTACGAAGTACTCTCCGCACGAGACACCATCCACGCTGCCAGTCAGCCACCGCAGCTGGAACCCACACCGTGGGGCAGGTCAAGATGTCACCCGATCGCGCATCAGACCCGTGGCGCGGCGGCGGGCCATCGGTAGTTGATGGCTCGGCTGCGAAGGAATGGCTTGGTGTGTACTGATGCGATGAAGGGGGCGGGAGACCCCTCATCGGATCAGTAAGTCACCACAGGGAGGCTGCGCAATCCCCGCTTGTGAAATGTCGGCCACCACTCCAACTCATCGGCGTCCAGCGCCAGTTCAAGCGCAGGGAGCCGTTCCAGAAGGGACCTTACGGCGATTTCCGCTTCCATCCGGGCGAGCGGGGCGCCAAGGCAGTAGTGCACTCCGTAGCCGAACGCCAGGTGAGTTGGTGCACGGGCCGGGTCGAACACGTCGGGAGACGCGAACTCTCGCCCGTCCCGGTTCGCCGAAGCGATGGAGACCCACACTCGACTGCCGGCGGGGATGAGAGTGTTCCCGATGCTGACGTCTTCGAGGGCAAAGCGGCGCACTGCCAGTGCGAAAGGAGGGTTCCAGCGCAGCGTCTCCTCGACCACCGACCGTATCGGGATGGCGCCACCTCGCACTGCCGTCAGAAGTCGGGGGTGCAGCAGCAGACTCAGTGCTGTGTTGCCGATGAGATGCACGGCGTTGTCGTAGCCGGCGAACAGAGTAAGGAACGCCAGGGAGACGAGTTCGGACTCGGTGAGTGCGTCCTGGTCGTCGCGTGCTTGGACGAGGGCAGACAGGAGGTCATCGGTTGGACTGTTCCGTTTGTCCTCGATGGCACCTCTGAGGAATTGGTGCATCTGCCTCATCGCAGCGCGTGACTCCGCTGCCGCGCCCGGTGTTGGTGAGAAAAGAGTGTCGGTCCAAGCCCGAAAGTCGCGCTTCGCTGTCTCGGGGATGCCTAGCAGTTCGCAGATGACGCCCATCGGCAGGGGGACGGCCAGGGCGTGGACGAGGTCCACACGAGGGCCGGTCATGGCGGTGAGGAGTTCGTCGGTCAGCTTCTGGATGCGTATGCGCAGGCCCTCGACGCGACGGGGAGTGAATGCCTTGGCGACGAGTCGGCGCAGGCGAGTGTGGTCGGGTGGATCCATGTTGAGCAGGTGAGCGTCGAGCTCAGGGGGCATGGAGGATCTGTACTCGCCGCTGGTTTCGGCGTTTGCCTTGTTCAGGGAGAGCCGGGGGTCTGCCAGAGCTGCGCGGGCCTCGGCGTAGCGGGTGATCAGCCACACGGGTTCGCCGTCGGGAGTGGTGGTGCGGTGGACCGGGGCGGCTTCGCGGAGCCGGGCGTAGGCACCATGTGGGTCGGCGATGAGTGCTTCACCGAGTAGTGACGAGACGCTGCCGATCCGTTCGGTGCTGCTCATGCGTCTGTCTTCGCCGACTGGAGCCGCTTGAGAACGGCGGGGATGACGGTGGAGGTGCTGAAGGCGTCGGCGACCCGGGTCAGACGAGCACCTTCCTTGCTGAGGTCGCCGTTGGCGGCGTCGTTGAAGTCTGTGCCGTGTCCCCCTGACGCCTCGTGGCCGCTAGATCGAGCCTGAAGGGCTGCTGCGATGTGCGCGGCTTCTACGACGGCGTCCGTCTCGTCACCGGTGATCCTTTGGTAGGCCGCTACTTCTCGCGTCATGCGGCTGATTTCCGGGTCGTGGTGGGGACGAAGCCTCATTTCGCCATCGAGTATCTCGATCACCTGGCGACCGAGGAAGAACCGGAGGTCGCGAACCAGTTCCCTGCGGGAGGCCGGCGGGGCCACGAGGACGACTTCGGGGAAGGCACGGGTGATCGCCTGCCAAAGTGGGTAGCGGCGGTGGAAGGTGCGGTAGTCGGACATCCATGCCATGGCCCTGCCGAGGCCAACACCCCAGGCGGGCATGGTGAATCCTATGGCGAAGAGTGCCGCCGAGACGCTGGCGAACATGGGGGCGACAACGGAGTTGACGAAGTCGAGTGGTGAGATGCCGAGCCTGTCCCAGATGAGGGAGATGACCTTGGGCAGGCAGTAGCCCAAGCCGGCGACTGCTCCCATGGTGACGATGCGCAGGCCGCGGCGCAGCCAAGGCTGGTCGACGATCTTGGAGTAGCGCCAGCAGAGCCGGATCAGGCCGATCATGCTGACCGTGTACAGGGTCTGGTGGACGAGGAGGAACTCCCAGATGTATGCGGTCTTGGCGTAGTGAACGTCGAAGTCAAGGGCATGCGACGTATCGGTGGAGTCCCCCAGGAAGAACAGCACCCAGTTCGTGGTGACCGTGGCGATGGCGTATCCGAGGATCAGTCGGTGACGGAGCCGGACCTTCGACTGCGCAGACGACCAGCTGACGAGGAGGGCCAGGAACGAGGTGAGGCAGATCTCCACGGTCGTGTAGACGATCAGCGAACTGATGTTGGGCGTGCCCATCAGAGCATCGACACGTACGTACACCGGGGGAGTGGCGAAGCCGAACGGTGCGGCGAACATTGCGATCGCCAGACACAGCCGCTGCAGTTCCTTGTTGCGCCAGTCGCGGGCGAGGTCTCTCAGCTTGAAAGCGAACGCGCTCCAAGTGATCAAGGAGAGCGTTCCGTAGACGACGTTGAATAACACTCGGCTATGTCCTTGGTGTGGAACTGCGCCCCAGGGAACGTTCGAGGTGGCTGACGAGGTTGACCACGTCTTCCGAAAGGCTTGGCGTCGGCCGGGGAGCGGCGTTGGTGGCTTGCAGGGGGATCAGCGAGGCAACAAGCTCGGCAGCCTTCTCCTCGCTCCGGTCGTAGCAGGTGCGCCCGAGGACGGTGCGCACGAGCGCGGGGTCGATGTTCGGCAGAAGGAGTCGGGAGACCTCTTCCTCCTCTGCCGGGGTGGACTCGTGCTCGCAGAGCATGTGGCCGATCTCGTGGAGGACGATGTGGCCTTGGTGCGCTTTTCTGGCCTCTGCCTGGTAGATGACGTAGTCCACGTCGGGTGTGGCGACCCACATGCCGCACAGGCCTCGGTCGGCGGGTAGCGCCATCGGTACGAGCGAGATGGGTCGTCTGCGGCGTTCCTCCATCTGGTCGACAAGGGCGTTGATGTTGAACGGCTCAGGGATGTCGAGGTGCCGGACCAGATCGGCGCAGTAGCGACGCAGTTCCCTGTCGTTCATCCCCGCTCCCCCCGGGTCGGCCCACTGCCACTGGACAAAGACCACTTTCGTGCTCCCTCTCCACCCCGGCGCCTGTCTCGCTCGGCAGCGGCGGAAGCCCGCATGGACCGCCGGGCCCAACCCAGTTGGCTGTAGTGGAGCGTCTTCGTCTACTGCCTTACCAGCAGCTCACATCCGTTGCCTCTTGTTTGCCCGCTGCAGGTGCTGGATCACCGGGACAAGGGCAGCAAGTGCCTCCTCGTCCAGGTCGGCGACTGCCCGTAGAGCGACCTGGCGGGGGCCGATGCCCTGGGACTTCAATGTCTCCACCAGGTTGAGATCCGCGGAGACCTGAGAAGCTACTTCGTCGTTGACGAAGTAGCCAACGGGTACGCCGAAGAAGTGGGCGAGGGCATCGAGTTGCTCAGGACTCGGCGAAGTCCAGGTGCCGTGTCGTAGCTGCTCGACTTGTGCTGCTGCGATCTTCACCCCGTGCGCGGTGATTGACTCGGCAACCTCGTGTGAGGTGTATGTCTCACGCCCCCTGGGGTGCATGACAGCGAAAAGACGGTTCAGTCTCGCTGGGAGCTCCGGAATGGCGGACGGCGCCTGTGCAGGTCTCGGTGAGTTCTCGGCGTCCGCCTCCCGGGGTGAGGGCATCGCCACTTCGCGCTCTGCCGGCGAAGTGGCGATGCCCTCACCCTCCGGCCTCTGTGACGTCTGCCGCAGTGCGGCCAGCACGGGCAGCAGTACGCGGTTGAGGGCCTCAGCAGCTGGCGCGGTGAAGAACGCCTCTCCCCCCTCGACGCCGAAGAATCCCACCAGGCCGTGCAGCAGTTCGACACTGGGCACTTTGTCTCCCGAGCACACCTGGCGTGCCCAGAAAGAGGAAACACCCAGCTGTCGGGAAATGCTGCCAGCCAGGTCCGACATAGGCTTTCCGGTGTGCGCCAGGTATGCATCAGCGAGAATCTTGATACGTGCGCTGACCCGGGCGGCGACAGTGTCGGCCGGAATTTGGCCGCCTCCGAGGAGGACGGCGACGGTGTCTTCGGGTAGCGCCGCCTTGGCTGCCAGCTCTCCGATGTTGAGCACGTGTGATCGATTCATGCCCCGTTCTTTGAGCAGTGCCTCAAGACACGTAAGCGTCATCGGCAAGGGTGAGGCAGAGCCCACTGACACACTCCCAGGCTATGGGTGGATTAGGTTGGTCTGCGCATGGCACCTTACAGTGCCCCGGTCGCAGGCTCAACGATCATTTATCGCCGAAAATGAGATCGCTGTGCATCGATCCGCTCGTGCTGACAGGGTGTCATGAGGCGGCGCGTGGCTACTCGATGTCCGTCATGGCAGGCGCTGTTGGTGCGGCTCCGCGGATGTGGCACGCCGTCACCCCGTGTTGCGGGCGCCGTTGGTGCGGCCAGTGACCTGCCCTTGCGAAGTGCCGGACGGCCTCGGATGGGGCGTGGATGCGGTCGCCATGTCAGGCAGCACCTGCAGTGCCGCGCTGTGGTGGTCTCAACGCTCGGGCGTGCAAGATCGGCGGGCGTCGCGCACCATGCTTTCAACGATCCTTTAGCCGAAAACGATCGTTGACATTGCTTACTGCATCTAGCACGCTCCTGGCGAGTCGAGCCGTGCCCCATGGGCAACTTCCCGCGACGGACAACCGTGAACCGCTTGCTTTTCAATCATGGGATTGGAGATGCGTATATGCGTGCGCCAACTGTGCGGACGTCGCTTCAACTGACTGACGACGACTTCTCCACAGCGGATGTGGCCGAATTTAATCGCTTGATGGCGGAGATCGTCGTGATGTGCAAGGCGATCGGGGAGCTGTACACGCTCGGGGATGAATGGGCCCCGACCGCCTCCGGTCTCCCTGAGCAGTTCGAGGAGTCCATCCAGGTCACCGCGAATATTTCCCGGCAGCTCAACAGGACGCGCAGGGGTATCCGGAGAATCACCGACCGGGCCCGTACACACGGGGACGACGGTCATGGCAGCTGCTGCGGCCATTCGTGGTGGTCCTAGGAGGGAAGATCCTCGCCACGGTCGGCCCGGCTCCCGTCACCTGGGTGTTGCCGGCTCGTGGATGACCCGTGCACCGTATGGCGGCGGCTGCCCCAGTCGCTGTCCCGCCTCGGAGGTCGCAGGGCAGGCGATCCATCCGGCATGAGCCAGGTAGCGGACTGCAAGCCCCAGGCCTGGACCTGCCTGGCGGTACTCCATCCCTGGCCGGCACCTGCCCCGCGCCGCTGCCGGAACCAGAACTGTCAAGCCGATGCCCGAACGTCACGCCGGCTGATCTCCGGCGGACGCGTGGTTCGGCAACCCTTCGACGACTCTTCGAGTCTGCGCCGGACCGGTGCACTGAAGGAAAAGCACAAGGGGGAGACGCTCTGATGACATCCGTACCATATCCGCCCGCATCCAGTGCCGTTCCAACTGGCAAGGAAAGGGGAGCCAGTGCCGCACCAGGTGCCGGGTCGGCGCTCTACACCCGGATAGAGCGCAAGCTCAAGCAGGAGATCGTGTCCGGTGTGTATGCACAGGGTGCGTATCTGCCTTCGTCGGGTGAACTGGGAAAGTTATATGGCGCGAACAAGAACACTGTCCTCCGGGCGCTTCGGATGCTGCGTGCCGAAGGACTGATCGACTTCGGTCGCGGTCGTGGCGCGGTCGTGGTGCACTCGGCGCCCAGAGTGAGCCTTGCGGAGATATCGGAGCAGCTCCGCCACGTCGTGAACCTTGCCGATGTCTCCGGGATTTCGCGGGCGGCCGTCGTGGCTGCGATACAGCGGATTCCGCCATCGCAAGGCCCGCGCACTTCGGGGGTCTTGCCCGCCGCGGCGTCCCGACGTGGGGGAGCGGGCCGCACCGCGTTCACGGTGCACGGGCGTGGTGACGCCTGACGAGCGGCGCCCCGGGACAGTGGCAAGGAAGCTAATACACAGGGTCACGATAATGTCAGGGAAGCCATCTCTCCTGGCCGAGAATCCTTCGTCCGCGAAGACTTGGAATACGGGCAAAAGACCAGGCAGCACCGTAGTCCGAGGCGCAGTCGACGTACTCTTCGTGGCGACCACGCAGAGTACATGAATCGTTTCTGGATTGATCGCCGCATTCACCTGCGCCTAGATTCACTGGCGACCGGAAGACCTCACGGGGTACCGCGCCCACTCCATACGGAAGTGAGGTGAACACCATGGGGCGGAAGATCAACGAGGCGCCGGCGACTTCCGACTGGACGCCGCTTTCCTGCGGCGCGGTCCGCATGAGCCCAAGGTACTTCTGCCGCTGGGTTGGTAGCGAGTCTCTGGAGGGTGATATCGAGCCGCGGCGAAAGCCGGTTTGTGGTACTGCCTGATGGTGAGGCCGGCCTCGCCGTGGTCTCGCATCTCGAAGAACAACAAAACAGCAAGGGACAGCAGCGGGTGTGCGAGTGGCGCATGGTTCGGATGTGCAATCCAAGTCGCATGCCGCTTGTTGGGTGCGTGGTGGCGTCTACTGGGCAGCAGAAAGGTTAATTCGCAGAAGATTCAGAGGAAGTTGCAGAGTTGGTCGCTTGTCGTACACGGGGGACGGAAGTGTGACACGCCTTATATTGTCGTCTGCGGGTCTCGCGAAGACACGAATCTTGGATGAACCGGCAGAACTTGTAGAGACGCTTCTCGCGCTGGAATTTCTGAGTGCAGGCAGAGGCGGCCCGGAATTCGCGCCGTGGCGGGCGCAGGTCATCGCCGCACCCAGTACCCGGGCCCTGTTCAAGCTGGCGCCTGCGCTACGCCCGCGCTTGGGTGTCTATGACATCGTCCGGCGCGCGAACGGTCTCGAAGGTGCTGTCGAGGGGCAGTTGTCCGATGCCGATTCGCGTATCGCCAAGGAAGTCAGGGAGTTCCACCGACACGCGATCGCCCCGTACTGGCAACGTATCGCAGGCAGGCTCGCTGTCGACCGGGCAGCCCGTGGCCAGATCATGCTCAGCGGTGGTATGGAGAAGGTGCTCAGCACCCTGCACTCCGCAGTTCGCTGGGAATCGCCCGTCCTTGACGTTCCCGGTATGGACGTCGAAGTGAAGCTCGGCGACGATGGGCTGCTGCTGGCGCCCTCGCTCTTTCTCCACTCGCGACCTCCCATCCTCCTGAAGGAACTGCCCGGATTCGGTATGCCTGTGCTCATCTATCCGATTCCGGTAAAGCAGAAGCGGATGGCAGGAATGTGGAGCGACGGCCCGGCCCGGGAGAAGGCGCTCGGCGCGCTGCTGGGCCGTACGCGGGCAGCGGTACTGCGAGCCCTCGCTGACAGTTGCAGCACCACAGAGCTGGGGGCCCGAGTGGGCATTTCCATGGCGGCGGCCAGTCAACATGCGGGCATCCTGCGGAGCGCCGGGTTGGTGACCACTGTCAGGTCGTTCAACACCGTGACGCACACTCTCACCCCGCTGGGCAATGCCCTCCTCTACGAGGAACTCATCGCCTGAGTGATCTGCGGACAGACGTACGTGACGCAGTGAGTCCCGTCCCGTCGCCGTGCACGCTTACAGGAGTCTTGCCGGCGGTCGCGCGCAGTCAAGGGGTAGCGGCTGGGGGAGTTGCTGCTACCCCTTGACTGCGGCATGCCGCCGGAGGCGGTGTTCGGGTTCGGCTGGGGAGTCGGCCGGCCCCGCCTTCCATGTGGAGCTACGCCAAGCTGAGTGTCACGTTGATGCAGACGCCCACAGCCAGGATGGCCAGCAACACCCAAGGCCACAGCGGACGTTCTTTTCGGGGCTGCCATCCAGACATCGCATGTCCTGTTCGCCGTAAGGAGTGAAGAGCCGGAGGGATCAACGGGTGGTTGCCCGCTGCACAGCGAGGCTAACCCGTGGCGAGCGACCCTGGCAGTCAAGTTTCCTGCAGTCTGCGGGTGCAGTTCTCTGCACCCTGTGGCCTTCTTGCCCGCGTGCACTGGGCTGTGCCGCTTCCAGCGACGGGGGGTTACGTCGGCGCCAGGCCCGGCCGACAGTCAACCGGCTGTCTCGTCCAACTCCTCGAACACGATTCGACCAGCGCTATTTGGCCACTGCGAAAAGACGTAGCGAGCCCCGGCGTGGTGATCTTAAATCAAAGAGTGCTCAGGGTGACGGGGAGTTCTCCTGAGTATTACCGGACTAGTTGGTGTGCCGGATTCCGCAGTGCGGATCCGGCATTTCCTCAGATCACTGTTGTCGCCGAGGCGAAAACTGAAGAGCCGTGCTGGCGATGACGGGGGAAGGTCTATCAGGTGGTCACCAAAACTGCAGAACCCCGTCGGATATCCGTATTCGACACCACCCTCCGCGACGGCGAGCAGGCGCCCGGAAACGCCATGACGGCGGATCAGAAGCTTGAGGTCGCACTTGCGATCCAGAGCCTGGGCGTCGACGTCATCGAGACGGGATTCCCGGCGTCCTCGCCGACGGATTTCAAGGCGACCCAGATGATGTCCGAGCAGTTGAGAGACGTCCGCATCGCCTCGTTCTGCCGGTCGGTACCCAAGGACGTGGAGGCAGCGGTGGAGGCGGGCGGCACCGAGCGGCATCAGATCCAGCTCCTGGTCACCGGCAGCGACCTGCACTTGGAGCACAAGCGCGGCATCACCCGCGAGCAGGCGTACTCCGAGGTCCGCGCCGCCATCAAGACCGCCAGGGAACTCGGTGTCACCGACATCTCCATCGGGGTCGAGGACGCCAGCCGGGCCGAACACGACCTGCTGCGCGGCTACTGCGAAATCGTCACCGAGACCGGTGCCACGACGGTCGCCCTCGGCGAGACCTCCGGCTGCCTGGTCCCCGCCGAATTCGCCGACCTCACCTATGCCGTACGCCAGTGGCTTCCCGCCGGCACCGTGCTGTCCGTGCACTGCCACGACGACTTCGGCCTCGCCGTGGCCAACACCCTCGCGGGCCTTGCCGCCGGTGCCGACGAGATGCAGGTGACGCTCGGCGGGATCGGCGAGCGCGCCGGCAACGCCGCCCTGGAGGAGCTCGCCGCCGTCCTGCTGTACAAGGCGGAGCACTACGGCTTCACCACCACGATCAGGACCGAGCGGCTGCAGGCGGCCTACCAGGTGCTGACCCGGGCCATCTCGATGGAGACGCCGCGCAACAAGGCCATCTTCGGCCAGTACTCCTTCGCCACCCAGGCCGGCATCCACCAGGCCGGGATGCTGGCGCGCCCGGAGACCTACGAATACCTGGAGCCCTCCCGGGTGGGTCGTGAGCGTTCCCTGCTCGTCGGCCGCCACTCCGGCCGCGGCATCCTGGCACACCTGCTCAAGCAGCTCGACGTGCCCGCCACCCCCGAGCTGCTGGACGAGCTGTACCACGACTACATCGCCAGCCGCACCGGCGGCGAGTGCGACGAGCTGCACGTCGTCCGCGCAAGCCTGGCCGAGCGGTTCGCCCAGTCGACCGGGGCTGCCACGCGATGACCGCCACCCCTGCCACGCTCGCCGAGAAGCTGTGGGACAGCCACGTCGTGCACCGGGCCGACGGCGAGCCCGACCTGCTCTACATCGACCTGCACCTGACCCACGAGGCCACCTCCCCGCAGGCGTTCGACGGCCTTCGGCTGGCGGAGCGCACCGTGCGGCGCCCGGAGCTGACCGTCGCGCTGGAGGACCACAACGTCCCCACGGACTCGACGGTCATCGAGGACCCGGTCAGCCGCATCCAGATCGACACCCTGCGGCGCAACTGCGAGACCTACGGTGTGGAGCTGTACCAGCTCGGCCACCGCCGACAGGGCATCGTGCACGTGGTCGGCCCGCAGCTCGGGCTCGTGCAGCCCGGCATGGCGATCGTCTGCGGCGACAGCCACACCTCCACGCACGGCGCCTTCGGCGCGCTCGCCTTCGGTATCGGCACGAGCGACGTCGAGCACGTACTGGCCACCCAGTGTCTGGCCATCGGCCGGCCCAGGACCATGTCGGTGGAGTTCACCGGTGACCTGCCCCCGGGCGTGGGCGCCAAGGACCTGAGCCTCGCCCTGATCGCGCAGATCGGTGCCAACGGTGCGCAGGGGCACATCATCGAGTACCGCGGTGCCGCGGTCCGGGCACTGTCCATGGAAGCCCGCATGACGCTGTGCAATATGAGCATCGAGGCGGGCGCCCGCGCCGGTCTGATCGCCCCCGACGAGACCACCTTCGCCTACCTCCGAGGGCGCCCGCACGCGCCGCGCGGCGCCGACTGGGACGCGGCCGTGGCCCACTGGCGGACGGTGCGCACCGACGAGGGCGCCGACTTCGACCGGACCGTCGAACTGGACGTGTCGGGTCTGAGCCCGCTGGTTACCTGGGGCACCAACCCCAGTCAGGCGGTGCCGCTGAGCGAGCGGGTGCCGGCGCCCGAGACCTTCACCGACCAGCTTGAGCGGGAGGCGGCCGAGCGGGCCCTCTTCTACATGGCCCTCAAGCCGGGCACCCCGCTGCGTGACGTCCCCATCGACGTGGTCTTCCTCGGGTCGTGCACGAACGGCCGTATCGAGGACCTGCGGGCCGCCGCCGAAGTGCTGCGCGGCCGTAAGGTGGCCGGCTCCACCCGGCTGCTCGTGGTCCCCGGCTCCATGCAGGTGCGTGAACAGGCCGAACAGGAAGGCCTGGACACGGTGTTTCTGGACGCGGGCGCCGAATGGCGGCTGCCCGGCTGCTCGATGTGCCTGGGCATGAACACCGACCGTCTCACCGGGCCGCAGCGCTCGGCTTCCACCTCCAACCGCAACTACGAGGGCCGGCAGGGCGCCACCGCCCGCACCCACCTGGTGTCGCCGGTGGTCGCCGCCGCGACCGCGGTGGCCGGCCACCTGTCGGCCCCCGCCGACCTGGGATGAGAGAGGCTCATGGAACCCCTGATCACGCACACCGGGCGGGCGGTGGCCCTTCGCCGCGACGACGTCGACACCGACCAGATCGTCCCGAGCGAGTACTGCAAGCGCGTCGTCAAGAGCGGCTACGAGGACGCCCTCTTCGCCCGCTGGCGAGAGGAACCCGACTTCGTCCTCAACCGCCCGGCGCACGCCGGCGCGACCGTCCTGCTCGCCGGCCGCAACTTCGGCATCGGCAGCTCCCGGGAGCACGCGGTGTGGGCCCTGAAGGACGGCGGCTTCGTCGCGGTCGTGGCGTCCGGCTTCGGTGACATCTTCCGCCGCAACGCCATGAACAACGGCCTCGTCCCGGTGGACCAGCCCCTGGAGGTGGTCCAGGAGCTGATGGCCGAGGCCGAGCGGGACCCCTCCTTCACGGTCACCGTCGATCTCCGGGAACTCCGGCTGCGCGCCGGCGGACGCAGTTGGGACTTCGAGGTCGAGCAGCGGGCCCGCGAGTTGCTGCTGCAGGGCCTGGACACCATCGAGCTGACTCTGCGGCGCGGCACACTGATCGACGCGTACGAACGGCGCCGCCCGTCATGGCTTCCGACAGTCCCCCGGGGATCGGGGGCCGAGTTCGCCGCGGGGGGAGCGCGGTGACCCAGGCTCCGCCCCCATTCGCGACGCCGACGAGCCACCCGCTCGGAGCGGAGCGCGTGCGCCAATTGCCCGACGGCGGCCTGGTCGCCCTGCTCATGGCGGCCGGCGGCGATGTGGTGAACCTCGCCGCCGGCACCCCCGAGTGGCCCATCACCCCGCCCGAGTTCGTCCAGCACGCGGTGCAGGCCCTCCAGGAGGGCATCCACCAGTACGAGGATCCGGCCGGGAACATGCGGCTGCGTGAGTGGATCGCGCGCTCCCTGCCGGGCCGCCCCGACCCCGTCACGGAGCTGACGGTCACCGCAGGTGCCAGCGAGGCGCTCGGGGTGGCCCTGCTGACCTGCGTCGACCCCGGCGACGAGGTCGTCCTCCTGGAGCCCTTCTACGAGAACTTCCTCAGCGCCGTCGCGCTGGCCGGCGGTGTACCGCGCTTCGTGCCGACCGCCGGCCCGGACTGGGCCGTGGACCCGGACGCGCTGGCCGCCGCCTTCGGTCCGCGCACCAAGGCGATCGTCGTCAACAGCCCGGCCAACCCGACGGGACGGCTGCTGAACGACGACGAGCTGGGCCTGATCGCCGAGTTGTGCGCGAGGTGGGACGTGGTCGCCGTCTCCGACGAGGTCTACGCCGCGTACGTATACGACGGCCGACGGCACCGTTCGGTCGCCGAGATTCCCGGCCTGGCCGACCGGAGCATCGTGCTGGGCAGCTTCTCCAAGAGCCACGCCGTCAGCGGGTGGCGCCTCGGGTATCTCCGCGCCCCCGCGCCCTGGACGCGACTACTGCGCCCCGTGCACATCGCCACCACCGGCGGGGCCGCCGCGCCCCTGCAGCACGCCGTCGCACGCGGGGCGCAGGCCCTGCCGGACAGCTGGGACCCGGCCAGGTCGATGGGCGCACTGCGCGACCGCGCCGTCCGGATGCTCACCGCTGCGGGTTTCGACTGTGCAGCACCCCAGGGCGGGGTCTATGTAATGGCCGGGACCCACGGCCTCACCCAGGAGCCGAGCCCCCGGTTCGTGCGCGCCCTGGCCGAGCGGACCGGAGTGCTGCTGGCCCCGGCCACCCCGTTCTTCGCCGACCTGCGGCGCGGCGCCGGGTATGTGCGCGTGGCCTTCAACCGCACCGAGTCCACCCTCCTCGAAGCCCACCGGCGCCTGACCAGCAGACCTTAGGACGATCCTGTGCAGAAGATCATCGTGGTACCGGGCGACGGCATCGGACCCGAAGTGACCGAGGAGGCCGTCACCACGCTCCAGGCACTCGGCGCCGATCTGGAGTTCACCTTTCTCGACCAGATCAACGCTGACCGCTATCTCCGTGATGGTGTGG
Source organism: Streptomyces sp. NPDC006691 (assembly GCF_042869955.1). Taxonomy (NCBI): domain Bacteria; kingdom Bacillati; phylum Actinomycetota; class Actinomycetes; order Kitasatosporales; family Streptomycetaceae; genus Streptomyces; species Streptomyces sp. NPDC006691. The sequence continues at coordinate 244,747 of NZ_JBIAGW010000002.1, forward strand.
CCCTCACCGACAGCGAGCTGGAGCTGATGCGCACCGGTGGCACCGTGCTGTTCGGCGCCGTCGGCGACCCGCGCGTGACCACCCCCGACTACGCCCGCGGTGTGCTGCTCAGGCTGCGTACGGAACTGGACCTGTTCGTCAACTACCGTCCGGCGGTACTGCTGGACGAGCGGCTCAGCCCGCTGCGTGACGAGTCCCGCCGCGGCATCGACTGCGTGGTGGTGCGCGAGAACACCGAGGGCCTCTACAGCGGGGTCGGCGGCAGCCTGCGCGCCGGCACGCCCGACGAGATCGCCGTCGACCAGGAGATGAGCACGTACCTCGGGGTGTCGCGGGTCGTCGAGTACGGATACGGCATCGCCCGCCGTTCGGTGTGCATGGTCGACAAGTCCAACGCGGTGCGGTTCGGGGGCCAGTTGTGGCAGCGGGTGTGGCGTGCGGCCAGGGAACGCCACACCGAAGTGGCCTCGTCCCATCTGTACGTGGACGCCGCAGCCATGAAGCTGATCACCGACGCTCCGTCCTTCGACGTGATCGTCACCAACAACTCCTACGGCGACATCCTCAGCGACCTGACTGCCGAACTCGCCGGCGGGCTGGGCACCGCCGCCTCGGCGAACATCAACCCGCAGACCGGAGCGGGCCTGTACGAACCGGTACACGGCAGCGCTCCCGACATCGTCGGCAAAGGGCTGGCCAACCCTGCGGGCGCCGTGCTGAGCGCTGCACTGCTCCTGCGCGACCGGGGACTGAAGAGCGAGGCAGAGGCCCTGGAGCAGGCGGTGCGCCACACCCTCGCCCAACGCCGCTGCACCCCGGACCTCGGCGGCACCCTGAGCACCCGCCAGGCCGGCGAAGCCATCCGGGCAGCCCTGAGCTGACGCCCACCACCGCGCAGACGTCTCGCCCCAACGGACCGAAGGCATCCGGCGCGATCCGGAGAACAAGAGGAGCACGTTCCTATGACCGCAGCGATCACCTTGGACACCGCGTCCCGGCTCGGCGGGCTGGTATGCGGGGTGACCAGCCCGGGCCGTCCCGCGCTGACCGAACTGGGCGGCCAGCACGGGCCGTTCGTCCGCGAACGGGTCGTCGAGCACGGGGCCGCGCTGCTGAGCGGGTACCAGTGGGCCGACTGGGACGATCTGGACGCATTCGTCAAGCACATCGTGGGCGCACCGCTGGACTACACCGAGCGCTCCTCGCCGCGGACCGAGCTGCACCCCGGAGTGTTCACGGCGACGGACCACCCGCCGACCGAGGAGATCTTCCTTCACACCGAACAGTCCTACAACCTCACGGTGCCGCGCTACCTGTTCTTCTTCTGCGAGCGGGATGCCCCCGAGGGCGGGGCGAGCCTTCTCGCCGACTGCCGGGCCATCCACGACGCGCTGCCGCGCGAGATCGTCCAGCGGTTCGACGAGGAAGGCTACCTCCTGGTACGCAACTTCCTGCCGGGTCTGGGCCTGACCTGGCAGCAGGCCTTTGGCACCGAGGACCCGGACCAGGTGCGCCGCTACTGCGCCGACAACGGCATCGAGGTCGAGTGGCTGGCCGAGGACCACGTCCAGACCCGGCAGATGCGCTGGGCGGTGGCCACCCACCCGGAGACCGGCGTGAAGACCTGGTTCAACCACATGACGTTCTTCCACTCCAGCTCGTTGAAGAAGGACCTGGCCGAGCTGCTGCTGGAGGAATACGGGCCCTGGGGCATCCCCACCAACACGTTCCACGCCGACGGTTCGGAGATCTCCCAGGACATCGTCGAGGCACTGCACGCGGGCTACCGCGGGCACCAGCTCGACGTGCACTGCCGCACCGGCGACGTGCTCATCGTGGACAACCTGAGCGTGGCGCACGGCCGGGCTCCGTTCGTGCCGCCCCGCAAGCTGTTCGTGAGCATGGCCGACGCGCTGTCCTGGGCGCGGCTGCGCCCGGTGGAGCGGACCGCGCTGCCCGGTGGCGGCCCGGCGGGACACACGGGGTGAGGGAGCGGACCGAGTCGGCCACGGCGCCGGACGGCAGGCGGACGGAGGCGGCTGCACCGCGCCCGCTGAGCCGCAACCGTGAGTACAACCTGCTGTGGAGCAGCAACGTTCTCTCCCAACTGGGCTCTCAGGCGACCCTGTTCGCCTATCCGCTGCTGGTGCTGGCCATGACGGGGTCGGTGTTCCAGGCGTCGCTGGTGGAGTTCGCCGTGGCCGCCTCCCGCATGGTGGCGGGGCTGCCTGCCGGCACGGTGGCGGACCGGGTGCCACGCAAGCACGTGCTGCTGGCGTCCGAGGCGGTGCGGGCCCTGGCACTGGGGGCGCTGGCCGCCGCCATCGCCGCCGGGTGGGCGCCGCTCGCCCTGATCCTGGGCGTGGCCGTGGTCGAGGGGGTGAGTACCGCACTGTTCAGCGCTGCCGACCAGGCGTTGTTGCCGCAGGTCGTGCCCCAGTCCCAGTGGTCGTCCGCGGTGGCGCGCAACACCGCGCGCTACTACGTCGCCACGATCACGGGGCCGGGTGTCGGCGGGGTGCTCTACAACGCGATGCACGTGCTTCCGTTCGCCGGCCAGGCAGGGGCCTCCCTGGCCGCCTTCTGCACCCTGCTCTTCCTGCGGGCCCCCCAGGAGAGGAAGCGGATCGCATCCGCCGAGTCCGGGGGCTTGCTGCACCACACGATGACGGGTCTGCGCTGGCTGTGCCGTCACCGCCTGCTGCGGGTCACCGTGGGCCTCACCATGGGCTTCAACGCGGTCTTCAGCGGGCTGCTGCTGGTGGTCATCGGGATGGCACAGCAGGCGGGGGCCGAGGCCCAAGTCGGGGCGATCGGGATGCTGATGGGCGCCGGGGGCGTGCTGGGCGCCCTCGCTGCGCCCTCGCTGCGGCCGCGGCTGACGCCGCACGCCGCGGTGATGCTGCTGACGTGGGGGGCGAGCGCACTGGTGCCGCTGCTGGCGGTGCTGCCCGCCGGGTACGGCTACGGGGCGGTGCTCGGCTGTGTCGCCTTCCTCGCGCCGACCGCGACCGCGATCATCGCCACGCACCAGATGCAGATCACGCCGGACTCGATGCGCGGCAGGCTGGCCGGTGCGATCGGGGTGAGCCTGGGAGCGGCCTCCGCCCTGGGCTCGCTCGGCGGAGGTGCGCTGCTGGAGTTCTCCGGGACGGTGGTCACGGTGCTCGGCGCCACGGCGGCACTGGTGCTGCTGGCCCTCCTGTCCACGGTCAGCAGCCCCATCCGTGATCTTGCCGTGCGCGGCACGCCGGAACCGGAAACGGAATGAGCGGCCGGGCCCGTGCGCACGGGCCCGGCCGTCGCCCGTCCTTGCGGCCCGAGCGGCTTGGCTCAGTCGTCCCGGGAGTCGATGGAGTTGAGGTAGGCGAGCACGGCGCGTACGCGCCGGTGGCCACCATCCGTGGCCGGCAGTCCGAGCTTGCTGAAGATGTTCCCGATGTGCTTGTTCACCGAGGTCTCCGCGATGAACAGCAGCTTGGCGATGGTGGTGTTGCCGTGGCCCTCCGCCATGAGGGAGAGCACCTCGCGCTCGCGTGAACTGAGTCCGTCCAGCGGGTCGTTGCGCACCCTGCGCACCATCAGCTGGGAGATCACCTCGGGGTCCATGGCGACCCCACCGCCCGCGACCCGCTCCAGCGCCTGCAGAAACTCCTCCACTCGCCCCACGCGGTCCTTGAGGAGATACCCCACACCGGAGGCGCCGTGGGCCAGCAACTGCACGGCGTACGCGTGCTCGACGTATTGGGACAGCACCAGGACCGGCAGATCCGGCAGCTTCGCCCGGGCGGTGACCGCCGCGCGCAGTCCCTCGTCCCGGTAGGTCGGGGGCAGCCGTACGTCCAGGACGGCGATGTCCGGCCGGTGCTGCAGGAGCGTGGGCAGCAGGCTGTCGCCGTCCTCCACCGCCGCGCAGATCTCATGACCCACACCCGTCAGCAACAGGGACAAGCCCTCCCGCAGCAAGGCGTTGTCCTCGGCGATCACGATCCGCACGGCAGCTCCACTCGAAGTACTGTCGGTCCCCCGGGCGGGCTGTGCAGCTCGGTGACGCCGTCGAAGGCCGCGACACGGCGCTTGATGCCACGGATCCCGCTGCCGGCGCCGGTCGTGGCTCCGCCCCGCCCGTTGTCCCAAACGGAGATATGAATCCTGCTCTCGGTGGTGCGCAGCCGCACCTGACTGCTCTCGGCGCCGCTGTGCTTGGCCACGTTCGTCAGCGCCTCGGAGATGACGAAGTACGCTGCGGCCTCCACCGCGGCGGGCGCCCGTGCCCCCCTGGTCTCGTACCCGAGGTCCAGCTCGGTAGGGATCTGGCAGGCCGCCACCAGCGCGCGGGCTGCCTCGGCCAGGCCGTGGTCGACGAGCACCGGCGGATAGATGGAGCGGACCGCGACGCGCAGCGACTGCACGGCCTGGTCGGTCAGGTCGCGTGCCTGGTCGATCATCTCGGGCAGCCGTTCCGGGCTGTCCTTGAGCGCCTGCTGCATCAGTGCCAGCCGCAGCGAGACCGACACCAGCCCGGCCTGTGCCCCGTCGTGCAAGTCCCGTTCGATACGGCGCAGTTCCGCCGCATGTGCTTCCAGCGCCTCGGCGCGGGAGATGGTCAGCTCCTCGACGCGCTTGGCGAGAGACGCCCTGCGCTTGCGCGGTTTGAGCAGTGCACGGGTCATCAGGGCGTGCAGCTGGGCGCACCAGGGCAGCAGATAACCGGCGACCAGGCCGTAGGCAAGGCCGGCCAAGGAGGCCCCCAGCGCGGCCCCCCACGAGTCGATGTTCCAGATCATCAGCTGCGCGGGGTGCGGAACCACCTGCCACCAAAGGGGGATGGTCAGCCAGCTGAGGGACCCCAGGCACAGCCCGATGGCCAGGGTGCCACTGAGCGTGCCCAGCAGGGCGTGCGACAGCAGCCACAGCAAGTCGGTGTAGGTGGCCTTGTCGGTGAGCATCACCTGGGCACGGACCAGTACCTTGCCCTCGGCCTCACGGTAGGACGACGGGATGTCGCAGCCCAGCCAGTGCCCCGCGCGTCGACGGTGGGCGTCGGCCCCCCGTCGCAGCCAGGCCAGTGAGAACGGCAGCAGGCGCAGCCCGGGGCCTACCAGGCTCAGGGCGAACACCGCGATCAGGGCGTATAAGCTCACGAAGGCCACTACCGCGGTGCCGTCGATGGTGACGAGGTACCTCAGGGCCATGACCAAGCGCTGGATGAAGTCCTGTCGTGTGGTCGCTCGGGTCAACCCGCGGTGAATCGGCCGCTGGGGAACGCTGTCCATCTCCGCACGGCCTCCCACACTTCCCGTGTTCCGCCACGCTATCACTGCGGATCCCGGTGATCACCATGCGTCGTCACCCCCGACGCCCCGGACAGGGGCAGCCAGCTGCACCTTTCGAGGTGCAGCAAACATCATGGTCCCGCCGTATCCAGACGCCTAGCGTGGTTTCCGCATGTCATGTGAGGTGGAGAAGGGAGACGCGCTGTGGCGCACGGCGAGGCCACCAGGCGGCAGTTCGACGGCGGGACATCGGGGACCGCGGCCGCGGACGGGGCCGCGGGGCCGGCTCCCCGGAGCCCCTGGGCGGTGGAGTTACGATCGGTCAGCAAAACGTACGGTCGGGGAGCGGCGGAAGTCGCCGCGCTGCGCGAACTCAGCATCACCTTCGAACGCGGGTCGTTCACCGCGGTCATGGGCCCGTCGGGCGCCGGCAAGAGCACCTTTCTGCACTGTGCGGCGGGACTGGACCGGCCGACGTCCGGCTCGGTGCGGCTGGGCGGCAACGACCTGGCGGCACTGGACGAGGCACAGCTGACCATGCTGCGCCGCGAGCGGGTCGGCTTCATCTTCCAGGCGTACAACCTGCTGGGGTCCCTGACCGTGGCGGAGAACATCACGCTGCCGCTGCTGCTCGCCGGGCAATCGGTCGAACCGGCCTGGCTGGAGCACGTCGCAGGGCGGGTCGGTCTGTCCGACCGGATGCGGCACAGGCCGGCCCAGCTCTCCGGCGGTCAGCAGCAGCGGGTGGCCATCGCCCGGGCGCTGGTCACCCGGCCCGAGGTGATCTTCGCCGACGAGCCGACCGGTGCGCTCGACAGCCGTACGGGGCGGCAGGTGCTCGCCCTGCTGCGGGAGATCGCGGACCGGGACGGCAACACCGTCGTCATGGTGACCCACGACCCGGTCGCCGCCTCCTTCGCGCAGCGCGTGGTGTTCCTGGCGGACGGGGCCTTCGCCGAGGTGATGGAGTCCCCGACCCCCGAGCGGGTGGCCGCGCGGATGACTCGCCTTGAGGAGTGGTGAGCCGATGGTGTTCAAGCTCGTCCGCATGACGTTGCGGGAGCGCAAGGCGGGACTCGTCGGGGCGTTCGTGGCTCTGGTCGGGGCGTCGATGCTGATCACCGCATTCGGCATCCTGCTGCAGTCGGGCCTCGGCTCGGGGGTCCCCACCCAGCGCTATGCCGGGGCCCAGGTGGTGGTCGGCGGCAAGCAGTCGTTCAAGGTCACCGAGGGCAAGACCAAGAAGAAGCCGCTGTCCCAGCCCGCGCCGCTGGACAGCAAGGTGACCGACGAGGTGGCCGCGGTCAAGGGTGTCGGTCGGGCGGTGCCGGACGTCAGCTTCCCCGCTCAGGTGGTGGCCGGGGACGGCGGGCTGGACTCCGGCGGCGGCGAGCAGCCGTCGACCGGCCACAGCTGGTCCAGCGCCGTACTGGGCCCCTTCACGCTGCAGCGGGGGCGGGCACCGCGACAGGCCGGCGAAGTGGTGCTGGACGCGGGACTGGCCGAGCACGTGGGGGTGTCCCCCGGGCAGCGGGTGAAGCTGGCGACCACCCAGGAGGCGCGGGAGTTCCTGGTTACCGGCGTGGCCTCGCTGCGAGGCGTGGACGGGCCGTTGCGCTCGGCGCCGGTGTTCTTCAGCGACGATGAGGCCACGGCACTGTACGGCCACCCCGGCCGGATCGACGCCGTCGGGGTACTGGCCGCACCGGGTACCGACCCGGATGAGCTGGCGGACCGGATCGACGACCGGCTGGACGGATCCGGCGCTCAGACGTACCTGGGCGACGACCGTAGTCAGGTGGAGTTCCACGACGTGGCTTCGGCCCGCTCCGGCCTGACGGAGCTGGCGGCCTCGCTCGGCGCGACGGTCGTGCTGATCGCGATGATCGTGGTGGCCAGCACCCTGGCCCTCAACGTGCACCAGCGACGCCGTGAGCTGGCCCTGCTGCGGGCCGTCGCGGCCACCCCGCGTCAGGTGTACAAGATGATGGCGGCCGAGGTCCTGCTGGTGTCCTTCGTGGCGTCGGTGATCGGATGTCTTCCTGGCGTCGTGGTGGCCAAGATCATGCGGGCCGCGCTCAGTCTGATCGGCATGGTACCCAAGGACTTCGCGTTCTCCTACGGCCCGCTTCCGATGCTGGTCGCCGTCTTCGCGTCCGTGCTCGCCGCCGAGGTGGCCGCGCTCGGGGTCGCCCGCAAGGCCGTGGCGATCCGGCCGGTGGAGGCCATGGGCGAGGCCCGGATCGAACAGGCGAAGCTGGGGCGCGGCCGCGCCTTCTTCGGGGTGCTGCTGTTCCTGCTCGGCGTCGCGGCGTCGCTGCTGCCCCTGTTCTTCGGCAGCGTCTTCGCGGTGGCCGGCGCGGGCACCGGCGGGCTCGTCATGATCATCGCTTTGCTGCTGCTGGCCCCGCCGGTGGTGAGTCTGGCGAGCCGGCTGATGGCCGGTCCGGTCCGCAGGCACACCGGACCGCACGGCTATCTGGCGGTGGCCAACACCCGTGCCAACGCCCGGCGGTTGGCGGCCGGTATCGGGCCGCTGACCCTGGCGATCGGCTTCGCGCTGGTGCAGCTGTGCATTCCGACGACGACCGCGGCGGCGGCCCAGGACCAGGCCGAGGCGGGCATCGTCGCCGACTTCACACTGCAGGGAGGGCCCGGCGGGCCGCCCCTGGGCGTGGTCCAGGACGCCGCCTCGGTGCCGGGAGTCGCCGCGACCACAGGTGTCGTACGGGTCGAACTGCACGCGTCCCGCAAGGTGCTGGGCTCACCGGAGATCTTCAAGTACCAGGCCCAGGGTGTCACTCCCGGCCAAGTGGACAAGACCATGGATCTGGACGTCACCGAGGGCAGCCTGACGAAGCTGCGCGGTGACGCGGCGGCCATCAGCGGCGGCGCGGCCAGCACCCTCGGTGCGCACGTGGGCGACCGCGTCCGGTTGAACCTCCCGGACGGTTCCGAGGCCCGGCCCGTGGTCGTCGCGGTCTACGAACGGGGCCTGGGCTTCGGCGACGTGACCCTGCCCCAGGACACGGTGCTGGCGCACAGCGTCCGGCAGGTGGAGGACGCGGTGTTCGTCAGGACCGTCGCGGGCGCCGACAAGGGGAAGGTGGCCAAGGCGCTGCATGACCTAGCCGGCCGGTACCCGGGCCTGGAGGTGCTGGACAGGGGCGGCCTCTCGGCGGCGCAGCAGGAACAGGCCACGTCGTCGGTGCTGACCAGTGCTCTTCCGCTGGCGCTGGTCTTCGGTTACCTCGCCATCTCGGTGGCCAACACACTGGTGTTGGCGACTCTGGGCCGTGTGCGGGAATTCTCGCTGCTGCGGCTGGTGGGGGCACCCACGGGGCAGGTGGTGCGGATGATGCGGGTAGAAGCCGGGATGGTGGTGGCCATCGCGGTGGTGGTGGGAACGGTGGTGCCGCTGCTGCCGCTGGTCACGGTGAGCCTGGGGCTCACGGGGTCGCCGGTGCCACGCATCCCGGTGCTGATGTATCTGGGAATCGTCGCCGTGACCGCCCTCATCGGGCTGACCGCGATCCTCCTTCCCACCCGGCTCGCGTTGCGTACCCGCCCGGTGGAGGGCATCGGTCTGCGCGAATAGCCCGCCTTCACGGCGTCGGCCCGTGGTGCGTCCCGGACGCACCACGGGCTTTTCGCGTGCGCCGGCCGAGCCGCCCACGGCGAATCCCCTCTTTCCGGCGCACGCGGATGTCAACCAGCGTTTTTCGCAGGTGACTTAAGGACGCTGACCGGCGGAAAACGCCGGTGCTAGCCTTCGGGAAACAAATCGATCTTCCCGAGCTGCGATCCACAGTACGTAAGGAATTCGCGGCCGTTCCAGGCTGTCTGCTGCCCGTCACAGAAAGCAGAGTAGAGGGGGGTTCACTGGTGTCACAAGAACTTGTGGCCCAATTCCACCGAATGACCGCGGAGTTCGGGATTCCACGTGCCCAGCTGGCATTGCTCGACGGCACCGCGGTGGAGGTGGCCCACACCGGCGGACCCGAGGCGGCGGCGCTGCGCTTTCCCTTCGCCTCCGTCACCAAGCTGTTCACCGCCACCGTGGCGTTGCAACTCGTGGGCGACGGTGATCTCGCACTGGACGTGGCTCTCGGGCGGTACGGCGACGAGTTCGCGGCCGCCCCCAACGGCCTGGGCGCGGAGGTGACCCTGCGGCACCTGCTGAGCCACACCAGCGGCCTGGTCTGCGACCTGGACGACGAGGACCGGAGCGTGCACGGATTCGTGGCCGCCGCCGGCGAGAGGGACCTGCTGTTCCCGCCGGGCGGCGCCTTCTCCTACTCCAACGCGGGCTTCGCGCTCGTCGGCCGGCTGATCGAGTCCGCGACCGGCATGGCCTGGCGCGAGGCCGTGGAGACCTTCCTGCTGCATCCGCTCGGCATCACCCCCGCCCACCTGCCGGGTCCGGGGCCGTCGGTCCCCGGCCCCGCCGTCGCCCAGGGCCACGCCGTCACTGCGGCGGGCGCCGTACCCGTGCAGGTCCGGGTCCCCGCGGCCCTGGCACCGGCGGCGGCACTGGCCGGTACCGCCGAGGACCTGGTGGCCTTCGCGCGGCTGCACCTCGACGCGCGTGACGTGGCGCACGGCGCGCTGCTCGACGACGACGGCGTCACGGCGATGCGGCGGCCGGCGCCGGGAGCCGAGCCCTACGGGCTCGCCGACGGCTGGGGCCTGGGCTGGGCCCGGTACGGATCCGCGGAGCGGCCCTGGATCGGTCTGGACGCCACGGGCGGCGGCACCACCTGCAACCTGCGGGTGCACCCGCAGGACGGCGCCGCCCTGGCCCTGCTCACCGACTCCACGGCGGGGCTGGCCCTGTGGCGCGGCCTCACCGACTGGCTGCGCGCGCGGGGCACGGACGTCGGCGCGGCCCCGGCCGGACGGTCCCGGCCGCATCCGGCCCCGGGCTCCGCACCCGCCGCCGACCGGGCGGGCACCTGGGCCAACGGCACCATGAAGTACCGCATCACCGGCGGCACGGGCGCACCCCTGCATCTTGAGGACGACACCGGAGCGCGCTACCGACTCGACGTCGATGACCACGGCGCTTTTTCCGCCCACCGCGTCGATGACCACGGCGCTTTTTCCGCCCACCGCGTCGATGACCACGGCGCCTTTTCCGCCCACCGCGTCGATGTCCCCGAAGCCCCGTACGCGGGCCGCTTCCTGCCGCACCCCGAAATCGAGCACGGCTGCCTCATGCAGTTCGCCGGACGCGTGCTGCGCAAGGAAGTGCCGTAGCGGGAACGAGCCGGTGGCTTCAACGCGACCGGCCGCTGAATTACCCGAAGCAAGGCTCTGCCTTCTTGGACGACTTTTCGCTGGAGTATGAGAAGTGACAGCAACGAACGGTACTCGGTGCGCTTCCCCGGAAACGGCCGCATTAGACGGCGGATTGTCACCCGTCCAGCGGCGGCTGTGGTTCTTGAACCGGCTCCAGGAATCCGGTGCCGGAGAGATGCTGGCCCGCGCCACACGACTGACCGGCGCCCTCGATCCGGCGGCGCTCGGGGACGCGTTGGGCGACCTGCTGGCCCGGCACGACCTGCTGCGCACCGTCCACGCCGAGCACGACGGCCACTGCCGGCCCGAACTCCGGCCCGCCCGGGAGCCCTTCGCCGCCCTGGCCGTGCGCCGCGCCGACGCGGGCGGGCTCGACCGGCGGCTGGCCGAGGCGGCGGCCCTCCCCTTCGACCTGACCCGTGACATTCCGCTTCGCGCTGACGTGTTCCGGCTCGCCCCCGACGACCATGTCCTCCTGCTGGTGCTGCACCGCATCGCCGGGGACGAGGCGTCCTGGCAGCCCCTGCTGGACGACCTGGCCGGCGCCTACGCCGCCCGTGCCCGCGGCGAGCACCCCGCGAACGACGGCCGGCCCGCGCAGTACGCACAGCTGGCGGCGCGGCAGGCCGACGTCCTCGGCACCCTGGACCGGCCGTCTCCGGCGACCGTGACCGAACTGGAGTTCTGGCGCAGCGCACTGGCGGGAGCGCCCGAACAGCTCCAGCTCCCCGCGGACCGCACCCGTGCGGCCGTCGCCACGTACGTCAGCGCCGAGCTCACCCTGCGTCTGGACGCCCGTCGCCACCGAGCCGTCGAGGCACTGGCCGCACACACCGGCACCGATGTCTTCGCCGTGCTGCACGCCGCGATCGCCGCCACTCTCCGCCGCTTCGGCGCGGACCGCGACCTGTCGCTGGGCACCACCGTCAGCAGCCGCGGACGCACCGAGTCGGCCGTGGTGGGCCCGCTGGTGAACACCGTGGTGCTGCGCACCGCCATACCCGACGGTGTGAGCTTCACGGAGCTGGTGCGCGCCTGTGCGGCCACGGCCGCCGCCGCCCGCGCCCACGGCGGACTCCCTTTCCCGTGGCTGGTCGAGGCGGTGCGGCCGGACCGGGCGCTGAACCGGCACCCGCTGTGCCAGGTCGTCCTCGACCTCGCCCGGCCGGTGTCCGCCCCGGACGCCTTCGGCGACCTGGCGGCGCGAACCTGGCGGGTGCCCGCCACCAGCTCGCCCTACGACCTGCACGTGCGGGCGGTGCCGGAGCACGAGGACGGCGCCCCCCGCGGCATGGACATCCTGGTCGGCTACAGCCGTGAGCTGTTCGACGAGCCGACCGTACGCCGCCTCGCCGAGGCCGCTCTGCGGCTGCTGGCCGACGCCACCGACGCCCCCGAGCGGGCGCTCGACACGTTCGACGTCCTGGACGGTGCTGAGCGCGACCGCCTGCTGCGGCAGTGGAACGCCACGGCGCGGCCGGTGCCGGACGGCACGGTCGCCGACCTCTTCGAGGCCCGGGTACGCGCCTGCCCCGAGGCCCCGGCCCTGGTGCACGCGGGCCTGACCACCAGCTACGCGGAGCTGGACGCCGACGCCAACCGGATCGCACGGGCCCTGGTCGATCGAGGCGCGTGCCCCGGTACCTTCGTCGCCCTCGCGCTCCCCCGCGGCACCGGCCTGGTGGCGTCCCTGCTCGCGGTCGGCAAGACTGGCGCGGCGTATCTGCCCCTCGACCCGGAGTACCCGGCCGAGCGCATCGCCTACGCACTGTCCGACACCGGGCCCGTCACCGTCGTCACCGACCGCCGCACCGCCGGGCGGCTGTCCGCCACCGGTGCCCGCCTCCTCGTACTGGACGAGGCGGACACCGTGCGCGAGCTGGCGGCGTTGCCGGACACCCCGCCGGTCGAGGCGGCGCGGCGCACCGTGCCTGGCGCCGACCAGGCCGCGTACGTCATCTACACCTCCGGCTCGACCGGCAGGCCCAAGGGCGTGGTCGTCGGACGACGGGCGCTGGCCAACTTCCTGTCCTCGATGGCCGCGCTGCTGCCCCTCACCCCCGCCGACGTGTGGACGGCGGTCACCACCGTCGCCTTCGACATCGCGGCCCTGGAGCTGTATCTGCCGCTGACCAGCGGGGCCACCCTGGTGCTGGCCGACCGCGAAGCCGTCCTCGACCCGCAGGCCCTGGCGTCCCTGATCACCGCCACCGGCACCACGGTCATGCAGGCCACCCCCAGTCTGTGGCAGGCGCTGTGCGACCAGCAGCCCCAGGCCGTGCGGGGACTGCGGATGGCCGTCGGCGGCGAGGCGCTGCCCGTCGCCCTCGCGCGGTGCATGCGGCAGCTGGGTGCCGAGGCCGTCAACCTCTACGGTCCGACGGAGACCACGATCTGGTCCACCGCCGCCCGGCTCGACGACCGCCCCGGCGCCCCGGCCATCGGCCGGCCCATCGCCAACACCCGCGTCTACGTGCTGGACGCCACGCTGCGGCCGGTACCCACCGGAGTGCCCGGCGACCTGTACATCGGCGGGGCCGGCGTCGCCCACGGCTACCAGGGGCGACCCGGCCTCACCGCGGAACGTTTCGTGGCCGACCCCTTCTCCGGTGAGCCGGGCGCGCGGCTGTACCGCACGGGCGACGTGGCCCGCTGGGCGGCGGACGGCAACCTGGAGTTCCTCGGCCGCAGCGACCACCAGGTCAAGGTCCGCGGCTTCCGTATCGAACCCGGCGAGATCGAGGCGGTCCTGGAGCGGCACGCCGACGTGTCCAAGGCGGTCGTCGTGGCCAGGGAACTCCGTCCGGGCGACGTGCGGCTGCTGGCCTACACCGTTCCGGCCGCGGGCCGGCACCCGGATCCCGCCCGGCTGCGGGAGCACGTGGCGTCCGCGCTGCCCGACTACATGACACCGGCCGCGGTCGTCCCCCTGGCGGAGCTGCCGTTGACCCCCAACGGCAAGGCCGACCGCGCCGCACTGCCGGCACCCGTCCTGGAACCGGCCGCCACCCGGCGCGCGCCCCGCGTCGCCCGCGAGGAACAGCTGCACACCCTGTTCTGCGAGGTGTTGGGCGTCGACGGGATCGGCATCGACGACAGCTTCTTCGACCTGGGCGGCCACTCCCTGCTCGCCACCCGGCTGGTGAGCCGCATCCGGGCCGAGCTGGACAGCGAAGTGTCCGTCCGCACCCTGTTCGAGGCCCCGACGGTGGCCGCGCTCGCCCAGCGCCTCGGCGGCTCCCACGCCGGACCCGGCCTCGGGCGGGCCGGACGCGGCGGGCCGCTGCCGCTGTCGTACGGACAGCAACGGCTGTGGTTCCTGCACGAGTACGAGCCCGGGGGCGTCGAGTACAACTCGCCGCTCGCGCTGCGGCTGACCGGGGCACTGGATGCCGGGGCCGCCGAGGACGCGCTGCGGGCGCTGGTCGCCCGCCATGAGGCGCTGCGCACCACCTTCGACGTCGTCGACGGCCACGGCAGGCAATGGGTGCACGACGCCGCGCCGGTGCCGGTGCGGTACCTGGACTTCTCCACGCGCCCGGTGTCCGAGCGCGCCCGGGAGCTGGACCGGCTGCTGCGCGCGTACGCGGCCCGTCCCTTCGACCTGCGGCGCGGACCGCTGCTGCGGGTGGTGCTGGTGCGCCTGTCCGAGCGGGAGCACGTCCTGCTGCTGGACATGCACCACATCATCATCGACGGCTGGTCCAAGGACGTGCTGGCGCGGGAGTTCTGCGCCCTGTACGAGCAGGCCACGACGGGCACCGCGGCGAACCTGGCGCCGCTGCCCGTGCAGTACGCGGACTACGCCGTGTGGCAGCGCGCGGCGGAGGAGCGGCGCAGCGGCGCCGGGCCACGCGAGGACCTCGACTACTGGCGGGGCAAGCTGGCCGGCGTCGGTCCGCTGGAGCTGCCGACCGACCGGCCCCGCCCGCCGGTCCGCACCTCGCCGGGCGACCAGCACGTCTTCTTCGTTCCCGCCGAACTGGGCCGGGAGGTGGCCCGGTTGTGCCGGGACCAGCGGATCACGCTGTTCGGCGCCCTGGTGGCGGCGGTGCAGCTGCTGCTGTCCCGCTACAGCCGTCAGCAGGACGTGGCCGTGGGCACGATCGTCTCCGGGCGCGACCGGGTCGAGCTGGAGAACGTGCTGGGCTGTTTCGTCAACACCCTCGTCCTGCGCGGCGACGTCCGTCCGGAGGCGACGGTCGGGGAGTTCCTGGCGGGGACCCGCCGCACCGTCCTGGAGGCGCTCACTCACCAGGAACTGCCCTTCGACCGCCTCGTCGAGGAGTTGCAGCCGGAGCGGGACGCGAGCCGCACCCCGCTGTTCCAGGCGGCGGTGACCCTCAAGCGGGTGCAGACCGTGGAGTCCCCGGGCCTGCGGGCCGAGGAGGTCCCGGTTCCCAGGACCAGGGCGATGTTCGACCTGGGCTTCGAGTTCGAGGACCGGGACGGCGCGTTGTCCTGCCGGGTGGAGTACAACACCGACCTGTTCGACCACCTCACCATCGAGCGGATGTCCGGGCATGTGCTGGTGGTACTGGCGGCACTCTCCTCGGGCGCGCACCGCACCCTGGGCGATATGCCGCTGATGACGGACGCGGAACGGCGGCTGGTCACCGAGCAGTGGAGCTGTCCCGCCCCGCACACCGGCCGCGTCGGCCACCGGAACGTGCCCGCGGCCCTCGCGGAGCAGGCCCGCCTGCGGCCGCGGGAGCTCGCCGTGGTGTCCGCCTGCCGACAGCTCACCTTCGGCGAACTGCACGCGTGGGCCGACTCGCTCGCGCACCGCCTCGTGGCGTACGGGGTGCGCCCTGGCAGCGTCGTCGCCGTACGCACCGGCCGCGGCCCGCAGATGACCGTCGGGCAGCTGGCCGTCCTCAAGGCGGGCGGAGCAGCGCTGCCCCTGGACCCGGCGCTGCCGGCGGAACGGGCCGCCTACATCCTCCGGGACGCCGAGGTGTCCGTCGTGGTCACCCAGCGGCACCTGGCCGACGGCCCGGAACCCGGGGAGGGCCGGGTGCTGTACGTGGAGGACGCCGAGGGGCACGCGGTGGACGGCCCGCCCGGCGTCGAGACCGGTCCGGGGGACCTGGCGTACGTGTTCTACACCTCGGGCTCCACCGGCCGGCCCAAGGGCGTGCAGATCGAGCACGGCAACGTGCTGCACCTCCTGCAGTGGTACCGCGACTACTACCACGTGGGCCCCAAGGACCGCGCCTCGCAGCTGGTGGCGCCGGGCTTCGACCCGACCCTGCTGGAGCAGTGGGGCAACCTCGCCGCCGGGGCGAGCCTGTGGTTCGTCCCCGACGAGCAGCTCGACGACCCCTACCTGCTCACCGAATGGATCGCGGCCAACCGCATCACCCTCGCCGTGGTCCCGGCGCCGCGGCTGGAGTCCGTGCTGGATCAGCCCGGCGTCTACAAGGGCCAACTGCGCTGCATGCTCACCGGCGCGGACGTGGTCCGCCGCAGGCTGCCCGCGGACGCCCCCTTCACGCTCGTCAACCACTACGGTCCGACCGAGACCACGGTGCTGACCACGGCGGCCGTGCTGCGCGAGCGCGGGGACGCCTCCGACGAACGGCTCCCGTCCATCGGCTCGGCCATCGCCGGGACCCGTACCTACGTGCTCGACGAGGACCGCCGTCCGGTCCCCGTCGGTGTACCCGGAGAGCTGTACGTCGGGGGCCCGGGGGTGGGCCGCGGCTATCTCAACCGCCCGGAGCTGACCGCCGAGCGCTTCGTCCCCGACCCCTTCGCCCCGCAAGAGCGGCTGTACCGTACGGGCGACCTCGTACGGTGGCTGCCCGACGGCGAACTCGACTTCCTGGGGCGGCTGGACGCCCAGGTCAAGGTCCGCGGCTACCGCATCGAACCGGGCGAGGTGGAAAACGCCCTGGTGCGTCTGCCCGGCGTGGCCAAGGCCGCGGTGGTCGCCGACGCGGGCGGCTCCGGGTCCGCCGTGCTGACGGGATACGTGGTGCCGGAGCCCGGCGGGGCACCCGACCCGGAAGAACTGCGGGACAGGCTCGGCGCCGACCTGCCCGAGTACATGGTCCCGTCGCACATCCTGGTGCTGGCCGCCTTCCCGGAAACCACCAGCGGCAAGATCGACCGCAACGCCCTGCCGAGGCCCTCGGCCCGGCCAGAGGGCCGGCACGCGTACACCGCGCCCCGCAACGCGGTGGAACGGGCCCTGGCCCGCATCTGGGAGCAGGTGCTGGACACCGAGCGGATCGGCGTCCTCGACGACCTGGCGGCTCTGGGGGCCAGCTCCGTCCTCACCCTGCAGACCGTCTCCCGAATCCGCCAGGACTTCGGTGTCACCGTCTCGGTGCGCGAGGTCTTCACCGCGCGGACCGTCTCCGAACTGGCCGGCGTGGTCCGTGCCAAGGCCCGCGTACAGCTGCGCCGCCCTGAACCGGACGCCACTACTCGCACCAGCGCACGAGGGGAATGACATGCACGACCGGAACGCCGGCGCACCCGACCCGGACGACTTCGACCACTGGGACGACGACGCCCTCGACGCGCTGCTGGAGCAGCGGCTCAACGACCGGACCGGGACGGTGACGGAAGCCGCCGCCATCCGGCCCGTCGACGACAGCCTGCCCGCCCCCCTGTCGTTCGGCCAGGAGCGGCTGTGGTTCCTCGACCGGTACGAGTCCGGAGGCATCGAGTACACCTCGTCCGTCGGGCTGTGCCTGCGCGGTGAGTTGGACACCGCGGCACTCGCCACCGCACTCGGCGGGCTCGTCGCCCGCCACGAGCCGCTGCGTACCACCTTCGCCGCCGTCGAGGGCCGCCCTCACCAGGTCGTACGCCCCGCGGCCCCGGTGGAACCGGAGACACAGGACCTCAGCGGCCTGCCGGCACAGACCCGGCAGGCGCGGGTGGACGAGCTGTTGCGGGCCGAACTGAGCCGCCCCTTCGACCTCGTCGAGGGGCCGCTGCTGCGAGCCGTGCTGCTGCGGCTGGGTGCCGCCGAGCACACCCTGCTGCTCACCATGCACCACATAGCCGCCGACGGCTGGTCCAAGGGCGTGATCGCCCGCGAACTGGGTGAGCTCTACACGGTCGCGCTGGAGGGAGGCGAGCACCGGCTGCCCGAGCTGCCGGTGCGCTACCGCGACTACGCCGGCTGGCAGCGCGAGCAGCTGACCGACGCCCGGCGGGATTCCCAACTCGCCTTCTGGAAAGGCGCGCTGGCCGGTGTGGAGCCGCTGGAACTGCCCACCGACCGGCCCCGGCCCGCCGTACGCACCACCCACGGGGCACTGGCCCTCTTCAGCGTCCCGGCCGAGGTGGCCCGGGGCCTGGCCGAGCTGGGGCAGTCGCACGGTGGCACGCTGTTCTCGGTGCTGGTGGCCGCCTCGCAAGTGCTGCTGGCGCGCTACTCCCGGCAGCGGGACATCGCGGTGGGCACCGTGACCATGGGCCGGGACCGCAGCGAATTGGAGCCGCTGGTCGGCTTCTTCGTCAACACCCTCGTCCTGCGCTCGGACGTGGACACCGACGTGCCCTTCACCGACTTCCTCGGACGGGTCACCGACACCGTCTGGGACGCCCTGGCCCACCAGGACATCCCCTTCGACCGACTGGTGGACGCGCTGCGCATCGAGCGGGACCCCGGCCGCACCCCGCTGGTGCAGGCCGCGGTCGTCCTGCAGAACACCCCCGCCGGGGAGATCGTGCTGCCGGGACTGGAGGTGACGGAGTTCCGCCCGCCCTCCGTGTCCTCGATCTTCGACCTGACACTGGAGTTCGCCGAGACGACCTCCGGGGAACTGACCGGCACCGTCGAGTACAACACCGACCTGTTCGACGCCGGGACCATGGACCGCTTCACCCGGCACCTGGGCGTGCTCCTCGCCGGCATCGTCGCCGACCCGCACCGCCCGGTCGGCGACCTCCCCCTGCTGACCGCCGGTGAACTGCGCACCCTCACCCGCGAGTGGGGCGACCACCGCGTCCCGTACCCGGCCGACGCCACCGTGCACGGCCTGGTCGCCGCCCGGGCCCGGCGCAGCCCGGACGCGATCGCGGTCGGCGGGACGGCCGAACTCACCTACCGCGAACTGGAGGAGCGCGCCAACCAACTCGCCCACCACCTCATCGCCCAGGGAGCCCGGCCCGGCGCCCATGTCGCGGTCTGTCTGCCGCGCGGCGCGGACTTCTACCTGGCCCTGCTGGCCGTGCTCAAGGCGGGATGCGCCTATGTGCCGCTGGATCCGGACCATCCGGCCGAGCGGCTGGCGTACATGCTGGAGGACACCCGGGCGCCGGTATGCCTGACCGACCGGACCCTGGCCGGCCGGCTGCCCGCCGGCCGGACCCGTACCGTCCTGCTGGACGCGGAGGCCGACGCGATCGCCGCCCGCCCGCAGGACACCCCCGAGGTGGCGGTCGGCCCGGGCGACATGGCGTACGTGCTGTACACCTCCGGGTCCACCGGCACACCCAAGGGCGTCGTCGTCGAGCACCGCTCGATCGTCCGTCTGGTCAGCGGCGCCGACTACGCGCCGCTGCACCCGGACGATGTCGTGGCCCAGGCCGCGGACGTCACCTTCGACGCCGCCACCTTCGAGATCTGGGGCGCCCTGACCGCCGGCGCGCGGGTGGTGCCGCTGGACCGGGAGACCCTGCTGGACGCACGGGCACTGACCGAGGCCGTCGACCGGCTGGGCATCACCACCATGTGGCTGACCGCCGGGGTGTTCGACCAGGTGGCGGCCGTCGACCCGGCCGCGTTCGGCAAGCTGCGGAACCTGCTGTTCGGCGGGGACGCCGTCAACCCGCGCCGGGCGGCCCAGGTCCTCGCGACCGCACCGCCCGGCCGCCTGGTCAACGGCTACGGCCCCACCGAGACCACGACCTTCGCGACCTGGCACCACGTCCGCGAGGCCGACGGGACCACCCCGATCCCCATCGGCCGGCCCATCGTCAACACCTCGGTGTACGTCCTGGACGAGCGCCGGTCGCCCGTTCCCGTGGGAGTCCCCGGCGAGCTGTACGTCGGCGGGCCCGGCGTCGCCCGCGGCTATCTCAACCTTCCCGAGCTGACGCAGGAACGCTTCACCGCCGACCCCTTCTCCGACACCCCCGGAGCCCGCCTGTACCGCACCGGCGACCTGGTGCGCTGGCGGGCCGACGGCACCCTGGAGTTCCTGGGCCGCACCGACCACCAGGTCAAGGTGCGCGGCTACCGCATCGAGCCGGGCGAGATCGAGTCCGTGCTCGAACAGCACCCGAAGATCGCCGCGGCCGTGGCGCTGGTGCGCCAGGACGGCGACCGCAAGCAACTGGTCGGCTACGTACGGCGGTCCGGTGAGGAGGGCCCCGAGCCGGCCGAGCTGCGCGCCTTCGCCGAGGCTCGCCTGCCCGGCTACCTGGTGCCCTCCGCCTTCGTGGTGCTCGCGGAGTTCCCCCTCACCGCCAGCGGCAAACTGGACCGGCGCGCCCTGCCCGAACCCGTCGCGCAGCACACTCCCGGCACCGGCCGCACCGCCC
The DNA here is from genome assembly GCF_042869955.1 of Streptomyces sp. NPDC006691. Taxonomy (NCBI): domain Bacteria; kingdom Bacillati; phylum Actinomycetota; class Actinomycetes; order Kitasatosporales; family Streptomycetaceae; genus Streptomyces; species Streptomyces sp. NPDC006691. The sequence continues at coordinate 264,834 of NZ_JBIAGW010000002.1, forward strand.
CCGCCGACGAGGCCGAACGGGCCCTGGCCCGGGTGTGGTCCGAGGTGCTCGGCATCGAGGACGTGGGCACCCGCGACAACTTCTTCGACCTCGGGGGCGACTCCATCCTCAGCATCCAGGTCGTCGCCAAGGCCCGCCAGGCCGGCTGGGAGCTCACCTCCAAGGACGTCTTCGCCCGGCAGACCGTGGCGGAGCTGGCGCGGGCGGCCGTGCCGGTCACCTCCGCCGCCGACGCCGCCCCGGTCACCGGGGACGCCCCGCTCACCCCCGTACAGCACTGGTTCTTCGCCCACCACACCCGAGCCCCCCACCACTTCAACCAGTCCGTGCTGCTCACCCTCGCCCCGGACGCCGACGAACGGGCACTGGCGGCGGCGCTGCGCGCCGTGGTCGCTCACCACGACGCGCTGCGGATGCGCTTCCCCGGCCAGGGGGCCGGCCTCCGGCAGGTCAACCTGCCCGTCGGCGAGGACATCGCCCTGGAACGGGTCGACATGAGCCACCTCGACGCCGAAGAAAGGCCCCGCGCCAGGGCCACGCTGGCCGAACGGGCCCAGGCCGGGCTCAGCATCGAGGACGGCCCGCTGCTGCGTGCCCTGCTGTTCGCCGGGGCACCGGACGAGCCGTGCCACCTGTTCCTGACCGTCCACCACCTGGTCGTCGACGGGGTGTCCTGGCGGATTCTGCTGGAGGACCTGGAACGGGCCTTCGCCCGGACGGCGGCCGGCCGGCCGGTGGATCTGGGCGCCAAGACCGTCTCCTTCCGCGACTGGGCCCGCCGCCTGGCAGCCCACACCGCGGCGGGCGGCTTCGACGCCGAGTTGGAACACTGGCGGGAGGTGGCCGCCCACCCGGCCGCGCCGCTGCCGGTCGACCGCGAGAGCGACAACACCATGGCCTCGGTGCGCCAGGTGCGCGCCGGGCTGGACGCCGAGGCGACCGACGCCCTGTTGCACAAGGTCCCGTCGGTCTACCGCACCCAGGTCAACGACATCCTGCTCACCGCGCTCGGCCAGACCCTGCGCCGGTGGACCGGCGACGAGCACGTGGTCGTCGACCTGGAGGGGCACGGCCGCGAGGAGATCCTCGACGGCGTGGACGTCTCGCGAACCGTGGGATGGTTCACGTCGATCTTCCCCGTCCTGCTGACCGGCCCCGACGGAACCGGGGCGGGCGAGCTGATCAAATCGACGAAGGAGAGCCTGCGGGCGGTTCCGCAGCGCGGCGTCGGCTACGGGGCGCTGCGTTACCTGACCGACGGCCGGGCCGCCCTGCCCGGGGGTTCCCCCGCCGTCAGCTTCAACTACCTGGGGCAGTGGCAGGACACCGGCGGCGACGGACTGTACGCGGCCCTCGCCTTCGACTTCGGCCGCGACCACAGCCCGCTGGAGGAGCGCCCGCACCTGCTGGACGTCGTCGGCGAAGTACGTGGTGGCGAACTGGAGTTCACCCTCTACTACTCGCGTGACGTGCACGACGAGGCGACCGTGCGCACCCTTGCCGACGGCCTGGTCGGCGCGGTGCGCACCCTGATCGAGCACTGTCTGCGCCCGGACACCGGCGGCGCCACCCCGTCCGATTTCCCGCTGGCCGGCCTCGACCGGACCACGGTGGATCGGCTGGCAGGCGCCGGCACCCAGACCGAGGACATCTACCCGCTCACGCCCATGCAGAGCGGCATGCTCTTCCACGCGCTCACCGAACCGGACGGCGCCTACCTCGACCATGTCTCCTTCCTCCTCGAAGGGGCCGGCGACGCCGACGCGCTGAAGACGGCCTGGCAGCGGGTGGCCCACGAGACCGAGGCCCTGCGCACCCACCTGGTGTGGGAAGGTGTCGAACGCCCCCTGCAGGTCGTACGGCGCGACACCCGGCTGGACGTCCGCACCCTGGACTGGCGCGGCCACGGACAGGACGAACGGATCCGGTTGCTCGGCGCGTTGACGGCCGAGGAGCGGCGCGCCGGCATGGACCTGTCCCGCGGTCCGCTGACCCGGGTGGTACTGGCCCGGGAGAGCGACAGCGCCGTACGCGTCGTGTGGACCTTCCACCACATCGTCCTCGACGGCTGGAGCACGTCCCGGATCCTCGGCGACGTCTTCGCCCACTACCGCGCCCTCGTCGACGGAACGGCACCGCTGGAGGCCGTCCGGACCCCGCCCCCGTTCCGCGACTACGTGCGGTGGCTCGGTGGCCAGGACACCGCCCGCGCCGAGGAGTACTGGCACCGCGCGCTGGCCGGGCTGCACTCGCCCACCCCGCTGCCCTACGACCGCCGCCCCGCTGCGGGCCACCAGTCCGAGGCCGCCGAGCGGGTCCGTGTGGAGCTCGCACCCGAGCACTCCGCCGCACTCACCGAGTGCGCCCGCCGTCACCGGCTCACCCTCAACACCGTGGTCCAGGGAGCCTGGGCGCTGCTGCTGTCCCGCTACAGCGGCGAGGAGGACGTCTGCTTCGGCGCCACCGTCTCCGGGCGCCCGGCCGACCTGCCGGGCGTGGCGGAGATGGTCGGCAACTTCCTCAACACCCTGCCCGTACGCACCCGGGTGGCCAAGGACGACAACCTGCTGGCCTGGCTGCGGCGGCTGCAGGAGGAGCAGGTCGAGTCCCGGCGCTACGAGTACGCCTCGCTCCCTCAGATACAGGCCGCCTCGGAACTGCCGCGCGGCACCCGGCTCTTCGACAGCATCGTCGTCTTCGAGAACTACCCGGGCAACGAGGGCGCGGCGGCCGCGCACGGCCTGGCGGTCACCGGCGTCACCGCGGTGGACACCACCAGCTACCCGCTGGACCTGACCGCCTACCTCGACGGGGACCGGCTTGCCCTGCAACTCGCCTATGACCCGGCCCTGTTCGACCAGGACCGGGTGACACGGATGGCCGAGCACCTGGCAGGGCTGCTGCGCGGTATGGCCCACGGCCCGGACCGGCCCGTGGCGGAGCTGCCCATGCTCTCCGAGCGGGAGCGGAGCCGGCTGCTCGGCGACCTGAGCGGCTCCCCCCTCGCCTTCGACGAGGACAGCTGCCTGCACGAGCTGATCGCCCGGCAGGCCCGGCGCACCCCGCAGACCGAGGCGGTGGTCTACGGCGCGGCCTCGCTCACCTACGCCGAACTGGACGAGATGGCCGACCGGCTGGCGCAGGAGCTGGCGGCGCGCGGCGTGGGCCCGGACTCGGTGGTCGCCATCTGCGTGGAGCGCGGGCTGCACATGGTCGTGGCCCTGCTGGGGGTGCTCAAGGCCGGCGGCGCGTACCTGCCCCTGGACCCGGCACACCCCGCCGAGCGGCTGGAGTACGTGCTGGCCGACAGCGCCGCCGAGCTGGTCCTCACCCAGGCCGCGGTGGCCGGCCGGCTGCCGAGTGACGTGCCGGTGCTCCGGCTGGACGAGGAGTGGCCGCGGATCGCCCGGCTCCCTGCACGCACCCCGCAGTCCGCGGTCACGCCCGACCACCTCGCGTACGTCATCTACACCTCCGGTTCCACCGGGCGGCCCAAGGGCGTCATGGTCGAGCACCGCGGCGTCGTGTGCGCCGCCGAGTCCTGGAAGCGGGTGTACCGGCTGGCGGACGCGCCGCCCGCCCGCCAGCTCAACGTCGCCAGCATGTCCTTCGACGTGTTCGTCTCCGACCTGGCGCACGCCCTGTGCCACGGCGGCACGCTGGTCATCGCGCCCGCCGAGGCCACCACCGACCCCGGGCAGCTGCTGGACCTGATGCGCGGGGCCCGCGTGACCCACATGGAGACCGTGCCGTCGCTGGCCAACGCGCTGGTCGAGGAGGCTGAGCGCCGGGGCACCGGGCTGCCGCCGCTGCGCGTACTCGCCGTCGGCTCCGACAACTGGCGGACACAGGACTGCCGACGGCTCTTGGCGCAGGTCGCCGAGGGCACCGAGGTCCTCAACTCCTACGGCGTTACCGAGGCCACCGTCGAGTCCTGTGCGTACCGCGTGCGTGCGGACCGGCTGCCGGACGGCTCCGGCGTGCCGGTCGGGCAGGCGATTCCCGGGGCGCGCACCTATGTGCTCGACGAGGCCCGGCAGCCCGTCCCGGTAGGTGTCGTGGGCGAGCTGTACCTCGGCGGCCCCGGCGTGGCCCGGGGCTATCTGAACCGGCCCGAGCTGACGGAGGAACGGTTCGTGCCCGACCCGTTCTCCCCGGACCCGGGAGCCCGGCTGTACCGCACGGGCGACCTGGTCCGCCGACGGGCCGACGGCGACATCGAGTTCGCCGGCCGGGCCGACGACCAGGTCAAGATCAGGGGCTTCCGGATCGAACTGGCCGAGGTCGAAGCCGCCATGCGGCGGCATCCCGCGGTGGCCGACGTGGTGGTCGCCGCACGGACCGACGGCGGAACCCCGGCCCGCCTGGCCGGCTATGCCGTGCCCGCGCCCGGGCAGCCGTTCGCCCCGGCGGAGCTGCGCGCCCACCTTGAGGACACGCTGCCGAAGTACATGGTGCCCGCGGTGTTCGTCGAAATGGCCGCGCTGCCCCTGAACGCGAACGGGAAGGTCGACCGCCGCGCCCTGCCCGCCCCCGACGCGGAGGCGGCACGCGGCACCGGGCACGTGGCGCCACGCAACCCGGTGGAGGAGGCCCTCGCCGAGGTGTGGGCCGAGGTCCTGCGCGTCGACCGGGTGGGGGTCGAGGACAACTTCTTCGACCTCGGAGGCGACTCCATCTTGAGCATCCAAGTCGTGACCCGAGCACGGCAGAAGGGGATTACGTTGTCGTCCAAGGACTTGTTCGCCCACCAGACGGTCGCCGAGCTGGCGTTCGCGACGACCGCCGTCCAGGCGGCGGAGGAAGCCGCCGGCACCACGCGCGCCGAGCCCGTGGTGGGCCGGGTGCCGCTGACCCCCATCCAGCGCACCTTCTTCGACCGCCACTCGGCCGCACCCCACCACAGCGCCCTGTCGGTGCTCGTCACGCTGTCCGGGACACCGGACAGCGCCGCGCTGCGCCGCGCCCTCGACGCCGTGCTGGACCACCACGACCAACTGCGGGCCCGCTACAGCTCCTCGTACGGACGCTGGCAGCAGGAGGTGACACCGGCAGGCACCGGCTGGCCGCTGGAGGAGCTGGACCTGTCCGGGCAGGACGCGCCCGAGGAGGCCATGCATCAAGCCGCGGCACGCCTCCAGGCCGGCTTCGACCTCGCCGCCGGCCGCCCGGTCGGCGCGGCCCTCTTCCACCTGGGCCAAGACCGCGCTCCCCAGCTTTTCCTGACGGCCCACCACCTCGTCGTCGACGCGGTGTCCTGGCAACTGCTGCTCACCGACCTGGAGACCGCCTACGAGCAGGCGGCAGCGGGCGGGGCAGTGGACCTGGGGGAGAAGACCACGTCCTTCCGCGACTGGGCGCTGCGGCTGTCCGAACACACCGCGGCGGGAGGCTTCGACGACGAGCTCGACCACTGGGTGGCCACCGGCCGCCGGGCCGAACCGGACCTGCCGGTCGACCGCCGCGGCCGGGCGACGGTCGCCTCCGCGGCACAGGTGCGGATGTCCGTCGGTGAGGAGGACACCCGGGCGCTGCTGCACGACGTCCCGGCCACCTACCGCACCCAGGTCAACGACGTCCTGCTCACCGCGCTCGGCACCGCGCTGGCCGACTGGACCGGCAGGCGGAGCGTGCTGTTCGACCTGGAGGGCCACGGCCGCGAGGACCTCTTCGACGACGTCGACACCAGCCGTACGGCCGGCTGGTTCACCAGCGGCTTCCCCGTGGCTCTGACCCCGTCCGGCGAGGACTGGGGTGAGCGGCTGAAGTCGGTCAAGGAACAGCTGCGCGCGGTGCCGCGGCGCGGCATCGGCTACGGCGCGCTGCGCCACCTGAGCCCGGCCGGCTCGCCCGCCGAGATCCTTGCCGAGGCCCGCCGCGCGCAGATCTGCTTCAACTACCTCGGCCAGGCCGACGAGCCGGCGGCCGGCGGAGCACTGGTCCACGACGTCCGGCTGGGCTTCGGCACGGAGCAGGCACCCGAGGAGACCCTGGAGTACCTCCTTGACATCGTCGCCCAGGTCCGGGCCGGCCGGCTGGAGATCACCCTGTTCCACTCCGCGGACGTGCACGACACCGCGACCGTCGAGCGGTTCGGCGAGCGGTTCGCGGACGCCCTGCGCGGCATCGTCGCGCACTGTGCCCAGGCCGGGACGGGCGGCGCCACGCCCTCGGACTTCCCGCTGGCGCGGGTGGACCAGCGGACACTGGACCAGCTCGCCGAGCACGGCGGCCGCATCGACGACCTGTACCCGCTGACGCCCATGCAGAGCGGGCTGCTCTTCCACAGCCTCACCGAGGGCGAGGGCGAGGGCATCTACCTGGGCCACCTGTCCTTCGTCCTGGACGGCGTCGACGACCTGCCCGCCCTGGCCGAGGCCTGGCAGCGGCTGACCGACCGCAACTCGATCCTGCGCACCGCCGTCGTCTGGGAGAGCGTGGACGACCCGCTGCAGGTGGTGCACCACGGCGTACGGATGCCGGTGGAGGTCAGGGACTGGACCGGCCTCACCGGGACCGAACGCGCCGAGCGCTTCGAGAAGCTGCTGGACGAGGAGCGGGCCCGCAGCATGGACCTGACGGTCGCGCCGCTGTCCCGGGTCACCCTGATCGCCGAGACGGAACGCAGCGTCCGTACCGTGTGGACCTCGCACCATGTGCTGCTGGACGGCTGGAGCAGCGCGGATCTCCTGGCCGAGCTGCTGGAGCACTACCTGCGGCTGCGCGGCCTCAAGCAGGGCCCGCTGCCGGCCCGGCGGCCCTTCCGCGATTATGTGGCCTGGCTGGACCGCCAGGACCCGCGGGCGGCCGAGCGGCACTGGCGCCGGGTGCTGGAGGGCCACACCGAGCCGACCCCTCTGCCCGTCGACCACGACCTGCCGGGCACCGAGTGGACCGGCTCGCGGGCCCGGGTCTCCTTCCAGCTTCCCCAGGAGACCTCCGACCAGCTCGGCGAGCTGGTCAAGCGCCACCGGCTCACGGTCAACACGCTCGCGCAGGGCGCCTGGGCGCTGCTGCTGTCCCGCTATGCGGGGCGTACCGACGTGTGCTTCGGCTCGGCGGTGTCCGGGCGGCCCGCGAATCTGCCCGGCGTCGAGTCGATCACAGGCATCTTCATCAACAACATCCCCGTACGCACCCGCGTGGAGGGCGGAAGGCGGCTGCTGGACTGGCTGGCCGGCCTGCAGCAGGAGCAGACCGAGGCACGCAGCTACGAGTTCGTGTCGCTGTCGCAGATCCGCGGCTGGGCGCAGGTACCGGCCGGCACCAGCCTGTACGACAGCTACATCGTGGTCGAGAACTATCCGTACGAGGGCGAGATGGGCGCCGAGTACGGGGTGAGCCTGCGCGACCCGCAGGCGCTGGAGTTCACCAACTTCCCGATGGTGCTCGCGGTGTTCCCGGCCGGACGACTGGCCTTCCGGCTCGCCTACGATCCGGTGCTGTTCGAACCGGGGACCGCCGAGCGCGTCATGTCCGACCTGCGCGCCCTGCTGCAAGAGATCGCCGAAGCCCCGGAGCGCACGGTCGCCCAGCTCGGTGAGCTCAGCGCCGAACACCGACGGGAGGTGCTCACCGCCCACCAGGGCCCGCGGGTCGAGTTCGACGACCGCCCGGTGCACCAGCTGTTCGCCGAGCAGGCGGCGCGCACCCCGGACGCCGTGGCCCTGGTGGACGGGAACAGCCGGCTCACCTTCGCCGAACTCGACGCCGCCGCCAACCGGCTGGCGCATCACCTGACCGAGCGGGGCGTCGGCTCCCAGACTCCGGTGGCGGTGCTCCTGGAGCGCGGCACGGACCTGATCACGACGCTCCTGGCCGTGCTCAAGGCGGGCGGCACCTACACCCCCGTCGACCCGTCGGCGCCCGCCGAGCGGTTGTCCCTGCTGCTGGAGGACATCGCGGCCCCCGTCGTGGTGACCCACGGTCGGCTGCGCGAGCGGCTGCCCCAGGGCCGGGCCACCGTGGTGAGCCTGGACGGGGAGCGGGAGCGGATCGCGGCGCAGCCCGGCACCGCACCCGAGACCGCCGTCGCCCCGGACGCGGCGGCGTACATCATCCACACGTCCGGCTCGACCGGGCGCCCCAAGGGCGTGGTGGTCGAGCACCGGGGCCTGGCCAACCTGTTCGACAGCCACCGGCGTACGGTGTTCGCTCCCGTCCGGGCGACCGCGGCCGGCGGCGCACTGCGCGTGGCACATCTGGCTCCGGCGTCCTTCGACGCCTCGTGGAACCCCGTGCTGTGGATGGCCGACGGCAACGAGCTGTACATCGTCGACGACACCACCCGCCGGGACGTCCAGGCACTGGCCGACTACGTCGTCGACCACGGCATCGAGTTCCTGCAGACCACGCCGTCCTACGTCCAGCAACTGGCCGACACCGGTCTGCTGGAGCGGCCCGGGCTGCGGCTGCGCGGGCTGGCCCTGGGCGGTGAGCCGGTCGGCCAAGAGCTGTGGGACCGGCTGCGCGCCCACCCGGAGCTCGTGAGCTTCAACTTCTACGGCCCGACCGAGTGCACGGTGGACGCCGTGACCGCGCGGCTGGCCGACAGCGAGCGCCCGGTGATGGGCCGCCCGGTGCAGAACACCCGGGCCTACGTCCTGGACGAGGACCTCAACGTACTGCCGGCGGGCGCCCCCGGAGAACTCTGCCTGGCCGGTGCCGGGCTGGCCCGGGAGTACCTAGGCCGGCCCGAGCTGACCGCCGGTTCCTTCGTACGGGCTCCCTTCGGATCCGGTGAGCGCCTCTACCGCACCGGCGACCGGGTGCGCCGGCTGCCCGACGGGACGCTGGAGTTCCTGGGCCGCCTCGACCACCAGATCAAGCTGCGCGGCTACCGCATCGAGCCCGGCGAGATCGAGCACGCGCTGACCGGCCACCCGGCCGTCACGGAGGCGGTGGTCGCGTTACGCGGCGAAGCGGAGGCGGTGCGCCTGGCCGGATACGTCCGCGTGGCCGACCCGGCGTCTTTCGACGCCGAGGCGGTGACCGGCCACCTCGCCGAGCGGCTGCCGGACTACATGGTGCCGCCCGTGCTGGTGCCGCTGACGGAGTTCCCGCTCACGTCCAACGGCAAGGTGGACCGCGAGGCACTGCTCCGGGCACAGGCACCGCAGGCCGCCGACCGCGGGTTCGTGGAGCCGCGGACCGACACGGAGAAGGCCCTGGCGAAGATCTGGGCCGATGTCCTGGAGGTGGACCGGGTCGGCGCCCACGACAACTTCTTCGCCCTCGGCGGGCACTCCATCCTCAGCCTGAAGACCCTCTCCCAGATCAAGCGTGCCTTCGGCGTCCGGCCCACGTTCCGGGAACTGCTCGACACCCCCACGCTCGCCGGATTCGCCGAGCTGATCGAGGAGGCGCTGCTGCGGGAGCTGGAGCGGGCCGCCGCCGAGGAAACCGCAGCGGACGACGCTGCCGACGCGGAACGGAAGGTGTAAGACGTGTCCACATCGCGTGAAGACAGGATCGCGGCACTGCCCGCGCACCTGCGCGAGCAACTGCGGAGCCGCTTGGCCGGAGCGCCCGAGCAGGGCGATGACTGCGGGGTCACCGCGGACGGCACGGTCGGCGAACGGGCCATCGCGCCGGTGCCGCGAACCGGACCGCTGCCGATGTCCTTCTCCCAGCAACGCCTGTGGTTCCTGAGCGAGTTGGAGCCCGACGCGGTCGGCTACAACTCCTGCTTCGGACTACGGCTGACCGGTGAGCTCGACGCCGGGGCGCTGCGGAGCGCCCTCACCGGTGTGGTGCGACGGCACGAGGCCCTGCGCACCACCTTCGACTCGGTCGACGGAAGGCCGGTGCAGATCCCGCACGACGCGTCCGAAGTCCCCTGCGGGCAGCTCGACCTGAGCCATCTCGTGGATCCCGGCCGGCAGGCCGAGCTGGACCGCGCGGTGTCGCGGGACCTGGCCCGGCCCTTCGACCTGCGCACCGGCCCTCTGCTGCGGGCCCTGCTGGTCCGCCTGGCGGAGCGGGAGCACATCCTCGTACTGACCCTGCACCACATCAACCACGACGGCTGGTCGCTGAGTATCTTCACCCGCGAGCTCGGCGAGCTGTACCGGGCCGAACGAGAGGGCCGGGCCGCCGCCCTGGCTCCGGTGCCGCTGCAGTATGCCGACTTCGCGGTGTGGCAGCGCGCCCAGCTGTCGCAGGCCGCGCTGGCGCGGTCGCTGGACTACTGGAAGGGCCGGCTGACCGGTCTGGCACCGCTGGAGCTGCCCGCCGACCGGCCCCGGCCCGCCGTGCGCACCTCGGCGGGGGACGTGGAGTCCGTCGACGTACCGGCCGAGGTGGCCGACGGGCTGCGCGCGCTGTCCCGGCGGTGCCGGGCCACGCTGTTCATGACGCTGACCGCCGCCACCCAGGTGCTGCTGGCCCGCTGGACGGGGCAGTCCGACATCGCCGTCGGCACGCCTGTGGCCGGGCGCAAGCACCCCGGCCTGGAGGAGGTCATCGGCTTCTTCCTGAACACCCTGGTGCTCCGTGCCCAGGTCGAGCCCGGCATGCCGTTCGCCGCCCTGCTGGCGTCCACCCGCGAGTCCGTGCTGGACGCCTTCCAGCACGAGGACGTGCCCTTCGAGCAGGTGGTGGACGCGGTGCAGCCCGAGCGGGACGCGGGGCGGATGCCGTTGGCGCAGGTCTTGGTCGTCCTGCAGAACGCCCCGGAAGCGCGCTTGGAGCTCAGCGGACTGGATGCCGAGCAGTACCGGCTTCCCCAAGCCAGCACGGGCTTCGACCTGGTTCTGGGCTTCGAGGAGCGGTCCGACGGCTCGCTGGGCGTGGACGTGGAGTACAGCGGCGACCTGTTCGACGCCGCCACGGTGCGGCGGCTGTGCGGGCACCTCGTGACGCTGCTCGGGTCCATCGCGGCCGCCCCCGACCGGCCGCTGGCGGAGCTGACGCTGCTCACCGATGACGAGCACCGGCGGCTGACCGCCGACTGGGCCCGTACCCCCGCATCGGACACCGACGACGTGTGCGTGCACGAACTGATCGCCCGGCGCGCGGCCGAGCATCCTGGGGCGGTCGCCGTGGAGTGCGGTGACCACCGGCTGACCTACGGCGAACTGGAGGAGAGGGCAGCAGAGCTGGCCCGGCGGCTGACCGCGTCGGGAGTGGCGGCGGGCTCTGTGGTGGGCATCTGCCTAGAGCGCGGCCCGGACCTGGTGGTGGCCACCCTCGCCGTCCTGAAGACGGGTTCCGCCTTCCTCCCGCTGAACGCCGCCTTCCCGCCCGCCAGACGGGCACTGATGATCTCGGAGACCGAGGCGCCGGTCGTGCTGACCCAGCGCTCCCTGATGGACGACTTCGCGGGCTCGGCCACCCGCGCGGTCGCCGTGGACGAGCCCTGGCCCGGCACCGGCACGGCCGCGCTCGCCATCGACGAGCCGTGGGTGGAGCCGGAGGCGCTGGCGTACGTCATCTACACCTCCGGATCCACCGGTACCCCCAAGGGTGTGCTGCTCCGCCATCGCGGACTGGTCAACATGGTCACGGCCACCTCCCGCCGGTTCGGGCTCGGTGCGGGCAGCAGGGTGCTCCAGCTGTCCTCGCACAGCTTCGACGGCGCCGTGTGGGAGACCTTCGTCGCGCTCACCTCCGGCGCCACACTGTGCCTGCCCGAACAGGGAGCCGACGCCATCGGCCCCGAACTGGTCACCCGTCTGGCCAAGGGCGGCCCGGTGCTGCTGAGTCTGCCGCCCGCGGCACTCGCGGCACTGGACCCAGCCGACCTCGCCGCCGGCTCCACCGTGCTGGCGGTCGGTGACCGCTGTCCGATCGAACTGGCCCGCGCGTGGTCGGGCCGGCACCGCTTCGTCAACGGTTACGGGCCCACCGAGACCACCGTCGGCGCGACCCTGTTCGAGGGCGAGATCCCCGCAGCGGCGGCCCGGCTGCCCATCGGGAAACCCCTCCCGGGAGTGGAGGTCTACGTCCTGGACGAGGAGCTACGGCCGGTGCCCATCGGCGTGACCGGCGAGCTCTACATCGGCGGACGGGGGGTGGCCAAGGGCTACCTCGACCGCCCCGGCCTGACTGAGGAGCGCTTCGTACGCCACCCCTTCAGCGACAACCGCCGCGCCAGGCTGTACCGCACCGGCGACCTGGGTGCCTGGCTCCCCGGCGGGGACATCGACTTCCGAGGACGCACCGACGACCAGGTCAAGATCCGCGGGTTCAGGATCGAGCTGGGCGAGATCGAGACCGCGTTGGCGCGGCTGCCCGGCGTGGACCAGGCGTGTGTCCTGGCGCTGGCGCACGGCGGGCGCAAGCAACTGGTCGGCTATGTGGTGCCGGCCGCGGGCACCGAACTCGACCCCGGACGGCTGCACGACGAACTGACCGCCCTGCTCCCGGAGTTCATGGTCCCGTCGGCCTTCGCTGTGCTGGACCGCCTGCCGCTGACCGCGCACGGCAAGGTGGACAGGCGTGCGCTGGCCGGCGTGCCGGTGACCGCGCGGCAGGAGCACGTGGCACCGCGCACCGGACGGGAGGAGTCCCTGGCGGAGATCTTCCGCACCGTCCTGGGCGTGGAGCGGGTCGGCCTGCATGACGGCTTCTTCGACCTCGGCGGAGACTCCATCCTGTCCACACAGGTGGTCTCCCGTGCCCGGCAGGCCGGGTGGGAGCTCACGGTCAAGGAACTCTTCCACCTCAGGACAGTGGCCCGGCTCGCCGAAGTGATGCGCACCGCCGACACTGCCGGGGAGCGGCAGGACGAGCGGCCGGACACCGGGCCGGTGCCGCTGACCCCCGTGCAGCACTGGTTCTTCGACACCCATACCGTCAATCCGCACCACTTCAACCAGTCCGTCATGCTCGAACTCGCGCCGGGCACCGACGCCGCCGCCCTGCGTGCCGCGCTTGAGGCCCTCGTCGGCCGCCACGACGCGCTGCGGCTGCGCTTCACCCGCGCCGACGGCCGGTGGCGGCAGGAGGTGACCGAGCACACCGAGGGCCGCTGGCACTTCGCACGGCTCGACCTGTCCGGCATCCCGGACGAGGAGGTGTCCGCCTGCGTGGACGAGGCGGTGCTGGCCGCCCAGACGGGCCTGGACATCACAGAGGGACCGCTGCTGCGCGCGGTGCTGTTCGACTCGGGCAGCGGCCGGGCACCCCGGCTCTTCCTCACGGTGCACCACCTGGCCGTGGACGGTGTCTCCTGGCGAGTCCTGCTGGACGACCTGCGGATCTCGTACGGGCAGCTGTCGGCCGGCAAGGACGCCGACCTCGGCCCGCGCAGCACATCCTTCGGGCGGTGGGCGCGACGCCTGGGCGAGTTCACGGCGGCGGGCGGCTTCGATGCCGAGGCCGAGCACTGGCGGGCCACCACGGCGAACGCCCCCGGGACCCCCGATCCGGGACGGGTCGCCGACGCCGGGGCGGTGCGGGAGCGGCTCGGCGCCGAGGAGACCGACGCGCTGTTGCGCCGGGTTCCCGGGAGGTACCGCGCGCGCATCAACGAGGTGCTGCTGGCCGCGTTCGGGCGGGCACTGACCGCCTGGACCGGTCAGGAGCGCACACTGATCGAGCTGGAAGGCCACGGCCGGGAGGACATCCTGGAGGGCGTCGACCTGTCCCGGACGGTCGGCTGGTTCACCGCCGCCCATCCGGTGCACCTGGCCGTGCCGGCCGACGCGCCGATGCCCGTGGCGGTCCGCACGGTCAAGCGGCAGCTGCGCGCGCTGCCACAGCACGGGATCGGTTACGGCGCACTGCGCCATCTCGCCCCCGGCCGCACACCGCTGGAGCCGGTGCGGCCGCTCGTCGGCTTCAACTATCTGGGGCAGTTCGGCTCCGCGTTCACGGGCGACGAGCTGGTGGTGCGCCCCGTCCCGCACGGCGGTGCGGAGCACGAGCCCGCGGAGCGACGGGTGTACCCGCTGGACGTGGTGGGGTCGGTGGAGGACGGGCGGTTGGAGCTCAGCTGCGCGTATCCCGTCGGCCAGTACACCGGGGAATCCGTCGCCGCGCTGCTGAGGGGCATGGTGGACGGTCTGCGTGAACTGGTGCGCGAGACCGCCTGAACACCGTCGCGCGCGGCACACACCGCGTGCTCCTGCCTGCCCCATCATCGCCGGCCCCCACCCACGCCTGTTCAGGAGAGACATGACGCACCGAGCGCAGTCCACCGCGCCCGCCCGTGAGGCCCGGCGGCGCCGCTACCTCATGTGCCGTCCCACGTACTTCGACGTCACCTACCGCATCAATCCGTGGATGGACCCGGCCAAGCCGGTGGACACCGACCTGGCCGTCGCCCAGTGGGAGAAGCTGCGGGCGCTCTATCTGGAGCTGGGACACGAGGTGGAGCTGATCGACCCGCTCCCGGGGTACCCCGACATGGTCTACGCCGCCAACGGCGCCACGGTGGTCGACGGCAAGGTCCTCGGTGCCCGCTTCCGCAACGCCGAGCGGTCCGCCGAGGGGCCGGCCCACCTCGCCTGGTTCGGCGACCACGGCTTCGCCGAACTGCACGACCCCGCCCACATCAACGAGGGCGAGGGCGACTTCCTGGTGGCCGGGAACCGGATACTGGCCGGCACCGGCTTTCGCAGCGCACCCGAGTCGCACGCCGAGGCCCAGGAGTTCTTGGGCCGCCCCGTCATCGGCCTGGAACTGACCGACGAGCGCTACTACCACCTGGACACCGCGCTCGCGGTGCTGTCCGACGACGAGGTGATGTACAACCCGCGGGCGTTCTCCCCGGGCAGCCGCGCCGTGCTGGAGCGGCTGTTCCCCGCCGCGGTGCGGGCCTCTCCTCAGGACGCGGCGGTCTTCGGGCTGAACGCCGTCAGCGACGGACGGCACGTGGTGCTGCCCGAGGCGGCCACCGGCCTGGCGCGGCAGCTGCGTGAGCGCGGCTTCGAGCCGATCGGCATCGACCTGAGCGAGCTCCTCAAGGGCGGCGGCAGCGTGAAGTGCTGCACCTTGGAGGTGCGCGAGCCCGCTGCCTGACGCCATGGCGCCGAGGGCGGGAACCGCCAGACCCGCCGCGCCCTTCCCGCCCTCGCCCCAGCCTCCGTGCCTTCACCTTCCACCGACTGGAGACCCTTCGTGACCCAGCAGAACACCACGTCCGACCCGGGAACGTCCTTCGCCGGCGGCCGGGTGGTGACCGCCCCCGTGGACCCCGAGCCCTTCCTCCTGCGCATCGAGGCCACCGAGCCGGGGGTGCGCCTGGACCAGTGGATCAGCACCAACCGCGCCCGTCTGGGCGAGCAACTCCGGCGCCACGGAGCCCTGTTGTTCCGCGGCTTCGCGGTCGAGGACCCCGAGGACTTCGGGGGCGCCGCCCGTGCGTACTCGCCCGACCTGCTCGACTATCTGGAACGGGCAGCGCCGCGCACCGAGATCGCCGACAAGGTCTTCACCTCCACCGAGCTGGCCGCCGACCTGTGGATCGCCTTCCACCACGAGATGTCGTACTCCCACAACTGGCCGAGCGTCCTGTACTTCTACGGAGACCGCCCGTCCCCGCACGGCGGCGCCACTCCCGTGGCCAGCGAACGCGCAGTCTTCCCGAAGATCCCCGCGGAGATACGCGAGCGCTTCCAGCGCCACGGCGTCAGCTACGTGCGCAACTACAGCCCCGGGCTGGACATTCCCTGGCAGGACGTCTTCCAGACCACCGACCGGGCGGAGGTGGAGGCGTACTGCCGTGCCTCGCACACCGAGTTCACCTGGGTCGGCGACGACGGGCTGCGCACCAGCTCGGTCCGCCAGGCCGTGGCCCGGCATCCGCACACGGGTGAGACGGTGTGGTTCAACCACGCGCACATGTGGCACATCTCCACCCTCCCCGACGAGGTGGCGGACTACCTCCTGGACGAGTACGGACCGCAGGGAGTGCCCCGCAACGCGTTCTACGGCGACGGCACCCCCATCGAGGACGAGGTCGTGGAACTGATCGGCAGCCTGTACAAGGAAGCCGCGGTGTCGCTGCCCTGGCAGCGCGGGGATGTCCTCGTGGTCGACAACTTCCTGGCCACCCACGCCCGGGAGCCGTTCACCGGCGATCGTCGCATCCTCGTGGCGATGTCCGACCTCCATGTGAGCCAGGACCTCTGAGCCGTGGTGGTGCAGCGCACTGCACCTGCTTTCCGGGTATCCGCACCCGTGTGCGACGCGGCCCCCGCGAGGGACGATGAAGTCCGTCCGAAGAAGCAGAGCAGAGGAGCCGCCGCGGTGGAAACGCTGGCAGCACGAGGGAGTACGGCCCGAGCGCGTCGACGTCCGGGTCCATGGGCGGCACTGTCCCTGGCCGCCGTCTGTTCGCTGTCCCTTGGAGTGACCGCGTGCAAGCCCGAGGCCAAGACGGCGGACCGGGTCGAGGTGTGCGCCAGGGTGCTGGGACTGTCCTTCTTCAACCCGTTCCCCGACGACGCCGCCAAGGCCCGCAAGGACGTGCGTGAGCGTGCGGACAAGCTCGACGAGCTTGCCGGGCAGGCCCCGGACGGCGACCTGCGCAATGCCATCGAGTCCACCGCGCGATCACTGCGCCAAGCCGAGCCGATGGACAGCGGGGCCCGTACCGTGCTGGGTTACCTCACCGAACAGAACGACCGGCTCAGGGAATTACGGAAGACCTGCACGGACACCAAGAAATACTGACCCCTGGAATCACGGGTCACAAAGACCGGGTGTCGCGGGGTGAGTGAAACGCTCACTGCACACCCGGCCGGGCGCCGGGAACAGCGCATCACCCCGTCGCATCCCAGCGCCCGGCTGTGCAGGGCGCCTCCGGATGATCCCCCGGTCTTGAGGCGCCCTTTTCCGTACCTGGCCGTTCGTTTCTGATCAGGCTCATTTCACGTCGACTTAAAGACATGGTGAGCGTTCTGCCGCAACGGCAATCTGTAGGACATGACCGCACCGATCCCCTCTTCCGCAGGCCGGATGTCCCATTGCAACCGGAAGCTGCGTCCGCGCCGTTACCTCATGTGCCGTCCCTCCTTCTTCGAGGTCACGTACTCGATCAACCCGTGGATGGACCCGGACAAGCCCGTGGACACCGAGTTGGCCGTCGCCCAGTGGGAGAGACTGCGGCAGCTGTATCTGAACCTCGGGCACCGCGTGGACCTCATCGACCCTTTGCCAGATCTGCCGGACATGGTCTATGCGGCCAACGGCGCCACGGTGGTCGACGGCAAAGTGCTCGGCGCACACTTCCGTAACGCCGAGCGGGTTCCGGAAGGACCGGCATACCTGGACTGGTTCCGTTCGAACGGATTCACAGAGCTGCACTATCCCGAGCACGTCAACGAGGGCGAGGGCGACTTCCTCATCACTGGCAGCTGGGTTCTGGCGGGCACCGGTTTCCGGAGTACCCGGGCCGGCCACGCGGAGGCCCAGGAATTCTTCGGACGTCCCGTCATCAGCCTCCAGCTGACAGATCCCTCCTACTATCACCTGGACACGGCCCTCATGGTCCTGGACACGGACGAGATCGCCTACAACCCGGCTGCTTTCACCCCGGGCAGCCGCGCAGTCCTGGAGGAACTCTTTCCCAACGCGGTGCTGGCCGGCCCCCAGGACGCCGCCGTCTTCGGCCTCAACGCGGTGAGCGACGGCCTGAACGTCGTACTGCCCGAGTCCGCCACGGGCCTCGCGGCCCAACTGAGGGAGCGCGGCTTCCGGCCGGTCGGAGTCGACCTGTCCGAACTGCTCAAAGGCGGTGGCAGCGTGAAGTGCTGCACGCTCGAACTGCGTGAGTCCACCGCCTAGAGCCGGAACCCACCGGCAGCCCAGCGGTGGGGCTCCGGCCCCGACCGTCCGACCACGCCCCGTCCCAGGAGATTCAGGTACCGGATGAACGTGCTCGACGAAACCACCGCCCGGCTCCGTCGCGGCCAGTCGCCCGATCCGGCCTTCCTTGTCGCCGGGAAGACGCGGCGGGGGCGGGGGCGGGCATGACCGTTCTCGATCTCTTCGCCGCACAGGTCGCACGCACCCCGGAGGCGACTGCTGTTGTCTGCGGCGCCCAGCGGCTCACCTTCGCCGAGTCGGATCGCTGTTCGGCTCGGCTCGCGCAGCGCCTGACCAGGCGAGACGTCGGGCCGGAGACGCTGGTGGGGCTGTGCGCGGACCGCGGGGTACACATGGCCGTCGGTGTCCTCGCCGTGAGGTTCAGCGGGTTCATCCACGGAATCATGGGGGAACGTCTCTACGCTGCGCTTCTTCTTCTCTGATGGGGCTCCGGCCAGCTGAAGTTTGCGGCCTTCGGTGGGAAGACGTTGGCTTGGAGAACGCCACGATCGACAGTGCCAACACGCGCGCGATGATGGGCAACCGTTACGTGGTGGAGAAGGACACCAAGTCGCTTGCGGGTGAGCGGGCTCTGCCGCTGCCGGGACCGGTGCTGGATGCTCTCAAGGCGTTCCGGGCTCTCCAGGAAGAGGAGAGGATCGCCCTGGGGGAGGCGTATGTGGTTTCCGGCTACGTGCTGGTGCACGAGACGGGAGTCGCATTCACGATCAAGCAGCCTCGTCGGCGCGCGTACCGGCTCATGCAGCTCCTCGGGCTCCGTCGCGTCAGGCTCTACCTGGCGCGTGCGGCGTGCTTCACCTACCTGGCCAACCGCGGTGTACCTTGCGCGATGAACCGGGCATAAGAATGTCAAGACGACCAAGCCGTGGTAGGTCAAGCCGGATGTGGAGGATCTTCGCAGAGCCGCCACCACCGGGGAGGGCTTGCACGGGGGTGCGGCGGAGGGGCAAGCATGAGCCATGTGCTCCACCGTCGAGCTTGCCGAGCCGTCTGGCCAGCAGGGCTAACGCGTATTCGGAGTTCGGTCGCTGGTAGTGGGCCGGTAGGGGTGGGGGTGCAGCCAGCTGCGGCCACGTCCCCTGCCTGGGGAGCGCAGATCTCGTTCGCCGTGCCCTGTTCAAGCTGCTGGTGAGAGATCGTGGAAGGCTCCCGGATCGGTCGCGCCATCAGACTCGGTATGCCACCCGAGTGGCCTGGGAGCCGTGCCCTACGGCAAGGCCTTGCCCGTGGGACCCACTGCCGACGCGGTCACAAGTACACGCAGCAGGACGCATGGTCGAATGCCCAAGGGTTCTGGCTGTGCCCGGACCTGTCGTCGCGACAGAGCCAAGACCCGCTAGGTTCACCCCGGCGATGTGACTTTTCGTGACTGATGAGAGGGTCGGGCAGGTGAGCGAGACACCGAACAACACCCTGCAATACCGCTCTGACGGGCCCAAAGACGCTCCGGTCCTGGTCATGGGCCCCTCCCTGGGTACCACCTGGCACATGTGGGATCGCCAGATACCGCAGCTGGCCAAGACCTGGCGGGTGGTCCGGTTCGACCTGCCGGGGCACGGCGGCGCGCCAGCGAGCCCCGCGCACTCCGTCGCCGAGCTCGCCGACCGTCTGATCGCCACGCTCGACGGGCTCGGCGTGCAGCGCTTCGGCTACGCCGGCTGTTCCATCGGCGGCGCGATCGGCGCCGATCTGGCTCTGCGCCACCCGCACCGCCTCGCCTCGCTCGCGCTGGTCGCCGCCGCGCCCCGGTTCGGCACCGCCGACGAGTACCGCCAGCGCGGCGTGATCGTCCGTACCAACGGCATGGACCCGATGGCGCGCTCCGCGCCCGAGCGCTGGTTCACGCCCGCCTACGCCGCGGCCCAGCCCGCCATCGTGGAGTGGGCCGTGCAGATGGTCCGCACCACCGACCCGGCCTGCTACATCGCGGCCTGCGAGGCGCTCGCCGCCTTCGACGTCCGGGCCGAGCTCGGCCGCATCACCGTGCCCACGCTCGCCCTGGTCGGCGCCGAGGACCGGGTGACCGGGCCCGGCGACGCGCGCACCCTGGTCGCGGGCATTCCGGGCGCCGGCCTCGCCGTGGTGCCGGGCGCGGCGCACCTCGCGCCGGTCGAGCAGCCGGGTGCCGTCACCGACCTCCTGCTGCGCCACTTCTCCACCGCGTGGCAGGCCGCGCCGGATTCGACGACCGGGCTCACCGCGATGCCGGCACCGGCCCACGCCACCCCCATGGCACCGCCGGCCCCCACCACCCCCATGGCACCGCCCGCCCCCGCCCCCGCCGCCCCGCTTGCCCCAGCCCCGCTCGTGCCGCCGGCCCCCAGCGCCCCCTTCGCGCCCGAGGCCCTGCCCGAGACGGCGCCCGAGGTTCTCGACCGGCGGGCTTCCGACCAGCCCGCCGAGGTCGAGCCGCCCGCGCTGCCGGACGCGTACGAGCGCGGCATGAGGGTCCGGCGCGAGGTGCTCGGCGACGCCCACGTGGACGCCGAGACCGCCGGAACCGACGCCTTCGGCCGCGACTTCGACGAGCTCACCACCCGGCACGCCTGGGGCGAGGTGTGGGCGAGGGACGGCCTCGACCGGCGCACCCGGGCCGCGGTGGCCCTGGCCGCGCTCGCTTCGGGCGGTCACCTGGAGGAGCTGGCGGCCCACACCCGGGCCGCGCTGCGCGCCGGGCTCACCCCGGACGAGATCAGGGAAGTGCTGATCCAGACCGGCGTGTACTGCGGTGTGCCCGCCGTGAGCGCCGCGTTCAAGGTCGCGGGCGCGGTCGTCCGGGAGGAGACGACGCCCCGCGGATGACCTGATTCCGTGCTGCTGCGCGGCCCCGGGAGCAGGATGGAGGCATGACTCCGAAACTGACCAAGAAGACCCATGCCTGCGTGCAGCTGGAAAAGGACGGCCGCACGCTCGTCATCGACCCGGGCACGTTCAGTGAGAGCGACGCGGCGCTCGGCGCCGACGCCATCCTGGTCACCCACGAGCATCTCGACCACTTCAACGAGGAGCGGCTGCGGACCGGCCTCGAAGCCAATCCGGCCGCCGAGATCTGGACCCTGCGCAGTGTCGCGGAGAAGATCTCGGCGGCGTTCCCGGGGCGCGTCCACACGGTCGGCCACGGGGACGCCTTCAGCGCGGCCGGCTTCGACATCCAGGTGCACGGCGAGCTGCACGCGGTGATCCATCCCGACATCCCGCGCATCACCAACATCGGCTTCCTGGTGGACGGTTCGGTCTTCCACCCCGGCGACGCGCTCACCGTCCCGGACCATGCCGTGGACACCCTGATGCTTCCGGTGATGGCCCCCTGGAACAAGATCTCCGAGGTCATCGACTACGTGCGCGAGGTGAAGCCGCGCCGCGCCATCGACATCCACGACGCCCTGCTCACCGACCTCGCCCGGCCCATCTACGACTCGCAGATCGGCGACCTCGGCGGGGCCCGGCACCAGCGTCTGACGCCGGGGGACTCGACGGAACTGTGAGTGTCAGAGCCGGGCGGTAGGTTGGGATCCATGCGCATCGCCACCTGGAACGTCAACTCGATCACCGCCCGGCTGCCCCGCCTGCTGGCCTGGCTGGAGAGCACCTGCACGGACGTGCTGTGCATCCAGGAGACCAAGACCACGGCCGAGGGCTTCCCCGCCGCCGAGCTCCGCGAGCTCGGCTACGAGTCCGCCGTCAACGCCACCGGCCGGTGGAACGGAGTGGCCCTGGTCTCCCGCGTCGGCCTCGACGACGTCGTGCCCGGGCTGCCCGGCGGGCCCGACTACGAAGGCGTCGAGGAGCCCCGCGCGATCTCGGCGACCTGCGGCGGAGTCCGCCTCTGGTCGGTCTACGTGCCCAACGGCCGCGAGGTCGAGCACGACCACTACGCGTACAAGCTGGCGTGGTTCGAGGCCCTGAAGGCGGCCGTCGCCGAGGACGCCGCGGGGCAGCGCCCCTTCGCGGTGCTCGGCGACTTCAACGTGGCCCCCACCGACGAGGACGTCTACGACCCCACCGTCTTCGAGGGCCTCACCCATGTCACTCCTGCCGAGCGGGCAGCCCTGGCCGCCCTGCGCGAGGCGGGCCTCACCGACGTGGTGCCCCGCCCGCTGAAGTACGACCGTCCGTACACCTACTGGGACTACCGCCAGCTGGCCTTCCCCAAGAACCGGGGCATGCGCATCGACCTGGTCTACGGCAACGAGCCGTTCGCCAAGGCCGTCAAGGACAGCTACGTCGACCGCGAGGAGCGCAAGGGCAAGGGCGCCTCCGACCACGCCCCGGTCGTGGTGGACCTGGAGGTCTGAGCCCCGCGCCGTCAGCCCGGGGTTGACGGGACCCGCCGCGTGCCCTGTAGTGCGATCAAGCCACCGAGTGCGACTCTGGATCGTATGAACTTCCTCCAGAACTGGCGCAAGCGGCACTCGGCGGCAAGCGGGGTGGCGGTCTCGGAGGCCGTCAGGGAAGACCCGGAGGGCGTTGCCGAGCTGCTCTCCGAGTGTGAGCTGCTGCGGACCCGGGCCTGGCAGAGCAAGCTCGAACTCGACGACTCCCCGGTCTCGTTGCAGGCCCTCGACCAGCTGCCGCCGCGCTGGCGCGACGACCCGGAGGAGCTGCCCTGGCTCGGCAATGACGCGGGCCTGTATCTGGGGACGGTCATCGTCCGGACCGTCCCCGGCGCGCTGTGGGACGTGTGGCCCAGCGGCCGGCCCGTGGTGCGGCTCGCCTCGGGCCGGGAGATCGACGTGGTGGACGCGGGCCTGACCTGGGCCACCACCGGCGCCCCCGAGCTGTTCCAGGTGTACGCCGAGGCCTCGGAGGCCTGACGGGCGGCCGTTCCCCGGTGTCCTCCCGGCCGACAGAAGGCCGGTGCGGGCCGGTTCGGTCAAAATACGGTTTATGCCCTATTCGTGCGTGTCGGGATGAAGTCCCTTACCCGGCTGGATAGTTTGCGCTGACCTCGACACAGCGATGAGTGGGCAGGACAGCGTATGGCCGTCGATCCGTTGATCGAGCTGCGTGGCGTCAACAAGTACTACGGGAAGCTGCACGTCCTCCAGGACATCGACCTCACCGTCGGCCGTGGGGAGGTGGTGGTGGTCATCGGGCCGTCCGGCTCCGGCAAGTCGACGCTCTGCCGGACGATGAACCGCCTGGAGACGATCGAGTCCGGCTCGATCGCCATCGACGGCCGGCCGCTCCCGGAGGAGGGCAAGGGCCTCGCACAGCTCCGGGCCGAAGTGGGCATGGTCTTCCAGTCGTTCAACCTCTTCGCGCACAAGTCCGTCCTCGCCAACGTCTCGCTGGCCCAGACGAAGGTCCGGGGCCGCAAGAAGGAGGAGGCCGACAAGCGCTCGCACGAGCTCCTGGACCGGGTCGGCCTCGCCTCCCAGGCCGAGAAGCTCCCCGCCCAGCTCTCCGGCGGCCAGCAGCAGCGCGTGGCCATCGCCCGCGCCCTGGCCATGGACCCCAAGGTCATGCTCTTCGACGAGCCCACCTCCGCGCTCGACCCGGAGATGATCAACGAGGTGCTCGAAGTCATGCAGCAGCTCGCCCGCGACGGCATGACCATGGTCGTCGTCACCCACGAGATGGGCTTCG
Source organism: Streptomyces sp. NPDC006691 (assembly GCF_042869955.1). Taxonomy (NCBI): domain Bacteria; kingdom Bacillati; phylum Actinomycetota; class Actinomycetes; order Kitasatosporales; family Streptomycetaceae; genus Streptomyces; species Streptomyces sp. NPDC006691. The sequence continues at coordinate 288,201 of NZ_JBIAGW010000002.1, forward strand.
CCCGCTCCGCCGCCAACCGCGTCGTGTTCATGGCGGACGGCCGGATCATCGAGGACCGCACCCCCGACGACTTCTTCACCAACCCGCGGAGCGACCGGGCCAAGGACTTCCTCTCCAAGATCCTCAAGCACTGAACGGGGGGTGTACGCAACGATGATGGCCACACGACGCGCGCTCGCCGCGCTGTTGCTCGCCCTGGCCCTGGCCGGCTGCGGCAAGTCGGGCAGCCCGCCGGTGAAGGGCCCGAAGGCCGAACTGCTGCCGCACTACACGGTCGCCAAGGACTTCGGTCTCCCGGGCTCCTCGGTCTGGCAGCGGGCCAAGAACCGCGGTCACCTGATCGTCGGCGCCAAGGAGGACCAGCCCTACCTCGGCGAGAAGGACCCGGCCACCGGCGTCTACACCGGCTTCGACATCGAGATCGCCAAGATGATGTCGGCCTCGCTCGGCTTCGATCCCGCGACCATCGAGTTCAAGACGATCGCCTCGGCCAACCGTGAGACCGCCCTCCAGAACGGCCAGATCGACTACTACGTCGGCACCTACACCATCAACGACAACCGCAAGAAGCTGGTGGGCTTCGCGGGCCCGTACTACATGGCGGGCCAGGGACTGCTCGTGCGCACCGACGAGAACGGGCTCACCACACCCCAGGACTTCGACGGCAGGCGCGTCTGCTCAGCGGCGGGTTCCACCCCGTACCAGCGGATGGAGAAGGACTACCCGAAGGTCGACATGGTCGCCTACGACACCTACTCGGTGTGCGTGGACAACCTGCTCACCTTCCAGGTCGACGCCGTCACCACCGACGACACCATCCTGAGCGGCTACGCGGCCAAGGTGCCCGACCAGCTCAAGGTCGTCGGGAAGCCCTTCTCCAAGGAGCCCTACGGCATCGGCGTCCCCAAGAGCGACAACACCCTGCGGTTCGCGCTCGACGACGCCATCGAGGCCCACGAGAAGAACGGCGACTGGAAGAAGGCGTACGACGCGACGCTCGGCCTCTCCGGCCGGCCGCCCGCCCCCGCCCCGCCCATCGACCGCTACCCGGCGAGCTGAGGCCGCAATGGACGTACTCACCAAGAACTTCTCGTTGTACGGCAAGGGCTTCCTCGGCACCGTCGAACTGACCGTCTACGCCTCGGTCCTGGCCCTGGTGCTCGGCTTCGTCATGGCGTCCTGCCGGGTCTCCCCGGTCGGCTCGTTCCGGGTGCTCGGCACGGTGTGGGTGACCGTGCTGCGCAACACCCCGCTGACGCTGCTGTTCTTCGCCGTCCTGCTCGGCCTGCCGCGCTTCGGGCTGGTGCTGCCCTTCCAGCTCTTCGCGGTGATCGCGCTCGGCTGCTACACCTCGTCGTTCATCTGTGAGGCGCTGCGCTCCGGCATCAACACCGTGCCCAAGGGCCAGGGCGAGGCGGCCAGAAGCCTCGGGATGACCTTCGGGCAGACCCTGTCCACGGTGGTGCTTCCGCAGGCCTTCCGGTCCGTGATCCCGCCGATCGGCTCCACGCTGATCGCCCTCGCCAAGAACTCCGCGATCGCCGGGGCGTTCAGCGTCACCGAACTCCTCGGCACGTACAAGACGTTGAGCGAGCTCGGCTACAACATCATCTGGACCTTCGTCTGGATCGCGATCGGCTACCTGATCATCACCCTCTTCATCAGCGCCGTCTTCAACGTCCTCGAAAAGCGCTGGGGAGTCGCCCGATGACCGCGCCACTGGCCACGGAATCCACCGCCCTCTACGACATCCCCGGGCCCAGGACCCAGCAGCGGCACCTGGTGTACGGGATCATCTCGACGATCCTGATCCTCGCCCTGTTCGGCTGGCTCGTCCATCTCCTGTTCGACACCGACCAGTTCACCGCGGCCAAGTGGCGGCCCTTCGAGTACAAGGGCATCCAGGAACTGCTCCTGCGCGGGCTCGGCAACACGCTGCGGGCCTTCGCGTTCGCCTCGGTGCTCTCGATCGCGCTGGGTGCGGTGCTCGCGGTCGGACGGCTCTCCGACCACCGCCCGTTGCGCTGGATCGCCACCCTGCTCGTGGAGTTCTTCCGCGCGATGCCCGTCCTGGTGATGATCTTCTTCATCTTCGTGGCGCTGAAGGTGCAGCCGCTGCCCGCCCTGGTGGCGGGGCTCACGCTCTACAACGGGTCGGTGCTCGCCGAGGTCTTCAGGACCGGCGTCAACTCCGTGGAACGCGGCCAGAAGGAGGCGGCATTCTCACTCGGCATGCGCAAGACGCAGGTCATGACGTACGTGCTGGTCCCGCAGGGGATCCGGGCCATGCTGCCGACCATCATCAGCCAGTTGGTGGTCGCGCTGAAGGACACTTCGCTGGGCTATCTGATCACCTATGAGGAGTTTCTGCACGCGGGAAAGCTCATCGCGTCGAATCTCGACTACGATTTGCCGTTCATCCCCGTGGTGATGGTGATCTCGCCGATCTACATCGGGATGTGCATGCTGCTCTCCTGGTTCGCCACCTGGATGGCCAGGAGACAGAAGCGCAATCCCAAGACGGAGGCCGTGGACGTCGCACCGGCCGAACCAGGGACGCTGCTGCCGGGTGTGCAGTAGCTGAGGGGCAAGAACCCACCCGGCAGCAGCCGGTGATCACTTCTCGCGGAGAGGGACCGTCAGACGCGACGGGTCTGACGCGGGCGAGGAGAAGGTCAGCTGCGCGCCGAGCGGGTTGTGCTCGATGTAGAGCGGGTCGACGGTGTCCACCACCAGTGCCAGATGATGGCCGGCCGGTACGTCGTACGACGTGGAGGAGAGCTCCAGGTCGACGGGGAACGGCCGGCCGGGCGTCTGGCCGTGGAAGGTGTAGGGGGCGTTGCTGACCAGCTTGCCGAGGCCGAGCGGGCCCACGTCGTAGAGGTATGCGACGAGGGTGCCGCTCTCCTTGGTCGAGGTGAGCGTCGTGTGCAGCTTCGCGGTCCCGCGGATCCTGCGGTCCTCGCCGTACGTGCCCGACTGCCACACCGCCGCGAACGACCGCGGAAGCAGCGGGATCGATGCCATCGGCGGCAGCTTCGCGAACTGGTCCAGGAGGCTGGACAGGAAGATGAGCCCGCCGTCGGCACCCGAGTCGACGTTCGCCGTGATCTTCTTCGTGCCGGAGAGCGCCAGGTCCTCCTTGGCCGGGCCGACCGCCTGCCAGCTGGGATAGCCCTCGTAGGAGCCGTCGGTACGGGACTTGAGCTGGACCGGCTGCTCCTTGTCGATGCCGTTGTCGGCGCCCTTGAGATAGTGGTCGAACCAGCGGTGGGCGTCCGTCCACACGTCGTTGGGAAGCCCGAGCAGACCGGTCGCCTCGGCGGTGGCGTGGTCGCCGGGGCGGAACTCCAGGCGCTTGGGTCCGGTCAGCCTGCCGAAGAAGTCGGCGTACTGGTTGGGCGGGAAGAGGCTGTCGCCCCAGGCGTTGCCCAGCATGAGGGCGGCGCCGTTCTGGTTGATCTGGTCGACGTAGGCGGCGGGAGAGCGCTTCCAGCCCCAGTCGATCATGTCCTGTTCCTTGGCCAGGTCCGAGCCCAGGAACTCCTTCAGGATCTGGTTGAGTTCGGCGCTCGGGCGGCCGGTGATCTGCCCCGCGACGCCCAGCAGGGCCGCGGCCTGGAGGTGCTGGGTGCGGCCGCTGTAGATGGACTGGATGAGGTCGGCCCAGCCGCTCATCGCCACAACTGCCTTGATCCGCTTGTCGTGTCCGGCCGCGAGCAGGCTGATGCCCGCGCCGTACGAGACGCCGCCCATGCCGATCCGCGCCGGGTCGGCGGGGGTGTTGGCGAGTGCCCAGTCGATGACCGAGGACACATCGGCGATGTCGGGCGGGCCCGCGACCTCGATGCTGCCGCCCGAGAGCCAGAAGCCGCGCGAGGTGTAACTGACCACCGTGTAGCCCGCGTCGGCGAGCTTCTGGGCCTGCGCGATGTACTCGATCTGCGGCAGGCCCCAGCTCGTCGGGAAGACGATCAGGGGGTATCTGTCACCGGCCTTCGCCCCGGCGGGCGTGAACACATTGCCCTTGAGGGTGATCCCGCCGGAGCCGGGGATGTCGTAGAACGTGACGCTGCTGCTGCTCGCCGAAGCGGCGGCGGCTCTCGCCGGGGCCGCCGTGGCCGCCGGGGCGAGGCCGAAGGCGGCGCCCGCGAACAGGGCCGCGGCGGTGATCGCCACCGCCGTGGTCCTGGTGGGGCGGCCGGACAGATGGTGGGGGGCCATGAATCGCTCCTCGCTCGCGCCGGTGCAAAGTGACCCGACGGTAACCGCGGAGGCTTACCTGGGGTAACTGGTCGGTAAGTTACGCGAGGGTAACGATTATTGGACGCCGTGTCAGTTGCCGGTGGTGCCGGTGTTCCCCGTGGTGCCGGAGTTCCCCGCGCCCGTGCCCGTACCGGAGAGCGCGCTCTTCGCCTTCCAGGCGTCGTACGTCAAATTCCACTCGCCATAGCCGTTGTTGAGGGCCTGGGTGCCCTTGGCGTCGTCGCCCGTGATCTCGAACGGATCGCCCACCTGCACCGAGTCGTATACGAACTTGGCGTTGGCGTCGCTCATGCCGATGCAGCCGGAGCTCTTGTTGGCGGAGCCGAAGTAGGCGTTGTTCCACGGTGCCGCGTGGGCGTACATGCCCGACCAGGTGAGCCGCATCGAGTAGTCGACCATCTTGTTGTAGGAGCTGCCGAGGCCGACGGTCTCCGAGTTCATGTTGATCGTCCCCTCCTTCGCCATCAGGACGGTCTTGCCGCGCCAGGACGCCTTGTCGCCACCGGGGGTGCCCGCGGACATCGGGATGTCCTTGACCAACTCGCCGTCGCGGTACAGCTTCAGGTGGTGGCTGTCGAGGTCGACCTTGACGAGCTGGTTCCTGCCGACCGTGAAGCCGGTCTTGTAGTCCTTGGTGAACCAGCCGCCCGAGGGGCCCGAGTCGACGCCGTTGAGGTCCGCCTCCAGGGTCACCTTGGTGCCGGGCTTCCAGTAGTCCTTGGGCCGCCAGTCCACCCGGGACTTGCCGGAGTAGTCCTCCATCCAGCCCCAGGAACCCTCGGTGTTGTTCGACGTGGTCACCTTCAGCTGCTTCTCGACCTCGGCCTTGTTCTTCACCGGGTGGTCGAACACAATCGAGAGCGGCTGGCCGACGCCGACGGTGGAGTCCTTGCCGGGCGCGAGCGTCAGCTTGTTGACCTTGTCGGGGGCCGCCGTCGCGAACTCGGCCTTGGCGCTGCCGCCCTTGTCGTCCTTCGCCTCCACGCTGTACGAGGTGCCGGGCGCCGCCGTACGGACCGAGGTCCAGGACTTGCCGTCGGCCGACAGCTTTCCGTCGAGCTTGCCGCCCTTGGCGTCGGTGACCGTCACCGTCTGGAGCCTGCCGTCGGCGAGCGTCACCTTCACCGGCTCGCCGGCCTTCGCCTGGCTGCCGGTCAAATTCACCGAAATCTCGGTCTTCTTCTGGGCCTTGAGATCGGACTTCGCGTCACTGGACGAGGAGTCGCCGCCCCCGCAGGCGGTCAGCGCCGCGGCCAGGACCGCCGTTCCGGCGATGGCGGCGATACGGGCCGGGCGGCGGGGCAGGGTGTGACGGCGTATGCGGCTCAACTGGAAAACCTCCGTTGCAAATGCTTTTCCGTAGGTGAGAGTCATCGCTCGGACTTTAGGTTGCGGGACTCGCCGGGAAACTCGTAATTCGTTGTGTGACGAGGACCGCAGAGGAACGGTCATCGTCCCGTCACATACGCCGCGCGAACTCGTCACGGACCGCTGTGAGCATCCTGTGCACCCCCGGAGGACCGACGACGGGGCGCACTTGGGAGGCCACGGACGTGTCCGCACTGCTGGTGACCGAGAACCGAGACCAGGATGCCGGGGTCCGCGGCCTCGGCGCCGCCGAGTACCGCTCCTTTCTCGCGAGCCGCGCCGACGTCAGCTTTCTGCAATGTCCCTCGTGGTCCGACGTGAAGGACCAATGGGTTGCCGAAAGGGTCGGATGGTCCCTTGACAACGGCGCATTGACCGGCGTGGCCCAGATCCTCTACCGGCAATTCCCCGGCACCCGTAAATACTTCGCCTATCTGCCGGAGGGCCCGGTCGCCGACTGGGCCGACCCCGAAATCGACCGCTGGCTCAAGCCGTTGCTGCGCCATCTGCGCAAGGCCGGGGCCTTCGCGGTACGGATCGGGCCGACGCCCGCCTACCGGCGCTGGGACGCCGCCCGACTCAAGGCCGCTACCGGAGCCGGCCGCCGGATCGGCGACATCCTGGCCACCGAGGTGGACCCGCTCGGCTCCGCCGTCGCCGAGCGGCTGCGCACCCGCGGCTGGAGCCGCTGCGGCGGGGACGACGACGGCGACGCCGACGCACAGCCGCGCCATGTCTTCCGGCTGCCGCTGGCCGGACGCGGCACCGAGCAGCTGTGGGCCGGGCTCAACCAGGAGTGGCGCCGCAATGTGCGCACCGCCCACAAGGCCGGGGTGCGGACCGTGACCGGGACCGCAGCCGACCTCCCCGAGTTCTACCGGCTCCTGCGGGTCACCGAGGAGCGCGACGGCTTCCGGCTCGGCCGCTCGCTCGCGTACTTCCAGCGCCAGTACGAGGCCCTCAACGCCGAACAGCCCGGGCGGATGCGGCTGTACCTGGCCGTCCACCGGGGCGAGGTGCTCGCCGCGCACACCATGATCACGGTAGGGCGGCGGGTCTGGTACCAGACCGGCGCCTCCGCCGACCACCGCCGCGAGGTCCGCCCCAGCAACGCGCTCCAGTGGCAGATGATCCAGGACGCCCACGCGCTCGGCGCCGAGGTGTACGACATGCGCGGGGTACCCTCCACTCTTGATCCGCAGGACCGGCCCTTCGGCCTCCTGCGCTGGAAACTCGGCACTGGCGGGCAGGTCGTCGAGACGCTGGGCGAGTGGGAGACATCCATGGGCGGGACCACCAACAACGCGCTGTACCGCGCCTTCCAGGCGTACCTGGCACGCCGGTGACCGCGACCGCGACGGCCACCGCCACCAAGGGGTCCGCCCTGCTGCGCAGCAGCGCGCTGATGGCGGCGGGCTCCGTCGTCTCGCGCGCGACCGGCTTCGTGCGCTCCGCGGTCGTCGCGGCGGCGCTCGGGGTCGGGCTGCTCGGCGACGGGTACGCGGTCGCCAACAACGTCCCCAACATCCTGTACATGCTCCTCATCGGCGGCACCCTCAACGCGGTCTTCGTACCCGAGCTGGTGCGCGCCGCCAAGGAGCACGCCGACGGCGGCGCCGCCTACACCGACCGCCTCATGACGGCCTGCACCACCGCGCTGGTCGCCGTCACCGCGCTCGCGGTGGTCGGGGCCCCCTGGATCGTCGGCGCGTACACCGACTACAGCGGCGGCCAGGCCGACCTCACGGTCGCGCTCGCCCGGTACTGCCTGCCGCAGATCCTCTTCTACGGCCTGTTCACGCTGTTCGGCCAGGTCCTCAACGCGCGCGGCCGGTTCGGCGCCATGATGTGGACGCCGGTGCTCAACAACCTCGTCGTCATCGGGGTGTTCGGGCTCTACCTCGCCCTCGCCGCGGGCGGCTCGGGCACGCTGAGCGCGGGCGATGCCCGGCTGCTCGGCTGGGGCACCACCGCCGGCATCGTGGTCCAGGCCCTCGCCCTCGTGCCCTCGCTGCGCTCGGCCGGCTTCCGCTGGCGTCCCCGCTTCGACTGGCGCGGCAGCGGACTCGGGCGGCCGCTGCGCTCGGCGGGCTGGGCGGTGCTGCTCGTCGTCTCCAACCAGCTCGCGTACTGGGTGGTGACCCGGCTCGCCACCACGGCCGGGTACCGCGCCGAGCACGAGGGAGTCGCCGGGGGAGCGGGCTACACCGCGTACACCAACGCCTATGTGCTCTGGATGGTGCCGCACGGCATCGTCACCGTCTCCCTGGTCACCGCGCTGATGCCGCGGATGAGCCGGGCCTCGGCGGAGGGCGACCTCGCGGGCGTGCGGGCGGACGTCTCCTACGGCCTGCGGACCTGCGGCGCGATGATCGTCCCCGCCGCGTGCGCGCTGTTCGCGCTCGCGCCCTGGATCCTCGGTTCGGTCTTCGAGTACGGCAGGACCGGCGCCGCCGACATCACGGTCATGGCGGGCATGCTCATGGCGTTCGCCCCCGGACTGATCGCGCTCTCGGGACAGTACGTCCTGTCCCGCGGCTTCTACGCGCTCGGCGACACCCGCACCCCGTTCCTGCTCAACCTCGTCATCGCCGGAGTCAACGCGGCCCTCACCGTCGTCGCCTACCTCGCGCTGCCCTCGCGCTGGGCCGTGACGGGCATCGCCGGGGCCTACACCGTGGCGCTCCTCGCGGGGCTCGCGGCCACCGCGTACACCCTCAACCGCAGGCTCGGCGGGGGCCCGCTGCTGCGCTCACCGGCGCTGCTCGCGCATCTGCGGCTGCTGCTCGGCGCCGTGCCCGCCGCGGCGCTCGGCTACGCGGCGGCCCGCTCCACGGACCCGCTCGGCAGTGTCGCCGCGGCCGGCGCCGGAACCATGACGCTCGTCGTCGCGCTCGCGCTGCTCGCCCGGCCACTGGGGCTCACCGACATCAACGCCGTGCTCGACAAGGTGCGCGGCGGCGGCAGACACCGAGCCCGGTGACGGGACAAATGAGACGGTTGGGATACTGACGCCTATGCCTCGCGTGCTCCTCATAGAAGACGACCCCTCCGTTCGCGAAGGGGTCGAACTCGGGCTGCGCAGGCGCGGCCACGAGGTGCTGGCCGCCGGGACGGGCGAGGCCGGACTCGCCTCGCTCAAGTCCTTCCATCCGGATCTGGTGCTGCTCGACCTGATGCTGCCCGGCATGAACGGCGTCCAGGTCTGCCGCCGGATACGCGAGACCAGCCAGCTGCCGATCATCATGCTCACCGCGCGCGGCGACGACTTCGACGTGGTGATCGGACTGGAGGCCGGCGCCGACGACTACATCGTCAAGCCCGCCCGAACCGAGGTCATCGAGGCCCGCATCCGGGCCGTACTGCGCCGCCTCGCCGACCCCGTCACCCGCTCGGGACCGGAGTTCCACGGCGAGCTCGCCCTGGACCGGGCGGGTCTGACCGCCGCCAGGAACGGTGAGCGCCTCGCGCTCGCGCCCTCCGAACTGAAGCTCCTGCTCCACCTGGCCGCCTCGCCCGAGCAGGTCTTCAGCCGCCAGCAACTCCTCGAATCGGTGTGGGAGCACAGCTACCACGGCGACGCCCGGCTGGTCGACGCCTGTGTGCGGCGGCTGCGCCAGAAGCTCGGCGACACCGCGGGACCCGACGGTGCGCCCCGCTACATCCAGACCGTGCGCGGCTTCGGCTACCGCTTCGGGCCGCTGTGAGGTTCCCCCTCCGCCGCCGCGGCCTGCGCCCCGGCCTGCGTACGCGCCTGATCGCGGCCTTCCTCCTGGTGGCCGCCATCAGCGCGGTCACCACCGCGGCCCTCACCTACCAGTCGGCCCGCTCGGCCATCCTCAAGCAGGCCCAGGACCAAGCAGTCGAGCAGTTCCGCGAGCAGATAGCCAACGAGTACTTCTCGCTGCCCACCTCCACCGCCGCGCTGCAGAACGCCTGCCGCACCCTGGCCCGGGCCGGGAAGCCGCACCCCTGGTTCGTGTTCGCGGAGTACGGCACCCTGCGCGCCTCCTCCACCAACCGCCCCACCTCTACCGTGATCACCGACGACCTGCGCCGCAAGACGCACGCGAACGCGCACGGCTCGTTCCAGCGGGTGATCCGGGACGGCACCCCGTATCTGACCATCGGCATGCCGGTGATGTTCGACAGCTTCACCGAACAGCGCAGCGGCGTCTACCTGTACGCGGTGATGGACCTCAAGGCCGAGGGCGTCACCATCCAGGCCATGGTCACGGCGGCCAAGAACGGCGCACTGCCCGCCCTCGCGATCGCCGTGGTCCCCGCCCTGCTCGCCGCCCGCAGCGTGCTGCGCCCGGTACGCGATCTGCGGCGGGCCGCCAGCAGCATGGGCAAGGGCCGGCTGGACACCCGCATCGAGGTCAAGGGATCGGACGAACTCGCCGATCTGGCGTGGACGTTCAACGAGTCGGCCGAGGAACTGGAGCGCTCCGTCGAGGAGTTGCAGAAGGCGGAGGCCCGGGCCAGGCGCTTCGCCTCCGACGTCTCGCACGAACTGCGCACCCCGCTGGCCGGCATGCTCGCGGTGACGGAGGTCCTCGACGAGGACGCCGACGGGCTCGACCCCGACACCGCCCGCGCGGTACGCCTCATCTCGGCCGAGACCGGCAAGCTCGCCAACCTCGTCGAGGACCTGATGGAGATCTCCCGCTTCGACGCCAAGGCGGCCGAGCTCAACGCCGACGAGGTCGATGTCGCCGAGACCATCCGCAAGACCCTCCAGCGACGGCACTGGCAGGACCGTGTGGTCACCCAACTCCCGGACGGCGTACGGGCGATGATCGACCCGCGGCGCTTCGACATCGTGGTGGCCAACCTGGTCGGCAACGCCCTGCGGCACGGCTCGGAGCCGGTGACCGTACGACTGCGCCCGGGGTCCGGCGACGGCCCCCTGGTGGTGGAGGTGGCCGACCGGGGGCCCGGCATCGACGCGGCGGTGCTGCCGCACATCTTCGACCGCTTCTTCAAGGCGGACGCGGCCCGTACCCGCTCGGCGGGCAGCGGCCTCGGGCTCGCGATCACGCTGGAGAACGTACGGCTGCACGGCGGCACGGTCCGGGCCTCGAACGGGCCGGAGGGCGGCGCGGTGTTCACGGTCGAACTGCCCGCAGGGGTGCTCGGCGACGCCCCCGTGGAGGCCGCCCGATGAGGTCGAGGTTCGCCGGCCTCCGGGCGCTCGCCGCACTCGCCCTGCTGCCCGCCGGGCTGCTCGCGGCGGGCTGCGGCATCCAGTCCACCGATGTCGTCGCGGTGGGCGACCCCGCGACCGCGCAGGCGATGCCGCCCCCCGACGGCTCGACCGTGCTGTACTTCGTGGGCCCCGACGGATTGATGCCCGTCGTGCGCTCCGGCGTCTCCTCGCCGCTTCTTCCCCTGCTCTTCGCGGGCCCGGACCAGGACGAGCGGTCGGTCGGTCTGCGCAGTGAACTGCCGCCGCTGAGCGGCCCGTTGAGACTGGCCATCGGCGAGGGGGGCGTGACGGTGATGCTCGGTCAGGACGTGTCGGGGCTCACCCCGACCGCCCAGCGCCAGATCGCCTGCACCGCCCTCCAGAAGGCGGCGCGCGGCCCCCGCTTCAAGGCGACGATCCTGGGCAACGGCGCCCCGAGCCCGCTCAGCCCGCTCGCCTGCTCACCCTGAGCCGGCCGCCGGCCCGGCCGCGGTGGGCCGGTGAACGAGGCGCGGATCTGTTGACTTCAATTCAGTAAACCCATGGGTAACACTCTGGCGTCCGGGCCGCCGACCCACCAAGCTCTGCGTGTGGAGAATTCAGCCAACGCCGCGCGGCCCACGGCCGCCCCGATCGTCCTCGGCCTGCGCCCCGCCCTGAGGTGGATCCCGCTCGCCTCGGTCGTGGTGCTCGGGATCTGGTACCTCGCCGTCGCCGCCGTCTTCGACGGCCCCAACGGAGGCGTCGCCGGCCCGGTCATGGCCGTGGCGGGTGTGGCCCTCCTGCTCGTCGCGGTCACCTTCGTGGGCTATCTGCTGCGCCCGTTGCGCATCGACGTGGACATCGACGCGCTCACCGTGCGGCTGCCTACCTGGCTCGCGGGACGCGTCGACTGGGACGAGGTGAGCGCCGTGACCGCCGTCGCCGTACGGACCGGCCGGCACGTCCGCCGCTTCCTCCTGGTGGACCTGCGCTCGCCCGCGCTGCCCCATGCCAGCCGCCCCCGGTCCATGTACCGGCGCCTGGCGCCCGTGCTCGGCCGCGCGAAGGGTGCGCACGGACTCTGCTTCGAGGAGCAGCTCTTCGACTTCGACGCGGCCCAAGTCCTCGCCGCGGTAAGCCGGTTCGCGCCGGCCGAGGTGGTCGTCGAGGACCGCACGGCGGAACCGGCCGACACCCACTGGCAGTTCTGACCGGCTTCTTGCCTCGCGGCAGGGCGACCGCCACCGTGTACGCGTACGTCTCGCACGCCGACAGCACCACCGCGAGCACGTACGCCGACGACCGCTGCCCGGAATCGGAGTGCCCATGGCCGGATTCACGCTGCCCCACACCCTCCACGGCGACGGCCCGCACCGGGTCGTCGCCGTGCACGGCTGGCTCGCCGACCGCGGCGACTACGCCGCCGTGCTGCCCGACCTCGACGCCGCCGTGTTCACCTACGCCTTCGTCGACCTGCGCGGCTACGGAGAGGCCAGGAACGCCTCGGGCGCGTTCACCACGAGCGAGGGGGCCCAGGACGTCCTGGGCCTCGCCGACCGGCTCGGCTGGCACCGCTTCTCGCTGATCGGGCACTCGATGGGCGGCGCCGTCGTGCAGCGGGTGCTCGCCGCCGCCCCCGACCGGGTGCGGCGCATGGTCGGCATATCGCCGGTCCCGGCCGGCGGCATGCCGATGGACGAGCAGACCCGCGCCCTGTTCACCGGGGCCGCCGAGCATCCGGCCAAGCGCCGGGCGATCATCGACCTCACCACCGGCGGCGACCGCCCCGACGCGTGGCTCGACCGGATGACCCGGCGCTCGATGGAGCGCAGCGACCCCAAGGCGTTCCGCGCCTGGCTCGACTCCTGGTCGGGCGAGGACTTCCACGAGGAGACCGAGGGCTCCCCGGTGCCCGCCCTCGCGGTGACCGGCGCGCTCGACCCGGCCATCAACGCCGAGTTCCTGCGCGGTACTTGGCTGCGCTGGTACCCGGCCGGCCAGCTCGTCGAACTGCCCTTCGCCGGACACCACGCCATGGACGAGGCGCCGCTCGATCTGATCCGTACCGTCGAGGACTTCCTGCGGGCCGACCATGTCTGACCCGGTCCGCCATGGCTGACATCCCCGACGTCTTCGACCCCCGCCCCTACGCGGCAGGACCGCCGCACGCCGCCTACCGCGAGCTGCGCGACCGTCACCCGGTCGCGTGGCAGGCCGAGCCCGAGGTGCTCGGCTGGCCTGCCGGGCCCGGCTTCTGGGCGGTCACCCGGCACGCGGACGTCGTGCGCGTCCTCAGGGACGCCGGTACCTTCTCCTCGACGCTGGGCGCCACCCAGATCCGCGACCCCGACCCTGCGGACCTGCCGTTCATCCGCCGCATGATGCTCAACCAGGACCCGCCCGAACACGGCGTCCTGCGCCGCCTGGTGAGCCGCGCCTTCACTCCGGGCCGCGTCGAGCGCTTCGAGGCGCTGGCGCGCGAGCGGGCCCGCGCCCTGCTCACCGGCGCCCGCGCCGGAGCCGAGGACGGCGTCGTCGACCTGGTGGCCGACGTCACCGACGACTACGCGCTGCTCAACCTCACCGACCTGCTCGGCGTTCCGCCCGGCGACCGGGGCCTGCTCCTGGAGTGGACCGAGCGCGTCATCGCCTACCAGGACCCGGACGAGACCCCCGTGCGCGGCCCCGACGGACGGCCGGTCAACCCGCGCTCGCCCGCGATGCTGGCGGAGATGTTCGCGTACGCCCAGGAGCTTGCCGCCTACAAGCGCGAGCGGCCCGCCGACGACATCATGACCTCGCTCGCGCACTCCCGACTGGCCGACGCGGAGCTGGAGATGTTCTTCTTCCTGCTGACCGTGGCGGGCAACGACACTGTACGCGCCGCGGCCCCGGGAGGTTTCCTCGCCCTGGCCCGACATCCGCATGCGCGCACGTTGTTGACGGCACGTCAGGTGCCGGTGGACACAGCGGTCGAGGAGCTCCTGCGGTGGCACCCGCCGGTGCTGAGCTTCCGGCGCACCGCCACCCGCGACGCCGTCCTGGCCGGGCAGCGCATCGTGGCGGGCGACAAGGTCGTCGTCTTCCACGCCTCCGCCAACCACGACGAGCGCGTCTTCGCCGACCCGCACCGCCTCGACCTCGCCCGCAGCCCGAACCCGCACGTCTCCTTCGGCGACGGCCCGCACGTATGTCTCGGCGCGCACTTCGCCAGGCTGCAACTGAGGGTGCTGCACGAGGAGGCGCTGCGGGCCCTGCCCCGTACGGAACTCGCCGCGCCGCCGCGCCGGCTCGTCTCCCACTTCATCAACGGCGTCAAGTCGCTTCTCGTGCGGGTGGACTAGCCGGTGGCACGGTGCGGGGTGCGGACGGCCGGGGCGGGCTCCTGGGCGGCCCGGGGCACACCGGCGACGAGCTCGACCACATCGGGGCCGTACGCCGGGGAGTTGACGACCTTGATGGGCGCGCATGCCAGCGGGAGTTCGCCCTCACGTTCGCCGTGCTCATGACGTCGGCCGAGGGACGGCGCTACGCTGCGCGGACGTTCGCCAACGGGAGGTATGCATGCGTCGTCCTGCTGTCCGCACCCTGTCCCTCCTCGCCGCGGCGGCCGCGGTGGCGGCCTCGGTCGCGGCCGCCCCGCCCACGACGGCCGCGCCGCCCGGCCGTACCCCCGCCAAGGTGCCGGAGGCGGTCGGCTACGGGGGAGCGGTGTCGAGTGTGGACGCCGACGCGTCCGCCGCCGGCCTGGAGGTCCTCAAGAACGGCGGCAACGCGGTGGACGCCGCCGTCGCCACCGCCGCGGCCCTCGGCGTCACCGAGCCGTACTCCTCGGGCATCGGCGGAGGCGGCTACTTCGTCTACTACGACGCGGCCTCACGCTCCGTGCACACCCTCGACGGCCGCGAGACCGCGCCCGCCTCCGCCACCTCCTCGCTGTTCCTGGAGAACGGCAAGCCGCTGCCCTTCGCGGACGCGGTGACCAGCGGGCTCAGCATCGGGACCCCGGGCACCGCCGCCACCTGGGACCGGGCCCTGGACGCCTGGGGCAGCAAGTCGCTCGGCACGCTCCTCAAGCCCGCCGAACGGCTCGCACGGGGCGGGTTCACCGTCGACGACACCTTCCGGTCGCAGACCAGGGACAACCAGGCCCGGTTCGCCGACTTCCCCGACACCGCCAAGCTGTTCCTGCCGGGCGGGCAGCTCCCCGTGGTCGGCTCCACCTTCAAGAACCCCGATCTGGCGCGCACCTACGAGGAGTTGGGGCGCGAGGGCGTCGACGCCGTCTACCGGGGCGACCTCGGCGCGGACATCGTCCGCACGGTGCGCAAGCCCCCCGTCGACCCCAAGTCGACCCGCAAGGTGCGCAGCGGTGATCTGACCCGGCAGGACCTGCGCGCCTACCAGGCGAAGTTCCGGGCGCCCACCAAGGTCGGCTACCGCGGGCTCGACGTCTACGGCATGCCCCCCTCCAGCTCCGGCGGCACCACGGTGGGCGAGGCGCTCAACATCCTGGAGCGGACCGACCTGTCGAAGGCCTCGGACGTCCAGTTCCTGCACCACTACATCGAGGCCAGCCGGATCGCGTTCGCCGACCGGGGCCGCTGGGTCGGCGACCCGGCCTTCGAGAAGGTGCCGACCCGAGGGCTGCTCTCGCAGCGCTTCGCCGACTCGCGGGCCTGCCTGATCAAGGACGACGCGGTCCTGACCAGCCCGCTCGCGCCCGGTGACCCCCGCGACCCGCAGGCGTGCGAGACGTCCGGCGCCGCGTCTCCGACCACGTACGAGGGCGACAACACCACACACCTGACCGTCGCCGACAAGTGGGGCAACGTCGTCGCGTACACCCTCACCATCGAGCAGACCGGCGGCAGCGCGATCACCGTGCCCGGCCGGGGATTCCTGCTCAACAACGAACTGACCGACTTCTCCTTCGCCCCGGCCAACCCGGCCGTCCACGACCCGAACCTGCCGGGCCCGGGCAAGCGGCCGCGCTCGTCCATCTCGCCGACGATCGTCCTCGACCGGCACGGCAAGCCGGTCCTCGCGCTCGGCTCGCCGGGCGGCGCGACCATCATCACCACCGTGCTCCAGACCCTGGTCAACCACCTGGACCGGGGCATGCCGCTGGTCGCCGCGATCGCGGCGCCGCGCGCGAGCCAGCGCAACGCGGCACAGACCGAACTCGAACCGGCGCTCTACAACAGTCCGTTGAGGGCCCAGTTGGAGGCGCTCGGCCACTCGTTCACGCTGAACCCGGAGATCGGGGCGGCGACCGGAGTGCAGCGGCTGCCCGACGGCCGCTGGCTCGCGGCGGCCGAGACCGTGCGGCGCGGCGGCGGCTCGGCGCTCGTGGTCCATCCGAGTGGAAAGCAGTAGCCGCGGCTGAAGCCGCCCAAGAGGCCCATCGCCCCGACCTGAACGGCCGGGAGCCATGGGCCTCTTGTCGTGGGCGGGGCGTGAGTGGTGCGGGCCGAAGATCGGATCGGTCGCACAACGGGTAAGGACGCATTCCTGACAAACGGCCAAGAACGCATTCCTGACAGAAGGGTTCTTCCGTGCGCTCCAGAACGCTCGCCCTCGCCGCGGCATCCGGCGTCGCTCTGCTCTGCGCGGTCGCTCTCCCGGCGACCGCGCAGCCCGCCACGGCCGCCGCCGGCCGAGCCGCCGGCCCGTCCGGCCGGACGGCCGTCGGCCGGGTCGGTGCGGCCGAGCTCCTCGCCAAGGTGCAGACCTGTGCCCAGATCTCCCACGGCAAGTACCGGACGGATCCCAAGGCCGAGGCAACCGTTCCCGTCTGCGGCAAGAACGGGGCGGTGTTCTGGCAGGCCGACCTGGACGTCGACTGCGACGGCCAGGCGACGACCGCCTGCAACAAGGCGACGGACCCGTGGTTCCAGCCCGACACCCGCTTCCACCAGTCGAACGACAAGCCGCTCGACGCGGAGAAGGTGCCGTACGTGGTGGTGCCGAACGTGAGCCCGCTCTGGAACTACAGCGCCGCCGGCATCAAGGGCGGCGGTGTGGCCGCCGTCGTCTACGGCGACCGGGTCGAGTACGCCGTCGTCGGTGACACGGGCCCCGGCTCCGTCATCGGCGAGGCGTCCTACGCCACCGCCAAGGCGCTGGGGATGGACCCCAGCCCGAAGACGGGCGGCGCCGAATCCGGCGTCACCTACATCCTGTTCCAGAACTCCCGGGCCGAGCCGATCGAGAGCCACGACGAGGCGGTGGCCCTGGGGCAGGACCTGGCCCAGCGGTTCGTGGCCGCCAACTGACACCGCTCCGCGCCCCGCTACGGCAGCGTGCGGACGCGGGGCCCCGCGCCGGTGAGGGCCACCACGTGCCCGGTGTGCCCGGCCCGGGCCCCCGCCCGCCGAGCGGGGCGCCCGCCGTCGAGCGGGGCGCCCGGCCGTCCGGCACCGCCCCGGAGTCCACGCCGTCCGGGTCCGCGCCGAGGCCCCGGCCGCCCCGCCCGGCTCCGGCGCTAGACTCGGCCGCATGGTCCGCACCCCACTCACCCCCGCGGAGCGCGAACGAGGCGAGCGGCTCGGCCGGTTGTTGCGTTCGGCGCGCGGGAACCGCAGCATGACCGAGATCGCGGCGGCGGCGGGCCTCTCCGCCGAGACCCTCCGCAAGATCGAGACGGGCCGCGCACCCACCCCCGCGTTCTTCACCGTGGCCGCCCTCGCCTCGGTCCTCGGTCTGTCCATGGACGAGATCGTGAGCATCTGCGTGATGCCCCCGGCGGTCGCCGCATGAGCCCCGCGAAGGCGCGGACGCCCCGGGACGCCGCGCGGATCGTCGTCCGCGACGCGCTCGGCGCGGTGTTCCTGCTCCGGTACGACAACGAAGAGGTCGGCCCGCACTGGGCGACGCCCGGCGGCGGCCTGGACGCGGGGGAGTCCCCGCGCGAGGGCGCCCGCCGAGAGCTGCGCGAGGAGACCGGCTGGGCCGACCTCGCACCGGGCCCGGTGCTGTGCACCTGGACCCATGACTTCACCCGGGCCGGAGTGCCGGTGCGCCAGTTCGAGCACATCTACCTCGCCGACGCCCCGGACGTCCGTCGCGAGATCGGCCCCGGCCTGGCCGGGGAGCACCGCGCGGACGGCATCCTCGGCTGGCGCTGGTGGACGCCGGAGGAGCTGAGGAACACCGACGAGCAGATCTGGCCGCCCCAGCTGCACGCCCTGCTCGACGGCTGGACGCCCGGCGATCCGCCGGTGGAGCTCGGCTACGTTCCCGTCCACGGCCTGTCGGACACCGTCGGCTGACACCCCGTCCACCCCACGGCGAGCGGGCTGCCTGTTCGGCGCAACAGATCCTGCGCCGACGCGTGCCCCGGGCGACCGTGGGAGCGTGGTCAATCCGTCTCAGTCCCCCCGCCGGCGTCGCCGTCCGCTGCGGGCGACCGCCGCCCTGGCCCTCGGCGTGCTCGCGCTGCTCGCGGCCTGCGCCCCCGACCCGCACGCCTCGGCCTTGGCCGCCGGGCACGCGGACCCCGCGACGCTGGTGTTCCACCACCCCGGCGTCGTCGTCGGCCGAGGCCAGCTCGACACCGTGCGGCAGAAGGTGCGGGCCCGCCAGGAGCCGTGGAGCTCGGCGTACGAGAAGATGCGGGCCAGCCGCTACGGCTCGCTGCGCTATGTCCCGCACCCCGCCGAGGTGGTGCCCTGCCCGCCGAACGCGGGGCCGCCCGCCTGTCTCGCCGAGCGCGAGGACGCCATCGCCGCGTACACCCAGGCCCTGCTCTGGTCGGTCAACGGCGACGAGGCCCACGCCCGGAAGGCCGTGGAGATCATGGACGGCTGGGCGCAGGTGATGAAGCGGCACACCGAGGGCAACGCCGATCTCCAGACCGCCTGGGCCGGCTCCACCTGGGCCCGGGCCGCCGACATCGTGCACGCGGGCTATCCGCGGTGGCAGGCCCCGGCCGTGCAGCGCTTCAAATGGATGCTGCGCAAGGCGTACCTGCCCGCCGTCACCGCCAAGGTCCCCGATTACAACGGGAATTGGGAACTGGCGATGACGGACGCGGCCATCGGCATCGCCGTGTTCGTCGAGGACCACCGGATCTTCGAGGACGCCCTGGACCGCTACCGGGCCCGGGTGCCCGCCTACTTCTACCTCAGCTCCGACGGCAAGCTGCCCAAGCCGCCGCCCGGCGGCTCGATGACCACCCCGGACAAGCTGGCGACGTACTGGTTCGGCCAGCGCACCTACGCCGACGGGCTCGGCCAGGAGACCTGCCGCAACTTCATGCACGTCGGGTACTCCCTCGCCGCCTCCGCCCATATCGCCGAGACGGCGTGGCAGCAGGGCATCGACCTGTACGGGCCGACGGCCGAGCGCCTCAAGGCGGCGGCCGAGTTCCACGCCCGCTTCCAGCTGGGCGAGCCGGTCCCGAGCTGGCTGTGCGCCGGAAAGGTCGAGCGGACCATGGGCCCGGACGTCGAGGTGCTGCTCAACCACCTCCAGAACCGGCTGCACATGACGCTGCCCGAGACGCGGAGGCTGGCCGAGCAGCAGCGCCCGGGCGGCACCGACGACCTGTTCGTCGCCTGGGAGACGCTGACCCACGCACAGAATCCGGGCACACCCGTCTGATTCCAGCCGGATTCAACAGAACGTTGAAGTTTGGGGATTGAGCTGCGGGGCGGCCTGGGAATGGTCCCGAGCAATGGACACGACCCGCCGCACCCGGCCAGACGACCGCCCGCGCCGGCCCAGCGCCGTCGCCTTCTTCGACGTGGAGGGCACCCTGCTCGCCGCGCCGGGCCTGGCCGGCCTCGCCGGGCCGCTCGGCCGGCTCTGGCATCCGCCGGTGCTCGCCGCCCTGCACGCCCATGCGGCGCTCGGGCACCTCGTGGTGCTCGTCGCCCTCGCCGGCGCCGCCGAGCTCGGCCCCGTAGTGCGTCAGCTCGGCCCCGACGCCGTGCTCTGCTCCCGCCCCGGGGCCCCCATGATGGGCCAGGGCAAGGGCTACGCGGCCCGCGCCCTGCTGCGCGAGCACGGCATCCTGGCCAGGCGCTGCCATGCCTACGCGGACGAGGCGGCGGACCTGCCGCTGCTCGCGGAGGTGGGCCACCCCGTGGTGGTCGGCGACGACCCGGTACTGCTCCGCCATGCCCGGCGCGGCAACTGGGGGCGCCTGCCGGGCCCGAGCGCCGCGCGAAGTGACGCCGTGTCAGCTCTGGGGGATCCGCCCACCCCTGGCTGACCTGTGCCGCCACGATTGGCCTCGCCGAAGCCGCGATGGTCTTGCCACGGTGCGTAACGCGCCTTACGGTCTCATCCACACGCGGATCTACGCGTGTGGATTTGGCTGGCTGACGACCCGTCGAAGGAGCAGCTCATGGCCAATGTCGTGCGCGCCGCACTGGTTCAGGCGACCTGGACCGGCGACACCGAATCCATGATCGCCAAGCATGAGGAGCACGCCCGCGAGGCGGCCCGGCAGGGCGCGAAGATCATCGGCTTCCAGGAGGTGTTCAACGCCCCCTACTTCTGCCAGGTGCAGGAGGCCGAGCACTACCGCTGGGCCGAACCCGTCCCGGACGGCCCGACCGTCACCCGGATGAAGGAACTCGCCCGGGAGACCGGGATGGTCGTCGTCGTCCCGGTCTTCGAGATCGAGGGCGAGGGCTTCTACTACAACACCGCCGCCGTCATCGACGCCGACGGCAGCTACCTCGGCAAGTACCGCAAGCACCACATCCCCCAGGTCAAGGGCTTCTGGGAGAAGTACTACTTCAAACCGGGCAACCTCGGCTGGCCGGTCTTCGACACGGCCGTCGGCAAGGTCGGCGTGTACATCTGCTACGACCGCCACTTCCCGGAGGGCTGGCGCCAACTCGGCCTCAACGGAGCCCAGTTGGTCTACAACCCCTCCGCCACCTCGCGTGGCCTCTCCGGCTACCTGTGGCAGCTGGAGCAGCCCGCCTCGGCCGTCGCCAACGAGTACTTCGTCGCCGCGATCAACCGCGTCGGCATCGAGGAGTACGGCGACAACGACTTCTACGGCACCAGCTACTTCGTCGACCCGCGCGGCCAGTTCGTCGGCGAGGTCGCCAGCGACAAGGAGGAGGAACTCCTCGTCCGGGACCTGGACTTCGGCCTCATCGAGCAGGTCCGCCAGCAGTGGGCCTTCTACCGCGACCGCCGTCCCGACGCCTACGAAGGCCTGGTGAAGCCGTGACCCGCCCCCTCCACGACCGCCACCGGGCCGTGCTGCCCGACTGGCTCGCGCTCTACTACCGGCAGCCCATCGAGATCACCCACGGCGAGGGCCGGCACGTCTGGGACGCCGACGGCAACAAGTACCTCGACTTCTTCGGCGGCATCCTCACCACGATGACCGCCCACGCGCTGCCCGAGGTCACCAAGGCCGTAGCCGAACAGGCCGGCCGGATCATCCACTCCTCGACCCTCTACCTCAACCGGCAGATGGTCGAACTCGCTGAGCGCATCGCCCAGTTGTCGGGCATCCCCGACGCGCGGGTCTTCTTCACCACCTCCGGGACCGAGGCCAACGACACCGCGCTGCTGCTCGCGACCGCCCACCGGGGCTCCAACCAGATCCTCGCGATGCGCAACAGCTACCACGGCCGCTCCTTCAGCGCGGTGGGCATCACCGGCAACCACGCCTGGTCGCCCACCAGCCTCTCACCGCTCCAGACCCTGTACGTGCACGGCGGCGTCCGCGCCCGGGGACCGTACGCCCACCTCAGCGACGCCCAGTTCATCGAGGCCTGTGTCGCCGACCTCGAAGACCTCCTCGGCCACACCCGCAACGTGGCCGCCCTGATCGCCGAGCCCATCCAGGGCGTCGGCGGCTTCACCTCGCCGCCCGACGGCCTGTACGCCGCGTTCCGCGAGGTCCTCGACCGGCACGGCATCCTGTGGATCACCGACGAGGTGCAGACCGGCTGGGGCCGTACCGGCGACCACTTCTGGGGCTGGCAGGCCCACGGCCGCAGCGGGCCGCCCGATCTGCTCACCTTCGCCAAGGGCATCGGCAACGGCATGTCCATCGGCGGCGTCGTCGCCCGCGCCGAGGTCATGAACTGCCTCGACAGCAACTCCATTTCGACCTTCGGCGGCTCCCCGGTCACCATGGCCGCGGGCCTCGCCAACCTCTCCTACGTCCTCGAACACGACCTCCAGGGCAACGCCCGCCGCGTCGGCGGACTGCTCATCGAGCGGCTGCGCGCCATCTGCGCCCAGCTCCCCGTGGTCCGCGAGGTGCGCGGCCGGGGCCTGATGGCCGGCATCGAGCTGGTACGGCCCGGCACGGACCGGGCCAACCCCGAGGCCGCCGCCGCGGTCCTGGAAGCCGCCCGCGAAGGCGGCCTGCTCATCGGCAAGGGCGGCGGCCACGACACCAGCGTGCTGCGCATCGCGCCGCCCCTCACCCTCACCGTCGCGGAGGCCGAAGAAGGCGCGGCCATCCTCGAACGCGCCCTGCGCACCGTGTAGTTGGCCGTCCTGAGCATCGCGCCCCGGGACCGGAACAGCTACGAGTACGAGCACTTGCACGTGTACGAAAGGGAGCTCCACCCATGAGTACCCGCACCCTCATCCAAGGCGGCCTGGTCATCACCGCCGCCGACGAGACGCACGCCGACGTACTGATCGAGGACGGCCGGATCGCGGCCATAGCGGCACACGGCTCGACCGTGGCGCAGGGCTGGACCGCGGACCGGGTCATCGACGCCACCGACCGGTACGTCATCCCGGGCGGTGTCGACGCCCACACCCACATGGAACTGCCCTTCGGCGGGACGTTCGCCTCCGACACCTTCGAGACCGGCACCCGCGCCGCCGCCTGGGGCGGCACCACCACCATCGTGGACTTCGCCGTGCAGTCGCAGGGCCAGTCCCTGCGGGCCGGTCTTGACGCCTGGTACGCCAAGGCCGACGGCCAGTGCGCCATCGACTACGGCTTCCACATGATCCTCTCCGACGTCAACGAGGGCTCCCTCAAGGAGATGGACCGCCTGGTCGAGGAGGGCATCACCTCCTTCAAGCTGTTCATGGCCTACCCCGGGGTCTTCTACAGCGACGACGGCCAGATCCTGCGCGCCATGCAGCGAGCGGAGTCCAACGGCGGCCTGATCATGATGCACGCCGAGAACGGCATCGCCATCGACGTCCTCGTCGAGCAGGCGCTGGCCCGCGGTGAGAGCGATCCCCGCTACCACGGCGAGGTCCGCAAGGCGCTCCTGGAGGCCGAGGCCACCCACCGGGCGATCCAGCTCGCCCGGGTCGCGGGCGCCCCGCTCTACGTCGTCCACGTCTCGGCCGAGGAGGCCCTGGCCGAGCTCGCCCTTGCCCGCGACAAGGGGCTGCCGGTCTTCGGCGAGACCTGCCCGCAGTATCTGTTCCTGTCCACCGACAACCTCGCCGAGCCGGACTTCGAGGGCGCCAAGTACGTCTGCTCAACTCCC
The DNA here is from genome assembly GCF_042869955.1 of Streptomyces sp. NPDC006691. NCBI lineage: Bacteria > Bacillati > Actinomycetota > Actinomycetes > Kitasatosporales > Streptomycetaceae > Streptomyces > Streptomyces sp. NPDC006691. Next base: position 311,457 of record NZ_JBIAGW010000002.1, read on the forward strand.
CTGCGGCCCCGGGAACATCAGGCCGCACTGTGGCGGGGTCTGCGCACCAACGACCTCCAGGTGGTCTCCACGGACCACTGCCCGTTCTGCTTCACGGGACAAAAAGAGCTGGGCCGGGGCGACTTCTCCAAGATCCCCAACGGCCTTCCCGGCGTCGAGAACCGCATGGACCTGCTGCATCAGGCGGTCGTCGACGGCCACATCACCCGCCGCCGCTGGATCGAGATCGCCTGCGCCACGCCGGCCCGGATGTTCGGCCTCTACCCGAAGAAGGGCACCCTGGCCCCCGGCGCCGACGCGGACATCGTCATCTACGACCCGCACGCCGAGCAGATCGTCTCCGCCGAGACGCACCACATGAACGTCGACTATTCGGCGTACGAGGGGAAGCGGCTGACCGGGCAGGTCGAGACGGTCCTCTCGCGCGGTGAACTCGTCATCGAACAAAGGAAGTTCACGGGTCGCGCCGGACACGGCGGCTACGTCCCGCGCGCCACCTGTCAGTACCTCGGCTAGGAGCACCGCACCATGGACTTCGGACTCGTCCTTCAGACCGACCCGCCGGCCGCCCAGGTCATCAGCCTGATGAAACGCGCCGAGCGCAACGGCTTCCGCTACGGCTGGACCTTCGACTCGGCCGTGCTCTGGCAGGAACCCTTCGTCATCTACAGCCAGATCCTGGCGAACACCCGGCGGCTCACGGTCGGCCCGATGGTGACCAACCCCGGCACCCGTACCTGGGAGGTCACCGCCTCCACGTTCGCCACGCTCAACGACATGTACGGCAACCGCACCGTCTGCGGCATCGGGCGCGGCGACTCCGCGATGCGGGTGGCCGGCCGCAAGCCCAACACCCTGGCCCGGCTCGGCGAGGCGATCGGCGTCATCCGCGACCTCGCCGAGGGCCGCGAGGCCGACGTCGACGGACAGAGCCTGCGACTGCCCTGGGTGAAGGACGGCAGACTGCCCGTCTGGATGGCCGCCTACGGCCCCAAGGCCCTCGCTCTCGCCGGCGAGAAGGCGGACGGCTTCATCCTCCAGCTCGCCGACCCGTTCCTCACCGAGTGGATGGTGAAGGCGGTCCGCAAGGCCGCCGCCGACGCCGGCCGCGATCCCGCCTCGATCACCATGTGCGTCGCCGCCCCCGCCTACGTCGGCGACGACCTCGCGCACGCCCGCGAGCAGTGCCGCTGGTTCGGCGGCATGGTCGGCAACCACGTCGCCGACCTGGTCTCCCGCTACGGCGAGCACTCGGGCCTCGTGCCCGAGGCGCTCACCGAGTACATCAAGCAGCGCCAGGGCTACGACTACAGCCACCACGGCCGCACCGGCAACCCCGACACCGCCTTCGTACCCGACGAGATCGTCGACCGCTTCTGCCTCTTGGGCACCCCGGACCAACACATCGCCAAACTGCGGGAGTTGAAGGCATTGGGCGTCGACCAGTTCGCGGTGTACGCCATGCACGACGCCCGCGAGGCCGTCATCGACGCCTACGGGCAGCAGATCATCCCCGCCCTGACCCGGTAGGCGCCGACCACCCCGCCCGCACGGCCCGTTCGCCCTCCTCGCCCTCCCCGAACGAAGGGCCTGCCCATGACCGGAACCGCCGCCATACCCGCCACGGCCGCCCCCGAGGACGGCCGGTTCGCCAACGCCGACCTGCGGCCGGTACCGCCCGAGGAGCGGACCTGGACGACGTACAACTTCGCCGCGCTGTGGGTCGGCATGGCCCACAACATCCCCTCCTGGACGCTTGCTTCCGGTCTGGTCGCGCTCGGCATGGACTGGAAGCAGGCCGTCTTCACCATCGCGCTCGCCAACCTGATCGTGCTCGTCCCGATGCTCCTGACCGGACACGCCGGCCCCAAGTACGGCATCCCCTTCCCGGTGCTCGCCCGCGCCTCCTTCGGGCTGCGCGGTGCCAACCTCCCCGCACTGATCCGTGCCGCCGTGGCCTGCTGCTGGTTCGGCATCCAGACCTGGATCGGCGGCCAGGGCATCTTCGTACTGCTCGGCAAGATCTTCGGCGGCTGGACCGACGCCTCGCGGATCGGCGGCCAGCCCTGGACGCTCTGGCTCTGCTTCGTCGTGTTCTGGATCCTCGAACTCGCCCTGATTCACCGGGGTATGGAGACGCTGCGCCGCTTCGAGAACTGGGCGGCGCCCTTCGTCCTCGTCGGGGCGCTCGTGCTGCTGATCTGGATCGCCCACAAGGCGGGCGGCTTCGGGCCGCTCCTCGACCAGCCCTCGAAACACGGCTGGGGCCCCGGCTTCTGGCCGGTGTTCTTCCCCTCCCTCATGGGCATGATCGGCTTCTGGGCCACCCTGTCCCTGAACATCCCCGACTTCACCCGCTTCGGCCGGGGCCAGCGCGCCCAGGTCCGGGGCCAGACGCTCGGGCTTCCCACCACCATGACCGCGTTCGCGCTCCTGTCCGTCCTGGTCACCTCCGGCTCCCAGGCGGTGTACGGGGTGCCGATCTGGAACCCGGTCGACCTGGTGGCGAAGACCGACAACGTCTTCGGTCTGCTCTTCGCGCTGCTCACCGTCCTGATCGCGACGATCTCCGTGAACGTGGCGGCGAACGTCGTGTCACCCGCGTACGACCTGGCGAACCTCGCGCCGAAGGTCGTCGATTTCCGCCGGGGCGCGCTGATCACGGGCGTCGTCGGGGTCCTGATGTTCCCGTGGAAGCTGACCTCCACCCCCGAGCTGTACATCTTCACCTGGCTCGGCGTGGTGGGCGGCCTGCTCGGCACCGTCGCCGGGATCCTCATCGCCGACTACTGGGTGGTGCGCCGCACGGTCCTGGACGTCGCCGACCTGTACCGGCCCGGGGGCCGCTACTGGTACACCGCCGGCTGGAACTGGCGGGCGGTGGCCGCGTTCCTGGCGGGCGGGGTGCTCGCGATCGGCGGTTCCTACTCGACGCTGGACGACAAGGGGGCCAAGGCCGGCCCGTTCCCCACGGACGGCCTCATTCCCTTCCTCAAACCGCTGGCCGACTACGGCTGGGCGGTGGGACTCGGCTCGGCACTGCTCCTGTACGTGGTGCTTTCGGCCTCAACTCGCCTACACAGCAGGGAGGTTGAGGCGCCACGAGCCTAGGCCGCCATCTGGGGAGCGCGGGCACCCGCGCCGAGCCGTACCGCCTTACGGCACCCGCGCCGTCCACTCCTCGGTGGTGAACTTCGTCGCCGCGAGTTCGCGTGCCCGGGCCATCTCCTCGTCCGTGACACGGCCCTCGGCGAGCCCGTAACGGGAGCGGAACGACGCGATCATCCGCTCGATCACGGCCTCCCGGGGGAGCCCGGTCTGGCGGCGCAGCGGGTCGACGCGCTTCTTCGCGCTGCGGGTGCCCTTGTCGGAGAGCTTCTCCTTGCCGATGCGCAGGACGTCCAGCATCTTGTCCGCGTCGATGTCGTACGCCATCGTCACGTGGTGCAGCACCGCCCCGTCGTCCGCGACCATCCGCTTCTGCGCGGCGCCCGCGATCTTGCCGGCCTCGGTCGCGATGTCGTTGAGCGGCTGGTACCAGGCCTTGATGCCCATGTCGCCGAGTGCGCTCAGCACCCAGTCGTCGAGATAGGCGTAACTGTCCGCGAAGGACAGGCCCTGCACGAGGGCGTCGGGCACGGACAGGGAGTACGTGATCGTGTTGCCGGGCTCGATGAACATCGCGCCGCCGCCGCTGATCCGGCGCACGACGGTGATCCCGTGCCGCTCGGCGCCCTCCGGGTCGACCTCGTTGCGCAGCGACTGGAAGCTGCCGATGACGACGGCGGGCGCGGCCCACTCCCACACCCGCAGCGTCGGCGGGCGCCGGCCGGCCGCGACCTCGGCGGTGATCACCTCGTCGAGCGCCATGTGCAGGGCCGGGGACTGCGGGGCCTCGTGGATCAGCTGCCAGTCGTAGTCGGTCCAGTCCGTGGCGTGCGCCAGCGCCCGGCGCACGGCGACCGCCACGCCCTCCGAGGTCAGCCCGTACATGGTGGTGCCCGGCGGCAGCGCCGCGTCGATACGGGCCGCGAGCTGGGCCGCGCCCGTGTCGGCCGGGGCGCCTTCGAGAGCCGCGTTGATGGCCAGGATCGCCTCGTCGGGTTCGAGGAAGAAGTCGCCCGCGACCGTCACGTCCCGCAGGACTCCGTCGCGACTGTCCAGATCGACGACCACCAGCTTGCCGCCGGGGACCTTGTATTCGCCGTGCACCGTTGTGCCTCCATTTGTTCCGCGCGGTCCAACGGTAAAGGGCCGGGCCGCATTCCCGCGCCCGGCCACCGCCGGAGGTGCCGGTGGACGAGGCGGTACGGGACCGGCTCGCCCGGGAGCGGCCGTTCGCGAGAGCGGTCTGCGCGGAGCGCCGAGCCACCCGCTCCGAAAGCCGCTCGCCGATTGTCAGTGGCGCGTGTTTTGCTGGACGCATGATCGACGACTTTCTCGCAGGTGACCTGGCAGTAGTGGAAGAGGCGGTCCGCAAGGCGGCCGCGGCCGAGATCATGCCGAGGTTCCGGCAGCTCGCCGCGCACGAGATCGTCGAGAAGAACGGCCCGCACGACCTGGTGACGGTCGCCGACCGGCTCGCCGAGGAGCATCTGACGGCCGCCCTCACCGCGATACTTCCCGGGTCGGTCGTCGTCGGCGAGGAGGCCGTGCACGCCGACCCGGCGGTGTACGAGGCGCTGGGCGGTGAGGCGCCGGTGTGGATCGTCGACCCGGTGGACGGCACCCGCCAGTTCGTCCGCGGCGAAGCCGGATTCTGCACCCTGGTCGCTCTGGCCCACCGGGGCGAACTGCTGGCTTCCTGGACGTTCGCCCCGGCGCTCGACGAGCTGGCCGTGGCGGTCCGGGGCCGGGGCGCCACCCTCAACGGGGAGCCCCTGCACGCCGGTTCACCCGCGCCCGGCGCCACTCTCGACGTCGCCACCTCCCATCCCGACTACACGACGCCCGATCAGAAGCGTGCTCTGCTGGCCCTCGACACCGAGGGCGTCCGGACGAGGCCCTGCGGCTCGGCCGGTCTCGAATACCTCGCGATCGCCCGCGGCGAGCTGGACGGCCTGGCCTTCTCGTGGGAGTACGCCTGGGACCACGCGGCGGGGCTGCTCCTGGTGGCCGAGGCGGGCGGCGCCCACACCACCGTGGCCGGCCAGCCGTTCCGCATCGCCGGCGGCAACGTGCTGCCCTTCACCGCGGCCCGTGACGCGGCGACGGCGGAGCGGCTGCGGCGCCTGCTCGCGGGGGAGTGAGCGGCGGGCCGCTCACCCAAGCGCCGCCCGTACGTCGCCGACCAGGCCGGCGGCGAGGTCGACCGCCCCGGCGTCCAGCCCGGACAGGGCGGCCGACACGCGCGCGGCGAATTCCGGCGGGGCCGCCGGGAGCGCGGACGCCGAGGCCAGCGAGCCCTTCTCGTTGAGCAGCCACCGCCGGTGGTGGGCGTGCAACGACTGGGCGAGGATCCCGAACGCCCGGGACAGACAGAGCGAGACGTACAGGGCATCGCCCGACCCCACCGCCTTGCGGGCGCCCACCACCGAGAATTCCGCCTCCCACGACGCGGCGACGAGCGCCGCCCGCAACGGCTCGGGGTAGTGCCGTACCGCTCTCCGCAGTTCCGTCAACTCGCCCCGGGGATCCGCCAGTACGCGTCCCAGGGCCACCTCGCCGGGGTAGGCAGGGGACCAGAAGCCGAGCGGATGGCCGGGCTGGGTGGCGACCTCGTAACGGCCGCGCCGGCAGTCCGACCAGACCCGTTCGACCCGGTCCAGGTCGCGCAGGATCCAGTCCACCGCGTGGCCGTCGATCACCAGCCACGCGCCGCCGTTCACCCACGGGCCCCAGCCGCCGGGTCCCGTGACCTCGACCGGGACGCCGGTGAGTTCCTCCGCGAGCCGGGCCAGGGCCGTGACATCCGGATCGCCCCGGTAGTAGAGGCCGAGATCCCAGTCGGAGTCCACCCGGTGCGTGCCGCGGGCGCGGCTGCCGCCGAGGGCGACGGCCACCACCCCGGGGACTTCGACGAGCCGCTCGGCGACGGCGGCGATACGGGCGCTGAAGGCGAAGTCCGCGGGCGAGTCCACCGGCCGGACGCTACCGGGCGCGGGATTGTCGGTGCACCGGAATATCCTGGGGTCCCTGACCGTGGCGTGAGGAGTCCGAAGTGCCGTCGATGCTCGATGCCGTCGTCGTGGGGGCCGGCCCCAACGGGCTGACCGCCGCCGTCGAACTGGCCAGGAGAGGACTGCGTGTTGAGGTCTTCGAGGCCAAGGACACCGTGGGCGGCGGTGCGAGGACCGAGGAGCTGACGCTGCCGGGCTTCCGCCACGACCCGTGCTCCGCCGTCCACCCCCTGGGCATCGGTTCGCCCGCCTTCCGTGACCTGCCGCTCGACCGGTACGGGCTCGAATGGCTGCACCCGGAACTGCCGATGGCGCACCCCTTCGACGACGGCACGGCCGCGGTCCTCTCCCGTTCGGTCTCCGAGACCGCCGCGTCCTTCGGGCCGCACGACGCCGGGGCGTACCGACGTCTGATCGCCCCCTTCCTCGGCAAGTGGGACGTCCTGGCACGGGACTTCATGTCCCTGCCCCTGACCGCGCTGCCGCGCGACCCGGTCGGCCTCGCCCGGTTCGGGGCGGTGGGCCTGCCGCCGTACACCTGGCTGATGCGCCGCTTCCGGGACGACCGGGCGCGCGCCCTGATGGCCGGGCTCGTCGCCCACGTCATCGCCCCGCTGGGCGGAGTGGCCACCGGCGGCGTCGGCATGCTGTTCGCGCTGGCCGCGCACGAGAACGGCTGGCCGCTGCCGCGCGGCGGCTCCCAGTCCATCTCCGACGCGCTCACCGGGTATCTGCGCGATCTGGGCGGGGAGGTGCACACCGGGTTCGAGGTCAAGCGCCTGGACGATCTGCCGCCTGCCCGCACCTACCTCTTCGACACCTCGCCCACCGCGCTCGCCCGGATCGCGGGCCTGGGCCGCGCCTACGACGGCTACAAGTACGGCGCCGCCGTCTTCAAGATCGACTACGCGCTGGACGGACCGGTCCCCTGGACGGCGAAGGAGCCCCGGCGCGCCGGTACCGTCCAGATCGGCCCCACCAGCCGAGAGATCGGCACCGCCCTCGACCAGGCCTCCGGCGGCACGGCCCCCGACACGCCCTTCCTGATCACCGCCCAGCCCAGCCTCGTCGACCCGTCCCGCGCACCCGAGGGCAAGCACGTGTTCTGGGCGTACGGGCACGTCCCCAACGGCTGGGAGGGCGACTTCACGGACGCGATCGAGCGGCAGATCGAGCGGTTCGCGCCCGGCTTCCGCGACCGGGTCCTGGCCCGGGCGACCGCCGGCCCGCCGCAACTCGCCGCGCGCAACGCCAATTACGTGGGCGGCGACATCGCGTGCGGCGCGGCCCGCGGCCTCCAGCTGCTGCTCCGCCCCAAGGTCTCCCTGTTCCCGTACGCGACCCGGCACCCCTCGGTGTTCCTGTGCTCCTCGGCCGCGTGGCCGGGCCCGGGCGTGCACGGCATGTCCGGCCACAACGCGGCGAAGGCGGCGTGGCGCGCCCTGCGCAGGGCGGACCGGCCGTGACCCCGGCCCGCTCGCACCCCTCGCGCCGGGCAGGGCGCGAACGGGGGGTGTGACGGGGGGGCGGAGCCCCCGCCCGAAACAGGGGGCGGCCCGGTCGGGCGAGGGCGATGTCGGATTCCCGCCAGCGCGGAGCGGACCCGTGCCGGATCCTTGACGCATGGCCCCCGTCGCCCCCACCCCGATGCACCACGACACCGAGCGCTGCGTACGCGCCGTCCAGTCCAAGGACGCCCGCTTCGACGGCTGGTTCTTCACGGCCGTCCTGACCACCCGCATCTACTGCCGGCCGAGCTGCCCCGTCGTGCCGCCGAAGGTCGAGAACATGACCTTCTACCCGAGCGCGGCCGCCTGCCAGCAGGCCGGATTCCGGGCCTGCAAGCGGTGCCGTCCCGACACCACACCCGGATCCCCGGAGTGGAACGCCCGTGCCGACTCCGTAGCCCGGGCCATGCGCCTCATCAGGGACGGAGTCGTCGACCGCGAGGGCGTCCCCGGGCTCGCGGCCCGCCTCGGCTACAGCGCCCGCCAGATCGAACGCCAGCTGCTCGCCGAGCTGGGGGCGGGCCCCCTCGCCCTGGCCAGGGCGCAGCGCGCGCAGACCGCGCGGCTGCTCATCGAGACGACCCCCCTGCCCATGGCCGAGGTCGCCTTCGCCGCCGGGTTCTCCTCGATCCGCACCTTCAACGACACCGTCCGCGAGGTGTTCGCGCTCGCCCCGACCGAGCTGCGCACCCGTGCCGCCGGTGGCATCGCCCGTCAGACCCCGGGCGCGATCACCCTGCGGCTGCCGTTCCGTGCCCCGCTGACCCCGGACAATCTGTTCGGCCACCTCGCCGCGACCGGAGTCCCCGGGGTGGAGGAGTGGCGCGACGGCGCGTTCCGCCGCACCCTGTCCCTGCCGTACGGGCACGGCATCGCCGAGCTCACCCCGGGACCCGAGCACATCGGCTGTGTGCTGCACCTCACCGATCTCCGGGACCTCACCATCGCCATCAGCCGCTGTCGCTGGATGCTCGACCTGGACGCCGACCCCGTCGCCGTGGACGACCGGCTGCGCGCCGACCCGCTGCTCGCGCCGCTGGTCGACAAGGCGCCCGGGCGGCGGGTGCCGCGCACGGTGGACGCGGCGGAGTTCGCGGTGCGGGCGGTCCTCGGGCAGCAGGTCTCGACGGCCGCCGCCCGCACCCACGCGGCCCGGCTCGTCCTCGCGCACGGCGAGGCCGTCGACGACCCGACCGGGGGCCTCACCCATCTCTTCCCGACGCCGGAACAGCTCGCCGCCCTCGATCCCGAGACGCTGGCGCTGCCGCGCAGCCGTCGCGTCACCCTCACCACGCTCGTCGCCGCCCTCGCCGACGGCATCCTCCAACTCGGCCTGGACAGCGACTGGGACCGGGCCCGGGCCCAGCTCATGGAGCTGCCCGGCTTCGGGCCCTGGACGGTCGAGGCGATCGCCATGCGGGCGCTCGGCGACCCCGACGCCTTCCTGCCCACCGACCTCGGCATGCGCCGGGCCGCCCAGAACCTCGGCCTGCCGGCCACTCCCGCCGCGCTCACCGCGCGTGCCGCCGCCTGGCGGCCCTGGCGCGCCTACGCCGTCCAGTACCTCTGGGCGACCGAGGACCACGCCGTCAACCACCTTCCCGCATGAGACCCCGAGCCATCAACAACCTTCCCGTGCAAGGGAGTTCAGCCGTGCGCATCACGCACACCGTCATCGAGAGCCCGTACGGCCCGCTCACCCTCGTCGCCACCGACGGGGTCCTGAGCCGCCTCTACATGGAGGGCCAGCGCCACCGGCCGCCGCAGGAGACCTTCGGCGAGCGTGCCGACGACGGCCCCTTCCCCGAGGTCATCCGTCAGCTTGCGGCCTACTTCGCGGGCGAACTGACCGAGTTCAAGCTGGACTTGGCCATGGTGGGCACCCCGTTCCAGCAGCGCGTCTGGCAGCAGCTCCAGCGGATCCCCTACGGCGAGACCCGGTCCTACGGGGAACTCGCCGAGGCGCTCGGCAGCCCGAACGCCTCGCGCGCCGTGGGCCTGGCCAACGGCAAGAACCCGGTCGGCATCATCGTGCCGTGCCATCGCGTCATCGGAGCCAACGGCAGCCTGACCGGCTACGGCGGCGGCCTCGACCGCAAGCAGCGCCTCCTTGCGTTCGAGCGGGGTGAGTCGGCGGGCGCGCTGTTCTAGGACCGGACGGCACCGGACCGGCCATGAAGCCTCCCCGCCCTGCGGCAGCCGGCGGGCGTGGTGCCCGCCCCGGGCTCAATCCCGGGGGAGTCCGCGCAGGAGCCGGGGGAGTGCGGTACCGATCGGCTCGCGTACCACCTCGTCGGCCAGCGGGTCGTAAGGGGTCGGGTCGGCGTTCACGATGATCAGGCGGGCCCCGCCCTCCGAGGCGAGGCCGGCCAGCGAGGCGGCGGGCTGGACCTGGAGGGTGGTGCCGACCGCGACGAGGATCTGGCACGCCTTGGCGATCGCCATCGCCCGGGCCAGTACCTCCGGGTCGAGACGTTCGCCGAACATGACCGTCGCCGCCTTGAGAATGCCTCCGCACCCCCTGCACGCCGGGTCCGCCTCGCCCGCCGTCACCCGGGCCAATGCCTCGTCCATGGAGGACCGGGCGTGGCACCGGGTGCAGGTCACCGCCCTTGCGGTGCCGTGGAGTTCGAGGATCTTGCGCTCGGGGAAGCCGGCCCGCTGCTGTAGCCCGTCGACGTTCTGGGTGATGACCCGGACCGGCACCCCGGACCGTTCCAGGGCGACGATCGCGTGGTGCGCGGCGTTCGGCTCGGCCTTGACGGCCGGGCTGTCGCGTCGCATCAGCCAGGACCGGCGCCGGATGTCCGGGTCGGCCAGGTAGGAGGAGTACGTCACGAGCCGCTCGGCCTCGGGGTCGCGGCGCCAAACGCCGTTCGGCCCGCGGTAGTCGGGGATGCCCGAGTCGGTGGAGAGCCCGGCACCGGAGAGGATCGCGACGAGTGGCTTGCCCATGTCGGGAGCGTAGGCGGACCCGGCGCGGGCGGCGAACGCATTTCCGCAGCCGGACCCCCGGCTCACCCCACCCGGTGCCCGTTCTCCAGCTCGGCCGTGCCGTGGCCCTCCGCCAGGACGTCGAGCGCGGTCATGACCCGGTGGCTCAGCGCGCCCAGGAGATGGCCGGGGAGGTCCTCGCGCGGGACCAGGCGCCAGGACAGGAGTTCCTCCTCCTGGATGCGGATCGAGTCCAGGGCCTTCTCGTCGAGCACACCGCCGTCGTAGAGGTAGGCGACGATCGGCGGGCGGGCCGCGCCGTGCACCCAGTCCACCGCGAGCAGGCGGCCCGGTTCGACATCGAGGCCGATCTCTTCCAGGGTCTCCCGGCGGGCCGCCCGGCGCGGGGTCTCCGCCGTGTCGGACTCCACGGTCCCGCCGGGCAGCGCCCAGCCCTCGCGGTAGTTGGGCTCGACGAGCAGTACCCGGCCCTCGCCGTCCCGGAACAGCATGGCCGCGCCGGCGAGCACCCGGGGGAGGCCGGCGATGTAGGCGGCGTAATCGTTGTCGGTCGTCATGGAGTGAAGCGTAGGGGGCCAGGTCGGCAAGTGCCGGGGGGCTCCGATGCCCGGCCTTGTCAGGGCTGCGCGGGGCCCGAACCGTCGTCACTCGTACGGGACTTGGCGGCCCGGCGCAGCCGGTGGTGCCGGGCGCCGCTCTGCTCGCTGATCGCGTCGCCGACCATCGTCCGTACCGCGTCGCGCATCCCGTGCAGCGCGCCGTGCCGGGACGGCCCCGCGCCCGGGTCCTCGCGCAGCTCCTTCACCAGCGACCAGCACAGGCCGAGCATCACGACGACGAAGGGCAGTGCGACCAGGATCGTCGCCGTCTGGAGCGATTTGAGGCCGCCCGCCACGAGCAGGACGGCGGCGACCGCCGCCATGAGCACGCCCCACATCACCACCAGCCAGGTCGGCGGGTGCAGCGAGCCCCGGCTGGTGAGCGAGCCCATCACCAGGGATGCCGAGTCCGCGCTGGTGATGAAGTACGTCATCACCAGGACCATCGCGATGTACGAGGTGACCGAGCCGATCGGCAGCGCGTCCAGCATCGCGAAGAGCGAGGCCTCGGCGCCGTCCTTCACCGCTCCGGCGAGGTCGGCCGCACCGGTGGACGCGATCCGGATCGCCGTGCCGCCCATGACGCAGAACCAGATCACTGTCGCGCCGCTGGGCACGAGCAGCACCCCGACGAGGAACTCGCGGATCGTGCGGCCGTGCGAGATGCGGGCGATGAAGGTGCCGACGAACGGCGCCCACGAGAGCCACCACGCCCAGTAGAAGATCGTCCAGGCGCCGAGCCAGTCGCGGTCGGTGAAAGCTCCGGTGCGGCTGGCCATGGGCAGCAGATCGTGCAGATAGCCGCCGATGGAGGCGGGGATGGTGTCGAGGACGTAGACGGTCGGGCCGAGGACGAACACGAAGACCATCAGGACCGCCGCGAGCACGATATTGATCGTGGACAGCCACTTCACGCCCTTGTGCAGGCCCGAGAAGGCGGACAGTACGAAGGCCGCCGAGAGCGAGGCGATGATGACGAGCTGGGTGGTCTGCGAATTGGCGACGTTCGAGGTGATGTGCAGGCCCTCGGCGACCTGGAGGGCCCCGAGGCCCAGGCTCGTCGCGGTGCCGAAGACCGTCGCGAAGACCGCCAGCAGATCGATGCACTTGCCGGGCAGGCCGTCCGCCCGGCGCGCGCCGAGCAGCGGCACGAAGGCCGAGGAGAGCCGGTTGCCGCGGCCCTTGCGGAAACCCGCGTAGGCCAGCGCGAGGCCGGCGATGCCGTAGATCGCCCAGGGGGTGAGCGTCCAGTGGAAGAAGGAGTACTCCAGGGCGGTGCGCGCGGCATCGCCCGTGCCGGGCTGGGCGCCGCTCGCCGGGGGCGGGCTGAGGAAGTGGGTGAGCGGTTCGCCGACGCCGTAGAACATCAGCCCGATGCCCATGCCCGCACTGAACATCATCGCGATCCAGGCGAGGTTGGTGAACTCCGGCTCGGAGTCGTCCGCGCCCAGCCTGATCCGCCCGTACCGGCTGATCGCCAGGACCACGCACAGCACCAGGAACGTGTCGGCGGCGACCACGAAGAGCCAGGCGAAGTTGTTCAGGACCCAGGCGAGCGCGGTCGAGGAGGCGCTGTCGAAGGAGCTCTTGCCGAGGGCCGCCCAGGCGACCGCGGCCACCACCGCGAGCACACCGATGACGATCACGGTGTGGTCGGGGGAGGGGTCGGGGGGCGGGGGCGTATCGCCCGGCGGGAGCCCCGGGGCGGAATGATCGATCGAATCCATACTCATGCCGCCCCACTATGGTGGGGGATGTACGCATTTTCTGGGGTGGCGCGCCGTCCGTGGACCCCAGTGGCTATGGGCAGGCGCGCGCCGGGCGGATAGGGTCTGAAGCGGCGCGACTGCCTGTTCGAAAGCAAGGGATAGCAAGGTGACGGACGGCGCAGTTTTGGAGACCGCCCGCGTACTCGTGGCGGCGGACAAGTTCAAGGGCTCGCTCACGGCCGTACAGGTCGCGGAGCGGGTGACGGCCGGGCTGCGGCGGGTCGTACCGGATCTGCGGGTGGACACCCTGCCGGTCGCCGACGGCGGCGACGGCACGGTGGCGGCCGCGGTGGCGGCTGGATTCGAGCGCCGCGAGGTGCCGGTGACCGGACCGCTCGGCACCCCGGTGACCGCGGCGTACGCGGTGCGCGACGGCGTGGCCGTGGTCGAGATGGCGGAGGCCTCCGGGCTCCAGCACCTCCCCGAGGGCGTCTTCGCGGCGCTCGCCGCCACCACGTACGGCTCCGGTGAGCTGCTGCTCGCCGCACTCGACGCGGGTGCGCGGACCATCGTGTTCGGCGTCGGCGGCAGCGCGACGACCGACGGCGGCGCCGGCATGCTGGCCGCGCTCGGCGTCCGCTTCCTGGACGCCACGGGCGAGCCCGTGGGCCCCGGCGGTGGCGCGCTCGCCGACCTCATGACGGCCGACTTCTCGGGTCTCGACGCCCGCTTCAAGGACGTGGAACTCGTCCTCGCCAGCGATGTCGACAACCCGCTGACCGGCCCGAAGGGCGCCCCGGCGGTCTACGGTCCGCAGAAGGGCGCCTCGCCCGAGGACGTGGCGACCCTGGACGCGGCCCTGGCCCACTACGCCAAGGTCCTGGAGGGCCCGCTCGGCGCGAAGGCAGCAGAGGCAGCGCTGGCCCCGGGCGCCGGGGCCGCCGGCGGCATCGGCTACGGCGCGCTCGTGGCGCTGGACGCCACCTTCCGGCCCGGCATCGAGGTCATGCTGGACGTCCTCGGCTTCGCGCCCGCACTTGCCGGAGCCACCCTGGTCATCACGGGCGAGGGCTCGCTGGACGAGCAGACCCTGCACGGCAAGGCTCCGGCGGGCGTCGCGGCGGCGGCCCGCGCGGCCGGTATCGAGGTCGTCGCGGTGTGCGGGCGTCTGCTGCTCCAGCCCGGCCAGCTCGGCGAGGCGGGCATCCGCCGCGCCTACGCGCTGACGGAACTGGAGTCCGACCCGGCCCGCTCCATGGCGAACGCGGGCCCGCTCCTGGAACAGGTCGCCGAGAACATCGCGAACGACTTCCTGCGCTAGACCGCCTGATCCAGCGGCCCCCCTCGCACTCGCGAGGGGGGCCGCTGTGCTGTTCCCTGAAGCAACCGGCGGTGCGTGTGCGACCGCGGGTGCGAGCCCCTTCCAGCCGTGAGACACTGATGTCTCATTCGATACTGGAGTGTTTCATGACGTCGCCCCTCGGCGCGCCGGCCCTCGATCCCCGGCGCTGGCTCGTTCTCGCGATCCTGTCCGGCAGCCTGTTGCTCATCGCGATGGACACCACGATCCTCAACGTCGCCTTCCCCTCCCTGGTGAGCGACCTTCAGCCCAGCTCCGTACAGCAGCTGTGGATCATCGACGTGTACGCGCTCGCGCTTTCCGGGCTCCTGGTGACGGCCGGCGCGCTCGGCGACTGCTGGGGGCGCAAGCGACTGCTGCTCACCGGCTTCGCGATCTTCGCGCTCGCCTCCCTGATGGCGGTCTTCGCGACCGCGGCCTGGCAGGTCATCGCCGCCCGCGCGCTGCTCGGCGTCGGTGGCGCGGCGATCATGCCGTCCACCCTGTCGATCCTGCGCGACGTCTTCACCGACGCCCGTGAGCGCGCCCTCGCCTACGCGGTGTGGGCGGCGGTCTTCGGCGGTGGCATGGCGCTGGGCCCGGTGATCGGCGGTCTGCTCGTGGAGCAGAACGGCTGGCAGTCCGCTTTCCTGATCAACATCCCGGTCGCCCTGGTGATCATCGCGCTGGGCGCCTGGATCCTGCCCGAGTCGCGTCAGCCCCGCGAGGGCCGCTGGGACTGGTGGGGCGTCGGGCAGTCCGTCGTCGGCATGCTCGCCCTGGCCGGCGGCATCAAGCAGCTCGGCAAGGGCGGCCCCGCCGACCCCGTCGCCTGGGTGCTGCTCGGGGTGGCGGCCGTCGCGCTGACCGTGTTCGTCCGCCGCCAGCTGCGGCTGGCCCAGCCGCTCTTCCACGTACGGCTCTTCACCAGCCGTTCCTTCAGCATCGCCGCCGCCTCGATCTTCCTCGGGATGATCGCGCTCGGCTCGGCGCTGTTCCTGGTCACGCAGTGGTTCCAGTACGGCCAGGGCTACAGCCCCCTGGAGGCCGGTGTGCGGCTGCTTCCGGCGCCGCTCGGCCTGGTCGTCACCTCGCTGGTGACCCCGGCCCTGATGCACCGGCTGCCGATCCGGCACGTCATCGGCGGCGGGCTGCTCCTGATGACCGCGGGACTCGCCCTGCCGTGGCTGTTCCAGCAGTCCGGCCCGCTGGCCTACCCCGGCGTGGCCGTGGCGCTCGGCGTGCTCGGCTGCGGCGTCGGCATCGCGACCACGGCGGCCTCGGTGACGCTCATGGCCTCCGCGCCCAAGGAGCACGTCAGCGGTGCGGCCGCCGTCGAGGAGACCTGCTACGAGCTGGGCGCCGCCATGGGCGTCGCCATCCTCGGCAGCATCGCGGCGGCCCTGTACCGGGCCAAGCTGCCCGAGCTCGGCCTGGACGGGGCCGCGACGGCCTCCGTACGCGACTCGGTCGGCGAGGCGGCCCATGTCGCCTCCTCGCTCGGCGGCCCGGCCGGGGCGCTGCTCCTGGAGAAGGCCTCGGCGGCCTTCACCGCGGGCATGACCCCGACCTTCCTGCTGGCCGCGGCGCTGCCACTGGCCGCGGCGGTGCTGGCCTGGGCGAAGATCCCCGGCGACCTCCGCCCCACGGACAACGCCCACTGACCCCGGGGCTCCGCCCCAGACCCCAGGGGGCTTGCCCACCAGCCCGCCTGTGCGGCGGGTGGGGTGAGCTGAGCCCTGGGGCTGCGCCCCCAGACCCGCTGAGGGGCTCCGCCCCTCGAACCCCGGGCGGGGGCTCCGCCCCCTGCACCCGAAGGCGGGTTCAGGGGCGCGGGG
This sequence comes from Streptomyces sp. NPDC006691, assembly GCF_042869955.1. Classification (NCBI taxonomy): domain Bacteria; kingdom Bacillati; phylum Actinomycetota; class Actinomycetes; order Kitasatosporales; family Streptomycetaceae; genus Streptomyces; species Streptomyces sp. NPDC006691. The sequence goes on from NZ_JBIAGW010000002.1 coordinate 327,524, forward strand.
AACCGCGCGAGCAACCACGCACGGTGCGACGCCGACCGACAACGGGTTCAGGGGCGCGAGGAACTGCGCGACAAGCCACCCCGACCCGCAGCCGAGTGAGCCGGCAGGCGGCAGCATGCCCCGCCGGCAAGCAAGCAGCCCGCCCCGCACGCACGCGAGACTGGGCGGAACGGGAGCACGGCGGTGCGGGAGCACGGAAAGGGGCCCCGGGTTCTAGAACCCGGGGCCCCTTTCCAGCACTGTGAGGAACTACGGCAGCTGCGCCGCCCGCGCCTCGCGGCGGTTGTCGCGGAAGGTGTTCACCCGGCGGGCCGTCGCGAAGAGGGGGATCGTGGCGGCCAGGACGATCTGGAGCGCACAGCCGGTCTGGAGCAGCGCCTGGCCGCCGGGCGCGTCGAACGCCCAGGCCGCGAGCAGCCCCATCGCCCCGATGATCCAGCTGAGCATCGCCACCGCGAGGATGCCCCGCGGCTTCGGGTACTCGACCCGGCTCACCATCAGCCAGGCGACCCCGATGACGGCGAGCAGCGTCGGGACGAACGGCAGCTCAAGCAGGACGATCGAGACGACCGTGAGCGCGCCGAACGGGCTCGGCATGCCCTGGAACATGCCGTCCTTCATCGTCACGCACGAGAACCGCGCGAGTCTCAGCACCACGGCGAGCAGCACCGTGATCGCCGCGACCGCGGCGACCCGCTGGTGGGCGTCGTCCGCGACCATGCCGTACACGAGCACGAAGTAGGCCGGGGCGAGCCCGAAGCTGATGAGGTCCGAGAGGTTGTCCAGCTCGGCGCCCATCGGGGAGCTGCGCAGCTTGCGCGCGACCAGACCGTCGCAGAGGTCGAAGATCGCGGCGAGCAGCATCAGGATCACGGCGGTCGCGGCGGAGTGCCGCGCCATGCCGGTCTCCTGGCTGCCGGAGAGGTGCGGGATGAGGATGCCGGTGGTGGTGAAGTACACCGCCATGAAGCCGCACGTGGCGTTGCCCAGCGTGAGGGTGTCCGCTATCGACAGCCGCAGTGACAGCGGCATGTCCTCGACGTCGTCCTCGGACTCCGCCTCGGGGACCCAGCCGGCCTGCGTCTCGGGATCAATCACGGTCAATTCGAGTCACCCCCGCCGTGGTCGCCTGACCGACCTCGACCGCGACCTCGACACCCTCGGGAAGGTAGATGTCGACCCGCGAGCCGAAGCGGATGAGGCCGATGCGCTCGCCCTGCTCCACCTTGGTGCCCTGGGGGATGTACGGCACGATGCGCCGCGCGACCGCGCCGGCGATCTGGATCATCTCGATGTCACCGAGCTCGGTGTCGAAGTGCCAGACGACGCGCTCGTTGTTCTCGCTCTCCTTGTTGAACGCCGGAACGAAGCCACCGGGGATGTGCTCCACCGAAGTCACCGTGCCCGCGAGGGGCGCGCGGTTGACGTGGACGTTCAACGGGCTCATGAAGATCGCGACGCGGGTACGCCCGTCCTTCCACGGCATGATGCTCTGCACCACACCGTCGGCGGGGGAGATGACCCGCCCCTGCGTGATCTCACGCTCGGGGTCGCGGAAGAACCACAGCATGCCCGCCGCGAGAGCGGTGGTGGGTACGGCCACGATCGCGGCGCCCTTGGAGCGGCGCGAGCGGGCCAGGCTGAGGGCTGCGGTGGCGACGGTCGGCAGAAGCCACGGCGATGCTCCGCGAGCAAGGCGTCCCTTGAGGAAGCCGTCGCGTGGTGCAGAGGTTTGGCTGTGGGGCATGGATGACCTTCGTAGCGGATGATGCCGCGCTGGCAACGGGGGACGGCGGCAGGTTTACCGGCGATGGTATCGGTTGCGAGCCGCAACTGGGCAAGCCAGAAGCCGAGTCGGCGGCCGGAAGACGATGACAGGGTGTGATGTTCTTCGCGGCCAGACCGACTCAAAAGCGACAATCAACCCTGGAACCGGTACTCCTCAAGAAGTCGGCGCCCAATGATCATTTTCTGGATCTCGGCGGTACCTTCACCGATGAGCAGCATCGGCGCCTCGCGGTACAGGCGCTCGATCTCGTACTCCTTGGAGAAGCCGTAACCGCCGTGAATGCGGAACGCGTCTTCCACCACCTCCTTGCAGTACTCGGAGGCGAGATACTTCGCCATCCCTGCTTCGAGGTCGTTTCGTTCCCCGGAGTCCTTTTTGCGTGCTGCGTTCACCATCATCGCATGCGCCGCTTCGACCTTGGTAGCCATTTCGGCGAGCTTGAACTGGATCGCCTGGTGCTGGGCGATCGGCTTTCCGAAAGTGTGCCTTTGCTGGGCATAGGAGACACCCAGCTCAAATGCACGCTGAGCGACTCCGCAGCCACGTGCCGCGACGTTGACGCGGCCCACCTCGACGCCGTCCATCATTTGGTAAAACCCTCGACCGGTGGTCCCGCCGAGTACGCGATTGGCCGGAATTCGCAGGTCGTCCATGACTAGTTCGGTGGTATCGACACCCTTGTATCCCATTTTGTCGATCTTGCCGGGAATGGTGAGGCCGGGCCGGACCTCGCCGAAGCCCGGCTCCTTCTCCACCAGGAAGGTCGTCATCGACTTGTGGGGGGCGGTGCCCTCGGGGTGTCCTTCGTCACTCCGGCACAGAACGGCTACGAGTGATGACGTTCCGCCATTGGTCAGCCACATCTTCTGGCCGTTCAGGACGTACTCGTCGCCGTCCTTGACCCCCTTCGACGTGATCGCCGACACATCCGAGCCGAGCGCCGGCTCCGACATGGAGAACGCGCCGCGCACCTCGCCGAGCGCCATCCGCGGCAGGAAGGTGTCCTTCTGCTCCTGGGTGCCGTGCTGCTTCAGCATGTACGCCACGATGAAATGCGTGTTGATGATGCCGGACACCGACATCCAGCCACGCGCTATCTCCTCCACGCACAGTGCGTAGGTGAGCAGCGACTCCCCGAGACCCCCGTACTCCTCGGGAATCATCAGGCCGAACAGGCCCAACTCCTTGAGCCCTTCGACGATCCGCGTCGGGTACTCGTCCTTGTGCTCCAGCTGGGTCGCGACCGGAATGATCTCCTTGTCGACGAAGTCCCGCACGGTGGACAGGATTTCCTGCTGGACGTCGGTCAGACCGGCGGTCTGCGCGAGACGGGCCATGGCTACTTCTCCGTCTTCTCGGCGGGCTGCTCGGCGGGCTTGCCGGCCGCCTTCTGCGCGGGCTCGACGAGCACGGGCCGACCGGGCTGCTCCCCGCCGCGCTCCTTGATGTACGTCTCGGTCGGCACCATCACCTTGCGCCGGAAGACGCAGACCAGGGTGCCGTCCTGCTTGTAGCCCTTGGTCTCGACGTGGACGATCCCGCGGTCGTTCTTCGACTTCGAGGGGGTCTTGTCGAGGACCGTCGTCTCGCCGTAGACCGTGTCGCCGTGGAAGGTCGGCGCCACGTGCCGCAGCGACTCGATCTCCAGGTTGGCGATCGCCTTGCCGGAGACGTCCGGCACGCTCATGCCGAGCAGCAGCGAGTAGATGTAGTTGCCCACCACGACGTTCTTGCCGAAGTCGGTCGTGTTCTCCGCGTAGTTGGAGTCCAGGTGCAGAGGGTGGTGGTTCATGGTGAGCAGACAGAACAGGTGGTCGTCGTACTCGGTGACCGTCTTTCCGGGCCAGTGCTTGTAGACGGCGCCGACTTCGAACTCTTCATAGGTGCGGCCGAACTGCATGGTGCTCACGCCTCCGGGATCTCGAACTTGGACGTGCGCTGCATACCGGCCGCCCGGCCCTTGCCGGAGATGACCAGGGCCATCTTGCGGCTGGCTTCGTCGATCATCTCGTCGCCGAGCATCGCCGAGCCCTTCTTGCCGCCCGCCTCGGACGTGCAGTACTCGTACGCGTCCAGGATCAGCTCGGCGTGGTCGAAGTCCTCCTGCGACGGCGAGAAGATCTCGTTCGACGCCTCGACCTGGCCCGGGTGCAGCACCCACTTGCCGTCGAAGCCGAGGGCGGCCGCACGCTGGGCGACCGCGCGGTAGCCGTCGACGTTGCGGATCTGGAGGTAGGGGCCGTCGATCGCCTGGAGGTCGTTGGCGCGCGCGGCCATCAGGATCTTCATGAGGATGTAGTGGTAGGCGTCCGCGCCGTACCCGGGCGGCTGCTCGCCCACGACCAGGGTCTTCATGTTGATGGACGCCATGAAGTCGGCCGGGCCGAAGATGATGGTCTCGGTCCGCGGCGAGGCCTCCGCGATCGCGTTGACGTTGTTCAGGCCGCGCGCGTTCTCGATCTGCGCCTCGATGCCGATCTTGCCGACCTCGAAGCCCATCGTCTTCTCGATCTGGGTGAGCAGCAGGTCGAGGGCGACGATCTGCTGGGCGTCCTGCACCTTCGGCAGCATGATGCAGTCGAGGTTCTGGCCCGCGCCCTCGACGACGGTGACGACATCGCGGTACGTCCACTCGGTCGTCCAGTCGTTGACGCGCACCACCCGCGTCTTGCCCGTCCAGTCGCCCTCGTTGAGGAACTTGACGATGGTGTGCCGCGCCTCGGGCTTGGCCAGCGGGGCGCAGGCGTCCTCCAGGTCGAGGAAGACCTGGTCGGCCGGCAGGCCCTGGGCCTTCTCCAGGAAGCGCGGGTTCGACCCGGGGACCGCGAGGCAGGAGCGGCGGGGGCGGAGCCGGTTGACAGGGCTGACGGGGGTGCTCATGCGGGGACCTCCAACGGGTCGAGCTTGTTCGCTTTCCGGATCTCGTCGACGATACGGCCGATGATCTCCGTGATACCGAAGTCCTTGGGAGTGAAAACGGCGGCTACGCCCGCCTCGCGCAACTCCTCGGCGTCCGCGGGCGGGATGATCCCGCCGGCGATGAGGGGGATGTCACCGGCGCCGGCCTCGCGCAGCCGCACGAGTACGTCGGGCACCAGCGCGGCGTGCGAGCCGGACAGGATGGACAGGCCCACGCAGTGCACGTCCTCGGCGAGGGCGGCGCTCACGATCTGCTCCGGGGTGAGCCGGATGCCCTGGTAGACCACCTCGAAGCCGGCGTCCCGCGCACGCACCGCGATCTGCTCGGCCCCGTTGGAGTGCCCGTCCAGGCCCGGCTTGCCGACCAGGAGGCGCAGCCGGCCCGAGCCGAGGTCGGCGGCCGTCCGCGCCACCTTCTCGCGGACCGCGGCCAGCGGGGTGCCCTCCTCGGCGGTGACCGCGACCGGGGCCGAGGAGACGCCGGTGGGCGCCCGGAACTCGCCGAACACCTCCCGCAGCGCCTCGGACCACTCGCCGGTGGTGACGCCGGAGCGCACGCACTCCAGGGTGGCCTCCATGAGGTTGCCGGTGCCCTGGGCCGCCTCCTTCAGCTTCTCCAGCGCCTTGCAGGGCCGCGGGTGGTTGAAGGGCGGCTGGTAGCGGGTGTCGCGCCAGTTCTTCAGCGCGGCGACGACCCGGGCCTCGACGGCCGGGTCGACCGTCATGATCGCCCCGTCCAGGTCCGCGGTGAGCGGGCTCGGCTCGGTCGACTCGTAGCAGTTGACGCCGACGATCTTCTCCTCGCCGGCCTCGATCCGGGCCCGGCGCTCGGCGTGCGAGGAGACGAGCTGCGACTTGAGGTAGCCCGACTCGACGGCCGCGAGCGCGCCGCCCATCTCCTGGATCCGGTCGATCTCGGCCAGGCACTCCTCGACGAGGGAGTCCACCTTCGCCTCGATGACATGCGATCCGGCGAAGATGTCCTCGTACTCCAGCAGGTCGCTCTCGTGCGCGAGCACCTGCTGGATGCGCAGCGACCACTGCTGGTCCCAGGGCCGCGGAAGCCCCAACGCCTCGTTCCAGGCCGGGAGTTGGACAGCACGGGCCCGGGCGTCCTTGGACAGCGTCACGGCCAGCATCTCCAGGACGATCCGCTGGACGTTGTTCTCCGGCTGCGCCTCGGTCAGGCCGAGCGAGTTGACCTGGACGCCGTAGCGGAACCGGCGCTGCTTGGCGTCCTCGATCCCGTACCGCTCCCGTGTGATCTTGTCCCAGATGCGGCCGAAGGCGCGCATCTTGCACATCTCCTCGATGAAGCGGACACCCGCGTTCACGAAGAAGGAGATGCGGGCGACCACATCGCCCTTGCGGTCCTCGGGGATCTGGCCCGACGCGAACACCGAGTCGAGTACGGCGATCGCGGTGGACATCGCGTACGCGATCTCCTGGACCGGGGTGGCTCCCGCCTCCTGGAGGTGGTAGCTGCAGATGTTGATCGGGTTCCACTTGGGGATGTTGTTGACGGTGTAGCAGATCATGTCCGTCGTCAGGCGCAGCGAAGGCTCCGGCGGGAAGACGTGCGTCCCGCGCGAGAGGTACTCCTTCACGATGTCGTTCTGCGTGGTGCCCTGGAGCTTGGTGATGTCCGCGCCCTGCTCCTCGGCCACCACCTGGTACATGGCGAGCAGCCACATCGCGGTGGCGTTGATCGTCATCGAGGTGTTCATCTGCTCCAGGGGGATGTCCTGGAACAGCCGCCGCATGTCACCGAGATGGGACACCGGGACCCCGACCCGGCCCACCTCGCCGCGGGCGAGGATGTGGTCGGGGTCGTATCCGGTCTGCGTCGGAAGGTCGAACGCGACCGACAGACCCGTCTGACCCTTGGCGAGGTTGCGGCGGTAGAGCTCGTTGGACGCCTCGGCGGTCGAATGACCCGCGTACGTCCGCATGAGCCACGGCCGATCCTTCTGACGCTCTGTCATGAATCGTCCTGGGCCTAGATGTTGCGGAAGCGGTTGATGGCGTCGAGGTGTTTCTCGCGCAGTTCGGGGTCGCTGACGCCGAGGCCCTCGCGCGGGGCGAGCGCGAGCACGCCGACCTTGCCCTGGTGCAGGTTGCGGTGCACGTCGTAGGCGGCCTGTCCGGTGTCCTCCAGGGCGTACACCTTGGAGAGCGTCGGGTGGATCTTGCCCTTGGCCACCAGGCGGTTGGCCTCCCACGCCTCGCGGTAGTTGGCGAAGTGCGAGCCGATGATGCGCTTCAGGGACATCCACAGGTAGCGGTTGTCGTACTCGTGCATGTAGCCCGAGGTGGAGGCGCAGGTGGTGATGGTGCCGCCCTTGCGGGTGACGTAGACGCTCGCGCCGAAGGTCTCGCGGCCGGGGTGCTCGAAGACGATGTCGATGTCCTCGCCGCCGGTGAACTCGCGGATGCGCTTGCCGAAGCGCTTCCACTCCCTGGGGTCCTGGGTCCGCTCGTCCTTCCAGAACTGGTAGCCCTCGGCGTTGCGGTCGATGATCGCCTCGGCGCCCATCGAGCGGCAGATGTCCGCCTTCTGCGGCGAGGACACCACACAGATCGGGTTGGCGCCGCCCGCGAGCGCGAACTGCGTGGCGTAGGAGCCGAGTCCGCCGCTGGCGCCCCAGATCAGGACGTTGTCGCCCTGCTTCATGCCGGCGCCGTTGCGCGAGACCAGCTGGCGGTACGCGGTCGAGTTGACCAGACCGGGGGCGGCGGCCTCCTCCCAGCTCAAGTGCTTGGGCTTGGGCATGAGTTGGTTGGACTTGACCAGCGCGATCTCCGCGAGTCCGCCGAAGTTGGTCTCGAAGCCCCAGATGCGCTGCTCGGGGTCGAGCATCGTGTCGTTGTGTCCGTCCGAACTCTCCAGCTCCACCGACAGGCAGTGCGCGACGACCTGGTCGCCGGGGTGCCAGGCGTTGACTCCGGGCCCGGTGCGCAGCACGACTCCGGCGAGGTCGGAGCCGATGATGTGGTGCGGCAGGTCGTGCCGCTTGGTGAGCTCGCTGAGCTTTCCGTAGCGCTCAAGGAAGCTGAACGTGGAGACGGGCTCGAAGATCGAGGTCCAGACCGAGTTGTAGTTGACCGAGGAGGCCATGACGGCCACCAGGGCCTCGCCCGGGCCGAGTTCGGGGATCGCGACCTCGTCCAGGTGCAGGGACTTGCGGGGGTCCTTGTCGCGGGTGCTGAGCCCGGCGAACATCTCCGCCTCGTCCTTGTGCACGGTGATCGCGCGGTAGGACTCGGGGAGCGGCAGAGCGGCGAAGTCGGCGGAGGTGGACTCCGGCGACTGGATCGCGTCCAGGATTTCCTTCACGGTGTTGCCTCCGTCGAAGCGCCCCTGAGGGGCGTTGAGGGTCTTCGGGGGTGGTGCTGTGGAGGTGTGCCGTCGGTTCGGCGGTGTGGTTCGAGTGCGGCAGCGCCGGGTGGGCGCGGGAGGGTTGCCTGTGACGCAGGCGTCCGGGCGCACGGGCCAGTGGCGGCTCGTGGGGACAGTCGGCGTACGGCGGTTCCGCCGGCCGCCGACCGCCCGGACAACATCAACGTATGGCACCCGGTGCCAAGTGACAAGACACTGCGTGCCAAGAGTTTCTCTCAATTGCAGAATGGCCCGCGCAGATGAGCGATGATCGATCGTTGCAGGTCAGCGCCTCGTAGCGCCTCGCCCGGGAACGCGAACGGCCGCACCCCCCGGAAGGGGGATGCGGCCGACGTCATGCCGTATCGAGTGCTACCTGGTCCTGAGGGCCTGCTGGATGCTCTGCATGATCTCGTCGAGCGGCGCGTCCGTACGGGCCACCGCGACCAGTACCTCGTCGCTGGTCGACACCGAGGCCGCGGCCGCCTTCGGCTTGGCCGTACGGCCGGCGCCGATGCCCGAGCCGAAGGTCTCCCGCACGATCGCGAAGGCGTGGTCGAGCTGGCTCTCCACATCGCCCTGGCCGCCGGCCCGCAGCCAGCGGCGCAGCACGTGGTTGTGCGCGGTGACGACCGCCGAGGCGGCCACCTCCGCGAGCAGCGGGTCGTCGTTCCCCGGCTGGTGGTCGTGCTCGTCGAAGTGGCCGAGCAGATAGCGCGTGAAGAGGCGCTCGTAGCGGGCGACCGAGGCGATCTCGGCCTCCCGCAGGGTCGGCACCTCACGGGTCAGCTTGTAGCGGGCCACGGACACCGCGGGGGAGCCCGCGTACATCTTCATGACCTCTTTGATGCCCCGGCACACGGTGTCGAGCGGATGCTCATGAGGGGGCGCCGCGTTCAGGACCGCCTCGGCACGCACCAGGGTGTCGTCGTGGTCGGGGAAGATCGCCTCTTCCTTGGAGCGGAAGTGACGGAAGAAGGTCCGCCGGGCGACCCCGGCGCGGGCCGCGATCTCGTCGACGGTGGTCGCCTCGTACCCCTTCGCGGAGAACAGGTCCATCGCCGCGGCCGCCAGCTCACGGCGCATCTTGAGGCGCTGTGCGGCCGCCCTGCTGCCCGCGGCACTTTCCGGGGCGTCGGGCACAGCGTTCGTACGGGAGGACCTGGCTGGCTGGGGCATGGACCGAACGTACTGCATATTCGCAGGAAGTCGTGCCCACGGGGGCGGGCTGCCCGGAGGATCCAGCAGCCCGCCCCACCCCGCCTCCGGATCAGCGCCGGGCATACTCGCGGAATCCGCGGCCCGTCTTACGGCCCAGGCAGCCGGCCGCGACGAGGTGTTCGAGCAGCGGCGCGGGGGCCAGGCCCGGGTCACGGAACTCGGCGTGCAGCACCTTCTCGATGGCCAGGGAGACGTCCAGGCCCACCACGTCGAGCAGTTCGAACGGGCCCATCGGGTAGCCGCCGCCCAGCTTCATCGCGGCGTCGATGTCGTCCAGGGTCGCGTAGTGCTCCTGCACCATCTTGATCGCGTTGTTGAGGTACGGGAAGAGCAGCGCGTTGACGATGAACCCGGCGCGGTCGCCGCAGTCCACCGGGTGCTTGCGGATCTTCGCGGTGACCTCGCGGACGGTGGCGTGCGCCTCGTCGGAGGTGAGCACCGTGCGGACCACCTCGACGAGCTTCATCGCGGGCGCCGGGTTGAAGAAGTGCATCCCGATGACGTCCTGCGGGCGCGAGGTGGCGCGGGCGCAGGCGACGACGGGCAGCGAGGAGGTGGTGGTGGCGAGCACCGCGCCCGGCTTGCAGATCTTGTCCAGGGCCGCGAAGAGCTGCTGCTTCACCTCCAGGTCCTCGGCGACCGCCTCGACCGCGAGGTCGACCTCGGCGAAGGCTTCCAGCGCGCCCGCCGCCGTGATGCGGGCCAGGGTCTCCTCGCGCGCCTCGGCGGTGAGCCGGCCCTTGTCGACGGAGCGCGAAAGCGACGTGCCGATACGGGACTTGGCGGTCTCGGCCTTCTCCAGGCTGCGGGCCGCGAGCACCACGTGGTACCCGGCCTTGGCGAAGACCTCGGCGATGCCGGAGGCCATGGTGCCCGAGCCGGCCACGCCGACCGAGCGGATCTCCCGGCCGCCGCCCAAGCCCGCGATGGCGTCCGGCGTCTGGGCGTCGGGCACCACGACCGAGCTGCCCTCACCCTCGTACGTGTAGAAGCCGCGGCCGCGCTTGCGGCCGGTGAGCCCCGCCTCGGTGAGCTGGCCGAGGATGGGGGCGGGTGCGTGCAACCGGTCCTGGGAGGAGGCGTACATCGCCTCCAGGACGGTCCGCGCGGTGTCGATGCCGATCAGATCGAGCAGTTCGAGCGGGCCCATCGGCAGTCCGCAGCCGAGCTTCATCGCGGCGTCGATGTCCTCGCGCGAGGCGTACTTCGACTCGTACATCGCGGCCGCCTGGTTGAGGTAGCCGAAGAGCAGCCCGTCGGCGACGAAACCGGGGCGGTCGCCGACCGCGACGGGCTCCTTGCCGAGGTCGAGGGCGAGGGCGGTGACCGCGTCGACGGCCGGGGGAGCGGTGAGCACGGACGAGACGATCTCGACGAGCTTCATCGCGGGCGCGGGGTTGAAGAAGTGCAGGCCGATGACGCGCTCGGGGTGCGCGGAGTCGGCGGCGAGCCGGGTCACCGAGAGGGCGTTGGTGCCGGTCGCCAGAATCGTGGTGGGCGCGACGATGGAGTCGAGTGCGTGGAAGACCTGCTGCTTGAGCTCGTACGACTCGGGCACGACCTCGATGACGAGCTCGGCCTCGGCCGCGGCCTGGAGGTCGGTGAAGGTACGGAACCGGGCGAGGATGTCGCCGCGCTCCTGCGGGGTGATCCGCTCACGGGCCACCGCGCGGGCCGTGGAGGCCTCCAGGGCGGCCACCGCCTGGCGGCCGGCGCGCTCGCTGATGTCGATGCCGATGACCTCGCGGCCGGCGCGGGCCAGGACCTCGGCGATGCCGGTGCCCATCGTGCCGAGTCCGACCACGGCGACAGTGTTCAGGGGGACGTCCATCACGGGACTCCAGGGATGAGTGACGACTGAGAGAGGGCGCACGCGACCGGCATCAGGGGGCGCTCGAATACGCCAACGGGCGCACGGCGTGCGGGAGGTGAGTCGTGGTGCAAGGGCCGACGGCCCTGTCCCGGGGCACGTCGTACAGAACTGCCGAACCGACGATCACTCGCGGTGGCTGCGTCACCAGGCCACCGGAGTCGCGGGGGTTACCCGCTCACCTGAGATTAACTGGCGAGTAACGAGCGCGCCAGACCTGAGGCGGCATCGGTCCATGTGATCTGGCTCGCCCGCTCCTGAGGAGCGGCGTGATCCGGCCCGCCCCGCCGCGGAGGAGCGGCCGGTGCGCGGCCGCCGGGCTCCGGTCAGCCGGGCCCGCGCGGCGGTCCACCCGCGTTCCGCAGCTCCTCGGCGGCCCGCTCCGCCCACGGCCGGGCGCCGATGCGCTCGAAGGCGAGACGCGCCGAGCGCAGCAGCGGGCACGCCTCGGCGGTCCTGCGCTGTGCGCGCAGCCAGCGGCCGTAAGCGAATTCGGCACGTGCCCGCGGCCACGGCCAGCGGGCCAGGTTGTCGGCGAGGGCCCGCCGGAACAGGGTCTCCGCCTCCACGTCGTCGGCAAGCATCGCGGCCGCGTACCGCAGCTGGACGCGCAGCAGGGAAGCCGGGGACCCCGCGGTCCGCCGCGCGAGGGCGGCGACCACGGCCGCGGCCTCGCTGCGGCGGTGCGGTGACACGGCCGCCTCGGCCAGGAACCCGATCGCCCCGAAGCTCTCCCGGCACCACGAACCACCGTCCGGTACGCCCGAGTTGAGGCCCAGAACAAACCGAGGGGGCGAGTGGGGGTCTGGGCCGCTCGGGCCGGGTGAGTGGGGGTCTGGCCGGTCCCGGTCGGGTGAGTGGGGGTCTGGCCGGTCCCGGCCGGGCGGGTCGGGATCGACGCCGCTCTCTTCGGGGAACAGCGCCCGCAGCAGCGCGTACGCGTCGCCGTAACGCCCGTCCGCGCAGGCCGCGATGCCGCGCACGAGGCGCACCCGCGTGGCCGCGGCGGCGCTCGGCCCGCCGGCGTCGAGGGACTCGGCCCGGTCCGCGAGGCGCAGCGCGGCCCCGGTGTCACCGCCGAGGGCCGCCGCCTGCGCCCCGACCGTCAGCGCGTCCACCTGGCACTCCGGGTGCCCCGGGCCTTCCGCGGCGAGACGGCGGATCTCCTCGGCGGCCCGGGCCGCCCGGTGCCAGTCGCCGAGTTCGAGCAGAGCCTGGGCGTGGACGACGAGGGCATGGGGGAGCGGGCCGGGCCGGCCCTGATCGCGCAGCAGTGTCTCCGCGCGGTTGAGGCAGTCCGCCGCGAGCACCGGCTCGCCCACCGCGTACGCGGCCGTCCCGAGCATCCGCAGATCTTCTGCATCGGACATGCTCTCCGTGCGGAACCTGCCCAACTGGCCCACCACCAGCTCGGCTTGGCGCACGGGCTGGGCCAGGGCGAGGGTCGCGATCCGGCGGGGTTCGCACTCCGAGCCGGCCGGTGGCGCGGCGAGGGCGACGATGCGCTCGCGCGCCGCCGCCCCCGCCTGCGCCCGCCAGCCGAGCCGCGCGGCGGCGAGCAGGAGGTCGGGCGCGAGCGGCGGGGCGCCGCCGGGCAGGGCCCGCTCGGCGGCGGCGCACAGGTTGAGCACCTCGGCGTCGGCGTCCCGCCTGCCGGTTCCGTGGCTCGCGTCCGGGCGCGCCGTCCGGTCCGGGCCGTGCTCGGCCCGTCGGCCGGGTAATCGGGGGCGCGCGGGCCGTTCACCCCGCGCGGGCACACCGTTGGGCTCCATGGAACCGCTCCTTGCCCGTGGCATTTTCCCGGCGGACACCGGGATCCGATCATCCTTGGGGTGCCAACGCCCTTGCGCTACTAGGCTTTTGGACATGGATGAGGAGTTCCGGTCCTTGCTGGACCGGGTGCGGGCCGAGAGCGGCGGACCACCGGCGTACGAGCGGCTGATCGCCACCGTCGACCAGGGTGAGCTGGCGGCGGTGCTCATCGAGCCCGAACGCCCGCTCTGGGCACGGGAGATCGCCGCTTTCCGGCTCGGGGTCGCGGGGGACCGGCGGGCCTTCGAGTCGCTGATCCTGCTGCTCAACCACCGGGACCCGGAGCGCTGTGCGACCGCCGCCTACGCCCTGGCCCGGCTCGGCGACCCGCGCACCGCACGGGCCGCCGCGGCCCTCGCCACCAACGAGCTGCGCACCGCCTATGCGCTGCACCCCGTACGCCTGCTCACCGCCCTGCGCGCCCCCGAGTCCGTACCGGCCCTGATCAAGACCCTGCGGCCACTGCTCTCGCCGCACAATCCGTACGGGCGTGTGGCCACGGCCTGCATCGAGGGCCTGGGCGAGCTCGGTGACAAGCAGGCCGTCGAGGTGCTCGGCGAAGCCTTGGCCCACCCCCGGCTCGCCCGCTCGGCGGCCTGGGCGCTGCGCCGGATCCAAGCGGGCCGGGGGCGCTAGCCCCTCGGCTCCACTCGGGCGGCCCGGGGCGCGTGGCCGCTTCGCTCAGGCGTGCTCGGCCGGGTCGGTCACCGCGAACGCCTCGATCTCCACCAGGAGTTCGGGCCGGAACAGGGCGCTGACCTGGACCGCGGAGCTGGCCGGCAACTGCTCGGAGGTGATGACGGCGTCGCGGGCGGCGCGCACGGCGGGCAGGTGGGCGATGTCCGTGACGAAGTAGGTCAGCTTCACCACGTCCTCGAACGTGGCGCCCGCCGCGGCCAGGCAGCGGCGCAGGTTCTCGAAGACCTGGTCGGCCTGGGCCCGCACGTCACCCTCGCCGACCACGTCGCCCTTCTCGTCCAGCGCGCACTGCCCGGATATCGCCACGAACCGGCCGGTGCCCCAGACGACATGGCTGTAGCCGTTGCCGGGAGAGATGCCTTCGGGGGCGAGGATGCGAGTCGGTGAAGTCATGGTCACCATCCTCGCGCACACCACTGACAATCGGTCCGGGACCCCCGAGTAGGGAACGGTCGGCTGAGGGCCGCCGGCCCGCTCAGAGCAGTGTGAGCTGGGTCGGTTCGGGCTCGGCGGGCGCCGGGGCTGCCGGAATGCGCCGGGCGGCGCCCCGATGCGCGGGGCCGATACCGAACTCGGTGGCGAGTTCGTGCACCTGGCCGGTGATCCGGCGCTGGTACCACTTCGGCGCGTACGCCCCCTCCGCGTACAGCCGCTCGTAGCGCCGCACCAGATGGGGATGGTGCTGCCCGAGCCAGGCCATGAACCACTCGCGCGCGCCCGGCCGCAGATGGAGCACGAGCGGGGTCACCGAGGTGGCGCCCGAGGCGGCGATCGCGCGGACGGTGGCGCGCAGCTGGTCGGGGTGGTCGCCGAGAAAGGGGATCACGGGCGCCATCAGGACCCCGCAGCCGATGCCGTGTCCGGTCAGTGTGCGGACGACGTCCAGGCGGCGCTCGGGGGCGGGGGTGCCCGGCTCGACCGTGCGCCACAGCTCGCGGTCGACGAAGCCCACCGAGACCGAGATGCCCACCTCGGTCACCCGGGCCGCCTCCTTGAGCAGCTCCAGGTCGCGCAGGATGAGCGTGCCCTTGGTCAGGATGGAGAACGGGTTCGCGTGGTCGCGCAGTGCGGCGATGATGCCCGGCATCAGCTGGTAGCGGCCCTCCGCACGCTGGTAGCAGTCGACGTTGGTGCCCATCGCGATGTGCGCGCCCTGCCAGCGGCGCGAGGCCAGATGTCCGCGCAGCAGCTCGGGCGCGTTCACCTTCACCACGATCTGGGAGTCGAAGCCGAGGCCGGTGTCCAGGTCCAGATAGCTGTGCGTCTTGCGGGCGAAGCAGTACACGCAGGCGTGCGAGCAGCCGCGATAGGGGTTGACGGTCCATTCGAACGGCATCCGCGAGGCGCCCGGCACCCGGTTGACGATCGAGCGGGCCCGGATCTCGTGGAAGGTGATCCCGCGGAACTCGGGGGTGTCGAACGTCCGGGTGGTCACCGCGTCCGCGGCGAACAGCGCGGCGGTGCGGCCCGTACCCTCCGGGGCGTCGTCATCGGCGAGATTCTCCCAGCGCATGAACGCCTCCTTGCTTCCCGTGGGCCC
This sequence comes from Streptomyces sp. NPDC006691, assembly GCF_042869955.1. Classification (NCBI taxonomy): domain Bacteria; kingdom Bacillati; phylum Actinomycetota; class Actinomycetes; order Kitasatosporales; family Streptomycetaceae; genus Streptomyces; species Streptomyces sp. NPDC006691. The sequence continues at coordinate 342,753 of NZ_JBIAGW010000002.1, forward strand.
TGTTCGGTCCCGCCCACCCCTGAATAGAACACATGTTCCCTTCTTGATCGCAACCCGGATTAGGACCGGAGACCCCGAGGTGGTTGGCTTGGCCCACCCCGAACCCCGGAAACACAAGTGCTGGAGGAAATGCCATGGCGCAGGTCGAGGCCACGACGGAGCGGATCGTCGCGGCGGATCCGGAGACCGTGTTCGACATGCTGGCCGACTACAAGGACGGCCGCCCCAAGCTCCTGCCGGAGCACTTCAGCGAGTACGAGGTCCGCGAGGGCGGCGACGGCGAGGGCACCCTCGTCCACTGGAAGCTCCAGGCCACCAGCAAGCGCGTCCGCGACTGCCTCCTTGAGGTCACCGAGCCGACCGACGGACAGCTCGTCGAGAAGGACCGCAACTCCTCCATGGTCACCACCTGGACGGTCACGCCCGCGGGCGAGGGCCGCTCCAAGGTCGTCGTCAGCACCGTGTGGAACGGCGCGGGCGGCATCGGCGGTTTCTTCGAAAGGACCTTCGCGCCCAAGGGACTTGGCCGCATCTACGACGCGATCCTCGCCAAGCTCGCCGCCGAGGTCGAGAAGTAGCCCGCTCGAACCCTGTCGTACGGTCACCGGTTCGGGTGGATTTCCGTTCCGGTCCGTTGTGCGCCGTAGGTGCTCCCGCCAGCGCTTAAGCCCCCGGCGCACGCCCGTCGCCCCCCTCGTCTCGCTTGCCCCGGATGTCGGCCAATGCGAGAAATGCCTCGGCGCAAGCGCGACGAGGGGAGAGTTACGTGGGCGGGATCACTCTGGTGAAGGACGACGAGCGGGCTGTCGAGCCCGTTCCGGTCCCGGCACCACCACCGGAGGACCAACTCCCGCAGCCCGAGGCCGCGTTGGACCCGCGCCGGGTGCGCATGGTCTTCCTCGGCCTGATGCTCACCCTGCTGCTCGCGGCGCTCGACCAGATGATCGTCGCGACCGCGCTGCCCAAGATCGTGGGCGATCTGCACGGCCTGGACAAGGTTTCCTGGGCCGTCACCGCCTACCTCCTCGCGTCCACCATCGGACTGCCGATCTACGGCAAGCTCGGCGACCTCTTCGGGCGCAAGCCCGTCTTCCAGTTCGCGATCGTCGTGTTCGTGATCGGCTCGGCGCTGGCCGGCTGGTCACGCACGATGAACGAGCTGATCGCCTTCCGCGCGATGCAGGGCATCGGCGGCGGCGGACTCATGATCGGCGTCCAGGCGATCATCGCGGACATCGTGCCGCCCCGGCAGCGCGGCCGGTTCATGGGCCTGATCGGCGCCGTCTTCGGACTCGCCTCGGTGGCCGGACCGCTGCTCGGCGGCTTCTTCACCGACCACGCCTCCTGGCGCTGGTGCTTCTACATCAACGTGCCCTTCGGCCTGGTCACCCTCGCCGTCATCACCGTCGTACTGAAACTGCCCCGGCCCCGCGTGCGGCCCCGGCTCGACATCCTCGGCATGCTGCTGCTCGCCACCGCCTCGACCTGCCTGGTCCTGCTGACCAGTTGGGGCGGCACCGAGTACGCCTGGGGCTCACGCACCATCCTGGGCCTCGCGGCGGGCGCCGCCGGAACGACCCTGCTGTTCCTGGTCGTCGAGAACTTCGCGGCCGAACCGGTCATCCCGCTCAGGCTGTTCCGCGACTCCATCTTCAACATCTCGGGCCTCGTCGGCGCCGTCATCGGTGTCGCCCTCTTCGGGGCCGCCAGCTATCTGCCGACCTTCCTCCAGATGGTCGACGGCGCCAGCGCCACCGAGTCCGGACTGCTCGTGCTGCCCATGATGGGCGGCATCGTCGGCGCCTCGATCATCTCCGGACAGCTCATCAGCCGCACCGGGCACTACCGGATCTACCCGATCCTCGGCGGCGCGATCTCCGCCGTCGGCATGTGGCTGCTCTCCAAGCTCGGCACCGACACCCCGCGGCTCGACTACAGCCTCTGGATGGCCGTGCTCGGCGCGGGCATCGGCCTGGTCATGCCGGTCCTGGTCCTCGCCGTGCAGAATGCCGTGGACCCGGCCGACCTCGGCACCGCCACCAGCGCCAACAACTACTTCCGGCAGATCGGCGGCAGCGTCGGCGCGGCGATCTTCGGCACGCTCTTCACCAACCGCCTCGCCCACGCGCTCACCGAACGCCTTCCGGCCGGAGCCCATCTGCCCGACCCCGAGTCGATCACTCCGCAGCTGGTGCACGCGCTGCCGCCCGCGCTGCGCGACGGCTACATCCGGGCGTACGCCGACGCCATGCCGCGGATCTTCCTCTACCTCGTGCCGGTGCTCGTGCTCGGCTTCGTCCTCGCCTTCTTCCTCAAGGAGAAACCGCTGGTGTCCCACAACGCCCCCGCCACCGAGACCGCGCCCGTGACCGACACCGCGCCCCTGCCCCATGCCCGCACCGCGCCCAACTCCGGCTACGTCAGCGGCGTTCCGGTCACCGGCACCGTCCAGCACCACGACGGCAGCACCGTGCCGCGCGCCGCCCTCACCCTCGTCGACGTACGCGGCCAGCAGGTCGGACGCGGCGCCAGCGGCGCAGACGGGCGGTACGCGCTGAGCGTGCCCGGCGCCGGCTCCTACGTCCTGATCGCCGCGGCCGGCGGCCACCAGCCGCAGGCGGTCGCCGTGACCGTGGGCGAGCGCCCGGTCGACCTCGATGTCGTCCTCGGCGGCGCGGGCCGCCTCGCCGGCACGGTGGTCACCGCCGACGGCACCCCCGTACGGGACGCCGCCGTCACCCTCACCGACGTACGCGGCGAGGTGGTTTCCGCGACCCGCAGCGGACGCGAAGGAACGTACGTCATCGGGGAGTTGGTGGCGGGCGAGTACACCCTGGCCGCCAGCGCCCCCGCCTTCCGCCCCGCCGCCCTTCCCGTCAGTGTGCAGGCCTCCCGCGAGACCCGCCAGGACATCGAGCTGGCCGGGGGAGCGGTCCTGCGCGGCACGGTCCGCGCGGGCGGCGGCCGCCCGGTCGAGGATGCGAGGGTCACCCTGCTCGACGCCGCGGGCAACGTGGTCGACACCCTCACCACGGGCCCCGACGGCACCTTCCGCTTCGTGGACCTGTCCTCGGGCGAGTACACGGTGATCGCGGCGGGGTACCCGCCGGTGGCCACCGTGCTCCAGGTGGCGGGCGGCGGGCGGACCGAGCGGGATCTTCAACTGGGGCACGAGGACTGACCTTTGGTCAATGCGGGCGGCATGTGCGCGCGGGCGCACGCCCATTCACAGGTTGGCTCCCGCGCGGCACCGCGAACCCCGTACGGTGGTGGGACAGCCGCCGTTTCTCGCGGCGGGGAAGGAGCCTTCCACCCATGGACAGTGGTACTCCGCCGAAGCTGCCGCACCAGGTCGCCGCGGCCGGCCGGATCCCGCTCGCCGTGATCGTCGTGGACGGTGACGGCCTCGTGTCGCACTGGTCCTCGGGTGCCCGCAGGCTGTTCGGTGCCGGCAAGGAGGAGGCGGTCGGCAGGCCGGCCGCCGATCTGCTGCCCGTCTCCGGTGCCCTGGAGCAGAGTTACGACGACTACGACGTGTTCGACGAGTTCGGCCCCGGCCTCGACGCGCCCCTCGCCGGCCGCACCGCCTACCCCAGCGCGGGGCGGGCCGCCCTGTCCGAACCGGGCCGCGAGCGCACGGATGTGCTGTGGTGGGCCTATCCGCTGGTCGGCCCCGGGCCCGAGCGCCTCCTGGTCCTCGCGGCGGACGCCCGCCAGCTCCAGGAGGAGGGCGACGGCGACGACGGCTCGGTCGAGCGGATAGCTCCCGGCTTCGCCCTGCACACCGACTTCCCCGGCGCCGACGAGCTGGCCCGGCGGCTGCCCGAGATCCTGCCCAGCATGAGCGTCGGCGAGAGCTCCCGGATAGTGGCCCAGGTCCTGGAACTGGGCTATCCGGTACTGGAGTTCAGCCAGCACGACCGGGTGCCCGTCACCCCCGACTGGGGCGTGCCCCGGCGCGCCGAGCACCGGGCCGCACGGCGCCGCCACCCCCTGGAGCCGGTCACCCAACCCCAGCCGCCCGCGCCCGAGTTCGCCGCCGACCTCGAATACGCGGCGGTGCGCGAGCGGCTCGAATTCCTCAACGAGGTCAGCGGCCGCATCGGGTCCTCGCTCGATCTGTCCCGCACCATCCAGGAAGTCAGCGCCGCCGTGGTGCCGCGCTTCACCGACGTCGCGGGCACCTATCTGCGCGAACAGGTCATCGCGGGCGAGGGCTTCCCCGACGGGCCACCCGACGAGCGGACCCTGTGGCACCGGGTGGCCGTCGAGCACGTCGACGCCCCGGGCCGCTGGGACGACGTGGTGCCGGTCGGCGAGTCCATGCCCTTCCCGGCGCACACCCCGTTCTTCCAGTGCATGACGTCCGGCGACCCGGTGCTCGTGCCGCGGATCAGCGAGCAGATGGGCACCGCCATCGCCTCGCAGTTCGAGAAGCGCGACATCCGCCCGCTCATCAACGGCCGTTCGATGCTGGTGGTGCCGCTCAAGGCGCGCAACGTGGTGCTCGGCTTCATGATCCTGCTGCGGCACGCCGAGCGGGCCGAGTTCAACGACATGGACCGCGTCACCGGCGCCGAACTGGCCGCCCGGGCCGGGCTCGTCCTCGACAACGCCCGCATGTACACCTACCAGGAGAGCGTCGCCGACACCCTCCAGGACTCGATGCTGCCGCAGGTCGCCCCGCGGATGGCCGGCTGCGACACGGCGACGCGCTATCTGCCCGGCACCCTGCTCGGCCGGGTCGGCGGCGACTGGTTCGACTCGATCAAACTGCCCGGCTCACGCACCGCCCTGGTGGTCGGCGACGTGATGGGCCACGGCCTCAACTCGGCAGCGATGATGGGGCAGTTGCGCACCGCCGTGCAGACCATGGCGGCGCTCGACCTGCCGCCCGACCAACTCCTGCGCAACCTGGACGACTTGGCGCAGCGCCTCGGTGAGCACTACCTGGCCACCTGCCTGTACGCGGTCTACGACCCGATCAGGGGTGAACTCCTGATGGCCAACGCGGGCCATGTGCCGCCGGTGATCGTACGGTCGGCGGACGGCCGCAGCGAACTTCTGGAACTGCCCACCGGAGCCCCGATCGGCGTCGGCGGAGTGCCGTTCGAGACGGCCCGCATCAAGGTCGATCCCGGCGACCGGCTCGTCATGTGCACCGACGGGCTCGTCGAGGTGCGTGGCGAGGACATAGGGGTCGGCCTCGCCACGCTCGCCGAGTCGGCCGCCCACCCCGCGGCCTCCATGGACGACGCCTGCGACACGATCATCCGCGCCCTCAACACCCGCGGCGGCCGCAAGGACGACGTCGCCCTGCTCCTGGCCCGGCTCAATGGCATCGCCCGCGAGGACGTCGCCGAGTGGCGCCTGGACGCCGACCCGCGCGAGGTCGGCCGGGCCCGCCGCCTGGTCCGTGAACAGCTCGCGCTGTGGGGCCTGTCGGAGGTCGGTGAGACCGTGGAGCTGCTGGTCAGCGAGGTCGTCACCAATGGAGTCCGGCACGCCCACGGCCACCAGGTCGAGCTGCGCCTGGTGCGCAGCGAAGCGCTGCTGTGCGAGGTGGTCGACGACGACCACGCCCTGCCGGCGCTGCTGAGCGCGGGCCCGGGCGACGAGGCGGGCCGGGGCCTGCGCGTCGTCAACGCGCTCGCCCGCGAGTGGGGCACCAGCCGCACCGGCGGCGGCAAGACCGTCTGGTTCGACGTGGCGCTCCCGAACGGGGGACGCTGCCCGCGCTGACACCCCGCGGCGCACGAGTGGCGAACGCTGCCCGTGGGTCCGCCCCGGCGCGCCCCAACTCCCCCTGGTCGAACGGCAGGTGAAGGTATCCGCACGGTTCTTGTCCGGCGTACGCCCCGCGGGGTACACCGATCTTGACACTGTGCATGCGCTGCCTGGGGAGTCGGTCATGAGCGTGACGAGCAAGTATCTGGACGCCTGGGAACGGTTCTGGCGCGAGGCGCCCGACGAGCAGGGCGCGGTCTTCTGGGACGCGGAACCCGCCCTCACCGCGGCCCGTCACCTCGCCCACTTCGCCCCCCGCATCGACCGGCCCGAGCTGCCCCTAGTGGACCTCGGCTGCGGGAACGGAACCCAGACGCGCTACCTCGCCGCCCGCTATCCGAAGGTGACGGGCGTCGACCTCTCGCCCGCCGCGGTCGAGCAGGCGCGGAGTCAGGACCCGGCCGGCGAGGCCGAGTTCGAGCAACTGGACGCCACCGACCCCAAGGCCGTGCACGAGCTGCACAGCCGCCTCGGCGACGCCAATGTGTACGTACGCGGCGTGCTGCACCAGTGCGAGCCCGCCGACCGGCGGCCCGTGGCCGAGGCCATCGCCACCCTGCTCGGCGCGCACGGGCGGGCCTTCGTGGTGGAGCTCGCCGAGGCCGCGAAGGCGGTCCTGGCCGGCCTGGCGCAGAGCCCGCAGGGGCCGCCGCCCAAGCTCCGCCCGGTCTTCGCGCACGGTCTCACACCGGCCGAGGTCTCCGACGCCGCACTCGACCGGCTGCTCGCCGAGGCGGGCCTGAGCGTGCTGGCCGAGGGCCAACTCCCGCTCATCACAACGGAGTACACCCCCGACGGACGTCGTATCGAGCTGCCGGCGAGATGGCTGGTGGTGGGCGGCGCGGGCGCGCAGGCCGCCTGAATCCCGGAGCGGCTCGGCTGCCGGCGCCGAGGATGAGGGCGGCGCCGTCCGGGTCGCCGGGCCGGGGCGGGCCCTGCCGGTTCCGGGGCGGGCCCTGCCGGACACCGAACACCGCCCAGTCCCGGTCACCGGCCGGCACACCGTGCCCGGTGTGCAGCGCGCGCCGACCGCCACCGCGGCCCGCGCTCACGGATACGGGACGCGGTGACAGCGGCGACGGCGTCCTCGGCCGCGACGTACGGGGTCCGGCGGACAGCTCCGCATTCCGGCACACAGCCCCGACCACTGTCTCGCGCCCCGTCGCCACCCGCATGCTGAAGACCGCACGGGCAAGGGGCGCGGGGTGCCCCGGTGACCAGGGGAAACGGGAGCTCACTGGTCGGGATCGCAGCTCTCCCGGCGCCGCCCGATCGTGATCAGGGCGCCCATGAGCGCGTCCTGGTCGTCGCGCGGCGCCAGATGCACGGCACCCTCCTCCAGGACGGCGTGCAGTTCGGGCAGCACCGCGGTGGCCGGGGTGGTCCGCAGGATGACTCCGCTGGGCGGGGTCAGCGAGCGCAGCCCCAGGAACAGGGCGGCCGGGTCGCTGTCGCCGTGCATGCTCGGATCCAGGACCGTGACATCGGGCAGCAGGACATGGGCCTGCGCGAGGGCGAGCCGCGGGCTCGGGGTGTGCGAGATGACGCGGAAGTGGCGGTTGCCGTGAATGCGCTCACGCAACAGCGCGGCTTCCTCGTCGGTGGCTACGAGCAGGACGGTCATCACTCATCCAGCATGGGCGAACCGGCTGCCCCCGGCCAGGCGAGACGACATCCCGGCCCCGCCCGGACGCGGCAGCCGCATGACATACGGGAGGCCGCATGACATACGGGAGGCCGCATGCCGTACGGGAGCAGCAGGGGCCGGATGGATGCCGGGCGGGAGCAGCAGGGGTCGGATGGATGCCGGGCGGGAGGCGGGGCGCGGGAGGCGGGCGCAGGGCGACCCGGGGCGGCGCCGCGTGGGTCCGGCCGCTCAGACGAGGGCCGCCGCCGCGATGAGCCGGGCGGTCTCGCGCCCGGCCCGCAGCGCGTCGGCATCGGTCGCCGGCACACAGTGGCCGAGCGCGGGGTCGTAACCGGTCATGATGATGCCCGCGTGGTCGGTGTCCACCTCGTGCAGGCTCACCCGCCACCGCCGCCTCTCCAGCTCGGCATGGAAGTCGCGCGAGTGGTGGCATTCGACGACCGTGTCCGCCGTGCCGTGGATCAGGGTGACGGGCACGCCCGGCCCCGCCGTCGCCGCCAGGTCCTCCAGCGGTAGGGAACCGGTGCTGAACGCGGGCCGCTCGTAGCGGCCGGCGATCCCCACGACCGCCTTCGGTACGAAGCCGTCCATCAGGTCGGGGCGCAGCGCCGTACCGATCGCGGCGCCCGCCCCCGCCGACCAGCCCGCCACCACGAGCCGGCCCGCGTCGGCGCCGCTGTCGCCCGCGTGCTCCCGTACGTACCGCAGGGAGGCGGCGAGTTGTGCGCGGCCGCCGTCGGGTGCGTCCGAACGCCAGTCGGGCACGAAGACGGTCAGTCCGTGCGAGGCGGTCTCCGCGGCGAGCGTGGAAACCTCGAACCGCGTGGCCGGGCTTATGCCGTGCCACAACAGCACCGCCGGGGCGCCCTCGGGCCCGTACACATCGAGGAGTTGGGGGGTCTCGCCGGCCTCCTGGTGAGTGACGGTCCGGACAGTGCTGATGGGCATGCGGCATCCTCGGGTCGTGCGGCTCGGCGCCGCTGAAGTGATCTCCACCGTAAAGGGGCCCGTGCGGTTGCCCGTACGAGAGGCGGGGCGGGGAGCAGAGGGGGAGGGGAAGGGGGAGGGGGCGTATGGGGCCAACCGGCACGGGTCGGCGCCGTGCGGGGGCGGAATTATCCGTTCCCGCACCCAATTGTCACCTTTTCCGGTAATTGCCGTTCCCCGGCCGGGAGTTGGGGCATGCGTGGGGCAGTGCGGGCCGTCGACCGGATACGGTGCTGGTGTGCTGATCAAGGGGGATGACCCGGGGACGGCGTTGCTGCTGGCGGCCGCCCCCGCGAACAAGAGCCGTCTCGTCGACGCGGCCTCGGTGCTGCCGGGCCTGGCCGCGGTCGCCCCGGCCGTGCTCACCGGTACCGACGCGGCCACCGTCGTGGAGCTCGCCGACCCGGTGGACCCGCAGACCGTGCTGACCCGGATCCGTGCCGTGGCCGCCGCGCCGGGCCCGCTGTTCCTGTACGTGGCGGGCCAGTTGCACCTCGACGGCAAGCAGCACCAGGTCCATCTCGCACTCGCCCGCACCACACCGGCAAGCTTGCGCTACACCGCGCTGCCGTGGGCCTGGCTGGCGCATGAGCTCCAGGTGCGCGCACCTGGCACGACCACCGTGCTCGTCGACCTGGTCTGCGATCCGACGGCGTGGGAGCGCGGGGCGCAGGACGGCCTCGCACTCGGACCCGGCGTCCTCCTGTACGGCAGGGTGGCGGCCCCCGCGCCGCGCCGGCAGGTCGCCGCCCCGGACTATCTGAAGACGTACGCCGAGGTGTGGCGCGGCGGCGCGCGCCCCTCGCTCGCGGAGCTCCACGCGTACGCCGCGGACCGGGCGGGTCATGAGAACGCCCGCTGTCTGGCGCTCGACGGCACGCCCGCCGGTGCCGGGCCCGCCCCGGTCCAGGCACCGCCCGTGCCGGGGGCCGGCCCCGCGCCGGTCCAGGCACCGTCCGTGCCCGCTGCCCGGGCCGACCCCCATCCGGCGATCCTGGCCGCCGCCCACGCCGGGCGGCACGGCGAGGCGGCGTCGATGGCCGCGGTGTGGGAGAGCGAGGCGATGCGGATGTACGGACCCGGGTCCCTGGAGGCCGTCCACTGGCTGGAGGTCCGCGCCGACCTCGCCCGGCTCGCCCTGGAGCCGGCCCGCTCCTGCGAGTTGTGGATGGCCGCGGCCCAGGCCCGGCTGGCCCGGCACCAGAGCACCGACGACATGGACGTGCAGGCGGCCGTCGACCGGGCCCACCACCAGTGGGAGCAGCTTCGCGACGCGGACCGCGCCCGCTCCCTCGGCCCGGCCCTGGTCACCCTGCGCCGCCAGGTCGCGGGCCGCCGGCGCGGGGCGCTGGAAGCCGTACAGCGACGGATCGAGCAGTTGCAGGCGGTCCCGGCCGTGGGTCGCTAGGCGCTTCCGAGGGCCCCTTGCCACGAAGGGGCCGCGCGGGGCGGGGCTGTGCGGCGAAGGGGCCGCGCGCGGCGAAGGGGCCGCGCGCGGCGAAGGGGCTGGACCGCCCCGAAGGGGCTGTGCGCTTGGCGGCGCCGGGGGAGGAAGCGCCGCGCCCCGCCGAGGGCGCTAACGCCGGAGACGGCGCAGGCGCTCCTGCCAGCGGCCCGTGAGGCGCCCGGCCGCGTAGACACGGCGTGCGGAGCGGCGCGCACAGCGGGCCGCCCACCCCGCCCGGCGGGCCCGGGCGCGCAGCCGGCCGGGCCGTACGCGAGGCAGCGAGCCCCATGTCCTCGGAGTACCCATGCCCCCAGGGTGGTCCGTCCCCACCGCCCGCGCACGCCGGGCAGGATCCGGGCCGCCGGCCGGGCACCCCGGATCCTGCCCGACGGACGCGGCAACTCCTGGCTCTACACCTACACCTACACCTACACCTACACCTACATTTCGCGCGGCCGGCGGGAGACCGTCCGCCACGCGTGCGCGGATGCTGCCCGGCGGCCCCGGATGCTGCCGGGCTGTTCCCGCGGGATCCCTCGGCGCCCGGCGTGTTCCCTCAGCCGCGCTCGTGCCCGCGCCCGTGCTCCGCGTACGGCACCCGTGCCAGCTCGCGCACCTGGCCCAGGGTGCTCCACTCGTCCTTGCCGAGCCGGGCCAGGGGGAGGAGGCGGGTGATCTCGGGGTGGCCGTCGACCATGACCTCCTCCGACACCACCGCGTGCACCACCCGGCCGAACACGACCGTCGAGTTCCCGATGCCGAGCGTCGTGTGCACCTCGCATTCGAGGGCCACCGGCGACTGCGCCACCCGCGGCGGCTTCACCCGCAGGCTCGGCTCGGTGGCCAGACCCGCCTGCTCGAACTCGCTCACCCCGGGCGGAAAGTCGGTCGCGGTGCCGTTGACCGCGTCGAAGAGCGGCTCGGGGGCGAAGTTGACCACGAACTGCCCGGTCGCCTCCACGTTGCGCAGCGAGTCCTTGCGCCCCACCGAGGTGAACTGGACGACGGGCGGTGCGACGGAGGAGATGGTGAAGAAGGAGTGCGGAGCCAGATTGGGCGTCCCGTCCGGCGTCACCGTGGACACCCAGGCGATGGGCCGCGGTACCACGGTCGCGGTGAGCAGCCGGTAGAAGTCCTGGGGGGCGACGGTGGCGGGATCGAAGTCGATGCGCATACGGCCCAGTATCCAGTGGGCCGACCGCGCGCCGTCCGGCCCGGCTCACAGGTGCCGTCCGGCCCGGCTCACAGGTATGGACCTCTGGCGTCCGTGCGGTCCCTGGCCCGGGTATTCCCCGGCGGGTACGGTGGGGCGCCATGAAGATCCTCATCAGTGCGGACATGGAAGGCGCCACCGGAGTCACCTGGCCGGCCGATGTGCTGCCCGGTACGCCGCAGTGGGAGCGCTGCCGAGGCATGTTCACGTCCGACGTGAACGCGGCGGTGCTCGGGTTCTTCGACGGGGGCGCCGACGACGTGCTCATCAACGAGGCGCACTGGACCATGCGCAACCTGCTGCTCGAACGGCTCGACGAACGGGCCCAGATGCTCACCGGCAGGCACAAGTCGCTGTCCATGGTGGAGGGCGTCCAGCACGGTGACGTCGACGGGATCGCCTTCGTCGGCTACCACACGGGCGCCGGCACGGCCGGAGTGCTGGCCCACACCTACCTCGCCAACTCCATCACCGGGGTGTGGCTCAACGGCGCCCGCGCGAGCGAGGGGCTGCTCAACGCCCATGTCGTCGCCGAGTACGGGGTGCCCGTGGTCCTGGTCACCGGTGACGACCTCACCTGCGCCGACGCCGAGGGCTATGCGCCGGCGGCCCGCAAGGTCGCCGTGAAGGACCACGTCTCGCGGTACGCGGCGGTGTGCCGCACCCCGGCCCGTACCGCCGGGGACATCAGGGCCGCGGCGAGGGAGGCCTGCGCGCTGACCCGCAGGGCCGCGCCGGTGGACGGCGGGCCGTTCACCGTGGAGATCGAGTTCGACGCCGAGCACCTGGCCGACGCGGCCACCGTGGTGCCTGGTGTGCAGCGTACGGGTGAACGGCGCGTCTCCTACACCGAAGTGACGATGTATCAGGGAATCCGCACCTTCAAGGCGGTCACCACGATCGTCTCGTCCGCGGTGGAGGAACAGTATGGCTGAGACGGAGACGGCCGATCAGGTGGCGCTCGACGAGGCGGTGACCTTCACCTCCGAGCTGATCCGGATCGACACCAGCAACCGGGGCGGCGGCGACTGCCGGGAGCGCCCTGCCGCCGAGTACGTCGCCGAACGCCTCGCCGCGGCCGGCCTCGAACCCCGCATGCTGGAGCGCACCGAGGGGCGCACCAACGTGGTGGCCCGGATCGAGGGCACCGACCCGTCGGCCGACGCGCTGCTCGTGCACGGGCACCTGGACGTGGTGCCCGCCGAGGCCGCCGACTGGAGTGTGCACCCCTTCTCGGGCGAGGTCGCCGACGGCGTGGTCTGGGGCCGGGGCGCCGTCGACATGAAGAACATGGACGCGATGATCCTCGCGGTCGTACGCGCCTGGGCCCGGCACGGAGTGCGGCCGAGGCGGGACATCGTCCTCGCGTACACCGCCGACGAGGAGGCCAGCGCCGTCGACGGCTCGGGATTCCTCGCCGACCACCACCCCGGACTCTTCGAAGGCTGCACCGAGGGCATCAGCGAGTCGGGCGGCGTCACCTTCCATGCCGGCCGCGGCCTGGAGATCTACCCGGTGGGTGCGGGGGAGCGCGGCACCGCCTGGCTGCGCCTGACCGCGCACGGCCGCGCGGGCCACGGCTCCAAGGTGAACCGGTCCAACGCGGTCAGCCGGCTCGCCGCCGCCATCGCCCGCATCGGCGAGCACGAGTGGCCGGTCAGGCTCACCCCCACGGTCCGCGCGAGCCTCGTCGAACTCGCCGCCCTGCACGGCATCGAAGCCGACCCGGACGCCCCGGACTTCGACGCCGACGAACTGCTCGGCAAGCTCGGCCCCGCCGCCGCCCTGGTCGAGCCGGTGATCCGCAACAGCGCCAACCCGACGATGCTGGAAGCCGGTTACAAGGTCAACGTCATTCCGGGGCACGCCACCGCGCACGTCGACGGGCGGACCGTGCCCGGCGGCGAGGCCGAATTCCGCACCACCATGGACGAGTTGACCGGACCCGACGTCGACTGGGACTTCGACCACGGCGAGGTCGCGCTCCTGGCCCCCGTCGACTCGCCGACGTACCTCAAGCTGAAGGCCGCCATCGAGCGGTTCGCGCCGGAGGGCCATGTGGTGCCGTACTGCATGTCGGGCGGCACCGACGCCAAGCAGTTCTCCCGGCTCGGCATCACGGGATACGGTTTCGCACCGCTGCGCATGCCGCCCGGACTCGACTACCAGGCGCTGTTCCACGGCGTCGACGAACGGGTCCCCGTGGACGCGCTGCACTTCGGCGTCCGCGTCCTCGACCACTACCTGCGCTCCGCCTAGCCTCCCGAGGAGAGTCCCCACCATGGTGCCCACCGCGCCCTACGGAAGCTGGCCGTCACCGATCGACGCGGCGCTCGCCGCCGCCCACGAGGGCCGCGCCGACGACGTCGCCTTCGTCGGTGACGACCTGTGGTGGACGGAGCCACGCTCCGCCGAGGGCGGCAGGCGGACCCTCGTGCGCCGGGGCCCGGACGGTGAGGCGCGGCAGGTCCTGCCCGAGCCGTGGAACGTGCGCAGCCGGGTCATGGAGTACGGAGGGCGGCCCTGGGACGGCGCGGAGCGCGGCGCCGACGGCCCACTCGTGGTCTTCGCGCACTTCACCGACCAGCGCCTCTACGCCTACGAGCCGGACGGCGCCGCCGCGCCGAGGCCGCTCACCCCGCTCTCCCCGGTCGGCGAGGGGCTGCGCTGGGTGGACCCCCGGATCGACCTCGACCGGGACGAAGTGTGGTGCGTCCTGGAGGAGTTCACCGGCGAGGCACCCACGGACGTACGCCGTGTCGTCGTGGCCGTGCCGCTGGACGGATCGGCCGCCGAACAGCGGTCAGCCGTGAGGGAGTTGAGCGACGGGCGACACCGCTTCGTCACCGGCCCCCGGCTTTCACCCGACGGCAGCCGGGCCGCCTGGATCGGCTGGGACCACCCCCGGATGCCCTGGGACGGCAGCGAGCTGATCGTCGCCGAGGTGGGCGCGGACGGCGATCTGCGCCGTACCCGCACCGTGGCGGGCGGCCCCGAGGAGTCCGTCGCGCAGGCCGACTGGGCCGCCGACGGCAGGCTCCTGTTCGCCTCCGACCGCAGCGGCTGGTGGAACCTGTACCGCGCCGACCCCGCCGAGGGTCCGGCGCTCGCGCTGTGCCCCCGCCAGGAGGAGTTCGCAGGTCCCCTGTGGCAGCCGGGGCGGCGCTGGTTCCAGCCGCTGGACAACGGCCTGATCGCCGTCGTGCACGGGGCCGGCACCACCACGCTCGGCATACTCGACCCCGAGAGCGGCGAGCTCGTCGACGCCGCCGGGCCCTGGACGCACTGGGCGTCCACGCTCACCGCCCACGGCAGCCGCGTCGTGGGCGTGGCCGTGAGCCCGCGCACCTCCGCCGAACTCGTCGAACTCGACACCGCCACCGGTCGCGCCCGCGTGATCGGGTGCGCCCACACCGACGCGGTCGACCCGGCGTACTACCCGGAACCGCTGGTGCGTACCTACCCCGGTCCGGACGGCCGCGAGATCCACGCCCACGTCTACCCGCCGTACAGCCCCGACCGCACCGCCCCCGCCGACGAACTCCCGCCCTATGTGGTCTGGGCACACGGCGGCCCCACGGGATGTGTGTCCCTCGCACTCGACCTGGAGACCGCGTACTTCACCTCGCGCGGCATCGGCGTCGTCAAGGTCGACTACGGCGGCTCCACCGGCTACGGGCGCGCCTACCGCAACCGGCTGCGCGGACAGTGGGGCATCGTCGACGTCGAGGACTGCGCGGCCGTCGCCCGCGCCCTGGCCGAGGACGGTACCGCCGACCCCCGCCGTCTCGCGATCCGGGGCGGCAGCGCGGGCGGCTGGACCACGGCCGCCTCCCTCGCCGGCACCGACGTCTACGCCTGCGGCACGATCCTCTACCCCGTCCTCGACCTCACCAGCTGGCTCGACGTCACCCACGATTTCGAATCGCGCTACCTGGACAGCCTCATCGGCCCCTACGCCGAGGTGCCCGACCGCTACCGCGACCGCTCGCCGGCCCAGCACACCGACCGCATCACCGCGCCCTTCCTGCTGCTCCAGGGCCTGGACGACGCGATCTGCCCGCCGGTGCAGTGCGAGCAGTTCCTGGAGAAGCTCACCGGGCGCGGCATTCCGCACGCCTACCTCACCTTCGCGGGCGAGGGCCACGGCTTCCGCCGCGCGGACACCGTGATCCGCGCACTGGAGGCCGAACTCTCCCTGTACGCCCAGGTGTTCGCCATCGATCGCAACGACATCCCGCTCCTGGAGCTCACCAAGTGAGCGCGGCCGGACTCACCCGCCCGGGCCGCCTCGCCCCCGGCGCCAGGATCGCCGTGGTCGCGCCCAGCGGCCCCGTCGTCGAGGAACGCCTCCAGGAGGGGCTCGACATCCTGCGCGGCTGGGGTCTCGACCCCGTCGCCACCCCCCAAGTGACCGACCGGCACCCGCAGTTCGGATATCTGGCGGGCGAGGACGAGAAGCGGGCCCGTGACTTCCAGGACGCGTGGTGCGACCCGGGCGTCGATGCCGTGATGTGCGGCCGCGGTGGCTACGGCGTCCAGCGCATGGTCGACCTGCTCGACTGGGAGGCGCTGCGGGCCGCCGGACCCAAGGTGCTCATCGGCTACAGCGATGTGACCGCCCTGCACGAGGCGTTCGCCGTCCGGCTCAGCCTTTCCACCCTGCACGGACCGATGGCCTCCACGGTCGCCTTCATCCAGAACGCCACCACCCAGGAGTCCCTGCGCACCACCCTGTTCGAGCCCGAGGCCGCCCTGACCCTCGGCCTGCCCGGCGCCCGGCCGCTGGTGCCCGGCCGGGCCCGCGGTGTCACCCTCGGCGGATGTCTGTCCCTGCTCGCCGCGGATCTCGCCACCCCGTACGGCCGCCGGTCCGCGGCCGGTGGCCTGCTGCTGCTCGAAGACGTCGGCGAGGAGGACTACCGCCTGGACCGCACGCTGACCCAACTCCTGCGCGCGGGCTGGCTGGAGGGCGTCACCGCCGTCGCGCTCGGCTCCTGGAAGGACTGCGGACCGTACGAGGAACGGGTGCGCCCCGTGCTGCGCGAGCGGCTCGGCCGGCTCGGCGTGCCCGTCGTGGAGAACCTGGGCTTCGGCCACTGCGAGGCCGCCCTGACGGTGCCGCTCGGGGTGCCCGCGGTCCTGGACGCGGACGGCGGCACGCTGACCCTTGAGGTGCCCGCTCTGGCGTGAGTGAACTCCCGCGGCCGGCAAGAAGGTTGTGTCGCAGCCGTTGACGCGGAGTTTCACGTGTCACAGCATGAGGCGGGCCTACCGGCCGGTAGGCCCGCCGTGCTGTGGAGGACGCCGTGACCCGTCGCCGTACCGTGCCCAGAACCCGCAAGCCGCTGGCGGCCGCACTCGGCGCGGCGCTCGCCGTACCACTGCTCGCGGCCGCGCCCGCCGTCGCGTCGCCCGGGGCCGTGCGGGGTGCCGCGGACAAGCAAGTCACGGTCACCGCGCTGAAGTTCACCATACGGGCCCAGGGCCGCAGCTGTGCCGTGGACGCCGACCTCTACCGCCCGGCCGGCGTCGACAAGGCACACCCCGCGCCCGCCGTGCTCACCACCAACGGTTTCGGCGGCAACAAGGCGGACGGCTCGACCGCCGGCACGGCCAAGGCGTTCGCGGCCCGCGGCTATGTGACCCTCGCCTACTCGGGGCTCGGCTTCGGAAAGTCGGGCTGCCCAATCTCCCTCGACGCCCCGGGGACGGACGGCCGCGCGGCCTCGCGCCTCATCGACTTCCTCGCCGGGACCCGCGCGGCCGACGACGGCACCCGCGTCGACTACGTCACCGAGGACCGCCCGGGCGACCCCCGCGTCGGCATGATCGGCGGCTCCTACGGGGGCGCCATCCAGATGGCCACGGCCGCCGTCGACCACCGGGTCGACGCCCTCGTCCCGATGATCACCTGGAACGACCTGTCGTACGCGCTCGACCCCAACAACGTGGCGGACCGCAAGGTGCCCGGCGCCTTCAAATGGCAGTGGACCAACGGGTTTTACCTCATAGGGGAGAGCCGGCCCATCACGCTGCCGAACCTCGATCCGTCCCGCTGGGGCACGCTCGGCTGCGTGCACTTCGTGTCCGACGCCTGCAAGACGATCGGCCTGCTCAACTCGGGCAGCTACCCCGCCGCGCCCACCGCCGCGATGCTGCGGTACGCCCGGAGCGTCTCCCCGGTCAGCTACCTCGACCGGGTCGAGGCACCCACCCTGCTCATCCAGGGCCAGACGGACAGCCTCTTCAACCTCAACGAGGCCACAGCCACCTACCAGGCGCTCCGGGACAACGGCACCACGACCAAGATGATCTGGCAGTCCTGGGGCCACAGCGGCGGCCAGGCGCCGGGTGAACTCGACCTGTCCCAGGGCAACTTGGAGACCAGCTACACCGGACAGCGCATCCTGGCCTGGTTCGACCGCTATCTGCGCAAGCAGAGGCACACCGACACCGGGCCCGCGTTCGCCTACTACCGCGACTGGCAGAGCGGTTACGGCGAGGCGTCCAAGGTGCCGCCGCTCTCGCGGAAGGTGTACCTCTCCGGCGACGGCAAGCTCGTCGACAACCGGGCGAAGGTGGCCCGCGGCAGCCGGACGTACACCAACTCCCTGGTCCCGACGAGCCATTCGGAGAGCTCGTTGGCCGGCATGATCGGGCTGCCCGACCCGGCGCCCTACGACACCCCCGGCACCTACCTCGGCTGGGACACCGACCCGCTGAAGTCCCCCGTCGACATCGTCGGCTCGGCGAAGGCCACCCTCAAGGTCTCCTCGCCCGCCGCGCGAGCCACCCAGAACTCCGGTGACGCGGCCGACAAACTGGTCCTGTTCGCCAAGCTGTACGACGTGGCGCCCGACGGCACCAAGACCCTGGTGCGCCGCCTGGTCGCGCCGGTGCGGGTCCCCGACGTCACCAAGCCGTTCACCGTCGCGCTGCCCGGCATCGCGCACCGCTACGAGGCCGGGCACCGCATCGAGTTCGCGATCGCCGCGAGCGACGACGCCTACCTCGGCAACAAGGGCGTCAAGCCGGTGACGGTCGTGAGCGCCCCCGGTGACACGGGGACGCTCCAACTGCCGCTCGTCAGCCGAAGGTTGGACTGAGGGCCGCGTAACCGGGGCGCACCAGTTCGTCGATGATGCGACGGCGTTCCGGCAACGGCAGGAACGCCGCCTCGACCGCGGCGACGGTGAACTCCTCGAAGACCTCCGGGCCGTAGCCGAAGGCATCCGCCATGTGCTGGAACTCCTCGCTCATGGTGGTGCCCGACACCAGCCGGTTGTCGGTGTTCAGCGTCACCGTGAAGCCGAGCCGGCGCAGCTCGTCGATCGGGTGCTTCTCGTACGAGAGGGCCGCGCCCGTCTGGAGGTTGGAGGTCGGGCAGACCTCCAGCGCGATCCGGTTGTCCCGGACGTACGCGGCGAGGTGACCGAGGGTGCCGTCCGCGGCGATGTCGTCGGTGATGCGCACCCCGTGCCCGACGCGCTCGGCGCCGCACACCTGGACCGCCTCGTGCACCGACTCCGCGCCGACGGCCTCGCCGGCGTGGATGGTGATGTGGCAGTTGGCCCGCTTGAGGTGCTGGAAGGCGGGCAGGTGCTCGGCCGGCGGGTTGCCGATCTCGCCGCCCGCGATGTCGAAGCCCGCCACGCCCCGGTCGCGGTGGGCGACGGTCAGCTCGGCTACCTCCAGGGAGCGCCGGGTGTGCCGCATGCCGGTGAGCAGCGCGCGGACGGTGATCCGCCCGCCGGTGCGGCGCTCACCCTCGCGCAGGCCCTCGTTGACGGCGTCCACGACCTCGTCGAGGCTCAGGCCGCCCTCCAGGTGCTGCTCGGGCGCGTACCGCACCTCCGCGTAGACGACGCCGTCGGCCGCCAGGTCCTCGGCACACTCGGCCGCGATACGGTGCAGCGCCTCGCGGGTCTGCATCACCGCGCAGGTGTGGGCGAAGGTCTCCAGGTAGCGCTCAAGGGAGCCGGAGTCCGCGGCGTCGCGGAACCAGAGGGCGAGCTCGGCCGGGTCCTCGGTCGGCAGCGCGGTGTACCCGCAGGCGCGCGCCAGCTCGACGATGGTGGCGGGGCGGAGGCCGCCGTCGAGGTGGTCGTGCAGGACGGCCTTCGGGGCGCGGCGGATCCACTCGGCGGGGGTGACCGGAGCGGCGGCGGCAGGGTTGTCTGACAAGTGCATGAGGCGGGAGTGTACAGCGTGCCCGGGTGCGGCCCCGCGCGGCGTTAACAGGACTGGTGCACGGGGAGCGCCGGGGCCCCCGTCGGCAGCATGTGCTTGGCGGCCATCACCGGGGTGCCGTCGACGCGCACGACCTGCGTGATGAGCACGGCGGGAGTGTCGGCCGGGCGGCCCAGCTGCTCACCCCTGCGGCGGCCGAGCAGCGTCGCGCTGATCCCGCTGTGCGCGGTGAGCTGGACGCCCCGGGAAGCCTCGGCCAGGACGGTGAGCATGGCGACGGCGGGCTCGGCGCGCAGCGCCTCGGCGAACGCGGGGTGCAGACGCGCGACGACATCCTCGGGAGCGGCCCACTCATGGCTGAGCGCGACCGCGAGCGACTCCCCGACCAGCACGGACTCCCAGAACCGCAGCTCGGAGCCGGCGGGCGCGAGCAGATGCTGGGCGGTGAAGTCGGTCGGCTCCTCCCGGCTGCGCAGCAGCGCCCGGACGCGGACCGGCCCGAGCAGGTCGTCGAGCGCCTGCAGCTGCTCGAAGCCGCGCCGGGGCGGCCGGTCGTTCACGGTCCGGCCCACCCCGCGCCGCACCGAGAGCAGTCCGTCCTCCTGGAGCAGGAGCAGCGCCTCGCGCAGGGCCGGGCGGCTCACCCCCAGCTCGCCCGCGAGCTTCGGCTCCGACGGCAGCGTGGAGCCTGGGGGATAGGTGCCGTCGTGGATCGCGTCCGCGATCCGCTCGTACAGCGCCACGACCGGCCTGCGCTGCGGTCCGCCCACTGCCATGATCCCGCCCTCGACGTACCTCGACGTATCGGAGGGCCAGCATGCCCGGCCTCCACTTGTCTGACAAGCGCGGGTGGTCGTGTCCGTGCGGAAGGGTACGCCCGCCGTCCGGGACCCCGCTTGCCCTCACCCGGACGGCCCACACGACCGCACGCCGGGGTGTGGCGTCCCGCAACCTGGGACGAGGGGAGCCGCGACGGGCGCGGCACGAACGGAAGGGCCGGACCATGAGCCCCAAGGGCGAGACGAGCAGCACGCAACGCACGGCGGGCGGTGTCATCACCCCGGGCCGGATCGCGGTCCTCATCCTCGCGATCCTGGCCCTGGTCTTCATCTTCGAGAACACCCGGCACGTCAAGATCCGCCTGCTGATCCCCGAGGTCACCATGCCCCTGTACCTCGCGCTGCTCGCGGTGTTCGTGGTGGGGCTGTGCTGCGGCTACTTCCTGCGAAGGCGGAACCGGTAGCACCTCCGCAGTGGATCAGTAATCTGGGCCGATGCGCACTGAAGCCGAGTTCCTGGCCGAGGGCCCCCGCGTGGGCATACGCCACTTCACCCTGGCGGACGCGGCGGAATTCACCGCCCTCGCGGCGACGAGCCGCCCGCTGCACGGCCCCTGGCTCGCCCCGCCCGCCGACCCCGAGTCCTATGCGACGTACGCGCAGCGGCTCATCACCGATCCGACCCGGCACGGCTTCCTGGTCTGTGAGCGGGCCGACGGCCGCATCGCGGGATTCATCAACATCAACAACGTGGTGGCGGGCGCCTTCCTGTCCGGCACCCTCGGCTACGGTGCCTTCGCCCACGCGGCCGGCCGCGGCCTGATGAGCGAAGGCCTCGACCTAGTGCTGCGGTACGCCTTCACGGCCGTCGGTCTGCACCGCCTGGAGGCGAACATCCAGCCCGCCAACACGGGCTCGGTCAACCTGGTCCGCCGGGCCGGCTTCCGCCTGGAGGGCTACTCCCCGGACTTCCTCTTCATCGAGGGCGCGTGGCGCGACCACGAGCGGTGGGCGATCACCACGGAGATGCGGCGGGCGAAGGGAACCGGGCGCGCCGGGCGAGCCGGAGACGCCGGGCACGCGAGGGATGCCGGCGCGGCCGGAGCCGCCGGGCGGGCGGCGGAAGCGGACTAGCGCCGCCGGCCCTTGTGGTTGATCTTCATCGTGTCCAGGTCCGTGACCGTCGAGCGCAGGTCGCGGAATCCGTGACCCTGCGCGGCCAGCGCGGACTGCGCCCGGTCCTCGGCGATCGCGGCGGCCATCTCCTCGCCGTCGGCGGCGTCCGAGACGACGGTGAAGCGCCACGAGAAGTGCTTCAGGACCCGGTCGTAGGCGAGCGAGCCCTCCTCGGTGAAGGTCATCGCGGTCAGGCCGTGGTCGTCGGCCTCCGCGAGCAGCCTCGCGCGCGAGCCCTCGCTCAGGCCGTCCCACACTCCGCGCACGATCACCCGGTAGGTGTGCTGCTCGCTCATGTCCCGCTGTCCTTCCGTACCGCGCGTCCGTTGCGGGCCGATCGTCCCCCACGGGGCGGAACGTGTCGATCGATATACCGCGCACGGACCGGCGGGCGGTCTCCCCGGGGGTCTTGATCGGCCGCGGAGCGTCCAGCACGATGGGCCGGATGCGACGCCTCGTGATCATCGACGCCCCCTCCAACCTCGGCCTGCGGCCGCCCGCCCCCGGCACCGTGCCCGGCTGCTACAAGCTCGCCGGAGCCATGCGGGAGCAGGGCATCCTGCGAAGGCTCGGCGCCCACGACGGCGGGGTCGTGGTGCCGCCCCGCTACGATCGGGGGGACTGGCGGGAGGGCGACGGGGTGTTCAACGCCGGGGCCATCGCCGCGTACACCCGCAAGCTCGCCGACCGCATCGAACACCACGTCCGCGCCGGGGACTTCCCCGTGGTGCTCGGCGGAGACTGCTCGATCCAGCTCGGCGCCGCCCTCGCGCTGCGCCGCGTCGGCCGCTACGGCACAGCCGTCGTCGACGGCTCGGCGGACTTCCGCCACCCCGGCAATTCCGACCGCATCGGAGCGGCCGGCGGCGAGGAGCTGGCACTCGCCACGGGTCGCGGCCAGGCCGATCACACCGACCTGGAAGGGCTGCGCCCCTACGTACGGGACGAGGACGTCCGGATCTTCGGCATGCGTGACGACGACGAGGACCGCGCCGAGTTCGCCGAGCTGAAGATCCCGACCGCGACGGTCGGCGACCTCAGACAGCGGGGCCCGGCCGAGCTCGCGGCCGACTTCCGGCAGAGCCTCGAAGTGCCCGCACTCGATGGGTTTTGGGTGCATCTGGATGCCGATGTGCTCGACCCGTCCGTCATGCCCGCCGTGGACAGCCCGGACCCGGGCGGCCTGATGCCCGAGGAACTCGGCCTGCTGTTGCGGGAGTTGGTGCGGTCCGAGCGCTGCGTCGGGTTCAACCTCACCATCTACGACCCCGACCTGGACCCGGACGGAACGGCCGGCGCGCTGCTCGCCGACCTCGTCGTGGCGGCTTTTGCGCAACCGTGACCGGGGTAGCCCCTGGCCGTTGTCAGTGGCGCGGTGTTCCATGGTCATCGGGGGATCGGCCGAAAGAGCCGCCGAAGCCCCGAACGAGGGAGTGAGGTTGCCTTGGCCACGACCGTGCGACGTGCCGTACTGACCCTGCCCGGCGCCCCGTTGGGCGAGGCGAACCCACTGCCCGCGCTGCGCCCGCGCGACGAACTGCACCAGCTCGACGAGCGCGCACGCGAGGGCCTGCCGAGGGACATGGCCCGCCAGATCGGGTACGCGCCGCTGGAGACACTGCTTCCGGTGCGGGTCCTCGACGGCTACGGGCGCGAGCGCGAGACCGTCGAGCTCGACACGATCGTGATCGAGAACGACCGGCTGCGCGTCACCGTCCTGCCGGGTCTCGGCGGTCGCGTCCACTCCCTGTTCCACAAGCCCACCGGACGTGAACTGCTCTACACCAACCCGGTGTTCCAGCCCGCCGACTTCGCGCTCAACGGCGCCTGGTTCTCCGGCGGCATCGAGTGGAACATCGGCGCGACCGGCCACACCACCCTGTCCTGCGCCCCGCTGCACGCCGCCCTCGTGCCGGCGCCGGACGGCGGACGGATGGTCCGCCTGTGGGAGTGGGAGCGGCTGCGCGACCTCCCCTTCCAGGTCGACCTCTGGCTCCCCGACGACTCCGACTTCCTGTACGTCGGCGTCCGCGTCCGCAACCCGCACGAGCGGACCGCGCCCGTCTACTGGTGGTCCAACATCGCAGTCGTGGAGGGCGAGCGCACCCGGGTCCTGGCCCCCGCCGAAGAGGCCTGGCACTTCGGGTACGAGCGCACCCTGCGAAGGGTGCCCGTGCCCGAGTTCGACGGCGCCGACCGCACCTACCCGCTGCGCAGCGAACACCCCGCCGACTACTTCTACGAGGTCCCCGACGGCGCCCGCCGCTGGATCGCCTCGCTCGACGAAAGCGGCCGGGGTCTGGTGCAGACCTCCACGGACACCCTGCGCGGCCGCAAGCTCTTCCTGTGGGGATCGGGCCGTGGTGGCCGCCGCTGGCAGGAATGGCTGACCGAGCCCGGGACCGTCGGTTACGCCGAGATCCAGGCGGGCCTGGCCCGCACCCAGCTGGAGCACGTCCCGCTGGACCCGGGCGCCGAGTTCGCCTGGCTGGAGGCGTACGGCCCGCTGAGCGCCGACGGAGCCCTGGTGCACGGCGACGACTGGGCCGCCGCCCGCGCCGAGGCCGAGGGCCGCCTTGAGCGGGCCCTGCCCCGCGCCACGGTGGAGGAGGCGTACGCCGCCTGGCGCCCCTTCGCGGACACCGAGCCCGGTGAGCGCCTGGCCACCGGATCGGGCTGGGGCGCCCTCGAAGTCCTGCGCACCGGGGCGAAGCTGCCCGGCACCCCCTTCACCGAGCTGACGATCACTCAGGAGCAGCGCCCCTGGCTGGAGTTGCTGCACAACGGGGTACTTCCGGAGCCGCGCAGGGTGACCCCGCCAGGACCCACCCTGGTCGCCGCCCACTGGCGGGACATGCTGGAGACGGCCCCCGCCGACCCCTTCACCGAATACCACCTCGGCGTCGCCCAGTGGCACGCGGGCGACCGGGCCCAGGCCATCCGCAGCTGGGAGCGCGGCCTGCCGCTCGCCCCGTCCCGCTGGCCGCTGCTCCGCTGCCTCGCCGTGGCCGACCAGCTGTCCGGCCATGCGAGCCGTGCCGCCGACCGCTACGCGGAGGCATACGACGACTTCTGCCAGGAGCGGCGGGAGGGCGAACCCTGGACGGCGGCCGACGCCGCACTCGGCCGCGAGGCCATCGAGGCACTCCTGGCGGCGGACCGGACGGCGGACGCCCGCGCGATATGGGACCGGCTGCGCCCCGCCGTGCGAGAGCGCGGCCGCTTCCGCCTGGTCGAGGCCCAGCTCCTGCTCGCGGAGGGCGAGCCGGACGCGGCGCGCGCCCTCTTCGACGCGGGCTTCGAGGTCGCCGACCTGCGCGAGGGCGCCGAGATACTGAACGAGGTGTGGACCCGCCTCACCGACGACCCCCTCCCGGACCGCTACCAGTACCGGATGCGCCCCGAGGACTAGATCCCCGTCCGTCGAACGGCCGGGGCAGAGTCTCCCGGCCCGGCGGGCCCTTGGGCCCTCGCACACGGGCCCAAGGCCCGCCGAAATGATCGATCACGTGGGATTTCAATGGGGGAAGGCAACGACGCCGGCGTACGGAGGCCCTGTCATGGCGGTCGAGGAGAAGCGGGGGTTCTGCACGCTCTGCAAATCCCGCTGCGGTGCGATCTTCACCGTGGAGGACGGCCGCCTCACCGGCGTCCGCCCGGACCCGGACCACCCCACGGGCGCCGCGATGTGCCCCAAGGGCCGGGCCGCGCCCGAGATCGCCCACAGCACCCGCCGCCTGACCACACCCCTGCGCCGCACCAACCCCAAGACCGCTCCCGACCCCGGCTGGGTGGAGATCTCCTGGGACGAGGCGATGACCGAGATCGCCGCCAGGCTCGCCGCCATCGCGGGCGAGAGCGGTCCGGAAGCGGTCGCCTTCGCGGTCGCCACCCCCAGCGGCACCGCCGTCTCCGACGCGACCGAGTGGATCGAGCGCTTCGTACGCCACTTCGGAAGCCCCAACACCGTCTACAGCGCCGAGATCTGCAACTGGCACAAGGACTTCGCCCACGCCTTCACCTTCGGCACCCCGCTCCCGCCGCCGGACTACGACCACGCCGACCTGGCGCTCCTGTGGGGCTTCAACCCGGCCAAGACCTGGCTGGCGCAGTCTGCCGCCGTCTCGGCCGCACAGGCCCGGGGCATGAAGCTGGCCGTCGTCGACCCGCGCCGCTCCACCAGCGCGCTGCGCGCCGACCACTGGCTGCGGATACGCCCCGGCACGGACGCGGCCCTCGCCCTGGGACTCGCCCACCTTCTCATCCAACAGGGCGCCTACGACGAGGAGTTCGTACGCTCCTGGACCAACGGGCCCCTCCTCGTGCGCCGCGACACGGGCCGCTTCCTGCGCGCGGGAGAACTGTCCGGAGCGGCCGACGCCGAAGGCTTCGCCGTGCTCGACCTGGACACGGGCCGCGTCGAGGCGTACGACACCCGGGAGGCGGCCGTCCGGCCGGAGCGGTTCGCGCTGTACGGCACCGTCGAGGTGCGCGCCGCCGACGGCCGCCGAGTGGAGTGCGTCCCGGCGTTCCAGGAGTTCGCGGCCGCCTGTGCGCGCTGGCCGGTGGAAGAGGTGGCGCGGACCACCTGGATCCCGGAGGCCGAGATCCGCGCGCTCGCCGCCGAGATCGCGGCCGCGCGCTCGGTGACGTACTACGGCTGGACCGGCGTCGGCCAGAGCGCCAACGCCTCTCAGACCGAGCGCGCCCTTGCCACCCTGTACGCCCTCACCGGCTCCTTCGACGCACCGGGAGGCAACCACGTCGTACCGCCGCCGCCCTACAACTCCGCCACCCATGTGGGCCAGTTCGCCCCCGAGCAGCGGGCCAAGGCGCTCGGCCTGGACCGCCATCCGCTCGGGCCGCCGGCCACCGGGTACATCAACGCGGGCGATCTGTGCCGAGCCATCGAAAAACAACACCCCTACGCAGTAAGGGCATTGGTGGGATTTGGCTCCAACCTGGTGGTCGCCCAGCCCGACTCGGACCGGGTGGCCCGCGCTCTGCGGCAGCTCGAATTCCAGGTGCACCTGGACCTGTTCGCCAACCCGACCAGCACCACCGCGGACATCGTGCTGCCCGTCAACAGCGCCTACGAGCGCGAGGCACTCCGCTTCGGCTTCGAGATCGGCCACCGCGCGCAGGAGCAGGTGCAGCTGCGGCCCCAGCTGGTCGAGCCGCAGGGTGCCTCCCGGTCCGACACCGAGGTCGTCTTCGACCTGGCCTGCCGGCTCGGCATGGGCGAGCTGTTCTTCGACGGGGACATCGAGGCCGCCTGGAACTGGCAGCTGGAGCCGCTCGGACTGACCGTGGCGCAACTGCGCGAGACCCCCGGCGGCGCACGAATCCCCCGTCCGCTCGCCCACCGCACATACGCCGCCGCCGACGGCAACCGGGTGGCGGGGTTCAACACCCCCACGCGACGCGTCGAGCTGTACTCCCAGCGCCTGCGCGACCACGGCTATCCAGCGGTGCCGGAACACCGCGACCCCGCCCCCGTCGACGCGGCCTTCCCCCTCGTCCTGACCTGCGCCAAACACGGCTACTTCGTCCACAGCCAGCACCGCTCCGTCACCTCGCTGCGCCGCCGCGCCACCGACCCGTCGGTGGACCTGCACCCGGAGACCGCCGCCGCGTACGGCATCACCGAGGGCCAGTGGGTGGACCTGGCCACCCGGCTCGGCTCGATCCGGCTGCGCGCCCGCTTCGACGACTCGCTGCACCCGGCGGTGGTCGTCGGCGAGTACGGCTGGTGGCAGGACGCGCCCGACCTCGGCCTGCCCGGAGCGGACCCGCTGCACGCGAGCGGCCACAACCTCAACCGTCTCATCGACCACGCCGTCGCCGATCCGCTGAGCGGTTCCGTACCGCTGCGCGCCGCGGCCTGCCGCCTCACCCCGGCACCCGCCGACGGGCACTGGAACGGTACCCGCCCCTTCGTGGTCGCCGCACTCGGCTCCGCGGGGCCCGGAGTGCGGACCGTGCGCCTGGAGGCGGCGGACGGCGGCCCGTTGCCCGACTTCCGCCCGGGCCAGCACCTGACCGTACGCGCCGAGAACGCGGACGGCACGGTCAAGGCCCCCGCGCTGGCCCGCAGTTACTCGCTCATCGGCGCGGCCCTCGACCCCTGTCGTCGCGCCTACGAGCTCGCGGTGCGCCGCGTTCCCGACGGCGCCTTCTCCGGATACGTCCACGAGACCTTGAACGTCGGCGACCGGCTCCATCTCGCCCACCCCGGCGGCACGTTCGTGATCCCCACCCACACGGATTCGCCCGTCGTGCTCGTCGCGGGCGGCATCGGGATCACCCCCTTCCTCAGCTATCTGGAGACACTCGCGTATCTGGAGACACTCGCGGCGCGGGGTGGCACGGTGCCCGAGGTGGTCCTGCACTACGGCAACGCGAACTCGACGGACCACCCCTTCCGCGATCGCATCCGCGAACTGTCCTCGCGGATACCGCAGTTGACCGTGGTGAACCACTACGCGACCCCCACTCCCGACGATGTCCTGGCCACCACCCACGACCACGAGGGTTTCATCACGCCCGAATCCTTCGCGGACGACCTGATCGTCCGAAGGGCCCGGTTCTACCTGTGCGGCCCCGCCTCCATGCTCGACTCCCTGACGGCCGGGCTGCGGGCCCGCGGCGTCCCCGCGTTCGAGATCTTCAGCGAACGCTTCCGGGCGGCGGTGCGGGAGGTCAACCTGCCGGACGACGCGTCCTTCACCGTCACCTTCGCGCGCTCCGACCGGACGGTCCGCTGGACCAAGGAGTCCGGCACGCTGCTGACGGCGGCCGAGTCCGACGGCCTCACGCTGCCGAGCGGCTGCCGCGTCGGCCAGTGCGAAAGCTGCGCGTGCCGGGTGCTGTCCGGGAACGCCGCGCACTTGGTGCCCCCTGACGAGGGACTGCCCGACGAGTCGGTCCTGACATGCCAGTCGATCCCGACGTCCGACTTGGTACTGGACGCGTAGGGCTCGCCCCGCACGGTCCGCGGTCGAACCCGCACCCCGGCCCAGGGCCGGGGCCGACGCGGGACCCCGGCCTGCGCCAGGGCCGCGGCCCGCTCAGTACGCCGGCTTGCGGTCGACGTACTCGAAGACGGATCCGTCGGGGTGCAGGGCGATCAGATTGCGGCCCGCCGGAGTCGCGACCGGCCCGGCGACGACATGCGCTCCCGCCGCGGTCAACGTGGCATTCGCCTCGTCCACGTCCTTGACGGCCACCGTCGCCGCCACCTTGCGCAGCACCTCGATCTCCTCCTCGGGGCCGCTCATCAGCAGGAAGGCGCCAACGGCGGCGACGGACACCCCGCCCCGGTCGTAGCGGAGCGCCTGACTACCGGTGACGCGCTCGTAGAAGACGATCGCGCTCTCCAGGTCGTCGACGCAGATGCGCAGCGTAGTGCCCAGAATCTCCATGGTCCGAAGCCTAGTTGGGGGCGAGAGTCCCCGGCAGGGGATCCGGGGCTCCCGAACAGCGGCGGCCCCAAGGCGCCGCCCCGCACCCCGTGCTCGGCCTCACGCCGCGAAAAGTTTCCCGGACTCGGTCGCAACCTCGGCAGTTGCCGCACGTCTGGTGGGGTGAAGGCGCCCTTCAGCAGTTCGTCCAGAGCGTTCGTTCAGAGCGCTCGTCCAGAGCGTGATTCCCCACTTCCCCGGAGAGTTCCATGTCCCAGCACGTCAAGCGCGACCGCAGCACCCGCCCCCGGTTCCTGGGCGCCGCCGTCACCGGCGTCGCACTGCTCCTGGGCGGCGCCTTCGCCGCGCAGGCCGCCGCAGACACCGGTGCGCAGGCCGCCACCCCGAAGGTAGCCACGAGCGGTGACACGGCTCCGGCCGTCTCCGCGGCCGGAGGCTCCACGTCGGGTAGTTCCACGTCAGGTAGTTCCACGTCGGGCGGCACCACGTCGGGCGGCACCACCGCCTCCGGCGCCGCGAAGGTCGTCGGCGCGGGCAAGGGGGCCGCCACGGCCGGCCCCGCCGTCGGCGGCTCATCGGGCATCGCGCCCAAGGTGATCGAGCCGGGCAGCGGCGTCGCCAAGTAGCGGCAGCACACAGCGTCACGGGGCGGGCCGGCGGTCCTTCGCCGCCCGCCCCCTCCCGGACACGGATCGAGGCCCATGCAGTACGCCCTACCCGCAGCGTCGCGCTCTCCCTGGTGGACATGGCTGCTCGCGCGGATGTCCCGTACCCAGGAGGCGCCCGCACGGGCGCGCCGACTGCGCGCCGTCCCGCCGCCGTACGACACGGTGCACGACGCGGCGCACGGCGACGAACAGCCACCCACCCTGACCGAGCTGTACCTGGCGCGGCGCCTCGACATGGTGCGTCTGGCCCTGTTCCTGGTGGACGACCTGCCCACCGCCGAGGACGTCGTCCAAGACGCCTTCGCCGCGCTGTGCCGTACCCACGGCACGTCGCTGCACGGGCTCCAGGACCCGGGGGCGTATCTGCGGACCGCCGTGGTCAACGCGGCGCGCTCCGTGCTGCGAAGGCGCCGCACCTCCCGCGCCTACACCCCGCCCCACCAGGGGGCCGGCGCACCGGTGGACGAACGTCTGATGCTCGCCGAGGAGCATCGCGAAGTCCTGGACGCCATAACGATGCTGACGCAGCGTCAGCGCGAGGTTCTGGTGCTGCGCTACTGGTCGGAGCTGACCGAGGCGCAGATCGCGCACACCCTCGGCCTGTCCCGAGGCACGGTCAAGTCCACCGCGAGCCGCGCGCTGGACGTCCTGGAGAAGAAACTGGGGGAGGCTGCCCGATGACGCCGAAGACCGACGACCGGCGGTTCGCGACCGACGGACGGGTGCGCGCCGCGCTGCTGGCCCGCAGTGCCCTCGTCACCCACGCCGACCTGCGCCGCGACCCGCCACCGCAGGGCAGCATCCGGGGAGCCCGCCGGATGCGCAGGCTCGCCTTCGCCGCGCTCGGTGTCGCGGCCGCCGTGGTGGCCGTATGCCTGCTGGCGCTGCTGCCCGCCGACCCGCTCCACCCGGCCCCCGTCCCGCCCGCCCACACCCCCGGCCCGGACCGAGCGCCGTCCGGGCCGAGTTCCCCGTCCGGCCCGCCCCGTGTGATGCACACGCCATAGCTCATAGCCCATATCCCATGGCGGGGCGGCCGGGTCGGACACGGAAACGGACACGGCACCGTTCAAGCACGGCACCGTTCAAGCACGGCACCGTTCAAGCACGGCATCGGCCGGCCGTGTCCCCGGTCAGACGCGGCAGAGGATCTCGCCGTGCGGAACCATGAACCACGCGTCGTCCTGGCCGCTCCACTCCCGCCACGCCCCCGAGATCGCGGCCAGTTCCTCGGCCGTGGCGTAGCCGCCGTCGACCGCCAGCTCCGCGTACGAGGAGGCGACCGTACGGTCCGCCCACAGGCCGCCCCACCATGCCCGCTCCTCCTCGGTGGCGAAGCACCAGGTGCTCGCGGATGCCGTGACGTCCGTACAACCGGCTTGCAGTGCCCAGGACTTGAGACGGCGTCCGGCATCCGGCTCGCCGCCGTTGCCCCGGGCCACCCGGTGATACAGCTCCAGCCATCCGTCCAGTACCGGGGACGCGGGAAACCACGTGAAGGCGCCGTAGTCGCTGTCCCGCACCGCCACGATGCCACCCGGCTTGGTGACCCGGCGCATCTCGCGCAGCGCCCGCACCGGATCACCGACGTGCTGGAGCACCTGATGGGCGTGGACCACGCAGAACGTGTCGTCGGGAAAGTCGAGCGCGTGCACGTCCGCCACCGCGAACGACATGTTCTCCAGGCCGCGTTGAGCGGCGTGCGCGCGGGCCTGCTCGACGATGCCGGGCGCGTGGTCGACCGCCGTCACATGGCCGTCCGGCACCAGCGCGGCCAGATCCGCCGAGATGGTGCCCGGCCCGCAGCCGATGTCCAGGATCCGCATGTGCGGCTTCAGCTCACCGACGAGGTACGCCGCCGAGTTGGCCGCCGTGCGCCAGGTGTGCGAGCGCAGCACCGACTCGTGGTGGCCGTGGGTGTATACGGCGGTCTCGCCCGGCGTGGCCGGGGACGTCTCCTGGGACATGAGCGGACTCCCTCTCCGAGAACTCGACGGCGAGCGGCCCACCACCCCGGCGCACTGCGGCCGAGCGGTGAACTGCCCCGTTGGTGAGTCCACTTTAGATCCGCTCTCCAGATAATGAGATCCCTGTCTTGGAATATGGACATCGGGGTGGGTGGGCGCGGGGGCGGGGGCGAGGCTCCGGCACGGGCGCAGCGGGTCCGTGGCTGGAAGGAGGGGAGGCGGGTGGGGGATGTGCGGATGTGCGGAGAGGCGACGGGGGGTCGAAGGCGGGAGGCCCGCGGAAGCTCCAGCGGAAGACCCGCAGAAGGCCCAGGGACTGTCGGGACTGTCGAACGCCCGCCCGGGTACTCGGGCGGCATGGACACGAACCTGCCGAACCTGCCGGAGCAGCTCTCCCAGGTCGTCCGGGACGCCATCCGGGACGAGCTGCGCGAACAGACAAAGAAGCAGCGCCGGGCCGCCCGGATGTACGCGGGAGCCGGGGCCGCCGGGCTCTACGGTGGTGCCGCCCTCGTCGCGTTCCTGCTCCTCGTCCTCGCGATGGCGCTGCCCTACTGGGCAGCCGCACTGATCGTCGCCGTGCTGCTGCTCGGTGCCGCGGCGCTCCTGAGCCGGGGCGCCCGCACCAGCCGGAGCGCACTCCCCGACCAGCCTGCGGCACCGCTGGAGCCCGGGGTGCCGCCGGGCGCCCCGGTCATGCCCTCGGTGACTCCGCCGAGCGCCCCCGAGCGGCCGTGAGGCCCGCTGGGTACTCCGCACGACACCGGCCACTGACCGCGCTCAGGGGGTTTGACCCGGCGCTCAGGGGCTACCCGAACTTTCCAACCGGGAGGTGAACGTGGTCGACAAAGACGAGGAAGACGGCAAAGACGAGAAGGACGACGACGAACCGAAGGCGCGACCCAGAACCGCGGCGAAGACCTCATCGCGAACCCGCACGAAGACCACCACGACGACCGCCGCGAAGAGCCGTGAGGACGACGCCCTCCCGAGCGCGATGGAGGTTCTGCGAGGTGCCCGGGCCCAACTCTCCGAGCTCATCGGCATGCCTGCCGAGTCCGTCTCGTCCTTCGAACGCAGCGAGGAAGGCTGGCAGTTGAGGATCGAGGTGCTCGAACTGTCGCGCGTCCCGGACACCATGAGCCTGCTCGCCTCCTACGAGGTGGAGCTGGACCCCCGGGGCGAACTCACCGGCTATCGCCGACTGCGCCGCTACGAACGCGGCCGCGCCGACAAGGGCAACTGACGGGCCGTCGCCAGGAGCGTCGGGTACGGCGACCCGCGATCAACCAACAGGCGGCATACACCCCGGACATCGGCATACTCCCCGGACATACACCCCGGAATCGAATGGGCGGACCACCCGCGTTACGACGGGAACCGCCATCCGGCAGCGAAGTCGGCGGACGCGTCCGCCGACCAAGCCCCTCGTCGGAGCCGGACGCACAGCGAGACGACACGGCGGGACGACACGGCCGGACGCACAGCAAGACGACACAGCGAGACGGCTCAGCCAGACGACACGGAACACATGACGCCAACAGACAAGCCAACAGACAAGGAGGGCCGGAGACCATGACGGTTGTCCCGGCACAACAAAGCGGCAGTGGCGGCGGCTCCAGTGGCCTCTACGACGTCCTGGAACTCGTCCTCGACCGAGGGCTCGTGATCGACGCGTTCGTGCGCGTCTCCCTCGTAGGCATCGAAATCCTGAAGATCGACATACGAGTCGTGGTCGCCAGCGTCGACACCTATCTGCGGTTCGCCGAGGCGTGCAACCGCCTCGACCTGGAAGCCGGCCCGAAGCGCAGCCCCGGACTGCCCGACCTGGTCGGTGAGATCACCGAGTCCGGCGCTCGCGGCAAGTCCAAGGGAGCGCTCTCGGGGGCCGCGCAGACCATCTCCGAGGCCTTCAAGGAGGCGCGCGACGGTGGCGAGGAGTCACCCAGGCCCCGGTCTCGTCGTACCACCACGCGTCGTAAGGAGGAGCAGGAATGACCACCTATGTGTACGGCATCGCCCGCCGGGGTCATGGCCGCCTTCCGGAGCGGATGGGCGGCATCGGCGACCCGCCGCGCCCGGTCCGTACGGTCGAGCAGGGTGATCTGGTGGCGCTGGTCAGTGACGCGCCGGAGGGGCTCAGGCCCAAGCGCCGCGACCTGCTGGCCCACCAGAACGTGCTCGCCGAGGCGGGAGCGGGCGGGGCCGTGCTCCCGATGCGGTTCGGCGGTGTCTCGGCCGACGACGAAGCCGTGCGCGCCGTGCTCGCCGAGCACGAGGAGCGCTACCTGGAGCGGCTGGAAGCCCTCGACGGCAAGGTCGAGTACAACGTGAAGGCCACCCACGACGAAGAGGCCGTGCTGCACCAGGTGCTCGCCGACAATGCCGAGCTGCGGGCGATGAGCGAGGCCAACCGCAAGGCCGGCGGCGGAAGTTACGAGGACAAGCTGCGACTCGGCGAGCGCATCGCCGCAGCCGTGCAGCAGCGCGAGGTGTCCGATGCCGCCCTGGTCGAGAGCGCTCTCGACGGTGCCGCCCAGGAGCGCAGCCCCGGTCCGCAGTCCACCGGCTGGCTCGCCAACATCTCCTACCTCGTGCCGCGCGACGCCACGGCCGAGTTCGTGGCCGCCGTGGACGCCCTGCGCGAGCGTGCCCCGCACCTCGTCGTCCAGGTGCACGGCCCACTGCCTCCCTACAGCTTCACGGGGTGAACCCGTGGGACTCCTGAAAGAACTGCTGCTGCTTCCCGCGGCGCCCGTCCGCGGCACCTTCTGGGTGCTGGGGCAGGTCGCCGCGGAGGCGGAGCGGCAGTACTACGACCCCGCGACCGTCCGGCGTGAACTCGCAGCGCTGGAGCAACAGTTGACGAACGGTGAGATCGACGAGGCAGAGTTCGACCGGCGGGAGGACGAGCTCCTCGACCGGCTCGAACACCTCGCCCAAGGTGTGGCCGATCCGCGGAGGACGTGATGGCGACCCCGGCACGTTTTCCCGACGCGTACCAGCCCGATGGCGGCGGTGCGAACCTGGCCGACATTCTCGAACGCGTCCTCGACAAGGGAATCGTCATCGCCGGGGACATCCGCATCAACCTCCTCGACATCGAACTCCTCACGATCAAACTTCGCCTCATCGTCGCCTCGATCGACAAGGCGAAGGAGATGGGCATCGACTGGTGGGAGGACGATCCCGCCCTCTCCACTGGTGCCCGTCGCCGTGAACTGGCGCGCGAAAACGATGAGTTGAAGGCGCGCATAGCCGCCTTGGAGTCCGCCTCCCGGACCGTTGAGAGCGCTCCCGAGATCGCCCCCACCGAGGCGAGGCCGCGGAAGGGCGCAGGCTCCACACGAGCCAAGGGCGGCGAGCGCTCCACGCCTGCCGAGGGCGGTGACCGATGACCGATGGGCAACTGCTCTACGTGTACGCCGTGACGCGGCCCTTCACCGCCGCGCTCCCCGCGGAGGTACGCGCTCTCGACGGAGAGCCGCCCGCGCTGATCGAGCACCGCGGGCTGTGCGCCGCGGTGAGCCGTGTCCCCGCTGCGCAGTTCGACGCGGCACCGCTCCGTGCCCATCTGGAGGACCTGGACTGGCTCGCCGGGATCGCCCGCAATCACCAGGCCGTGATCGCCGCGCTCGCCACCGTCGGCTGCCCCGTGCCGCTCAGGCTCGCCACAGTGTGCCGCGACGAGGACGGGGTGCGCCGGCTCCTCGACTCCGGGAGGGCTCGCTTCGAGTCCGCCATCGAGCGTCTGGACGGGCGCGTCGAATGGGGTGTCAAGGTGTACGCAGACTCCTCCGCGTCCGAACGGGCCGAGCCCGCACCGGAGTTGACGGCCGCCACCGGGCGGGAGTACCTCCGTCGGCGGCTCGGTCAGCGCCAGACCCGCGACCGGAGCTGGCAGCGGGCGGGCACGCTCTCCCGAGCCCTGCACGCCGATCTGTGCGAGCGGGCCGAGGCGGGGCGCCTGCACCCGCCGCAGAGTGGACGGCTCTCCGGCGCGTCCGGCGAGAACGTTCTCAACGCCGCCTATCTGGTGCCGCGCGACCACAGCGACGAGTTCGTCGCGGCTGTGCGCGACCGCACCCCGCAGGAGGCGGGCGTACGCGTGGAACTGACCGGCCCCTGGGCGCCGTACTCCTTTGTCGGCGGCGCGGACGGCAGTGCGGACGGTGGCCCGGACAGCGCACCGGACAGCGCCCCGGACGGCGCTCCCGACGTGGGGCGGGATGTGGGGCGGGACGGGGGGCCGAGGCGGGGCCCGTCGGAGCAGGAGGAGTCGTGAACGAAGGCGATGCGCTCGCGCAGCGCGAGATAGCCCTGGTCGACCTGCTCGACCGGCTGCTGGCCGGCGGTGTCGTCATCACCGGCGACCTCACGCTGAGGATCGCGGACGTGGACCTCGTACGCATCGACCTCAACGCTCTCGTGAGCTCGGTCAGCGCCCAAGTCCCTTCGCCCTTCGCCGAGATCGGGTTCGAGCACGGGCACGACCGCGCATACGAGGGGCGCGAAGAGCACGAGGAGTCCTTGTGATCGACGACCTGCTGAACGACGTGACCGGGCGCGCGCTGGGCGGCGGTCCGGGACTCCCGGCGGGTGCGGAGGCCGCGCGGGAGCGGACCGATGAGGGACGACCCGATGAGGGGACTGGTCAAGGGAGCGGTGAGGGGAGCGGGAGGCGGCGCCGGGTGGAACTCGACCCCGACACCGTGGAGCGCGACCTGGCCCGGCTCGTCCTGACCGTGGTGGAACTGCTGCGCCAGCTCATGGAGCGCCAGGCGCTGCGCCGGGTGGAAACCGGTGAGCTCACCGAGGACCAGGAGGAGCGGATCGGGCTTACGCTCATGCTCCTGGAGAACCGGATGGGCGAACTGAGGTCGAAGTTCGGGCTGCGCCCCGAAGACCTCAACATCGACCTCGGCCCGCTCGGCCCCCTCCTCCCCAGGTAGCCCCCTCCCCGAACCCTCTAGCGACCCCGAGCCCCCGGGACCCCCGGACCCCGAGCCCCCGGTGCCTCGCGCCCCCTGGGTCAGGGACGCACCCGCGGGCGGTAGACCGTGAGTGCCTCCGGGAGCTTGTCCAACCTCAACTCGGCTGGTGCGGGGGCGACTTCACCGTCGTACGCCAGCGATGTCCCCTCGGGGAGACCCGCCACGTCGAGGCGCCCCGTGCGGCGCGTGGCGTGCACGGGGGAGCGGCGCAGCGGGCCCGCGAGGGCGGCGGCCAGCAGGCGGAGCCCAGGCAGTCGGCCGCCGCGCACCGCGCGTACGTCGAGGAGTCCGTCCGCCAGGTCGAAGCGGCGCACGGGCGCCGGGCCGAGCCGCTGATAGACACAGTTGCCCGCGAACAGGAGCCACAGCGCGGGACGGCTGCCGTGCGGATCGGCCGGCAACGGCTGTCGGCCGCGCAGCACTTCGAGCGCGCCGAGGACGCCCGCGGCCCAGCCGCCGATCCGGGGCGACCAGCGCTCGCGCACCCGTACCAGCTCGGGGTAGACACCCAGGCTGAACGTGTTGACGAAGTACCCGGCGTCCGCGCCGCCGGGGCCCGGCCGGAACCGGCCGAGGTCCACCCGCACCGCGTCGCCCGCCACCAGCGCCCGGCAGGTGTCCTGGACCTCCTCTATGCCGAGGTCGAGTGCGAAGTGGTTCAGGGTGCCGCCCGGGAACACGGCGAGCGGCACACCGGCGCGGGCCGCGACCGCCGCGGCCAGGTTCACGGTGCCGTCGCCGCCGCACACCCCGAGCGCCCGGCCGCGCCCGGCCGCCTTCTCCAGGGCGGCCGGCAGCTCGTCGGGATCGCACTCGACGACCTCCGCGAGCGGAAGCGCCTCGCGTACGAGCGCGGCCTTCGCGAGAGCGCTCCCGGACCCGCGGTTCGCGACGACCACCAGGTCCCGGCCCGCGGGCAGCGCCGGTGCCTCCGCGTGCGGCCGCCCCGGTGGCGGGAGCTGGGAGCGCGTCGGTACGAGGCCGCGCACGGCGAAGGCGGCGCCCACACCGAGCGCGGCCCCCGCCAGGACATCGCCCGGGTAGTGCACCCCGGTGTACACACGGGAGGCTGCCACCGAGAAGCCCAGGGGGGCCAGAGCCGCGCCCCACGCCCGCGACTCCAGGGCGACACCAGCGACGAACGCCGCGGCGGAGGCGGAGTGGCCCGAGGGGAAGGACGTGGTGATCGGCCGACGTTTCAACTGCCGTACCAGCGGCACCGCGTCGGCCAGCGGACGGGCCCGGCGCACCGAGTGCTTGGCCACGGTGTTCACCGTCAACGAGGCCAGCGCGAGCGAGGCGACGCCGCGCAGCGCCGCTCGGCGGGCCCGGGGCGAGCGGGTCGCACCCATCGCGGCCGCCGTCGCGAACCAGAGCACACCGTGGTTGGCGGAACGGCTCAGCCGGGGCAGAACCGCTTCCGCGGCCGGCCAGTGCCGCCTCGCCGCGAAGTCGAAGAGCGCCCTGTCCCGGGCGCCGATTCGCTTGTGCCAAGGAGAGTCAGTCATGGCACGCGACTACCCGGCCGCATCCCGCCCAACCGACCCGGACGCGACCCCGACCTGGGGCGGGGCCCCGCAGGACCGGTCCGCGCGTCGGCATCCGCCGCTCCGCGCGCGTGGCTGTCCCCGCCCGGGCCGGGTACCGGCGCTCGCGCACGGGAAACCCCGCTGGGGAACACGCTTTCCCTGCCCTTGGGGTTTACGCCACGTTTGACCCGAAGGGGCCCGGGCAGGCGAATCCCGTGCTTCGGACCGGAGGCACGTCCGTGGGAGCGGCTGTCCGCTCTGGGCGTGTCACGCTGCCCGGCCGAAGGCTCCCCGGTGACAACTCGACGCCGCACCGTCCAGGGATTCCAGGGAGCTGGATCGCATATGCGTACTGACACCGGCACGGC
The DNA here is from genome assembly GCF_042869955.1 of Streptomyces sp. NPDC006691. Taxonomy (NCBI): domain Bacteria; kingdom Bacillati; phylum Actinomycetota; class Actinomycetes; order Kitasatosporales; family Streptomycetaceae; genus Streptomyces; species Streptomyces sp. NPDC006691. Next base: position 380,933 of record NZ_JBIAGW010000002.1, read on the forward strand.
GAACCACAGGCACCCGCACGACGACGCACCCAGGACCGCGGCCGCCTTCGAACGGCTCGCGGCACTGCCCGAGGGACCCGAACGGGACGCCCTGCGCCAAGACCTCGTCCGCGCCTGGCTGCCCATGTCCGAGCGCCTCGCCGGCCGCTTCCGCAACCGGGGCGAAGCCCTTGAGGATCTCCGTCAGGTCGCGGCACTCGGCCTCGTCAAGGCAGTCGACCGCTACGACCCCGAGCGGGGCGCCGCCTTCGAAAGCTACGCCGTGCCCACCATCACCGGCGAGATCAAACGCCACTTCCGCGACCACATGTGGACCCTCCATGTGCCGCGCCGAGTACAGAACTTGAGGGGACGGGTGCGGGTGGCCACCCAGGAGCTCGCCGCCAACGGCGGCGCGCGGCAGCCCAGTACGGAGGATCTCGCCGAGCACACCGGCTTGACCGAGGACGAGGTCAGAGCGGGGCTCGAAGCCATCAACAGCTTCAGCGCACTGTCCCTGGACGCGGAACTGCCCGGCGGCGTCGACGGATACAGCCTCAGCGACTCCCTGGGGAGCGCCGACCCGGCCCTGGACGTCGTCGTCGACCGCGAGGCCGTCAAACCGGGCCTGCGGTGTCTGCCCGAGCGGGAGCGGAAGATCCTCTACATGCGATTCTTCCGGGACATGACTCAGAGCCGGATCGCCGAGGACCTCGGCATCTCGCAGATGCACGTGTCCCGGCTGATCACGCGCTGCTGTAGTCGGCTGCGGGAAGAGGTCATGGAGCAGGAAGCCGTGGGGCAAGAGGCCATGGGGCAAGCGGCCTTGCCGCAGCGGGAACCGGAACGTGAACGTGAACGTGAACCGGAACGTGAACTGGAGCGCGCACGGAAACGCGAACAGGAGCGGGCGTCGAGGGGTGCGGAAGCCGTCGGGGCCAAGCCCGATGGCACGACGGCCGAGAGGAGCAGGGCGAAGGCGAGGCTCAGGGCCGCGGCGGCACCGCGCGTGAAGGGTGCGCAGGACGCGACGCGTCCGGGGAGGTCGTACCGGGTCCGTCAACCGAAGCGCAGGAAGCCGCTTCTGTCGGTACGTCAGGAACGGGGCGCCGCATAGCGAGGGCGATATGGCGGGCCATCACATCCATGGCTCGCCCCTCTGCCATCGAGAAGGGCCGAGCCGGCCCCGTACGGAACAGAGTGAGTACCCCCGTCACCGGCCCGGGCACCCCCAGCGGTGCGCACATCAGGGACGACACCTCGGCGCGGGCCAGGATCGGAGTGCCCGCCGCATCGTGACCGAAGCCCTCGATGTCCTCGGGCCGCAGCTGGAGGGCCCCGTTCCCGGCCCGCGCCGCCTCGACGACCAGGGGGCAGCCCGCCGGATCCTGGCCGGCCACCGTGTGGAGCAGCTCGGCCGCCGCCGGACCCGTGGGACCCAGAACGGTGATGCGCCGCAGCCCGCCGTCGGCCAGATCGGCGACGATCCAGTCGGCGAACCGTCCGCACAGCACCGCGGCGGCCACGCCGAGCGCCGACTCGGCGTCCTTGGGCTCCAGTTGGAGCAGCGCGGAGGCCATGGCGTCGATGACGTCGATGAGTTCGGCGTGCCGCATCGACTCGGTGAGGTCGGGCGGCTCCGGCTGCGGGGGAGCGGTCACCGAGCCGTGCGCGCTCCCGGCCTGGATCAGCACGAGCACCGCGGACTGCGGTTCGTCCGGCGGCCGTAGCGCGGTGAGCGTGGCCAACAGCGGTTCGTGCGGGCGCTGTTGAAGGTGAACGATGAGACCGCGATCGCCGTCGCCCCGCGCCACCGCAGCGGCCTGTGAACGGAATGCCGCCCGGTCGTCCGGCGTGAGCAGCGAGGCGAGCGGCCGCCCGGTCGCGTAACCCGCCCGCACCCCCGTCAGGCCGGTCGCCGCGAGGTTCAGCCGTCGTACGACGGTCTCCCGGTCGACCAGGGCCACCGGCAGCGGCAACTGCTCGAAGAGCGCTTTCAGGAGCCTGCGTTCCTGCCGCTCGACCGGTGAGGTGGCGCCTGCCCCGGCCGCGATCCGCTCATAGCGTGGCCACAACTGCTCGGCCACATGCTGGAGTTCGAACAGGGCCGCGTCCAGCACCACGGACTGTTCCCCGGTCGGGCGAGCGCGCGCGGTGCGCAGCTCGCCCACCCGTCTGACGAAGTCAGCCAGTTCCTCGCCGAAGCCGTCCCGCGTCTGCGTCATGGAAGAAAGCTAACGCTTCACCCCCGTGTCGGAGCCCTGCCGTTTCGGGTCTCAGGGGCCGGGAAACCGCAGCAGGAGGAGGTTTCTGTGATGCTGCCCGAGCCGGAACGCCAGGAACCCGAGACGACCAGCACCGCCCGGCGGCTCTCCGTGCTCGCCGAGCAGTCCGTGCGCTGCGCGCCCGCCTGCTGCGGCGCGGTCGCCACCATCACCGGCAGCGGGACCGAACGCCGGATCACCGCCACCCACCCCGACCTCGCGCCCCTCGCCTCCGTCCAGCTCGCCTGCGGCGACGGTCCGATCCCGAGCGCGCTGGAGGCGGGTGAACCCGTGGACACGGAGGACCTGTTGACGGAGGACCGCTGGCCCGGCTATCGCGCCCTCGCCCTCGAATCGGGCGTACGCTCCTGCGTCACCCTGCCCTACCGGCGGTCCGGGATCGAGGTCACCGTCAGCCTCTACGGATACCGGCCCGGCTCCCTCGAACAGAGCGTGCGCGGGCCCGTCGGCATCCTGGTCGAGGAGATCACCACCGGCCTGCTCCGGGACCGCCGCTATCGCGCCGCGCTCGCCGAGGTCGGACAGCTGGAGACCGCGCTGCGTTCCAGGGCGGTCATCGACCAGGCGAGCGGCATCGTCATGCACGTCCTCGGCTGCGAGGCAGAGCAGGCATTCGGTCTCCTTCGCACCATCTCGCAGCGCACCAACCGCAAGCTCGCCGAAGTCGCCGAAGCGGTCGTACGGGCCAAGGGCCGAGGCCTGGAATCCGAACTCTCCGCCCTCGCCGGCCCGGCCCGCTGACCCCCGTCGAGGTCCCCGTCGCCCCGGGTGCCCGCATCGCCCGCACAAGCGGCGGGGTGGGCCAAACCTCCGTATAAAGGCAGGGAAGGGCAGGGCGGAAGGTGCGGCCCGTGCCGGACGGAGCCCGAGGAGGAAACGGGATGCAGGGGACGGCGGCCACGGGGCGCGGGCCGGTGCGCTACGGCCCGCCCGCGCCCGGACCCGGAATGCCCGTGCTCCCGCAACTCGCCGAAGCCCTTGCCTCCGCAGCCGGACGCACCGAACCGGAGCCGCCCGGCGGCGGCCCCGAACTGCGCGAGGCGGCCCGCGGCTACTGGCTGCGGCGCGGCCTGCCCACCTCGGCGGAGCGGGTCGTCGCCGCCCCCGGCGCCCAAGCCCTCCTGATCGCCCTGCTGGGCGCGTACGGCGGTGACATCCTGCTGCCCCGGCCGTGCCCGGCCTGGTGGAGCCCGCAGGCCCGGCTGCTCGGCCGGCCCTCCTACCATGTGCCGACCCCGGCCGAATGCGGTGGCGTACCGGACCCCTACGCCCTGCTCGAAACCGTCCGCCGGGTGCGCGCCGAGGGCGGCAGGCCCCGGCTGCTCCTGCTGTGCGTGGCCGACGACCCGACCGCCACGGTCGCGCCGCCCGAGACCGTCCGGGAGGCCTGCGAGGCGGCCGTCGGCGAGGGGCTGCACATCATCAGCGACGAGACCTGGCGCGACACCGTCCACCACCCGCGCGAAACGGTGCCGATCAGCCCCGCCGAGATGTGCCCCGAGGACGTGACGGTCCTGGCCGACCTCGGCGGCGCGTTCACCCCGCCCGGCTGGCCCGCCGCCGTCGCCCGTTTCCCCGATACCGTGGCCAACGCCCCGCGCCGGGCCCGCACCCTCGACGTCCTCGCCGCGCTCGGCGCGGTCGTGGCAGCCCCGCTGGCCGCGGCGGCCGCCCTCGCCCTCACCGAACCGGGCCCCGTCGTCGAACGGACCCGCAGGGCCGCGGCCCTGCACGGCCGTGTCGCGGTCGCCGCCCACCAGGCCGTGCTCGGCGCCGGCGCCCTGGCCAGGCCCCCGCAGGCCGGCCGCCACCTCTACGCCGACCTCGGCCCGTTCCGCGCCCGCCTGGCCGCCCACGGCGTCACCGACTCCATGGAACTGGAGGACTACCTGACGGCCCGCCTCGCCGCCCCCGCCCCCGGCGGGCACCGCTTCGGCGACGAACTCGGTGCCCTGCGCGTCCGTCTCTCCACCGGCCCGCTCCTCGGCTCCACCGAGGAGCAGCGCCTGGACGCCCTGGAAGCGGCCGATCCGCTCCAACTGCCGCACGTACGTGAGGCGTTGGGCCGGTTCGCCGCCGTACTCACCGAACTGCGCTGACCCGTGACCGACCGCCGTCACGCCCGGGCCGGGCCGCCCCCACCGGCCACCCCTCTCCCGCCACAGGGGTACGCACCGCCCGCCCTGCCACCGACCCGTGCGACGCCACCGAACGGAGTTGCCTCGATGACGGAACAGACGGAACAGACGGAGATGACGGAACGGACGGCTGAGAAGGGCCGGACGGAACAGACGCCTCAGTTCCTTGAGCTGCCCGGACTGCCCGAGCTCCCCGGACTGCCCGAGCTCCCGGGACTGCCCGAACCTCTGGAACGGGACACCGTGCCGGACGCGGGGCCGACACCGCGTCCCCTCGGTGAGCTACGGCGCTGGCCCCGGTCGTTCGCCGACCGGCTCACCGCCCCGCTCCCGGGCGTGCGTGCCATGGCCAGGCTCGCTCGCGAGGGGGCCATCCGGCCCCGCCCCGAAGGGCTGCGCGCCATCCCCGACCTGCCGTTCGCGCCGGGTCCGCTGCCGGTGGCCGACACCGACACACTGGCCGTGACGTGGGCGGGGCACGCCAGTTGGGTCGTCCGCATCGGCGGGCTCACCGTCCTGACCGACCCCGTGTGGTCGCGGCGCATTCTCGGCATCCCGCCCCGGATCACTCCTGTCGGGGTGCGCTGGGAGGACCTGCCGCCCGTCGACGCCGTCGTCATCAGCCACAACCATTACGACCACCTCGACGCCCCGACCCTCAAACGGCTCCCGCGCGACACCCCGCTCTTCGTCCCGGCGGGTCTCGGTGGTTGGTTCAGGCGACGCCGTTTCCACCAGGTCACCGAGCTGGACTGGTGGGAGGCCGCCGAATACAAAGGCGTCCGCTTCGACTTCGTACCGGCCCACCACTGGTCCAAGCGCGGGCTCACCGACACCTGCCGCTCGCTGTGGGGCGGCTGGATCCTGGGCGACCGACGGCAGCGCAGGCTCTACTTCGCGGGGGACACCGGGTACGGGCACTGGTTCAAGGAGATCGGCCGCCGGTACGCCGGAATCGATCTGGCGCTGCTCCCCATCGGAGCGTACGCCCCGCGCTGGTGGCTCCAGGACGTCCACACCGACCCGGAAGAAGCCGTGCAGGCCTTCGCGGACCTGGGTGCCCGGCGGATGGCGCCGATGCACTGGGCCGCCTTCGTCCTGTCCGCCGAACCGGTCCTGGAACCGCTCACCCGCGTGAGAGCCGCCTGGGCGCGCGCCGGCCACCCCCGTGAGGACTTGTGGGACCTGCCGGTCGGGGGCTCGCGGGTACTGGCAGAGTCCTGAGGCGTGGCTCGACCCGAGGCGCTCGCATGGGCCCGTGATGGGTGGGCGACGGGCGGCGAGCAGGCCTGAGAGCGCTCTCGGGCCTTCGCGGTGCCGAAGCGCGGAGGACCGGGCTCAATGCCGATGAACACCCGGGAGCGCTCTCACCCGCCCTCCGTCGCGACCTGCCCCCGCCTGCGACGCCGCAGCCGTCGCCAGCCCGCAGGAGCACCACTGATCAGGAGCGTCAGGACCACGGCCACCACCACGCCCTTCCACGGCTCGTCGAAGAGCGAGCCGCCGAGGATGCCGATGAGACCGTACGCACCCGCCCAGGCGAGGCACGCCGGGATGTCGCCGTGTATGAACGCCCGCAGCCGCATGCCGCCCAGCAGGCAGGCCAGCATCACCGGGATCCGTCCGGCCGGCACCAGGCGGGACAGGACCAGGACGACCACTCCGTGGTCGTCGAGCTTGCGCTGAGCCTGTTCCAAGTGGTCCGGCGCGACCCGGCCGCGCAGCGCGCCGAGCCAGCGCGAGCCGTTCTTCGAACGCACCCCGCGCTGTCCGAGCCAGTACAGCGCGACATCGCCGATGAACGCGGCCAGCGCTCCCACCCCGAACACCAGAAGCAGCGAGAACCAGGCGGTCTGATGGAAGGCCACCACCGCCGCAGTCGAAACCAGCGCGCCCGTCGGCACCACCGGGAGCAGGGACCCGAGGGCGACCAGGACGAAGAGCGTCGGGTACCCGGCAGCCTGCTGGGTCGACTCGGGCGTCACCACGGTGGCGACGGCGAGCAGTCGGCCGGGGCTCATCGGGTGGCCTCGATCCGCACGCTCTCACCGTGTTCGAGCCGGTGCGCCGCCGCCTTCGGAGCGAGCCGCGCCGCCTGGCGTACGAACTCCTCGCCCGGCGCGTGGAACTCGTGCGGCCGCACCCCGTCCATGCCGATCGGCCAGTACGTGCCGTAGTGCACCGGCACCGCCGAGAGCGCTCCCAGCGAGGCGAGTGCCTCGGCCGCGCGACCCGCATCGAGGTGCCCCTGCCCCAGGTACGGGCCCCAGCCGCCGACCGGCAGCAGCGCCACGTCCACCGGTCCGACGGTCTCGGCCATGTCGTCGAAGAGACCGGTGTCCCCGGCGAAGTACGTCCTGGCCTCGCCCTCGACGACGTAACCGAGTGCGGGGGAGCGCAGCGGCCCCACGGGCAGCCGGCGCCCGTCGTGCCGGGCGGGCACGGCCCGTACCCGAAGGCCCCCGATCCGGACGGTGTCGCCGGCCCGCACCTCGGTGATGCGCGGCCCGAGCCGTCGCAGCCCGGGCACCGAGCGGGCCGCACCGGCCGGAACGATCAGCCGGGTGCCGGGCGCGACCCGGGCCAGCGAGGGCAGATGCAGATGATCGGCGTGCAGATGAGAGACGAGCACCGCGTCGGCCACCGCGGCCTCGGGCGGTGGGACCGCGCCCCGGCGCCGGCGCAGATGCGCGAGGCGGCGCGCGAAGAGCGGATCCGTGAGCAGCCGCACTCCGGAATCCTCGATCGTGCAGGTGGCGTGACCCCACCAGGTGACCTCCACCGGCACGAAAACCTCTTCTCCGCTCGACTACGACGCATGACGACCGATGACGAGCCTAAGTCTCCCCGCGCGCAAACACGGCCCGGCCGCCGTGGCCTGCCGGACGGGGGCGGCCCCTGTCGGGAAACCTCGGCCGCGGCCGAGGAAGAGGTAAAGCCGAAGAGGAAGAAGAGGTAAAGCCGAAGAGGAAGGGGAAAGGCCGGGGAAGAGGCAGCCGAGGTAGTAGCAAGGAGAGGGAAAGGGAGGGGGAGTAGGGTCGGCCACCGGCAGCTCGTACAGGGGGATGGCATGGACGTCGCGGGCGACAGGGGAGACCAGGCCGGATCGGCCGACTCGGGCGGCCCCGGCGGTCCGGCCGGATCGGCCGACTCGGGCGGCCCCGGCGGTCCGGACGGGTCGGCCGACTCGGGCGGCCCTGGCGGTCCGGCCAACCCGGGCGGCACGCCCGCTGGGGACGGCAGGCCCGGTACGGACGACGTACGAGTGACGGCGATCGCCAGTCTTACCCCGCTCGAAGAGCTCGATCGCGACCCCTTCCTGGTGGACACCCGCAGCCAGCACGACATGTGCGCGAAGTGGGCCGCAGGCCGGGGCTACACCGTCACCCGGCAGCTCCTCTTCTACGGTCTGCGACCGGACCACGCCGGCCTGTGGACAGACGTGGACGCGGGCCTCGTCCATGTCTTCGTCGCCCCCAACGAGCGTGTGCTGGCAAGGGCGTTCACGTCCGTGCCGGAGTTCTCCGCCGAGTGCGAGAGGCGCGGGGTGCGCCTGGAGACGGCCGCCCTCGACGAGCCCGGCTACGACGGGACCGGCAAGGCGCACATCCACCGCCGCCTGTCGATGCCCACCGCCGGATACGACGGCTGCTGAGCCGGGCCGCTCACCACGACGCCACGGCTCCCACCTCCCCTTATGGCAGGGTTGGGGAGGAACGGGCGAGGCGAGAGGCGGGCGGCAGTGGGGCGATGGCGGACGACGGGCAGCGCCCTGCTCCGGGTGATCGTGGTGTGGGTCGTCTCGACGCTCACCATGATGCTGCTCGCCGGGATCCTGCCCGACTTCAAACTCACCTCCGACAACGGCGAGAGCATCACCCGGGTCGCGCTCACCGCGGCATGGGGCGCGGGCGCGTTCGGGCTGCTCAGCGCGCTGGTGTGGCCGCTGGTGGTGCGCGCGTTCCTACTGGTTCCGGCGCTGGTGCTCGGCGTTCTGGTGTTCTTCCTCAACGGCTCCCTGCTCCTGGTCGCGCTCCGCCTGATCCCGACCGGTCATGGCGCGGCCGAGCCGGAGACCGCGGTGATCGTCGCCGCCGTCATGTCGGCCGTGGCGTCGGCGACCTCCACCTCGCTGGCCGTCCGTGACGACGACGCGTATCGGCGCCGGCTCTCGCGGCTCGCCGACCGGCGCCGCCGCAGGCGCGGCCTCGATTCGGCGCCGCAGCCGCCGGGACTCGTCCTCATCCAGCTCGACGGTGTCGGTGAACGCACGCTGCGGCACGCCGTCGACAGCGGCCTGATGCCGACCGTGGCCGCCTGGCTGGAGAGCACCCACCGGCTCACCCCCTGGCGGACCGACTGGTCGAGCCAGACCGGCGCCAGCCAGCTCGGCATCCTGCACGGCAGCAACTTCGACGTGCCGGCCTTCCGCTGGTACGAGAAGGAGAGCGGCGAGGTGATGGTCTCCAACCGGCCCGCATCCGCCGTCGAGCTCCAGCGCCGGGCCGTCGAGCGCACCGGCGACGGCGGGCTGCTCACCGTCGACGGGGCCAGCCGCGGCAATCTGTTCTCGGGCGGCGCCGAACAGGTGGCCCTCGTGCTGACCGCCGCCGCTCGGCGCGGGCGTCGCAACCGCTCTCGCGCCGGATACTTCGCCTACTTCTCCGACCCCGCCAACGCGGTCCGCACCGCGGGCTCCTTCGTCGCCGAGGTCGGCCGGGAGCTCGCCCAGTCCACCCGGGCCCGGCTCCGTGGGGAGAGCCCCCGCATCAAGCGCGGCGGCCTCTACCCCTTCATCCGCGCCTTCGCGACCGTCGTCGAGCGGGATGTGGTCGTCGCCGCCGTCATGGGCGATCTGCTGGCCGGACGCACCGCCGTCTACGCCGACCTCGTCGCCTACGACGAGGTCGCCCACCACTCCGGGCCCCGCGGCCGCGACACCGACCAGGTGCTCAGGCGCCTCGACCGTTCCCTCGCGCTCATCGCCGGCGCGGCCGGACAGGCCCCCCGGCCCTACCGGATCGTGCTCCTGTCCGACCACGGTCAGAGCCCCGGCGAGACCTTTGAGAGCGCTTTCGGCCTGACCCTGAAGGACCTGGTGCGGGCCGGATGCGGGCTGCCCGTGCCGCGCCGGGCCCGGCGTACCCGCAGCGGCGCGGAGGCCAGGTACGCGGTGCGGGTCGCGCTGCACCGGCCGGTCGAGGAGGGCGAGGCGCATCCTGCGCGGCCCGGGTCCGACCCGATCGTGCTCGCCTCCGGCAACCTGGGCCTGGTCTCCTTCCCCGACGCCGAGGGCCGCCTGACCCGCGAGCAGATCGACCGCCGCCACCCGGCACTGCTCACCACTTTGGCCAACCACCCCGGCATCGGCTTCCTCCTGGTCCGCAGCGAGGAACACGGAGCGGTACTGCTCGGCGGAGGCGGAGGCGGAGGCGGAGGCGGAGACGGAGGCGGGGACGCGGACGGGTACGGAAACGGCGACGGGGGCGAGGGTACGAGCGGGACCGAGGTGCCGTTGTCCCAACTCGTCGACGAGGAAGGCCCGTTGAAGGGCTTTGGCCGCGGCGCCGCCGACGCGGTGCGGCGCACCGACACCTTCCCGCACACCGCCGACATCATGGTCAACTCGATGTACGACCCGGCCACCGGCCGGGTGCACGCCTTCGAGGAACAGATCGGCTCGCACGGCGGCCTGGGCGGCGAGCAGTCGCACCCCTTCCTGCTCTCGCCCGTGGACCTCTCCGCACCGGTACCGGACGGCGGGGAACTGATCGGCGCGGAACAGGTCCACCGGGTCCTGCGGCGCTGGCTGGGCGAGGGCCAGGGCCCGCAGATCCCGGTGGGCGCCGCAGCGTTGACGGAGGCGGAGGATTCGCCGCCGACAGCCCAAACGGAAGGATCATTTCCGGTTGTTGGCCGGGTGGTACAGGACAAAACCTGCTGATTTGGTGCGCTGCCTCACGTACCCGACCATGGTCAGGTTTGTCCCGTACGAGAGGCCTGCCACCCCGTCATGACCACGCAAGAAGCCCAGAGCAAGCACGCCCGGCAATTCGGCCTGCCGGTCGCCATCTCGCTGGTCATGGGCAACATCATCGGTGGCGGGATCTTCCTGCTGCCGGCCTCCGTCGCCCCGTTCGGCACCATCAGCCTGGTCGCGTTCGCCGTGCTCACGGCGGGCGCGATCACGCTCGCCCTGGTCTTCGGCCGGCTCGCCGAACGCCACCCCCAGACCGGCGGCCCCTACGTCTACGCCCGCGCGGCCTTCGGCGACTTCGCCGGGTTCCTCGCCGCCTGGTCCTACTGGATCACCACCTGGGTCTCCAACGCGGCCCTCGCGGTCGCCGCCGTCGGCTACCTCGACGTCCTCATACCCGTACACGAGTCCAAGGCGGCGACGATCACCGCCGCCCTGGTCCTCCAATGGCTCCCGGCCCTCGCCAACCTCGCGGGCACCCGCTATGTAGGAGCGGTCCAACTCGTCGCCACGGTACTGAAGTTCGCCCCGCTGCTCCTCGTCGCGGTCGGCGGACTGTTCTTCTTCGACCCCGCCAACCTCGGCCCCTTCCAGACGGGCGGTCAGTCCGGGCTCGGCGCGATCTCCGCCTCCGCCGCGATCCTCCTCTTCAGCTACCTCGGCGTCGAATCGGCCGCCGTGAGTGCGGGCGAGGTCCGCGATCCGCGCCGCAACGTCGGACGCGCCACCATCCTCGGCACGCTCGGCGCCGCCGTGATCTACCTCCTGGGAACGCTCTCCGTCTTCGGTACGGTCCCGCACGACCGGCTCGTCGCCTCCACCGCACCCTTCACGGACGCCGTGAACTCCATGTTCGGCGGCTCCTGGGGTGGCGTCGCGGTCGCACTCGCCGCCCTCGTCTCGATGGTCGGCGCCCTCAACGGCTGGACCCTGCTCAGCGCCCAGACCCCGTACGCCGCCGCCAAGGACGGCCTCTTCCCGCAGGTGTTCGGGAAGAAGAGGCGCGGCGTCCCGACCGTCGGCGTCCTGGTCACCGCCGTGCTCGCCTCGCTCCTCACCGTCTACAACTACACCGCCGGATCGAAGGGCGTCTTCGAGATCCTGGTCCTGGTGACCACCTTCACGGCCACCGTCCCCTACCTCCTGTCGACGGCGGCCCAGATCTACTTCCTCGCCTCAGGCCAGTCGGAGCGCGTAAGCCGTTCCCGCCTGGTGCGCGACGCGGTTCTCGCCGTCCTCGCCTCCGGCTTCTCCATGTGGCTGGTGGCGGGCTCCGGATACGAGGCCGTCTACCAGGGCGTCCTGTTCCTCTTCGCGGGTGTCCTCGTGTACGCGTGGATGGCCGCACGCAAGCAGCACGGCCAGGCCCCGCCCTCCGCCTCCACTGCCTCCACCGAGCCCTCCGCCTCCACCGAGTCCCGCGAAGCCCGCGAGGCCCGCGTCTGACGTGTTGTTCGCCACGGTCACCGGCCCCGAGAGGGGCGCGCGGGCCTCGCGGGCCGGGGCATAACGGACGTACCGGCAGTAGCGGTTGTCTGCGAGTGGATCATGTGTGGTGGGATGAGTTGATGCGAACCCCCACCCGCATGTACCCCCGTTACCGCAACCCCTATGACGAACTGGCCGCACTGGCCGACCCCGAGCCGGACCCCCACCCGGCCGACGCCTCCTGGACCGACGCCGCTCACACGACCCAGGAACCGGCCAACGCAACGCATGACTCCCCTCGCCCCGCCACGCACGACTCCTCTCGTGCCACTCAGGAACCAGCTCAAGCCACCCGGGAAATACCTGAAGCGATACCCGGCCGGACCACGCCCCCGGCCGGCCCCGGTCTGCGACCCGGCCAGGGGTCCGGCCCGAGCCCAGAAGAGCTCCCCTTCTTCGGCGCCGACGTCGGCGTCGGCGATCGCGAGGGCGACGGCGGCAGCACGGCGACCGGCCCCGGCGAGGATTTCTTTGCCCCGCCGCGCGGCCGCCGACGCGCCGAGCCGGGGCGCCGCACCAGGCGCGGACGCCGGCGCCGCAGCAGCCTGCTCGCCGCCGTGCCCCGCACCGCGAAGCTGCTCGTCGCCCTGTCCGTGGGTGCCGGATTCCTGATCCTCGGGGACCGGTGCGCGGTGATGTACGCCGAGAAGAAGGCACAGCAGGAGCTCCAGTCCGAGCTCCACCTGGAGGCCGCGCCCCAGGTCGACATCCACGGCTTCCCCTTCTTCACTCAGGTCCTGGACAAGCGGCTACAGCGCGTGGACGTGACCGTGCCCCATGTTCCGGCCGACCGGATCTCGCTGGCGAAGGTGCAGGCCGACGCCCAGGACATCCGGCTGACGGGCAACCTGCCGAGCGACATCAGCGGCGCGGTCATCGGCCGACTCAACGGAGAGATCACGCTCTCTTTCGACGATATGAACCGCGAACTGGCCGCATCCCAGGTCAAGTTCACCCGACGCGGCGACAACTCGGTCGGCGCCGACGGACAGTTGACCATCGCGGGACAGGAACTGCGGGTCAGCGCCGAGGCCCGGCTGCGTCTCGTCGGCGATCACGGCCTGTCCACGGACATCGACGGCATGAGCCTCGACATGCCCGGCATCGCCACCTATCGGCCCGGTCGCGACCGGGGCCTGACCCTGCACCGCGAGACCGCCGAACTCATCAGTCGCGACACCGCCCGCGCGAAGGCACTGCTCGCGGTGCCGGCCGTGGTGAAGCGGCTCGGAGTGCCGGACGAGGACGTCCAGTTGGCCCTGCACAACGAGCAGAAGCTGCACGAGCTGGTCGGCACGCCCCGGTTCGCCGAACAGCTGACCCACGTCAACCTCGTCGACGTGGTGGTGGACCACCCCTGGCTGCTCTCGAAGATCGGCATCGACCCGAAGCTGATCGCGGGGGTGCTCGCCATGCGGCCCCCGGAGCTGTCCGACCGTCTGTCCTTCTCGTTCACGCTCCCCCAGCAGGCGCGGGACCTGCACCTGCGCGCGGTACGCGTCGAGAAGAACGGCATCGTCGCGACCGCCACCGGCACGGGTCTCGCCGTCGGCAAAAGCGGTTAGCGGCCGTCGGCGCGGGCGACTGGCGCGTGTCCCGCGCAGGGCAGTGTGCCGTCAATGCCTCCGCCCGCCCCCGGGGCGGGCGGCCTCTGGGGGTGCGAACCCCGACGAATGCGCGGATGCTGGGTTGAGCCAGCATCCGCGAGGAGGCAGATATGTCGATGCTCGACAAGCTCAAGGACCTGATCAAGGGCCACCCGGACCAGGCGCGACAGGGCGTTGAGAAGGCGGGTGACGCCTTCGACGCGAAGACCGGCAACAAGTACCAGAGCCAGGTCGACACGGCTCAGCAGAAGCTCAACGAGCAGCTGGGCTCCGACCGGCCGCAGAACCCCCCGCCGGGGACCTAGCGCGGCGGTACGCGGAGTCTGTTTCACAGAATCCGTTGCGCCGAATCCGTTGCGCCGAGTCGGTCGCACGGGATCGGCGCGCCGAGCGACGCGGCGGCGTCAATACGTCAAGAGGAGTCACCCGGTAGAGCGGATCTGCCCCGGATCCGCGCACGTCACGGGTGTCCCTGGGCAGAGCTGTCCTCATGCCGTCCGCCTCCCTCGCCACCCTGCGCCGCGCCCTTGTCGTGCTGATGGTGCTCGGCGCGCTGTTCGGGGCGGCGCCCGGCGTGCAGACGTGCGAGGGGCGGACGGCGAGTTCGGCCGAGGTGTCGATGGCACCCGAACCGTCGAACGAGGGCGTGCCCGACGCGGCCGATGCCGTACTTCCCGTCCAGCCGAGCCGGATCGCACGGCCGGGCCGGCCCACGGCGGTCGACGCCGAGCGGCCGGAGCCGGCGCCGACGCCCGCCACCCCGAACGACGACGCCCGTACGCCCGCCATGGCGACGGGCGTCCGCTGTGTGGTGCTGCGCTGCTGACCGTTCCGTACGGAACCAGGTCGGACAGCCAACTCACTTACACAGCAAGGTGGTTCAGTCATGCCCATCGACCCCTTCGCGGCGCTCAACGCCATGATCCGCGCCGAAGCCGCGCGGGTACGGCCCGCCGGTGCCCGCCTCCCCGAGGACGGGGCGAGCCCGGCCGAGGGCGAGGAGGAGCCCACGAGGCAGCAGCACCAGGACGACCGACAGACCGGCTAGCGAGGCGAGCCGGCCGCCACGGGAGGCCGGCACGACAGACGGCCGTGACGGGCCGGCCAGGGGGAGGAGGCAGGGCTGCTGAGAGCGCTCTCAGCAGCCCTGCTCACCCCAGCGGATCGGACCCCCAGCGGGTCGGACGCTCGGGTCGGACGCCCAGCGGGTCGGACGCCCGCCGGGACGGCCTGACGCCCGGTCGATGGCTACGTGCGCGTCGCGCGGGCCAGCCCCAGGGCGTACTCGGGCCACCAGCGCCCCGCCTTCGGGCCGCCCCGGCAAGAGCCGTCCGACTCACCGGGGCGCTTGATCCACAGGTAGGCGTCGATCAGCGGGTCCCCGGTGGCCGCCGTGGGCGGGGTGCCGAGGGCCCGGCCGGGCGGGTTGCACCAGTTGTCGGTACCGGAGTAGGGGCCGTTGCCGTTGCGGCTGGTGTCGACCACGAAGTGCTTGCCGCCGAGCGCGGCCGACAGCCGGTGCCCGTACTCGGCGCTGGCCGCGTTCGTCTGGAACGACGAGACGTTGAGCGAGAAGCCGTCCGCCTGCTCCACTCCCGCCTGCCGCAACGGCTCAAGCAGGGTCGTTTGGTCGGTGATCCAGGCGGAGTGGCCGGCGTCCAGGTACACCTTGGTCGCGGGCCCGCGCTTCAACTCCCGTACCGCATAGGCGAGTAGGGACAGTCGCTCGGCGGAAGGCGCTCCCGGGCACCCGCTCACCAGGTGGGCGATGGCGTCCGGCTCGACAATGACGACGGCCGCACGGTCGCCGATGCCGCGCGCGAACGCGTCCACCCACGTCCGATAGGCGGTCGCGTTCGCGGCGCCGCCGCGCGACTCGCCGTCGCAGTCGCGATGCGGGATGTCGTACGCGACGAGGACCGGGACCCGTCCGGCCCGGGCGGCCGAGCCCGTGAGGTCGCGCACCTGCTGCTCGACCCCCTCCGGCCGTGGCCAGTCAGCCTGGGGCCGGAGCGAGATCCGCTCGATCAGCGCCGCGTCCGATTCCCGGCCGGCCCGCCGCCACTCGGAGACCTGCTCGGCGGCCGGCCCATCGGGGTTCACCCAGTACGGGCCCGGATACGGATCGGCGGGCGACGGTGATGGGGAAGGCGAGGGGACGGGTACGGGGACGGCCCCCGGGGCGCCGGGAGCGGTGAACCCCAGCGAGAGCGCGGCGGTGAGCACCGCGAGGCCGTAGCGGATAGGGGAGCGTGACCAGCCGGACATAGGACTCCAAGAATGACGAACCCACTGATTCGGGAGATCTTGGCACTCCGGGCCCACCGAGCGCCCGGACCCGGGGCCGTACGTGGGGCTGTTCGGGGGAACGGGCGTATATGGCCTGGCCGTCCTCCCTCGCCCGCGGGGATCAGCCAGGGATCAGACAGGGATCAGACGGGGATCAACCAGTAATCAGCCAGGGATCAGGCGGGGATGAGCCAGGGATCAGGCTTGGTTCCGGCGGGTTGTGGGGAGGCCTGCGCGCTGTGGCCCTGGCATGGCAGGCCGCGTTTCGGGTCAGCCGGGCCAGCCCGGGCAGACCGTGTGCCGGCAGGCCCGTACACCTCGGTCAGCCCGCCTCGCGCACGTGGAGATGACCGTCCCGGGGGTAGGGCGGCTCGGCCGGGAGGATCCGCTCGAAGTGGTAGCCGGTCTTCGCCGCGACCCGGCACGAGGCGAGGTTGTCGACCTGGTGGATCAGCTTGATGCGGCGCAGTCCATCGCCCGCGAAGTTCTCCAACGCCCACGTTGAGAGCGCTTCCACGGCGCGTGGTGCCACGCCCTGCCCGCGCGCGTGAGCCATCACCCAGTAGCCGACCTCGGCGGCCTCGGGGCCGGACGCCTCGCTCCATCTGAGGGAGATGTTCCCCAGGATGGTGCCTCCCTGCGGCTGGACTTGATCGGCTCGGGCGGCTGAGTCCCTTGCGTCCGCTGGGTCCGCTGAGTACGCCCGTTCTGCCTGCTGCAAGCGCTCCAGGCGCTCCGCGTGCTGCGGATTCCGCTCATGGGCGGCGCAGACGGCGAAGGAGAGGCGGGTCCCGCTCTCGGTTCCCCGGCGTTGGATGTCGAGCCACCGCAGCGCGTCCGCGCGGCCGGCGATCGGCTTGGTGGTCCAGCGGGATATCTCGGGATCGCCGTATGCCTCGATCACCGTTTGGGCGTCGCTCGTGCGCCAGGGCCGCAACACGAGCGCGCCCGAGGCCCCGGTCGCCGCCACCCGCAAGGTTCCCGTCGTTCCCGTCATCCCTGTGACCCCCCTTGGCGACACTGTTCCGTGAAGCGCGTGCTCGGCGCCTGCGCCGGGCCGTCCGCTCCGGAGCCAAGGGTACGGAGGGTGACGTGGCGGCCCCTCATGGGGAACCGTCAACTTCCCTGATGGGTGGCGGAGTTACGGGCCTGGGTCACTTCGCGGGTCGTTCCGTCAGGAGGTTGGCAACCGCCTGCTCGGTCCACAGGCCCGCCGTGCCCGGGCGCCCCGCCAGATACGTGGTCACCGCGCGCTCGTCCCAGGCACCCGCCTCAAGGAGCCCCTCCGCCAGGTGTCCGAGGTAGGCGGCCGAGGGCGCGGTCCAGTCCACCTCGTCCATGCGCCAGGGCGCGGTGAACGTGAGCACGGGTCGCCCGTCGAGCTGTCCGCCGTGGACGAGGGTTTCGTAGCGCCCTTCGCCGAGGGTGGACCGGCCCGTGCCCAGTACCTCGGTGAGGTCGAGGTCCGCCCCGGGCTCCCGGTACATCTCCTGCGCCGCGATGTCCGCGAACTGACCTACCGTCACCAGGTGGGCGCGGGCGTACACAAGGCCGTCCGCACCAGGGTCGTAGAAGGCCCGGCCGCCCCGCCAGACGGGGGACCGGGTCGCGAAGTACAGCGCCCCCGGGAGTTCCACCGGCACCGACCGGACGGGCGGCCGCCGATCCCGGCACCCCGGATAGGACCGGGCCGCTCCCTCCGGACGCCCGCCCCGGATGTAGTACGCGAGCCGGTCGAGATGCATGTTGGAGCCGTACGAGGCGTACCAGATCAGCCCGTCCGAGCCGGGGCACTCCGGGCCGGAGCCGTCCGAGCTGGAGTGCTCCGGGCGGGCGCAGTGCGGGCGGGATCCGCCCCGGCCCGGCGAGCCCGTGCCCAAGCCCGTGCCCGTGCCCGTACCCAAGCCGTCCAAGTCCGAGCCCAAGTCCAAGCCCCGCGCGTCCGGCCCTGCGCCCCGCGCGTCCGACCCCGGGGTTTCCGCATCCGACCCCGGGGCGTCCGAAGTGACTGGACGCCGGTCACCCGTATCGCTGTCGTCCACGGCAGCACCTCCGCCCTTCGCCGCACGGTTCACCCCACGCGTTACCGCATGCCTTGCCGCATGCCCTGCCGCGCGCGTCGCATCCAAGGCGATGGCCAACTCCATGACCCCGCTGGTAATCGACCCCTCGCCCGCCTCCCGGCAGAGTTGCCGACATCGGGACCCGGGCGGCGCACTCCGGTCGGGTCCCGGGTTCCCGACCGGTAGAACGTACTTCACGGAGGCTGATTTCCATGTCCGAGACCCGCTACGAGACCGCCGTCACCCGCTACTTCGAGGCGTGGAACGCCGACTCGGCCGAGTCCATCGCCAAGGCCGTGGCGGCCGGGTGGACCGAGGACGGCACCTACACCGACCCGCTCGTCGAGGTCGCCGGGCACGACGGGATCGCCGCCGTGATCACGGGGGCGCGGGCGCGGTTTCCGGGGTTCGCGTTCCGGCCGCTCGGCGCGGTCGACGGGAACCACGACATCGCCCGCTTCGGATGGGAGCTGGTGTCGGTGGCAGACGGCTCCGCACCCGTCGCCGGGTTCGATGTGATCACCCTTGCCGAGGACGGCCGGATCCGTTCCGTCGCCGGCTTCCTGGACCGCGTACCGGCTACGGCATGAGCGACTGAAGGTACTTCGCCGTCTCCGGATCGGCCGGCAGGAACGTCTCGATGGCCAGTTCGGAGACGGTGACGTCCATGGGCGTATTGAACGTGGCGATGGTCGAGATGAAGGAAAGCACCGTGCCCGCGTGCTCGATGCGCAGGGGCAGTGCGAAGGGAATCGCGGGGTGAACGCTCGCATCGCCCGATCCCTCCGCGTCCGCCGATGCCGATGCCGACGCCGAGGGCACGGGTTGTACGGGTTGCACGGGATGCACGGGATGCACGGGATGCACGGGTGGCTCGGGCCGCACGAAGCACACGGGATGTGCGGCGACCTCTTCGTACAGCTCGCGCAGGGCGTCATTGCGCAGGAGCGCGATCTGCCGCTCCATCTGTTCCAGGAGATGGCCGCGCCACTCGGGGAGGTTGCGGATGCGCGGGGCGAGGCCCTCGGGGTGGAGGGTGAGCCGCATCGCGTTCACCGGCGGGGTGAGCAGATGCGGTGCCACGCCGTCGAGCAGCATTCCCATGCCCCGGTTGGCGGCGAGCACCGTGTACGTCGCGTCCACCATCACGGCCGGGTAGGGGTCGTAGGCCCGCAGCAGCCGCTCCATCCCCTCGCGCAGGGCGCTCATGGACGGGTCGTCGAGCGGGGTCTGTGCGTAGTGCGGGGCGTAACCGGCGGCCAGCAGAAGGGAGTTGCGCTCGCGGACCGGCACGTCGAGGTGTTCGGCGAGGCGCAGGATCATCTCCTCGCTGGGGCGGGACCTGCCGGTCTCGATGAAGCTGATGTGCCGGGCCGAGGAATCGGCGCGCAGCGCGAGCTCCAGCTGGCTGATCCGGCGCTGCTCGCGCCAGCCGCGCAGCATGGGCCCGACTCCCGTACCGAGTGCGGCAGTTGTCATACCTCAGACACTAACCCGCCCCTCGGACCGCGCCTCGGCGGGATCCGCGTCGTACTCCGGGCGTCGCCGCAGGCGCAGTACGCAACCGGTGAGGACCGCGCCCGCGGCGATCGCGTAGGCCGTCGTCGCCACCGGAAAACCCGGCGCTGCCCGAGCCGTCACGTAACTGGCCGCCCCCGCTCCCGCGACCGTGAGCCACTCCCAGCGCCCGTCGAGCGCCACGAGGGCGACCAGGAGCAGGGCGTACCAGGAGTATCCGGGGGTGAGGAGGAGGAAGGCCGAGCCGAGCAGCGACAGGGCTCCCGCCCAGGGCCGTTCGGGCCTCCCGCGGCGCAGGACGTACGCCGTCAGCGCCAGCAGCACGACGAGTGTCACCGGCAGGGACCAGCTCGGGGGCAGGGCGAGACGCAGCAGCGCGAAGCGGCCGCGCGCGGCGGGATCGTCGTACCCCTCCTCCTCGGTGTAACCGCCGAGGTAGCCGAACACCGAGGAGTGCGAGGCGAGCACATAGGGGAGGTAGGAGAGCGCGATCAGGCCCACCGTCGACAGCAGCACGGTGACCGGCCGCCGCCGCAGCACCGCGGGCAGCACCACGGCCGGCAGCATCTTGACCGCGACGCCTGCGCCGATCAGGGCTCCCCCCAGTACGGCCCGCAGCCCACTGATCGCGCTCTCGGAGCCGTGTCCGCCCGTCGGGTGACCCAGCTTCTCCGTGCCGTGCGCGCCTGCCGGGGCGACGAGCCGCTGAGTGCCGCGCCCGCCCGTCAGTACGCCGATCCCCGCGACCGTCAACAGGACGGCCAGCACGTCGACATGGGCGTTGTTGACCGCCTCCACGGGCAGGGCGGGGCACCACGCCCAGTACGCGGCGCCCGCCACCGAAACCGGCACCGCCGCCGGCACCGGCGCCGAGCCGGGCTCCCCGCCCGTGCCGCGCCGCCGCCGCAGGATGCGCACCAGGACGAGCGTGGTGCCCACCGCACACAGCGCGCCACCGATCTGGAGCGGCTTGATGCGGGCGGATCCGGGTGAGATCTCGTCCACCAGAAGGAAGTACGCCTCGGCCACCGGTGGGTAAATGGTGTGCACCGAAGGCCTGTTGAGGCGGGTACAGCCACCGTCGACCCGGGCATGGTCGGGCAGCGCGCACTGGGCCGGGTCCGTGGGGAACAGCCAGGGGTCGCGCAGCCCGGTCAGCTCGCGGTCGCGCGGCGCGTGGTCATAGGGGGAGATTCCGGCCGCCTGCACCCGGCCGTCCCACGCGTAGCGGTAGGAGTCGGTGCTGGTGCGCGGGGGAGCGAGCAGGCCCGTCGCGGCGATGGCGATGCCGCCCGCGACGATCAGCGCGGCCTGTCCGCGCGCCGGGACCTTGCGCAGCGACCAGGCGGCGAGGGCGAACAGCAGCCAGGAAGCCGCGTACCACCAGGAGAGCCCGCCCGGGTCGCTGTTGTAGCCGTCGTGCAGGACGGTGAGGGCGAGCACCGCGGTGAGCGCGGCGAGCAGGACGCCGGTGCGAAAGACGGGGCGAAGGGTGGATCCATGAGTCACGCCCCGAGCCTGCCAGCTCCGGGCCGCACCGCACGGCAGGCCGCCCCCGCCGTCCGCGAACCGTAAGGTTCGCCCGAACATACGGAGGCGGCCCGGCTACCCGACGCCGGTGAATTACTTCCAGCCGCCGTACGGAACGGTCAGAAGCTCCATTCCGTGTCCGGCCGGATCGGGGAAATACACCCCGCGCCCGCCGTCGTTGTGGTTGATCTCATTCGGGTGCTGCTGATGGGGATCGGCGAAGTACGCCAGCTTCATCGACTTGATCCGCTCGAATGCCGCGTCGAATTCTTCCTCCGACACGAGGAAGGCGTAATGCTGCGGCGTGATGTCCGTTCCCTCGGGTGCCGTGGCGAAATCGAGAGTGACACCGTTGCTGGTCGAGACGGGGATGAACGGCCCCCACTGCTTCCCGACCTCAAGACCCAGGATCTCGCCGAGGAATTCGGCGGAAACTTGTTTGTCGTGGGCGAAAACGATCGTGTGATTCAACTGTACGGACACGGTGGAATGCCTCCAACAGGCATCTCACAGACACCTCCATGTCTCACCCGGCCGGTGACCGACACGCGATGCTGCCCAAAGATCCTAACCACACATCCACGACCCTGTCACGGTAGTGATCGCGCCATCGCATTTCCGTGCCGGGCATCGGCGTTCGAGAACCGTAAGGTGTCGAGCCGCCCGGAGCGGCGGCTCCTCGCGGTGGGATGGGGCCATGAAGCCACGCCTCCCCGCAGTGCGGCCGCCCGCCTTCCGCGGCCGGCTGCACGACGCCCGCACGGCGACCTCGATCGGCCGCTGGCTCGGCGCCGCGATCGCGGTCTGTTTCGGCACCGGACTGGTCAGCCACTACCTCCAGCACCCACCCGGCTGGCTGGCCGACGACCTCCCCAGCCGGCCCTTGTGGGGGTACCGCCTCACCCAGGGCCTGCACGTGGCCACCGGGATCGCCGCGATCCCGCTGCTCCTGGCCAAGCTGTGGACGGTGTATCCGAGGCTGTTCGCCTGGCCCCCCGTGCGTTCCGTGCGCCACGCCCTGGAGCGGCTCTCGATCGCGGTCCTCGTCGCCGGAGCCGTCTTCGAACTGTTCACCGGGCTCCTGAACACCGTGCAGTGGTATCCCTGGCCCTTCTCCTTCGTGCCCGTGCACTTCGCCGTCGCCTGGCTGCTCGCCGGCGGGCTGCTGCTGCACATCGCCGTCAAGTACCCCGAGATCAGGGCTCATTGGCGCCGCGAGTCGCCGGGAACGCTCACCCTGCCCACGGCCGACGGCCCCGACCGGCGCTCCCTCCTGACCGGGGTCGCGGCCGCCGTGGGCGCGGTCACCCTCACCACCGTCGGCCAGTCCCTCACCCCGCTCAAGGCCTTCGACCTGCTCGCCCCGCGCCATCCCGACCACGGACCCCAGGCCCTCCCGGTCAACCGGACCGCCGCGGCGGCCGGAGTGGCTCGGGTCGACCTCTCCGCCTACCGGTTGACGGTGGCCGGGCCGAACCCGTACACCCTCACCCTGGATGAACTGGCCGCCCTCAGCCAGTACGAATCCGTCCTGCCCATCGCCTGCGTCGAGGGCTGGAGCAAGTCCGCCCACTGGAGCGGCGTCCGCATGACGGACCTGCTGCGCCGGGCCGGGGCACCGCCGGACGCGCGGGTGCGGGTGGTGTCCCTGGAGCGGTACGGCGCGTACCGCGTGATGGAGATGGGCCGCGAGTACGCCCACGACCCGCTGACCCTGCTCGCCCTCAAGCTCAACGGGCGGGTCCTGACGCCGGATCACGGCTACCCGGCCCGCATCATCGCGCCGAACCGCCCCGGCGTCCTACAGACCAAGTGGGTCAGCCGGCTGGAGGTGCTGTGATGCGAACGGCGGCCATGACGAAGGTGCGAACGGTGCTGACGCGTACGGTGCTGACGCGCAGCGCGCTCGGCGCCGTGGGGCTCGCGATGACGGGGCTCGGAGGAGTGCTGCTGTGGGGCCAGGCCACACATTGGGACGTACTGATCTGGCTGGCCGGGGCCGTCGTTCTGCACGACGGGCTGATCGCGCCACTGGTGCTCGGCGCGGGCCTGCTGCTCGGCGGCCTGAAGAACCGAGGCCTGCTGCGTGGCGCGCTGCTCACCGCCGGCTGCCTCGCCCTGATCGCGCTCCCGCTCCTCCTGCGTCCGCTTCCGACAGCCAACTCCTCCGTCCTGCCGCTGGATTACGTGCGGGGGCTCCTGCTCTCCCTGGCGGTGGTGGCTGCCCTGGCGGGGCTGATCGGCGCTGTGCGTTGGGCGAGGGGGAAGGCGAACAGGCGCCGAATCGGCCAAGGTTGAGGTGCGCGGGCGATCCGTTGAGAGACCTCTCCCGCGTCCGGACAGCCGGGCAGCCCATCAGGCCCTGTTCCGCGCCGCATCCCCCATCGGTTCCGCCGCCTCCCACACGCTCTGGAACGCCAGTCGCAGACAGGCCGCGAGCGCGGGGTGCTCGATGTACAGGGCCGTCGTGGCGCCCGTCCCCGCGACCGGGTCCGGCATGTCGCACAGCACCAACGAGGCGTCCGCGATGACCAGTTTGAGGGGAAGGTGCTGTGCGAAGCGGGCCTCCTCGCCGGCCTCGGCGAAACGACGCACGTTCTCCAGGACTTCGTCGTCGGCCAGCGCGTCGTGCGTGTAGACCGCCCGTACCGTCCCCTTGGCGCGGCGCAGTCGCCGCGTCGCCTTGATCCCGCTCGTGTTCGCGGCCGGGGCGACGAACGGAGGCATGCAGAACGTGAGGAGCTCGGAGTCGGCCTGCTCCTGGATGTCGGCGAAGCGCTCGGCGATCTGCCGCTGGTCGCGCAGTACCTCGATGTAGTCGAGCGGGTCGGTGTGGGCCCGGCCGTCCGCCCACAGGGGGAGCAGCATCGAGGTGAGACCGGCCGACACCTTCTCCAGCCGTTCCAGGGACTCCCTTTGACGGTTCATCAGGCGCGTGAGCGCGAGCTCCGGAGCGACCGCCGTGAAGGTGGCGACCCGTCCTCGGTGGGCCACCGCCAGCTGTGCGCGCACCAGGCCGTCGAGGACGTCGTAGATGCGCTGGCGCGGCACCTCCGCCTCCCGCGCCACCTGCGCCGCGGTGTAGGAGTCGCGCCTGACGAGGGCGAGGTAGACCCGTGACTCGTAGCGGGACAGACCCAGCTCGACGAGGTCGTTGACCGACCCCTCATCCGGCTCCATGCGCATCCCCGTCCAGCTCCGTGTACGTGCTCCCTCGGCAAGTTGCCCGCCACCGTATACACGTACACCCTGCTCTGAGCAGCCCTGTGATCCTTGGGAATGCGGCGGGCCGCCCCCACGGTGATCCATCCCGTTTCGAGGGAAAGGCTTTGCCTCGGGCTTGCCTAACGCTGTTGTCGCACCCGTCGGCCGTCGCTACCTTCGTCCCTGCCACCACTTGAGCGGGTGGCAGTCTTCGCGAGGTGCCACCGTCACGCACTGATCACGCAAAGCCGCACGCGCCGAT
This sequence comes from Streptomyces sp. NPDC006691, assembly GCF_042869955.1. Classification (NCBI taxonomy): domain Bacteria; kingdom Bacillati; phylum Actinomycetota; class Actinomycetes; order Kitasatosporales; family Streptomycetaceae; genus Streptomyces; species Streptomyces sp. NPDC006691. Next base: position 405,273 of record NZ_JBIAGW010000002.1, read on the forward strand.
CACGTGCACATGCACACACGTACCGCCGAACGTGCCGCACTCGTCACGCCGATCGCGCTTCCGCGCCCGATCGACGCTCCGCACACGCACCATGTGCTCCCGCACCACGGGCACGCGCACCATGTGCTCCCGCACCACGGGCACGCGCACCAGGTGTTCCCGCACCGCGTGCGCAGGCACCATGTGCTCCCGCACCACGTAGTACGGCGCCATGTACAGCCGTACCAGGCAGTGCCGCACCACACACAGCCGCACCACGTGCCGCCGCACCACGTAGCGCCGCACTACGGAGTGCCGTACCCCGCACTCCCGTACCCCGCACCCCCGTACCACGTACTGCCGAACGCGCCGGATCAGTTCCGCCGAACACCCAGCTCCCGGCACCTCACCGCTCGCCCCGATCCGGCGAACCAACCCCCCATGGAGGGCAGTTCCTTGTACTCGAAGAGACCCTTCGGCCTCCCCGGATTCACTCGCCGGGCCGCCACCGCCGCGCTCTCCGCGGCGGCCCTGGTCACCGGCGGCCTGATCGCCGTCGCGCCGTCCGTCGCGGCGGCCACCGACAGCGGTAGCGCCCAGCCGGCCAACGTGCAACGCCTGTGCGCCCAGCCCGACAAGGCCGGCGTGATGTCCTGCCTGGCTCTGGCGCGTACCGATGTGCAGCACCACCTCGGCATATCCCCGAACGCGGCCCCCTCCGGCTACGGCCCCACCGACCTCCAGAGCGCGTACGCCCTGCCGTCGAGTGCCGGCGCCGGTGCGACCGTCGCGATCGTGGACGCGCAGGACGACCCGAACGCCGAGTCCGACCTGGCCACATACCGTTCGCAGTACGGACTGCCCGCCTGCACCACAGCCAACGGGTGCTTCAAGAAGGTGGACCAGAACGGCGGCACCAACTACCCGACGGCGGACTCGGGTTGGGCCGGTGAGATCTCCCTCGACGTCGACATGGTCAGCGCCGTCTGCCCGCAGTGCCACATCCTGCTCGTCGAGGCGACCTCCGCGAACATGGACGACCTGGGTGCCGCGGTGAACCGCGCGGTCACCATGGGAGCCAAGTACGTCTCCAACAGCTACGGCGGCAGCGAGGACTCGACCGACCCGAGCTCCGACGCCTCCTACTTCAACCACCCGGGCGTCGCCATCACCGTCTCCTCCGGTGACAGCGGATACGGCGTCGAATACCCGGCCGCCTCCCAGTACGTGACCTCCGTCGGCGGCACCTCACTGAGCCGTGCCAGCAACACCCGCGGCTGGTCCGAGTCGGTCTGGGGCACCAGCTCCGGCGGCGAGGGCGCGGGCTCCGGCTGCTCGGCCTACGACCCGAAGCCGTCCTGGCAGAAGGACACCGGCTGCGCCAAGCGCACCGTCGCCGACGTCTCCGCGGTCGCCGACCCCAACACCGGCCTCGCGGTCTACGACAGCTACCAGGCCACCGGCTGGAACGTGTACGGCGGCACCAGCGCCTCCTCGCCGATCATCGCCAGTGTGTACGCGCTGGCCGGCACACCCGCCGCGAACACGGTCCCGGCGTCCTACCCCTACGCCCACACCTCCTCCCTCAACGACGTCACCACCGGCGCCAACGGCAGTTGCAGCCCGGCCTACCTGTGCAAGGCGGCCGCCGGCTACGACGGCCCGACCGGTCTCGGCACCCCCAACGGCACGGCGGCCTTCACCGGCGGCACGAGCACCGGCAACACCGTGTCGGTGACCAACCCCGGCAACCAGTCGACGCAGGTCAACACCGCGGTCTCGCTCCAGATCCACGCGACGGACTCCGACAGCGGCCAGTCGCTGACCTACAGCGCCACCGGCCTCCCGGCCGGCCTGTCCATCAACGCCTCCACCGGACTGATCTCCGGCACCCCGACCGCCGCCGGATCCTCCAACGTCACCGTGACCGCCAAGGACTCCACCAACGCCAGCGGCGCGACATCCTTCACCTGGAACGTCAGCACCTCGGGCGGCGGCTGCACCGCGTCGCAGCTGCTCGGCAACCCCGGCTTCGAGACCGGTAGCGCCGCACCCTGGTCAGCGACCGCGGGCGTCGTCGACAACTCCAGCGGCGAGGCCGCGCACTCCGGCTCGTGGAAGGCCTGGCTCAACGGCTACGGCACCACGCACACCGACTCGCTGTCCCAGTCGGTGACCATCCCGGCCGGGTGCCACGCGACCCTCAGCTACTACCTGCACATCGACACCAAGGAGACGACCACCACCACCGCCTTCGACAAGCTGACGGTGACGGCCGGTTCGACCACCCTGGCGAGCTACTCCAACCTCAACAAGAACACCGGCTTCACACAGAAGTCCTTCGACCTCTCCTCCTACGCGGGGCAGACGGTGACCCTCAAGTTCAACGGTGTGGAGGACAGCAGCCTGGCCACGTCGTTCGTCATCGACGACACCGCGGTCGACGTGAGCTGACCTGAACGCGCCCGAGACGGGGCGGGGTTGAACTCCCATGGGCCGAACTCCCATGGGGGTGAAGCCCCGCCCCGCCCCTTTCGCGTGTCGCGCGGTCGTCGGCCTTCCGCTAGCCGCGCCGAAGGGCCACGAACGGGCGGCCCGCCGCGGTCCAGCGGCCGGCCGGGCGCCAGCCCAGGGGACGGGCGCAGGACAGCAACGCGTTCGTGCCGAGCCGCGCCCAGGCGAAGTCGCCACCCGCCGCGCCGCGCGCGTCGCAGACCCTGACCCGCAGCCGCTCATCGATCTCGTACGGGGCCGTCTCCACCATCAACAGGCCGTCTGGCGAAACGAGTTGAGCCACGCGATCGAGGAGCTTCGCCGGGTCGCCCCCGATGCCCACATTGCCGTCCATGAGCAGCGCGGTGTCCCAGCGCCCCTCGCCGGGCAGCCGGTCGAAGACCGAGCGGCACAGCGCGCTGCCGCCCCAGTCACGGGTGCGGCGGACCGCTTCGGGGCTCACATCGACACCCAGGGCCGCGACCCCGTCGGCGGCGAGCGCGGCCACCAGGCGGCCCGGCCCGCAGCCGATGTCCAGGACCGCGCCCCGGCAGCGCCGCAGCACCGTACGGTCCGCCAAGTCGGGCTCCGCACACCAGCGTTCGACATCGAGAGGCAAGAGCCAGCCGTCGGGCCTGTGCAGGAACAGCGGGCCGCGCCCGGAGCGCAGGGCGTCGGTGTAGGGGTCGGCGTGCCAGGCGGCCGGAGCCGCGGTGGTGACCGAGAGCGCTCTCACCATGCGTGCGACCCGGGCGTCAGGGGCCCGCCCTCGGCGGACCCGGGTGTCAGGGGCTCGCCCTCGGCGGACACGGCCGTCAGGGCCTGGTGGCCCGCGGTGGGTGCGGGCGACAGCGGCTGTCCGTCCGGGGCGGGCTCGCCTGCCACGGGCTGCCGGTCCGAGGCGGCCCGGACTGCCGCGGGCCGTTCGTCCGGGGCGGGCGGGAAGGGCGAGGGCTGTGCCGTCCGGGCGGCCGAGGACCCGATCGCCGCAGGCAGAGAGGCCGTGGGGAGGACGGGGCAGTCGGGGCGGCCCGCATCGAGAGCGCGGGCGAACCGACCGTGCGGCGCGAGCCGCGCGACGAGACGCGCATCCCCCGCGGTGTCCACATCCCGCAGCCACGCCAGCTCGCGCACCACGAGCCCGGCGTCGGACAGCCGCTGCCGCTGGACGCGCCCGGTCTCGGCCACCGACATCGGCACCCCGAGCAGCAGGGCGGGGTCGGGGTCGGTCAGGCCGAGCGCCCAGAACCCACCGTCCTCCGCCGGCCCGAACCACGCCTCACCTGGACGGGGATCGGCGAGCGCGGGCGCGAGCAGGGCCGGGGTCACCTGCGGGGTGTCCATGCCGATCAGCAGCGCGGGGCCGGAGCACGCCGCGAACGCCGCCGCGATCCGCTCGTCCAGACCGCCCGCGCACTGCGGCAGCACTTCGATGCCGGGCGGAAGCCATGGCCCGGGCTCGCCGTCGAGGAAGAGCACCCTTCTGCGGACGGGGGTGGCGAGCGCCGCGTCAAGGGTGTCGGCAAGCGAGGCCTCGGCGATGCGGGCCGCCTCCTGCGGGGTGTACGGCGGGGTGAGCCGCGTCTTGACCCGGCCGGGCACCGGCGCCTTCGCCAGGATGATCAGCGTCGTACCCGGGGCCCGCCCGTCCGCCGCCGCGCTCATCGTGCGCCCGCCCGGACGCGCTCCGCCACCGGCGGCTCGGCCAGCACCTTGCGCATGTCCCGCACCGCATGCCAGGTGCCCCGCCAGGTCCCGGTCACCTTGGACTTACCGGTGCGTGGCAGATAGGGCACGTCGTACTCGGCCACGCGCCAGCCCGCGTCCGCGGCGCGCACCACCATCTGGAGCGGATAGCCGCTGCGCCGGTCGGTGAGGTCGAGCCCGAGCAGTGCCTCACGGCGCGCGGCCCGGAGCGGGCCGAGGTCGTGCAGCCGCAGCCCGGTGCGCCGCCGCAGCATGTGTGCGAGCGCCAGGTTCCCGGCCCGCGCGTGCGGCGGCCAGGCGCCGGGACCCTGCGGCCGCCGCCGGCCGAGCACCAGGTCGGCGGCGCCGGATGCCACGTCCCGTACATACCGGACGAGTTCGGCCGGATCGAGCGAGGCGTCACAGTCGCAGAAGCAGACGTACTCGGCCTCGGCGGCGAGCAGCCCGGCATGACAGGCTGCGCCGAAGCCCCGGCGCGGCTCGTGCACCACGGTCGCGCCGAGAGCGCGGGCCACATCGGGTGAACCGTCCGACGAACCGTTGTCGACGACGACGGCCCGCCAGCCGTCCGGGATCCGGGCCAGCACCCAGGGCAGCGCCTCGACCTCGTCCAGGCAGGGCAGCACGACGTCCGCGACCAGTCCGCGCGGGGCGGAGGGGGAAGGGGGAGCGGGAGTGAGCGGCGGCGACCCGGGGGTTGCGGAGGGGGATTCAGTCACGCCCTCACCGTACGAAGCCAAACCGGGCAAAACGGATTTCGGGTTCTTACGAAACGCGGACATCGCCCGGTCGAGCCCCACCCGGCCCAGCCGGACGCCTCCACTCGGTGCGATGGTGGATGCCATGCACAGCACCGAGAGCCGCATCCTGGTCGTCGACGACGATCCGACCGTAGCCGAGGTCGTCACCGGATACCTGGAACGCGCGGGCCACGCCGTCGACCTCGCCGCCGACGGCCCCGCCGCCCTGCGCGCGGCGGCCGCCCGCCGCCCCGACCTGGTGGTACTCGATCTGATGCTGCCCGGCATGGACGGCCTGGAGGTCTGCCGCCGACTGCGCGCCACGGGCCCGGTCCCCGTGATCATGCTGACCGCGCGCGGTGACGAGGACGACCGCATCCTCGGTCTGGAGATAGGTGCCGACGACTACGTGACGAAGCCCTTCAGCCCACGCGAACTCGTCCTGCGCGTCGAGTCCGTGCTGCGCCGCTCCCGCGCGGCCACGGCACACCCGGGACCACCGGTGTCCCGCGCCGGCATCACCCTCGACCCCGCCGCGCGCACCGCCGCGAAAGAAGGACGTGAACTGGCCCTGACACTAAGGGAGTTCGATCTCTTGGCCTACCTCTTGGCCCGCCCCGGCGAGGCCATCACCCGGGAGCGGCTGATGCATGAGGTGTGGGGCTGGGAGTTCGGCGATCTGTCCACGGTGACCGTCCACGTCCGCCGGCTGCGCGGCAAGATCGAATCCGATCCGGCCAAGCCGACCCTGATCCGTACGGTGTGGGGAGTCGGCTACCGCTTCGAGGGGGATGCGGGGGCGGAAGCCGGTGCGGGAGAAGCGGGAGCGGGATCCGATACGGGGGCGGACACGAAGCCGGCGGCAGGTGCGGGTGTGGGGACGGGTGTGGGGACGGGTGCGGGGACGCGCCCAGGGGTGGCTGCGGCCGGGCATGGGAGGGTGGTCGCGGGCGTCCTGAACGATGCCGGGAGCGACCTCGACCCCGGCATCGACCGCCACCTCAACACCGACCCCGGCCTCCACCGCGTCGAGCTGGGCACCGGCACCGGCCTCCACCCTGTCGAGCTCGGCACCGACACGGGCCTCCACCTCGTCGACACCGACACCGACACCGCCGCCGACCTCGACACCGGCGCACATCACGGAGTCGGCCGTGGGTGACATCCTCCTCATCGCGCTGTACGCCTTCCTCGGTGCGGCGGCCGCCGGACTGGTCGGCGCGTTCGCCCTGCGGCTGCTTCGCCACCGCTCGCTCACCGCGTCCGTGGCCGTCGTCGCGGCCGTGGCGGTCCTCGCGATGCTGGCCGGTACGCTCGCCGTGGCCTGGGCGATGCTCCTGAACTCCCACGACCTGACCGTGGTGACGGTAGTCGTCGCCATGGCAGCCGTCGCTTCCCTCGCGACCGCGCTCCTGCTCGGCCGACGCGTCGTGGCCAGCAGCCACCGCCTCGCCCTGGCTGCTCGATCGTTCGGTGACGGCGGCAGCTTCGATGCTCCGGCAGGACCCGCGACCGCCGAACTGGCCGCACTCAGCCGGGAGTTGGCGGCCACCAGTGCCAAGCTGACGGAGTCGCGCGAACGGGAGCGCGCGCTGGAAACCTCGCGCCGCGAACTCGTGGCCTGGATCTCGCACGACCTGCGCACCCCGCTCGCCGGACTCCGCGCGATGGCCGAGGCTCTGGAAGACGGCATGGCCAAGGACCCGGACCGCTACTTCCGTCAGATCAGGACCGAGGTCGAACGCCTCAACTCCATGGTGGGCGACCTTTTCGAACTCTCCCGCATCCACGCCGGAGCGCTCTCCCTCAACCCGGCCCGGATGTCCGTCCACGATCTGATCGGTGATGCTCTGGCCGGCGCGGACCCACTGGCCCGTGAACACGGCGTACGCCTCGTGGGCGAGCGCGTCGACGCGGTGCCCGTCGAGGTGGACGGCAAGGAAATGACCAGAGTCCTCGCCAACCTGCTGGTCAACGCCATCCGGCACACCCCCGCCGACGGCACGGTCGCGGTCGCCGCCGAGGGTTGCGACGGCGCGGTCACGCTCTCCGTCACGGACGGCTGTGGTGGCATCCCCGACGCCGACCTGCCCCGCGTCTTCGACACCGGCTGGCGCGGCACCGAGGCACGTACCCCGCCCGGCGGAGCCGGCCTGGGCCTCGCGATCGTCCGCGGCATAGTCGAGGCCCACTCCGGACGCGCCGAAGTACGCAACGTCGCAGGCGGCTGCCGGTTCGAACTCACCCTCCCCGCAGCCCACGCCGGAAACTGACCCTCCCCGCCCTCGCCCCGCCCTCGCCCCGCCCACTCCGGCGCGAGCAACCACACCGGCGTGCCACCACCGGGGAACGGAGCCGTGCCAGGGCGCCCCGCACGGAACAACCCTGACGCGGGGCATCCAAGCCCCGGAGCAGTCCTGGACGGGGGTAACCCTGACGCGGGTCATCCACCGGAGCAATCCTGCACGGGGGTGACCCAGACGCTGAGCGGCCCGGCGGCGGCCACTCCTACCTGGGGTCGGTCCCACCCTCAGGACGCCGGGGTGGTCCGGTGCGCACACGCCACCCGGTCGTCGGGGCTGCCGCACTGCCGGCACTCGTCTCCACCACGCTTCCCGGCCACCTCGCGCTCAAGCCCCACCCGATGGCGGTGGCCGCCGCCAGGCAGTTGCGCGGGCTAGGCTTCCGCGGTGGCGAACTCGGTCATCCCCTCGGCGAAGCCCACCGCCGGCTTCCAGCCCAGCTCACGCCGCAGCCGCGCCGAGTCCGCAGTGATGTGCCGTACGTCGCCGAGCCGGTATTCGCCCGTCACCACCGGTTCGGGGCCACCGTGCGCCGACGTCAGCGCCCGCGCCATCTCGCCCACCGTGTGCGGGGTTCCACTGCCCGTGTTGTACGCGGTGAGCGCGCCCGGCGGGCGGCCCGAGAGCGCTTCCAGGGCCACCACATTGGCCCCCGCGACATCGCGTACATGAACGAAGTCCCGACGCTGGCGGCCGTCCTCGAAGACGCGCGGCGCCTCGCCCCGTGCCAGCGACGAGCGGAAGAACGAGGCCACCCCCGCGTAGGGCGTATCGCGGGGCATCCCCGGTCCGTACACATTGTGGTAGCGCAGCGAAACCGCCCGGCCGCCGGTAGCCCGCGCCCACGCGGCAGCCAGGTGCTCCTGTGCCAGCTTGGTGGTGGCATACACGTTACGAGGGTCGGCCGGCGCCTCCTCCGCCACCAGGCCGGGGCTCAACTCGGCCTCACAGTACGGGCATTGAGGCTCGAAGCGACCTGCTTCCAGCCATTCGACCGGCCGCGGCCCGGGGCGTACGACGCCGTGCTCGGCGCACTCGTAGCGGCCCTCCCCGTAGACCACCATTGACCCTGCGAGCACCAGATCGCGTACCCCCGCGTCGGCCATCGCCGTCAGGAGCACCGCCGTGCCGAGATCGTTGCAGCTCACGTACTCGGCCGCGTCGCCGAATCCCGTTCCCAGGCCGACCATCGCGGCCTGATGGCACACCGCGTCGACTCCACGCAGCGCCCGTGCCACAACTCCCGGATCACGTACGTCGTCCCCAGGACGGACCGCCCGATCCAGGACAAAGGGCTCATGGCCGTGGGTGGCCAGGGCTGTGACAATGTGCGAGCCGATGAAGCCCGCGCCTCCCGTGACAAGTACGCGCATAGGGGAGACGCTACGGATGTGGAGCCTCTCCGTCACCACTCCACCCCGTCATGTCACCGCCCCGTAAGGAGTATTCGGACATGCCTGTTGAGCCGCTGTCGCAGAAGGACATCGAGGACCGGTTGGGCGAACTGCCCGGCTGGTCGCTGTCGGACGACCACGACCGGATCTCCCGCAGCTACCGGCTGGCGGGGCATTTCGCGGCGACGGCCATGGTCGTCCACGTCGCTCAGATCCAGGAGGAACTCGGCCATCACTCCGACCTGACCCTCGGCTACAACACGGTCGCCCTGTCTGTGAACACCCACGACGCGGGTGGCGCGCTCACCGAGCGTGACTTCCAACTGGCGCACCGCATCGAGGAGATCGCCGCCGTTCACGGCGCGGGATGACACCACCCGAAGCGGGGGAGCGCTCTCAGGGTGCCGGTGCCGGTGCCGGTGCCGGTGCCGGTGCCGGGGTCGGTGTGGGGGTCGGGGGCGGTGTCGGGAAGGGGAGGGGAGGTCGGGCCGACCCCCGTCCGACCCGACCCGACCCGTCCCGTCCCGCCCCGCCGCTGCGGGCTCAGAGCCCTGCCAGGCGCCCACCGCGGCCGCGTGCCGGGCGAACGCGGCGAAGTCACGCGGCTCCCGTCCCAGAACCCGTTTCACACCGTCCGTCGTCGACGCGTTGTGGCCGTCGAGCAGCGTGGTGAGCAGGCCGGCCAGCCACTCGGCCTCCGGTACCGGGGATTCTCGCGCCGCTTCGCCGAGTTGGTGGGGGAGCCGCCCATGGCTCACCTGACCGTCTGGCGCCTCGCCCTCGCCGCCGACCGCCTGCGTGGGACGGACGCCACCGTCGAAACCATCGCCCACCAGGTGGGCTACAGCGGCCCCTTCGCGCTGAGCGCCGCGTTCAAGCGGGTGCGTGGCATCAGGCCGCAGGAGCATCCGACACGCGGGCCGGAACCGATCGGTAGGGGTCGGGCCCGCCGACGGCGAGGGCTGTTGAGCGGCGGGTGTCGGGGGTCGAGGGGGAGTGACTTGGTGTGGGGATGGCGCGGCGAGGCGAGAGCGCTCTCACGCGCCGCGCTCGGCTTGGCGTGCTGGGAGCGCTCTCGCGCCTCGCGCAAGCTGGGAGCGCTTCCATCCGTCCGGTGAGTCGGGAGCGCTCCCACAGCCGTGCGAGGCAGGAGCGCTCTCACGATTAGGTGAACGTCGCAGACGCCCCAGCCACTTCACAGAGGGGCTCGGCGCCGCAGGGGCGGAGCCTGGTAGATGGCCGTTTCAAAGTCCTTACGAGCACGCCCAGTTCCTTCACGAACGGCGCGCAGACCTTCGCGCAGCACCTCTGCTCACACTCAAGTGTCGCCAACCCCCGCACGTATCACGCGAGTTCATTACTTGCGCAAGGGAGCAATGGATGGCGATACTCGACCCGGCGAGTTGACATGGACGCGCTGTGTGCCGGGGATCCTGGCCGCCGCGCCCGGGTCGGCGCGCCCGTGGGCCCGGTGTATGACCCGAGGCCGGGCTCAACCCCCCACAGGAGGTTGTGAGTTGAAGCAGCGATGGATGTCAGGCCGACGTGCGGCCACCGCCGCGGCGGGAGCCCTGGCGCTCGGCGCGACTCTGACCATGCAGAGTGCCGACGCGGCCCCCGCGCCGAACCCCGCCCCGTTGACCGCCGTATCGGCTGGCCGACTGGCGCACCGGATCGACACCACCCTCGCCGGTCGCACGGCCGGCTCGTACTATGACGCCAAGACCAAGAAGCTCGTGGTGAATGTGGTCGACGGCGTGACCGCCGACACCGTTCGTGCGGCGGGTGCCGAGCCTCGCACCGTCAAGCATTCGATGGCGCAACTGGATTCCACACGACAGCAGTTGAAGGCACAGGCGTCCATACCGGGCACGGCCTGGTCGATGGATCCGGTCAGTAACACGATGGTCGTCAAGGCCGACCGCACCGTCACGGGTGATCGGCTCGCACGGCTCGACAAGGTGGTCCGCGGTCTCGGTGACACGGTCACCCTGAAGAGAACAGCAGGCCGCTTCCAGCCCCTCATCGCGGGTGGCGACGCGATCTGGGGGAGCAGCGCCCGTTGCTCACTCGGCTTCAACGTCACAGTGGGCGGGCAGCCGTACTTCCTGACCGCGGGGCACTGCGGTAATGCCGTCTCCAACTGGTCCGACCAGCAAGGCGGTTCGGAGATCGGTGTCACCCAGGACTCCACGTTCCCGGGCCACGACTATGCCCTGGTGCGCTACACCAGCGGTATCGATCACCCGAGCGCGGTGGACCTGTACAACGGTTCGTCGCAGCAGATCAGCGGGGCCGGTGACGCCACCGTCGGCGAACAGGTTCAGCGCAGTGGTTCCACCACGGGCGTCAACGGCGGTCAGGTGACCGGCCTCAACGCCACCGTGACGTACCAGGAGGGCCAGGTCGACGGCCTGATCGACACCACCGTCTGCGCCGAGCCCGGCGACAGTGGCGGCTCGCTCTTCGACGGCGGTACGGCCCTCGGCCTGACCTCCGGCGGCAGCGGCGACTGCTCCTCGGGTGGGGAGACCTTCTTCCAGCCCGTCCCGGAAGCGCTCTCGGCGTACGGGGCGCAGATCGGCTGACCCCGGTCGCCCCCGGACGGGCATCCCGTGCCGCTCGACCTCCCCCCACGGCACGGGGTGCCCGTCCCACGGCTCTGTCGGGGCACCTCCTGCTTCGCTGGCGGCGCGGTCCATTCGATGTCAATGCCCTTACTGGCAAGGGGAGTTGGGCACCGCCTGGCGGATCACGTGACCAGGAACCGGAAAGGCATCCCACCTGGCACCGGTTGGTACGACAGCCCTTCAGTTCGTACAGATGCGGCGAGCCTGTGCAACGAGTCTGCGAGGCAGCTTTGGACCCGCACACGCATAGTCGATCAATAGGTCCCGGTAGGTGGTGTTCGCGAGTTCCGGCGCCAGGGCGATCAGGCTGCTCAGGTCGTCGGACGAGCCGGAAAGGCGCGTGCGGTAGGCGGCTCTCGCCGCGCGCAGGGAGATTTCGTGAGGCTCGTATTCCAGGCCCTGACCGGCGAGGCTCGCGGCTGCGGCGAAGTCGCCCTGCTCGGCGCGCACGTCGGCTAGGTCCAGGTAGAGGGACCAGTTGGCGGAGTCCAGGAACAGCGCGCTTTCGAGGGCAGCGGCAGTCTGATCCAGGTCGCCCATCACACGCCAGGTTGCCGCTCGTGCGACTGCCGTCCACATGACCCGACCGACGGCATCGGCGCGGTCGCACAGCGCGAAGGACAGGTCGTACCGACCGCAGGCCCGGGGCAGCCGGGCCATGGCGGCCAACGACTCCGGCACGGGATCCCGTTCGGACACCACGTCGAGGGCATGGAACCAGGGCGCGAACCGCTCCCGCATCTCGTCGGTGTCCAGGTCGTGACCGTAGTCCAACGTTCGCAGACACGCCTCGGCCAGCGCCGCAGCGCTCACCGCGCCGAGGAAGCGCGCATCGCCGAACCAGGGGGCAGCGCCCCATGCCACGTCGGGCCGCACCCCCGTGACCGAGCCAAGGGCCATCACCGCATTGTCCATGTCTCCTTCAAGGAAGCAGAAGTGCGCCTGCGCCAGCACAGCGCTCAAGGAGCCGTGCTTCTCCAGACCCCCCTCCAGCTCCGAGCGCCGGGCCTGCCACAACTCGGCGAGGGCGGCATACGGCTCCGGAGCTGTCGGTGCCGAGGCTATTGCTCCCACTAGAAGCTCCGCGGCGACCACTGGGCTTCCGCCGCAGTGCGCCATCACACCAGCGAGACTGACTCCCGCCGCCACCGTCTGATTCGACATCGCCAGAGAATACCCGTGGGCAGGCACGCAAAAGCGACGATCGGATCAGGAGGGAGAGCCCGCGCTCAATGCCATCCCAGGTCCCGGCAGTTGCTGGCTTGGCAGTCGAGCATAGACGCCGCAACGAGGTCGAGGGGACGGGCGGCCGGCTCAGAACTCCCGAGCCGTCGCCACCCGCTATGACAAGAGGGCCTGCGTCTTCCACGACACCGTCACAGTTGCGGTCGCTTATGGCCCCGAGTGATCCGCCGGACCGTGCCTAGGCGTCGCCCGGCAGGAGGTGCTGGGGCACGGAACGGAACGTCCAGCGGCCGGATCGTCGGGTGAACACCCACACCAGGTCGAACCGGTCGGGCCATTCCTCCGGAACTCCGGCGACCTGTGCGGCTCCCAGCGCGTCGACGATCGGCGGGATCCTGGAGTGTTCCCAGCAGATGAGTACCGGTGACGCGGCCGAGAGGGCGGCGGCGGCCAGCTCCTTCTCGCTGCCCTCGGCGAACTCCGTGTTCACCCGCACATGGAGGGCCTCACCGAGCGGTGTGACGGTCTGCCGCATCCTGTGCGCACCGGCGTGCGGGCCCAGGTCCGCCGCGGCGTAGAGCGTCGCGGGGCGGGGGAGGCCCGCCGAAGCGGCGGCGGGACGATTCGACGTGCCGGATGGCCCGGACGCACCGGCCGCAGCGCCGGCGCCTGCTGTGCCTGTTCTTTCCGCCGACGCCCTGTCCGCCGCCTCCGCACTGGCTGCCGTGCCCGCCGCACCTGCCGTGCCGGCCGCATCCACGCCCGCCGTACCCGCCGTACCCGCCGTGCCCGCCACGCCCGCCGCACCCTCCACGCCCGCCGTGTTGACCGTATGGGCGAAGAGACGGGGCAGTGCGCGAGAGCGCTCCCAGCCCTGTCGGGTCAGGGACTTCTTGTCCTGCTTGCCGGCTTCGTCGAATCCGGGGTCGCCGGAACTCGGCTTCTCGCCGTGCCGGATGATCATGATGGTGGTGTCCCGACCCGAGTCCGCCGGTGGGGCGGCTGCCGATGCGGAGTGTTCGCCGGCACTGCCGCCGCAGCCCGCCGCGACGACCGGCGCGGCCAGGGCGAGGCTCAACAGGACGGTCCGTCGGCTGGGGCCGCCGTGTGCCCGAGTCACCCTCGTACCTCTTCCCGCGATGTTCACATCTGTTCCCAGGGGAGTTTGTCAGGCCGTGGTGCTCGCGGCAAAGTACTCCAACACTGGCCACACACAAGGGAGTTATGGCCAGACCGTGCGGGACGGCAGGACGCCGCCGCCCAGGAATCCGGGCGGCGGCGTCGCGCTCGGGCCGCGTGGGTGAGGGGCCCGTCAGTGGTGGTGGCGGCTCTCGCGGGCCAGCGCGGGCACGAAGCGGGCCGCGTCGATGGTGCCGACGCCGGTCGCCATGTCGTACCCCTTCACGGCGGTGTAGCCGGTGACGCCGGCGTAGCTGTTGTTCGTGCCGTCCTTGACGTCGACGAGGCCGGAGCCCGGCTTGTAGCCCTCGTTCTTGTAGAGCGAGTACAGCGCGTCGTTGATGTTGCCCAGGCGGTGCCCGGCGGCCTGGTCGGCCAGGGCCACGATGCCGGAGAACAGCGGGCTGGCCTCGCTCGTTCCGCCGGACACGTCCCAGCCAACGGCGGTCGGGTCGTAGCTGGAGTACACCCAGGCGCCGCCGTTGACCGCGGCGGACATCGAGATGTCCGGGGTGCCGCGCCGGTTGCCGACGGACGCCCGCACGCCGTTCTGGTAGGAGGGCCGCTCGAAGACGTGCGACTGACCGCCGCCGCCCGAACCGTTGTCGTTGTACACGCTCTCAGGGCTGAGGCGGTTGCCCTTGTCGTCGAGGTGCAGCTGGGTGCCGCCGATGGAGGTGACCAGCGGGTCGGAGGAGGGCCAGGAGTTGACGCGCTCCTTGTAGTAGCCGCTGCCGTCCGCGGTGTTGTCGGTGGCGCCGCCGTCACCGGAGGAGGCGAGCACGGTCACACCGTGGTCGGCCGCGTCCTTGAAGGCGTACCGCAGTTTCTTGATGCTGGAGAAGTCGCCCTTGTCGAAGCCGGGGAACGTGTTCTCCGTGGCGCCGAAGCTCTGCGTGATGACATCGCCGACGCCGCGGTCGATGAGGTGCTTCTCCGCGTCCATCATCTCGGGCAGACCGGTGACGCCCTCGGTCTCCGCGACCGCCGTCTCCACCAGGACGATCTTCGCGTCCGGGGCCACCGCGTGCGCCATCTCGACGTCGAGGGTGGACTCACCCGCCCAGCCGGTCATGTCCTTGTTCTTCGGGTCCCACTGGGGAACGTTGCCCCACTTGACCACATCGACCTTGCTGCTGGGAATGCCGTACTGCTTGCTGTACACGTCCAGGTCGTGCTGGATCGTCGGCGAGCCGAAGGAGTCCACGATCACGATCGTGCGGCCCTTGCCGGTGATGCCCGCCTTGTAGAGCGGGTTCAGGTTGTACGCCTGGCGGTACTGCAGGGGGCCGTAGCAGGCGATCTTCCACTTGGCCTGGCACTGCTCGGTGCTGAGCGGGCCGCTGGTCGAGTGGGCGAGCAGGTGCCCGGCGACGGCCGGAACGGGCTTCACCTGCGGGGCGGCAGGTGCGGCGGTGGCGGACCCGGACAGCGGGGTGGCTATCACCGCGGCGGCGGCAAGGGCGGTGGCCCCAACTGTCGCAGCTGCGGTACGAGTCCGGGGGCGGGCTATGCGCATGAAGGCTCCCTGAGTGGGGGTGAGGCCGCACGGGGCGGTCTTCGCGATCCCATCGGGAAGGTCATGGGCAGGACAAGAGCATTTAGCGCTTGATGCCGAACGCTTTGCCTGGATGGCGCACTTGAATGAACATTCTTGGTTGGGAGCTGACCAACCAACGTCGGAAACCGACAAAAAGGCCGAGGTGGCGGCCGGTGAACCACGCAAGCCCGGACGTGGCAAAAGGGGCGCCGCTCGACCGGAGTCGGACGACGCCCCCTCGTGACGCGCTGGTCAGCGCGGGTGCTCAGGCGCCGAGGTTGAACTCCGACGGGTTCGGACCCAGGCGCTTGCCCTCGTCGAGCGCGGCGAGCGCGGCCAGGTCGTCCGCGTCGAGCTCGAAGCCGAAGACGTCGATGTTCTCCTTGATGCGTGACGGCGTCACGGACTTCGGGATCACCACGTTGCCGATCTGGAGGTGCCAGCGCAGCACCACCTGAGCAGGGGTGCGGTCGTGCTTCCGTGCGATCGCGACCACGGTCGGAACCTCAAGGAGGCCTCGGCCCTGACCGAGCGGCGACCAGGCCTCGGTCGCGATGGAGTGCTTGGCGTGCAGGGCGCGCGACTCCGTCTGCGCGAGCTGCGGGTGGAGCTCGATCTGGTTGACGGCGGGGACCACCGAGGTCTCGCCGAGCAGCCGTTCCAGGTGCTCCGGCTGGAAGTTGGAGACGCCGATGGACCGGGCGCGACCGTCCTTGAGGATCTTCTCGAACGCCTTGTACGTGTCGACGTACGCGTCCTTGGCCGGGACCGGCCAGTGGATCAGGTACAGGTCGACGTAGTCGAGGCCGAGCTTGTCGAGCGAGGCGTCGAAGGCGCGCAACGTCGAGTCGTAACCCTGCTCCGAGTTCCAGAGCTTCGTCGTGATGAAGAGCTCTTCACGGGCTACCCCGGAGGAGGCGACGGCCTTGCCGGTGCCCCTCTCGTTCTCGTAGATCGCGGCGGTGTCGATGCTCCGGTACCCGGACTCGATGGCCGTGGCGACCGCCTTCGCGGCTTCGTCGTCCGGCACCTGCCAGACGCCGAAACCGAGCTGCGGCATCTCGACGCCGTTGTTGAGGGTGATGGAGGGGACCTTGCTCACGAGCGGTCGATCCTTACGTCGTCGGTTGGTACTCCCCTCGTCAACGAACGAGCGGAGCGTCGCATTCCCAACGAGCCGCCCGATTCGCGGTCGCCGTGTGCCCGCCCCGCCCTGCCCCGAGCCGCCGCGAGCCGCCCGCCCCGTCCCCGGGCGGACCTCCTGTCCCGCCCGGGAGCAGCCCCGCACTCGCCCCGTCCCGCCGGGAGTCGCGCGATGCCGCCCCAGACGGTTGTCAGGTCGTCCGACGCGGCTCCGGTCTTCTTGGTCCAGCTTGGTCCCAACCATTGACCGTGACCCGACAAGACGCAACTCTAAGGCAGCTGCCTGAACATCGAGCACCCATGTGAACGGCATCTCTGGACCCGCACGCTCAACTCGCGTGGAAGGAACCCCCCCATGAACGCTGCCTTGCCCCCGCGCCGACTCGTCCCGGCCCTGAGCGCTCTCGGCTGTCTGCTTCTGCCCCTGCTCGCCACGGCTCCCCAGACCGCCGCGGCCGTCGCGCCCACCGCCCCCAGCGCGGAGGCTGCCCCGGCGGTGGCCGGCGCGATGGCGGCCGCCCCGTACGAATACCTCGGCTGGGGCAACCCGCAGAAGCCGACCGATGTGATGGCGGCGACCGGCGTCAAGTGGTTCACGCTGGCGTTCGTCCTGTCCGACGGGGGCTGCAACCCTAAGTGGGACGGCTCGCGAGCCCTGACCGGCGGCTCCGATGAGAGCGCGATCAAATCCATTCGCGGGGCGGGCGGTGACGTGGTCGTCTCCGTCGGCGGCTGGAGCGGCAACAAGCTGGGCGAGAAGTGCTCCAGCGCCTCGGCGCTCGCCGGTGCCTACCAGAAGGTCATCGACGCGTACCACCTCAAGGCGCTGGACATCGATATCGAGGACACCGAGTTCTCCAACGCCACCGTGCGGCAGCGGGTGGTGAGCGCGCTCAAGATCGTCAAGACGAGCAACCCCGGGATCGTCACATACGTGACCATGGGCACCACGACGAACGGGCCCGACGGCAACGGCAAGGACCTCATCAACAAGGGAGCCGCCGCAGGTCTCGCCAACGACGGCTGGACGATCATGCCCTTCGACTTCCAGGGCCACAGCGGCACCATGGGCGCCGTCACGGTGAGCGCTCTTGAGGGACTCAAAGCGGCCGTGAAGAGCGCCTATGGCTACAGCGACGACGCCGCCTACCGCCACATCGGCGTCTCCTCCATGAACGGCAAGACAGACGAGTCCGACGAAACCGTCTCCACGAACGACTTCCAGACCATCCTCGGCTATGCCAAGCAGCACCACATGGCGCGCTTCACCTTCTGGGCGGTCAACCGGGACCGCCAGTGCGGTTCGGGCGGGGACGCCGGAAGTTCGTGCAGCGGGATCGGCCAGTCCCCGTACGCCTTCACCAAAATCGTTGCGCAGTACGCGGGTTGAGGGAATGCCGTGGGCGGCCAGGTGCACCCGGCTCGCCGCCCACGGCACGCGATCCGGTAGCCGAGCCCGGTGTCGGGTGGTGCGTGGCGCGGCGCGGTGTGGTGTGGCATCGGCAGCCGCAGTCGCAGCCGCAGTCGCAGCCGCAGTCGCAGACGCACTCGGCCGAGCAGCTTGAGCACGGGCCATCGACTGGAGCCGGAGCCGGAGCCGTCGCGCTCTGCGCGAACGGAGAGTCGCCCCCGGCGGCACCCGTTCGACGTGGGCGTCCATAACCTTGGTGATAACCTCTAACCAGACCTGGTTGCTGTGGTCGCGAGGATGTGGAGAGGTGGCTGGTCGTGGCGGAATCGGGTGGCGCGGGAACCCCGCGGGAGCGGTATCGGGCGCAGGTGCGCGCGGAGATCATGCAGCACGCGTGGGAGCAGATCGGCACGGCGGGCGCCTCCGCGCTGTCGCTGAACGCGATCGCGAAGCAGATGGGGCTGAGTGGTCCGGCGCTCTACCGGTACTTCGCGGGGCGGGACGAGCTGATCACCGAGCTGGTCCGGGACGCCTACCGCAGCTTGGCCGACGCCCTGCGTGCGGTGGTCGACGGAAAGGTATCCGGCAAGGGCGTCCCCGGCGCGCCGCCCGCCACCGACCTCGCCAAGCTCGCTCACGCGCTGCGCGGCTGGGCCCTGGAGGATCCCAATCGTTACTTCCTCGTCTACGGCACCCCCGTGCCGGGCTATCACGCTCCCGATGACACCACCGTCATCGCCGACGAGATCATGCGCATGCTCCTCGACGCCTGCATGGCGCTCCCGGCGGATCGCGAACCGGCGCCCTTCGCGGCCCACCTCGCCGAGCACCGGCAGTGGGCCGAGGGCCATACCGCCCCGCCGGCCGTCCTCCACAAGGCGATGACGTTCTGGACCCGGTTGCACGGAGTGCTGTCCCTGGAAGCCGCGGGTCACTTCAACGGAATGGGCTTCGACCCGGCCCGGCTCTTCGACGCCGAACTCGACGATCTCCTGCACGGCTAGCCCAAATGGCTTGACGGCAGGGCGAGTTGAGGGACGGTCGGTCATCGTTGGCCTCCCCGCCGCTCGGCCCCGCCGCCCCGCCACCGCTCGGCCCCGCCGCCTCACCACCGCTCCGCACCGGGCCGGCTCCGGCAGGCGCCGCCTCACCGATACAGCGCGTCCACCTCGGCCTCGTACGCCTCCTCGATCGCCCGGCGCTTCAGCTTCAGGGACGGGGTGAGCAGGCCGTGTTCCTCGGTGAACTGGTGGGCCAGTATGCGGAACGTACGGATCGACTCCGCCTGCGAGACCAGGGTGTTGGCGGCGACCACCGCGCGGCGAACCTCGGTCTCCAGATCGGGATCGCGGACCAGCTCGGACGGGGTCAGCGGCGGTTTGCCGCGCATGGCGAGCCAGTGGTCGATGCCCTCCTGGTCCAGGGTGACCAGCGCCGCGATGTACGGGCGGTCGTTGCCGACCACGATGCACTGGGCGACCAGGGGATGCGCCCGCACGCGTTCCTCCAGGGCGACCGGCGACACGCTCTTGCCGCCCGAGGTCACCAGGATCTCCTTCTTGCGCCCGGTGATGGTGAGATAGCCGTCCTCGTCCAGCGCGCCGATGTCCCCGGTCGACAGCCAGCCGTCCCTGAGTACGGACTCGGTGGCCTTCGGCTCGTTGAGGTAGCCGGAGAAGACCTGCCCGCCGTGGACCCACACCTCGCCGTCGTCGGCGATGTGGACCGTGGTGCCCGGGATGGGCTGCCCGACCGTGCCGTACCGGGTGCGCTCGGGAGGGTTGGCGGTCGCGGCGGCCGTCGACTCGGTCAGGCCGTAGCCCTCGTAGACGGTGAC
The DNA here is from genome assembly GCF_042869955.1 of Streptomyces sp. NPDC006691. Lineage (NCBI taxonomy): Bacteria > Bacillati > Actinomycetota > Actinomycetes > Kitasatosporales > Streptomycetaceae > Streptomyces > Streptomyces sp. NPDC006691. The sequence continues at coordinate 424,814 of NZ_JBIAGW010000002.1, forward strand.
ACCGGCACCCTCGAAGAAGAGGCCGAGTCGGCGCCCCATACTGGAGCCGCCCGACATGGCGTGCCGCACCCGCCCGCCCATCGCCTCGCGGACCTTCCCGTACACCGTTTTCTCGAAGAACTGGTGCTGCATGCGCAGCGCCGCCGAGGGGCCGGGTCCGGCGCCGAAGGCCTTCTGCTCCACGGCCTCCGCGTACTTGACCGCGATGTCCACGGCCTTGTCGAACGGCCCGGTCTTGCCCTCGGCCTCGGCTCTGCGCCGGGCCGCGTTGAAGACCTTCTCGAAGATGTACGGGACCGCGAGGATGAAGGTCGGACGGAACGACCGGAGGTCGGGCAGCAGCGCGGAGGCGGAGAGGGCGGGCTGGTGCCCCAGTTTCACCCGGCCCCGGATCGCCGCGACCTCCACCATGCGCCCGAACACATGGGCCAGGGGCAGGAAGAGGAGCGTGGACGCCTCGTCGCCGGGCCGTGAGTGGAACACCGGCTCCCAGCGGGAGATCAGCATGTCGGTCTCGAACATGAAGTTGGCGTGGGTGATCACACACCCTTTGGGGCGGCCTGTGGTGCCCGAGGTGTAGATGACGGTCGCCACCGACTCCGGCGTCACGGCCCGCCGGTGGCGGTGGACCACCTCGTCGTCGATGGACCCACCCAGCCCGAGCAGCCCGTCCAGTGCGCCGGTGTCCAACTGCCACAGCCGTTTCAGGTGGGGGAGGCGGTCGACGACCGAGCCGATCGTCATCGAGTGGTCCTCGTGCTCCACCACGCAGGCCGTGGCCTCGGAGTCGTGCAGCATCCAGAAGACCTGCTCGGCGGAGGACGTCGGATAGATCGGGACCGGCTGGGCGCCGATCGTCCACAGGGCGAAGTCGAAGAGCGTCCACTCGTACCGGGTGCGGGCCATGATCGCGACGCGGTCCCCGAATCGCACTCCATCCGCGATCAGCCCCTTGGCGAGGGCGAACACCTGGTCCCGGAACTGGGCCGAGGTCACCTCCTGCCACTGCCCCCTGTCGTCCTTGCGGCAGAGGGCGATGCGCCGCGGGTCGTCCAGGGCATGGTCGAAGACGGCGTCCGCCAGTCCGCCGACCTGAGGCGCCGCGTCCATGGGTGGGACCGTGAACTCGCGCAATGACCTGCCTCCCTCCGGGGTGGCCACTCCCGGTGGCGCTCCGCACAGCGCGGTGACCGTACCCCACGGGCAAGTCCGGTGGCAGGGGTCTTCTGCAAGTCGAGACGTACGACGTCTTCACAGGTCAGCGGCCGAAACAGGCCCACATGGGGACTGCTCGGGCACTCAGCTGACTCAAAGACAGGCTCTGCGCAAGGCAATCTCCACGGAATCTGTACGCTCCGGTCACCCTCGGCCCACGGCTGCACCGCGTTTGCTCCGGACCACGCTCCGTGGTGAGAGCGCGTTCATGAGGGGCTTGACCCGCGGTCGACCCGACCTGCTCCCCGGTGCAGCCGGTCGCCGCCCGTCAGGATCGCCGAGGCCAGCGCGCCCGCGGCCTCCTGTGCGGCCGAGCCTCTGCGGTTGTGCAGCAGGACGAAGTCGACGCCGCCGAGGTCCGGAAGGCCCGCCCGCGGCGGCAGGGGGTCGAGGCCGGGCGGGATCAGGCCACGGGTGTGGGCCATCACGCCGAGGCCGGCCCGGGCCGCCGCGATCAGACCGCTCAGGCTGCCGCTCGTACAGGCGATGCGCCAGGCACGCCCGTGTTCTTCCAGGACTTCCAGCGCCCGCGCCCTGGTGATGCCGGGCGGCGGAAACAGGATCAGCGGGACCGGGCGCTCCGCGTCGAGCCGCAGGCCCGGCGCCCCGATCCAGCACAGCTCGTCCGTCCACACCAGTTCGCCGTGACTGTCGCCGTCCCGCCGTTTGGCGAGCACGAGGTCGAGGCGGCCCGCTTCGAGACGCCGGTGCAGGGTGCCGGACAGCTCGACCGTCAGCTCCAGATCGACCTCGGGGTGGTCGCGGCGGAAGGACTGGAGGATCTCCGGCAGCCGGGTCAGGACGAAGTCCTCGGAGGCGCCGAACCGCAGCCGGCCGCGCAGCCGCGTCCCGGTGAAGTAGTTGGCGGCCCGCTCGTGCGCGGCCAGGATCGTCCGGGCGAAGCCCAGCATCGCCTCGCCGTCCTCCGTCAGCCGCACACTGTGCGTGTCACGGCTGAAGAGGAGCCGCCCGGCAGCGTCCTCCAGACGCCGCACATGCTGGCTCACCGTCGACTGCCGCAGTCCGAGCCGCCGTGCGGCCTGCGTGAAGTTCAAGGTCTGCGCGACGGCGAGGAACGTCCGCAGCTGGGTGGCGTCGTACATTCCTCCACGCTAGCGCCGGTCATCGCGGAATGTGATGACAGTGAGAGTGGTGTACGGGATTCCCGATAGAGGGAACGGGGAGGACCATGGGGAGGGCACGCGCACGTACGCAACCGAACTGCCCGCCGACCGAATACCACGCCGACCGAATACAGAGACATGCCGAGCACGTAGACGTCCCGAGCACATATAGGTCCCGAACACGTGTAGGTCCCGAGCACGTAGACGTCCCGAACACGTAGACATCCCGAGCATGTAAGTGGAGCACATGAGCCGCCGTACCCCGAGGCTGCCGTCCTGGCTGCCGGTCGATCCGTACATCCTGGCGCTGCTCGGCACGGTGGGGCTCGCGGCCCTGCTGCCCGCGTCCGGGGCGGCGGCCCCGGTGGCCAGTGGCGCCTCGACCGGAGCCGTCGCCCTGCTCTTCTTCCTCTACGGTGCCCGGCTCTCCACCCGCGAGGCGATGGACGGCGTACGCCACTGGCGGCTCCACCTCACGGTACTGGCCTGCACGTTCGTGGCGTTCCCCCTGCTCGGCCTGGCGGCCAGGGGGCTCGTCCCGTTCGTCCTGACGCCGGACCTCTACAACGGTCTGCTCTTCCTGTGTCTGGTGCCGTCCACGATCCAGTCGTCGATCGCGTTCACCTCGATCGCCCGTGGCAACGTGCCCGCCGCGATCTGTGCGGGCTCCTTCTCCAGCATCGCCGGAATCGTGGTCACACCGCTGCTCGCGGCCGGCCTGCTCGGCAACAGCGGGGGCGGTCTCTCGGCGGACTCGCTCCTGAAGATCGTGCTGCAACTGCTGGTGCCGTTCGTGGCCGGCCAGTTCCTGCGCCGCTGGGTCGGCGGCTTTCTCGTCCGGCACAAGAAGGTGCTCGGGTACGTGGACCGGGGCTCGATCCTGCTGGTCGTGTACAGCGCGTTCAGCGAGGGCATGGTGCGCGGCATCTGGCACCAGGTGAGCGTGGTCAGGCTCGGCGCGCTGCTCCTCGTGGAAGCCGTCCTGCTGGCCGCGATGCTCGCGCTGACCTGGTACGGGGCGAAGCGGCTCGGCTTCGACCGGGGCGACCGGATCGCGATCCAGTTCGCCGGATCGAAGAAGAGCCTGGCCGCCGGACTCCCCATGGCCAGCGTCCTGTTCGGCGCCCAGGCCTCACTCGCGGTACTGCCGCTGATGCTGTTCCATCAGATGCAGCTGATGGTCTGCGCGGTGATCGCCAAGCGCCGTGCCCGTGACCCGCTGCCCGAGCTGCGGCCCGCGGCGGCGGACCCGGCTCCGGCCGGGCAGGGCAGCGGCTCGGGCGTTCGGGCGGGGAGCTAGGGAACGTTCGTGAAGGCGGCCCGGCCTGCCGCCTTCACGGCTGGTTCCGGCTCAGCCTCTGCACCTGGTTCAGGGGCAGTCTCTACACCTGGTTCCGGCTCAGCCTCTGCACCTGGTTCAGGGGCAGCCTCTCCACCTGGTCCCGGGTCAGTCGCCACACCTGGTCCACGCCGGTCTCGGCCGGGGCGAGGGACTCGTTGGGGCGGCGCTCGTGCACGGTGAAGCCGAGCCGGGCGGGCACGGCCGCGCTCGGCAGGTTGGCGGCGTCGTGCACGATCTCGATGACGTCGACCCCCGGCAGCCGGAAGGCCAGCTCCGTCAAAGCCCGGACGGTCCGGGTGGCCAGGCCGCGGCCGGTTGCCGCCGGGTGCAGCCAGTACCCGATCTCGCGCAGATCGTCCTGGCTCTCATCACGCCGGAACAGTCCGCACATCCCGACGATGGCACCGTCGAGGGTGATCGCGTAGGCGTAGGCCGCACCGGACGCCCACAGCTCGGTGCGCTTGGACAGGAAGTGGGCGGTGCTGTCCCGACTGTGTTCGGACACCCAGGGCATCCAGGGGCGCAGGTGTTCCAGGGACTCGTCGATGACGCGAAACAGCTCCGCGAGGTCCGCCTCACCGGCGAACGCGCGCAGCGTGAGCGTGTCGTCCAGCCTGATGACCAGAGGTGGTGGCTCCATGCGGTGATGATCTTACGAAGGGGTGGTCGAAGGCAACGGAATTCGACGCCCTCCGGCTTCCGGCTCCGCCCCCGTGCCTCGCACTCCGCGGCCCCGCCCCAGGCCTGCGCCTGCTCCGCCCCCGGGCCTGCTCCGCCCCCGGGCCTGCCCCCCCGGGCCTGCTCCGCCCCCCCCCGGGCCTCCTCCGGCCCCCCGTTCCCCGAGCCGTCCGCCCCCAGGTCACCGTGCGGGCATGGCCAGAACAGGTCCCCGGTCTCCGGTCTGGATCATCGGGGCCGGTACGGTGCCGCCATGACCGCACTCGAAGGCGAGCCCGCCCTTCTCGACCCCGCGCACACCGCGCTCGTCCTCGTCGATCTGATGGACCGGATCACCGCGCTGCCCCTCGCCCCCCGCTCCGGGGATCAAGTGGTGCACGTATCAAGGGAGTTGGCGGAGGGCTTCCGGGCGGCGGGGGCGACCGTCGTGCTGGTGCGGGTGGAACGGCCCGGTGTTGCCGTGCAACCGCCGGGCAGTGATCTCGTGGCCGGACTCGCGCGGGACGGCGATCTGGTCGTGGTGAAGCGCACCGTAGGCGGCTTCCACCGGACCGGTCTGCACGAGTCGCTCGCCGAACGCGGCGTCACCACCCTCGTGTTCGGCGGCATCGCCACCAACCTCGGCGTCGAGTCGACGGCCCGCGCCGCCGCCGACCACGGCTATGAGCTGCTGTTCGTCGAGGACGCGATGGCGGCCCTGACCGAGGACGAGCACCGGGCCGCGGTCGCCCTGAACTTCCCGCGCCTGGGCCGCGTCGTCGCCGCGGCCGCAGTCGGGTTCGGCTGAGCACATGCCCAAGTTCTCGATAGCCGCGGCCGGTTCACGCCCCTGCACCCTGGTCGTCTGCCGCGGCTGCTGCTGCGGCGACGCCCGCAAGACCCCCGGCACCGACCATGCGCGCCAGTTGGAGCGGCTGCGCGGTGCGGCCGCCGAGTCCGGTGGCCGGATCGCCGTACGTACCACCGACTGCCTCGGCCCCTGCGGCCAGGCCAATGTGATCGTGGTGCAGCCCTCCGGCCGGGCCCGCCAGAGCGGGGCCCGCGCGGCCTGGATCGGCTGGGTCCTCGACGACGACGCCACCGACGACATCCTGGCCTGGGCCGAGCAGGGTGGCCCCGGGGTCGCCGAGCCCCCGGCCACCCTCGCCCTCCAGATGATCCCGGCCCCCGCCGAGGCCCGCAGGCGGGTGCGCTAGAGCTCCGCTCCGGCGGCGGGCCCCGCCGGTGGGATGCGCCGGTGGGCCTCGACGGTGGGATGCGCCGATGGGCTTCGACGGTGGGAAGGCCCGGCCGGCGCAGGGGGCGCTCCCCGCCGGCCGGGCCGCTCGGTCGGAGCGGGGTCAGACGCCCGAGCGCAGGGTGATGCGCTCGTCCCCCGCGTACACGTTCATGGAGCTGCCGCGCAGGAAACCGACCAGTGTCAGGCCCGACTCGACGGCCAGGTCCACGGCCAGCGAGGACGGCGCGGAGACGGCGGCGAGGACCGGGATGCCCGCCATGACCGCCTTCTGGGCGAGCTCGAACGAGGCCCGGCCCGACACGAGCAGGATGCAGCGCGCCAGCGGAAGCCGGTCGTCCTGGAGAGCGCGACCGACCAGCTTGTCGACCGCGTTGTGGCGGCCCACGTCCTCGCGTATGTCGAGCAGTTCGCCCTCCGGCGAGAACAGCGCCGCCGCGTGCAGACCCCCGGTCCGGTCGAAGACCCGCTGCGCCGCACGCAGCCGGTCGGGGAGGCTCGCGAGCAGTTCGGGCTCCACCCGGACCGGGGGAGTGTCGGCGATCGGGAAGCGGGCCTGCGTGCGGACGGCGTCCAGGCTGGCCTTGCCGCACAGGCCGCACGAGGACGTCGTGTACACATTGCGTTCGAGGGTGATGTCGGGGACCTCGACGTCCGGAGCGAGCCGCACATCGACCACGTTGTAGGTGTTCTGTCCGTCCTCCGTGGCTCCCGCGCAGTACACGATGGACCGGAGTTCGCCCGCGGTGCCGAGCACCCCTTCGCTCACCAGGAACCCGGCGGCGAGCGCGAAGTCGTCGCCGGGGGTGCGCATCGTGATCGCGAGCGGCTTCCCGTTCAGCCGGATCTCCAGCGGCTCCTCGGCCACCAGGGTGTCCGGGCGGGCCGACACCACCCCGTCCCGGATGCGGATGACGCGGCGGCGCTCGGTGACCCGTCCCATGTCCTCAGTCCCTCGGTCGCTCTCGTCGAACTCGTCGGGTTCGCACTGTCGTCAGTTTCGCGTCTGCACGTGCTGAAAGCCGAATCGCCCCATGATGCAGAGGTTGCCGTGGGTCACCGGGTTGTCGTGCGGCGAGGTGACCCTTGACGATCTCATTGTCCTGCACCTGAGAGGTGCGGTCGCCGCCGACGCCGGAGTACGCGCACACGGTGGGTGTCCCCGTCTGCGCCCCTCGTGCCGGGTGCCGGGTGCCGGGTGCCGGGTGTCTGATGCCCAGTGCCCGCACGGCGGACTCGAACGTGAAGGAGAGTGGGCGCCCCGGGTTCATGCGGCGCCGCGGGTGTCGGACGTCCGGGCGAGGAGGTCGGCGAGCGCGTGCACCGCGCGCAGGGTCGGGACGGGGGTGTCGGTGAGCGCGGCGAGTTCGACGACGGCCGCGAGCAGCACGTCGAGTTCGAGCGGCTTTCCCTTCTCCAGGTCCTGGAGGGTGGACGTCTTGTGCTCGCCGACGCGTTCGGCGCCCGCGATACGACGCTCCACTGAGATCGTCGGATGACAGCCGACGGCCGCCGCGACGGCGAGGGTCTCGCGCATCATCGACTCGACGAGCGAGCGGGTGTCAGGGTGCCGGCAGATCTGTGCCATCGTCGCGCGGGCCAGCGCGCTGATCGGGTTGAAGGAGATGTTGCCGAGGAGCTTGATCCAGATGTCGTTGCGCAGGTCCGGCTCGACGGGACACTTGAGACCCCCGGCCTGCATGGCCTCGCTGAAGTCGAGACAGCGCCGCGAGACGGTGAGGTCGGGCTCGCCGATGGAGAACCGGGTGCCCTCCAAGTGCCGTACGACGCCCGGCGATTCGATCTCAGTGGCCGCGTAAACCACGCAGCCGATCGCGCGGGCCGGCGGCAGGGTCGCGCTCACGGCGCCGGCCGGGTCGACGCTCTCGATCCGGCGGCCGGTGTGCGGGCCGGGCAGCCCGTGGAAGTACCACCAGGGGATGCCGTTCTGGGCGGCGATGACGGCCGTGCCGTCGTGCAGCAGCGGGCGCACCAACGGACCAGCCGTGGCATACAAGTTGGCCTTCAGGCCGAGCAGTACGTAGTCGACCGGGCCGATCTCGTGGGGGTCGTCGGTGGCGGTGGGCCGGGCGGTGAAGTCGCCGCGCGGACTGATGACCCGCACCCCGTCGCGGCGCAGCGCCGCCAAGTGCGGCCCGCGGGCGATGAGATGGACGTCGGCACCCGCGCGGTGGAGCGCGGCCCCGACATATGCGCCGATGGCACCGGCGCCGACAACTGCGACTTTCACGGGGCTCTCCGTTCGGTGGAGGGACCGGGGACTGGGGACCGGGGGCCGGGGGCCGGGGGCCGGGGTGCTGATGTGTCGACGAACGGGCAGCGGCCACGGGCGGATCAGTGGCCGGTGAGGACGGTCGTCCCCGGGAGGTGCGGCATGGAGGACGGTCGTCCCCGGGAGGCGCGGCCGAGGGGGCGTTCGTCCCCGGGAGGTGCGGCAGCGGATCGGCTTCTACGGGAGAGGAGGCAGAACGGGGAGGGGGAACGCGGAACGCGAAGGCGGGCGCGGAAGACCGGCCCGCCATTGGTTGTCGACAGAATATTGTCTACAGTATGCGGATGGGCTTTCCCTGGGGTCAAGACGCGTGACGCGCCCCGTCCGCGGCTGGCGGGGGTGAAACGCTGACACAAGGCTCCAAAGGTGCGGCAGTGAATCCTGTTGGATCTCGCGCCCCTGTACCCATCAGTAGCCACGAAGACTGGATGGCTCCGGATGTCAGCAGTAAATGCTCGTACCGAGGGGATCCGCCATGACCGGCATGCGAGGCTCACGTCTTGTCGCAGTCGGGCACTACCAGCCCGCCAAGGTGCTCACCAATGACGACCTCGCCGAGCTGGTCGACACCAGCGACGAATGGATCACCAGCCGGGTCGGCATCCGCACCCGGCATGTCGCGGGGCCCGATGAGCCCGTGGACGAACTGGCCGCGCATGCGGGAGCGAAGGCGCTGGCCGGCGCGGGCCTGACACCCGCCGACATCGATCTGGTCCTGGTCGCCACCTCCACGGCCATCGACCGTTCCCCGAACACGGCGGCCCGGGTCGCCACCCGCCTCGGCATGGGCTCGCCCGCGGTCCTCGACCTCAATGTGGTCTGCGCCGGGTTCACCCACGCCCTGGCCACCGCCGACAGCCTGGTGCGCACCGGCACCGCCCAGCGCGCCCTCGTCATCGGCGCCGACAAGATGACGGCGGTGACCGACTGGAGCGACCGCAGCACCTGCGTCCTGGTCGGCGACGGCGCGGGCGCGGCGGTCGTCGAGGCGAGCGAGGAAGCGTTGATCGGCCCGGTGCTCTGGGGTTCGGTGCCGGAGATGGGCCACGCGGTACGGATCGAGGGCACCCCGCCGGTGTTCGCGCAGGAGGGCCAGTCCGTCTACCGCTGGGCCACCACCCAGCTGCCGCCCATCGCCCGCCAGGTGTGCGAGCGCGCGGGGCTCACCCCCGAGGACCTCGCCGCGGTGGTGCTGCACCAGGCCAACCTGCGGATCATCGAGCCCGTCGCGCGGAAGATCGGCGCCGTGAACGCGGTCATCGCCCGCGATGTCGTCGAATCCGGCAACACCTCGGCGGCCAGCATCCCGATGGCCCTGTCCAAGCTGGTGGAGCGCGGCGAGATCACCACCGGCGACCCGGTCCTCCTCTTCGGCTTCGGCGGCAACCTGTCCTACGCGGGGCAGGTCGTACGCTGCCCGTGACACACCCCGTGACACACTCTGTGACCCACTCCGTGGGACGCCTGCCCGGCCAGGCCCGGCCAAGGGCACCGCGCGTACGTGCTTCCCGTGACCCGGCTGCGCTCAACCGGCCAGGCGCTTGCGCCAGTCCAGCCGGCTGACGTCGAGGGCGCGGCCGGGATCGCCGTTCCACTCGACCGACAGGCCGCACCGCTCCAGCGCGGCCACCACTTCGTGGCCCACGGAGGCGGTGGTCTCCGGCAGACCGTCGAACCCGCCGTAGTGCAGGGTCAGTCCGTGTCCGGAGGCCGCCGCGTCGGTGCTTTGGGAGTGGAAGTACACGAAGCCGCGAGCCCGTGGCGAGCCCGCCGCACCGATCTCCGACTGGCCGCAGGAACGGCAGCAGGTGAAGTTCTCCCGCGCGGTGATGCCCGTCGCCTCCAGCGCGGCGAAGGCCCGGGTGAGCCGCTCGGGGTCGGTCTCGCCCTGCCAGGTGGCCTGTTCGGCCACGCGCTCCAGCCACATGCGATCCACCAACTGCTGTGCCTGCGCGAGCGATATGGGGTGGACTCCATCCGACACCAGATAGTCCTCGGCCAGCTCAGCGAGCTCCGCCCGCGTCGCATAGCCACCCGTCATGACCTCACGGATGCGGGCTTCGAGCAGTACCCGGTCCTCATCGGTGAGGTCCAACTCGGCTATGGCCGACGGGGGTTCGAACGCCACCCGCTCCCACTCAAGCCCCGCGTGCCAGTCCTCGCGGGCGCGGGCCCACTCGGTCATGGCGGCGATCACCGGGCCCGACGAGCCGAGCGTCGTCCGGAAGTGCCGGTCGTACGCCCCGTCGCGGTACTCCAGCGAGTAGGACCCCGGCCCCGAGGCCGAGCCCGGCCCCGACGCCGCCGATCCCGAGGCCGAGCCCGGCCCCGACGCCGCCGATCCCGAACCCGATCCCGAGCCCCTGCCCGTGCTTTCGCTCTCGTGCCACACCTGCACGAACACGTCCGGACGATCCGGTATCCGCTGGAGCACCAGGAACCGGTCGCCACCGGCACCGATCCGACGCACCAGATCTGCCAGTTGACCTGCCGTGACCCTGCTGTGCCGTCGGCCGTTCTCCGTGTCCACCGTGATCGCGAGCATGTGGCCAACTGTCGCACCCGCCACTGACAACGCCCTCGCGACGGCCCCCGCCACTGACAACCCCCCTCGCGGAAGCCTCCGTACCGGCCCCGGCACGGCCCGGCCCCCGCATGGCCCCCGCATGGCCCATGTCAGGACCCCGTACGGGAGGAACCACTTGGCCCTGCCATCGGCATCAGAGGCATCAGAGGCATCAGAGCCAGCGCCGGGCCGCCTCCACGCTGTCGCCCCCGCTGGTGTTGAACGCGATCGCGGCATCCGGAGCGTGCCGGCGGACCAGGTTCACCACCAGCTCGAAGAACGTGAGCAGCGGTTCGGGCTTGCGGATGCCGCCGCCGATGACCACGACGTCCCACGCGCGCTCGGTCAGCGCGGCCACCACCGTGGACTCGGCCGTGTCGTCCAGCGTGATCAGCGCCATGGACGCCTCGATGCCGTGCGCGGCGAACCGGGCCAGTTCCTCGTCGAGGAGGGGGCGTAGGACGTCCCCGTCCAGTTCGGGGACGGTGTGCGGGTCGATGCCGAGAATCAGAGTGGAAGCCATGCTCCGATGGACGTCCGGACGGGCCGCCGGGTTGCGCCCCGCGGGCAGACGGCCGTCGGTGTCGGGGGGACCGTGCGAGGGTGAGGGGCGCACAAAGAGTGACATGTGGCATTACTGCGGATGCCGGGACATCCCCCTCATCATCAAGGAGTTCATCGCCGAACACGAGCGCGTCGCCGATGCGGCGGACGACGCCCAACGGGCGCTCGCCGCGGGCGATACGGAGCGGGCCCGGGAGCTCGTCGCCTTCATGGCGGCCGAGCTGGAGACCCCATTGGCGGGGCGAGGAGTGGAACCTCTCGACGGCCGCCTGGCGCGAGGCCCGTCCGGGTGCGTGACCGAGGTTGCGCAGAACGTGGATCAGGCCGAACCGCGCTCCCGTGCGACCGGATTCGGCCGGAGGATGTGCTGGGGGATTGCGCTCGGTAGACTGTAGACGATAACCAATCTGCATGGCCGGCCGAACGCCCGTGGTGCAAGAGGGGGAAGCGATGTTGTCCGCAGGACTGCCGCAGGGAACCGTGCCCAAGCTGGAGCGGCCCGGGCCGCTGCGCGAGCGCGTCTACGAAGCCCTCCTCGAACTGATCACGACCCGCGCCCTGCGCCCCGGCCAGCATCTGGTCGAGAGCGAACTCGCGGGCCACCTCGGGGTCTCCCGGCAGCCGGTGCGCGAGGCGCTCCAGCGGCTGAACACCGAGGGGTGGGTCGACCTGCGGCCCGCGCAGGGCGCGTTCGTGCACGAGCCCACCGAGGAGGAGGCCGACCAGCTGCTCTCGGTGCGTACGCTCCTGGAGGCCGAGGCGGCCCGGCTCGCCGCGGCCAACTCCGGCTCGGCCGGGATCACGGCCCTGGAGCAGCTGTGCGCCAAGGGCGAGCAGGCCGTCGCGGACGACGACGTGGACCTGGCGGTGGCGACCAACGCCGAGTTCCACGCCAAGGTCATGGAGCTCGCCGGGAACGTGGTGCTCGCCGAGCTCGCGGGCCAGGTCGACCGGCGGGTGCGCTGGTACTACACGCCGGTCGCCCGCCGGCGCGGCAAGCAGTCCTGGATCGAGCACCGGGATCTGATCGCCGCGATCTCGGCGCGCGACGAGCGCCGCGCCACGGAGGTCATGCGTGCCCACACCGAGCACACGCGCACGACTTACCACGAACGGTCCGACCGGACCTGACCGCGCCGAGCCGACGCCGATGCCGTTGCCGTTGCCGACGATGATGCCGTTGCCGTTGCCGTTGCCGTTGCCGATGCCGGCACGGGTGGGGCAGGGGTCGTGACGCGGCCGCCCCGGACTGTCCCAGCTCCGGGGCGGCCGTACACGCAAGGCGCCTACACCACCTCACGGCTGATGGGCTGGGGGTTCGCCGCGATGTCGCGCACCCGGGTGCGGCCGGGCTGGCGCAGCAGCAGGGCGATGGCGGCCGCCGCCATGGAGATGCCGCCGGCCAGGGCGTACGCCCCGTCGTAGCCCCACGCGTCGACGACCATGGAGCCGAGGCCGCCGCCGAACAGGCCGCTCACCAACTTGCCGCTGTAGACCAGGCCGTAGTTGGAGGCGTTGTAGTTCTCGCCGAAGTAGTCCGGGGTCAGTGCCGCGAACATCGGGTAGAAGGCGCCGCCGCCGAACCCCGAGACGAAGGCGAAGAGCAGGAACAGCCACTCGCTGTGCAGATGGCCCGCCCAGATCACGCCGAACTGCGCGAGGCCGAGGACCACGATCACGAAGACCAGGGTCACCTTGCGGCCCCACAGGTCGGACAGCCAGCCCACCACCGCCCGGCCGACTCCGTTGATGACCGCCATGAGGCCCATGGACGTGGCGGCGACCAGCGGGCCGAAGCCGACCTCCTTGGCGTAGTCCACCTGGAAGGAGATGCCGAAGATGGACACGCCCGCCGTCATCACGACGGTGATCCACATCAGGGGCAGCATGCCGGTCCTGATCGCCTCCTTCGGGGTGTACTGCTTGGTGGCGGGCGGGTTCTTCGCGAGGCTCGCCGCGCTCTTGGCGTTGCCGGAGAAGTCCAGCGGGTCGAGCTCGGCCGGCCACCAGTTCTTCGGCGGATCCTTGAAGAACCAGGCGCAGACGCCCACCACGATCAGGACATAGACACCGATGAGGTCGAGGACCTGGTGGTAATTCCCGGTGTCGAAGGCGTAGTTGAAGATGAAGATGAAGGGCAGCGAGCCGTAGGCGAAGCCGCCGTTGACGAAGCCGGTCCTTGCGCCGCGTCGCTCCGGGAACCACTTGCCCACCATGTTGATGCAGGTCGCGTAGATGAGCCCGGAGCCGATGCCGCCCACCACGCCGAAGCCGAAGATCGCGGCCAGGACGTCGTGCAGATGGGAGAGGGCGAGGAACCCGGCGAGGCACAGTGCCGCGCCGACGTACATGGCCCGTCGTGCGGTGAGGATTCCCTTCTCCCGCATCCAGCCCGCGGGGAAGGCGATGCCCGCCTGGAAGAACACCCAGACGCTGAGGATCCAGAAGGTGTTGCTCTGCGTCCAGCCGTGCGCCGCGGAGAGCGTGTCCTCGGCGGATCCGTAGGCGTACTCGGACACGCTGATCGCCATCATCGCGACCCACGGCAGATACACCATCAACGCGCGGCTGTGGCCCAGCAGATCGCGGTCGCTCTCGCCGACGCGATACACCCGGCCCTTGCTGTCCGTCACTTCGCGGTACGCGACACCCGCCGCGTGCCGCGGTTCACCGGATGTGGAACTGTCGCTCATGATCGTCCCCTTGGCGTCGAAAGAACCTGGCCAGCGCCCCCTGTCCAAACCCTTCGTGCTGGGCACGTGCCTAGGTGAGCAGCCCCGCGGCCCGTGCCCAGCGGTACTTCGCACCGAGCACCGCGACCGGCTTCTCGGTGGTGTAGGGGTAGGCGACGACACCACGCTCGAAGAGGTGGGCGCAGGCTTCCTCGACCTCGGTGTCACCGGCGAGCGAGGCCACCACGGGCTTCTCGACGCCGCGCGCCCGGAACTCCTCGACGACCCGCGCCGTCAGCTCCGCGAACACCATCGGCGGGGTGACGATGGTGTGCCAGTAGCCGAGGACGAGCGCGTGGATGCGCGGGTCCTCCATGCCGAGCCGGATCGTCGCCTCGTACGTGGCCGGCGGCTCGCCCCCGGTGATGTCGATCGGATTGCCCGCGGCCCCGAACGGCGGAATGAACGCCCTGAAGGCGGCGTCCAAGTCGGCCGGGATCTCCATGAGTTGGAGCCCGTTGTCGACGATCGCGTCCGACAGGAGCACCCCGGAGCCACCCGCGCCGGTGATGACGACGACGTTGTCGCCCTTCGGGGCGGGCAGCACCGGCAGGGCCCGTGCGTACTCCAGCATCTCGTTGAGGCCGGGCGCCCTGATCACCCCCGCCTGGCGCAGGATGTCGTCGTACACCGCGTCGTCGCCGGCCAGTGCCCCGGTGTGTGAGCCGGCTGCCCTGGCGCCGGCGCCGGTGCGGCCGGCCTTGAGCACCACGACGGGCTTCTTCGGCACGGTCGCCCGGGCCGCTTCGACGAAGGCCCGGCCGTCCTTGAGATCCTCCAAGTGCATGGCGATGCAACGGGTGTTGGGATCCTCGCCGAACCAGGTCAGCAGGTCGTCCTCGTCGAGATCCGCCTTGTTGCCGAGGCCCACGATCGCCGAGACCCCCGTCCTGGTGGAGCGGGCGAAGCCGAGGATCGCCATGCCGATACCGCCGGACTGACTCGTCAGGGCGACCGGGCCCTTCACGTCGTACGGAGTGCAGAACGTGGCGCACAGGTCGTGCCAAGTCGAGTAGTAGCCATAGATGTTGGGCCCGAGCACCCGGACTCCGTGGCGCTCGGCGATGGCCACGATCTCGTCCTGGAGGGCCTGCTCGCCGGTCTCGGCGAAACCGGAAGGGATGAGCACCGCGTTCGGAACCCCCTTTCGGCCCACCTCCTCAAGGGCCGCCGCGACGAATCGGGCGGGGATCGCGAAGACCGCCACATCCACCTCACCGGGAACGTCCGTGACACTCTTGTACGCCTTGCGGCCCTGGATGTCATCGGCCCGGGGATTCACCGGATGGATCTCTCCGGAGAAACCTCCGTCGACGAGGTTGCGCATGACCGCATGGCCTATTTTCCCCGGCTCGTTGGAGGCGCCGATCACCGCGACCGAGCGCGGCCGCATCAGTCGGCGCATCGAGCACAGGATCTCCGCACGGCTGTATGTGCGCCGGGGCCTCGCCACCTCCGTGCTCAGCAGGATCCGGATGTCGACGGCCACCGCGCTCTCGGGCGTGGCGATCACCGGGTTGAGGTCGACCTCCGCGATCTCGGGGAAATCCGTGACCAGTTGGGACACCCGGCGGATCTGTTCCGCCAGCGCCCACCGGTCCACGGCCGGCGCGCCGCGCACCCCGCGCAGGATCTCCGCCGCACGTATCGAGTCGAGCATCGACAGCGCCTCGTCGGCGGTGACCGGGGCCAGCCGGAACGTGATGTCCTTCAGGACCTCGACCAGGACCCCGCCGAGCCCGAACGCCACCACCTTGCCGAAGGTGGGGTCGGTAACCGCGCCGACGATCACCTCCTGTCCCGGCGGCAGGAGTTGCTGCACCTGTACGCCGTCGATCCGGGCTTCGGGCGCGTAGGCCCGGGCGTTCTCGACGATCCGATGGAAGGCGTCCCGCACCTCGGCCGCGCCCTCCACACCGACCACCACCCCGCCCGCATCCGTCTTGTGCGGGATGTCCGGCGAGACGATCTTCAGTACCGATCTGCCGCCGAGCCGTGCCGCGTGCGCCACGGCCTCGTCGACGTCCCGCGCGAGCGCCTCGCCCGGCACCGCGATCCCGTAGGCGTCCGCGATCGTCCGGCCCTCGGGCGCGGTGAGTGCGGTGCGCCCCTCCGCCCGGACGGCGGCGAGCAGTTCCCGCACCGCCGCACGCTCCTGTGCCTCGACTTCGACCATCGCTCAGATCACTCCGTCCGTCTTCAGCAGCCGCAAGTCCGCTTCGCTCAGGCCGAGTTCGCGCACATACACCTCTTCGTTGTGCTCGCCCAGCAGCGGCGAGGTGACCACGTGCACGGGGGAGTCCGACAGCTTGAGCGGGGAGCCGACCGTGGTGAAGCGGCCGCGCTCGGGGTGCTCGACCTCGACGACCATCTCGTTGGCCGCGAGCGAGGCGTCCTCGATGATCTCCTTCGTGGAGAGGATCGGGCCGCACGGGATGTTGTGGGCGTTGAGTCGCTCAAGTACCTCCCACTTGGGCAGAGTTGATGACCATTCCTCGATGAGCTGGAACATCTTGCCGAGCTTCGGCAGCCGTGCCTCGGGGGTCGCCCACTCGGGGTCGGTGGCGAGCTCGGGGCGGCCGATGAGTTCAGTCACCGGCCCCCAGCCGACCGGCTGCACGATCACATAGACGTAGTCGTTGGGCCCGCCGGGCGCGCACTTGACCGCCCACCCCGGCTGCCCGCCGCCCGACGCGTTGCCGGAGCGGGGCACTTCATCGCCGAAGTCGTCATTGGGATACTCCTTCAACGGGCCGTGCTCCAGGCGCTGTTGGTCGCGCAGCTTGACGCGGCAGAGGTTGAGAACCGCGTGCTGCATGGCGACCTGGACGCGCTGGCCGCGCCCGGTGGACTCGCGCTGGTAGAGGGCGGCCAGGATGCCGGCCACCGCGTGGACGCCGGTTCCGGAGTCGCCGATCTGCGCGCCGGTGGCGAGCGGCGGTCCGTCCTCGAAGCCGGTGGTGGCCATCGAACCGCCCATGGCCTGCGCGACGACCTCGTACGCCTTGAAGCCGGTGTACGGGCCCTCGCCGAAGCCCTTGATGGAGGCGTACACGATGCGCGGGTTGATCTCCTGGATGCGCTCCCAGGTGAACCCCATCCGGTCGACGGCGCCCGGGCCGAAGTTCTCCACCAGCACGTCCGAGCGGCGGATGAGCTCGGTCAGGATCTCCTTGCCGCGCGGCGTCTTGGTGTTGAGGGTGATGCTCCGCTTGTTGCAGTTGAGCATCGTGAAGTAGAGCGAGTCGACGCCGGGCAGATCGCGCAGCTGGGTGCGGGTGATGTCACCGGTGGGCGCCTCCAGTTTGACGACGTCCGCGCCGAGCCAGCCGAGCAGCTGGGTGGCGGACGGGCCGGACTGCACATGCGTCATGTCGAGAACGCGTACGCCCTCAAGTGCCTTGGTCGCGGGGGCCGTTGTCATGACGGGGCTCCTCTACTTGTACATGGTCTGGTTCATGGTTCCGGGGGCGTACGCGTCCGGGTCGATCCACACGTTGATCAGCGAGGGCTTGCCCGACTCCCGGGCCCGGCGCAGCGCGGGCGCGATGTCGGCGGGGTCCCGGACCTCTTCGCCGTAACCGCCGAGCATCCGGGCGAACTCGTCGTAGGGGACGTCGCCCAGGGTGTTGCCGATCCGCTCCCGCTCCGGGCCGTACTTCTGTGCCTGGCCGTAACGGATCTGGTTCATCGAGGAGTTGTTGCCGACGATCCCGACGAACGGCAGGTCGTAGCGCACCAGCGTCTCGAAGTCCCAGCCGGTCAGCGAGAACGCCCCGTCCCCGAACAGCGCGACGACCTCCTTGTCCGGTCGGGCCTGCTTGGCGGCGAGCACGAACGGAATGCCGACCCCGAGCGTGCCGAGCGGCCCCGGATCCATCCAGTGGCCCGGCGACTTCGGCTGGACGACCTGGCCCGAGAAGGTGACGATGTCGCCGCCGTCCCCGATGTAGATCGAGTCCTCGGTGAGGAAGTCGTTGATCTCGCCGACCAGTCGGTACGGGTGGATGGGCGAGGCGTCGGACCGCAGGCTCGGCAGCCGCTTGTCGAGGGCGGTCCGCTCGGCGGTGCGCAGCTCCTCCAGCCAGGCCTTGCGCCTGACGGCCCCGCCGTTGAGCCGCCCGGACGCGGCCTCGGTGACGGACCTGAGGATCAGCCCCGGGTCGCCCACGATCCCCAGGTCGATGTCCCGGTTCTTGCCGACGGTGCGGTAGTCGAGGTCGATCTGCACCACGGTCGCGCCCGGAGAGAGCCGCTTGCCGTATCCCATGCGGAAGTCGAAGGGGGTGCCGACGACGACGATGAGGTCGGCGTTGGAGAACGCGTACCGCCGGGACAGCTGGAAGTGGTGCGGGTCGCCGGGCGGCAGGGTGCCGCGCCCAGCCCCGTTCATGTACGCGGGCACGTTCAGGGCGCGGACGAGCTCGACGGCGTCGCCGGTGGCCCGGCTCGTCCACACCTGGCTGCCCAGCAGAACGGCAGGCTTCTCCGCGTGCACCAGCAGATCGGCGAGCTTCTCGACGGCATCGGGGTCGCCGGCGCTGCGGGTGGAGGCCCGGTAGTGTCCGGCCGCCGGGATCCGGGCCCGGTCGACCGGCACCTTCGCGTCGAGCACATCGCGCGGGATCTCCAGGAACGACGGCCCGGGTGCGCCGTTGAAGCATTCCCGGAACGCCATCGACACCATGTCGGCGGCCCGGGCGGTGTCCGGGACGGTCGCCGCGAACTTGGTGATCGGGGTCAGCATGTCGACATGGGGCAGGTCCTGGAGCGAGCCCATCTTGTGCTGACTGTGCGCTCCCTGACCACCTATCAGAAGCATGGGCGACTCGGCACGGAAGGCGTTGGCGACCCCGGTGACGGCGTCGGTGGTGCCCGGTCCCGCCGTCACCACGGCACATCCGGGCTTCCCGGTGATCCGGGCGTACCCGTCGGCCGCGTGCGCGGCGACCTGTTCGTGCCGCACGTCGACGACCTCGATGCCCTCGTCCACGCAGCCGTCGTAGATGTCGATGATGTGGCCGCCGCAGAGGGTGTAGATGACATCGACGCCCTCCGCCTTGAGCGCCTTGGCGACGAGGTGTCCGCCCGAGATGAGGTCCTGACCGCTGTCGTCGGAGCCTTGGGGCATGGCGAAGTCCGTCCCTTCGTAGGGGAGTTGAGGGGCGCCTGCGGTGCTGCCGGGTCAGGGCAGGGGCGCCCCCCGAGTAGATTGCATACAGTCGACGAATACTGTATGAACCTTGTTATCCCTCATGCGATGGCGTGATGTCCAGGGGGCGTGCGGCACTTTCCCGCTCAGTCAGGAGTCGGCAGTGGATCTGTACGAGTACGAGGCAAGGGAACTGTTCAAGAACCACGGCATCGCCGTCCCCGACGCGGCCGTGGTCACCTCCCCGCGCGAAGCCCGGGCGGCGGCCGGTTCACTCGGTGGCCGCGTCGTGGTGAAGGCCCAGGTGAAGACCGGGGGCAGGGGCAGGGCGGGCGGAGTGAAGCTCGCCGCGACCCCGGCGGCTGCCGAGCTGACGGCCCGCCAGATCCTCGGCATGGACATCAAGGGCCATGTCGTGCGCAAGGTCATGCTGGCCCAACCCGTGCGTATCGAGGCGGAGTTCTACGTCTCATACGTCCTTGACCGCGCGGCCGGCGCCTTCCTGGCAATCGCCTCGGCGGAGGGCGGAATGGAGGTCGAGGAGATCGCGGCGAGCCGGCCGGAGTCGGTGGCTCGCGTCCCCGTCGATCCCCGGTGCGGAGTGGACGAGGCGAAGGCCGCCGAGATCGCGCGAGCCGCCCGTCTCCCGCCCGAGACCGTGCCGGCGCTGGTCCGGTTGTGGCATGTGCTGGTCGAGGAGGATGCCGTCCTCGTGGAGGTGAACCCGCTGGTGCGGACGTCGACCGGGGAGATCCTGGCCTTGGACGGCAAGGTGACTCTGGACGCCAACGCCCGTTTCCGGCATGCCCGTTGGGAAGGACCCGATGTCACGGAGCCCGGCGTCGACCCGCTGGAGGCCGCCGCGAACGCGAAGGGCCTCACCTATGTGAAGCTCGACGGCGAGGTCGGTGTGATCGGCAACGGCGCGGGCCTCGTCATGTCGACCCTGGACGTGATCGCCGCCTGCGGGGCCCGGCCCGCGAACTTCCTCGACATCGGGGGAGGGGCGTCCGCCCGGGTCATGGCGGACGGCCTGGGCGTCATCCTCTCCGACCCGGCCGTGAAGTCCGTGCTCGTGAACGTCTTCGGCGGGATCACCTCATGCGGCGCGGTCGCCGACGGCATCGTCCAGGCCCTGGAATCCGTCCAGTTGACCAAGCCGCTCGTCGTGCGCCTGGACGGGAACGACGCGGCCCGGGGCCGCGCCATCCTCGCCGGTCGGGCGCACCCGCTCGTCCAGCAGGCCACCAGCATGGACGGCGCCGCCCGCCGCGCCGCCCGACTCGCCCGGCAGGGAGTCTGACATGGCGATCTTCCTCACCAGGGAGAGCAAGGTACTCGTCCAGGGCATGACCGGTGGCGAGGGCATGAGGCACACCCGGCGCATGCTCGCCGCCGGCACCGGGATCGTGGGCGGAGTCAACCCGCGCAAGGCGGGCAGGGGCATCGACTTCGACGACCGCCGGGTGCCGGTGTTCGCGACGGTGGCGGAGGGTATGGCTGCCACGGGCGCGGACGTGTCGGTCGTCTTCGTGCCACCGCCCTTCGCGGGAGCGGCGGTTGAGGAGGCGACGGAGGCGGGCATCGGCCTCGTGGTGGTCATCACGGAAGGCATCCCGGTGCACGACGCGGTGGCCTTCCACGCCCATGCGCGGGCCCTCGGCGGCGCCACCCGCGTCATCGGCCCGAACTGTCCCGGCCTCATCAGCCCCGGGCAGTCCAACGCGGGCATCATCCCCGCCGACATCGCCCCGAAGCCCGGACGCATCGGCCTGGTCTCCAAGTCCGGCACGCTCACCTACCAGTTGATGTACGAGTTGCGCGACATCGGCTTCTCCTCGGCGGTGGGCATCGGAGGCGACCCGGTCGTCGGCACCAGCCACATCGACTGCCTGGCGGCCTTCGAGGCGGACCCCGACACGGAACTGATCCTCCTGATAGGGGAGATAGGTGGCGACGCGGAGGAGCGCGCGGCGGCGTACGCGGCAGCCCGGGTGACCAAACCGGTGGTCGGTTACATCGCGGGCTTCACCGCCCCCGAGGGCCGGACGATGGGCCACGCCGGAGCGATCGTCTCCGGCTCGACCGGAACGGCGCCGGCGAAGCGGGCCGCCCTGGAGGCGGCCGGAATCCCGGTGGGGGCGACTCCGTCGGAGGCGGCGGGGCTGGTGCGGGATGTCCTGGGAGCGAGACGGGGCTGAACTGCGCCTGCTCGCAGCCGGCTTGGGTGGCGCGGCCGGGTTCATGGGCCCGGCCGGCTCTACCGGCACGCGCCGCGGCGTACTGGTCCGGGGCCGCGTACCGGTCCTGGGCTGCGCCCCGGACCTTGGCTACACCCCGGTTCTCGGCTGCACCCCGGCCCGGGACCGCGCCCCGTCCCGGGCTGCCCATCGGCCCGAGGCGGCGCAGCACCGCCGGACATCGCAGGGCGGAGCCGCAAGTGGCACGGTGGGAAGGGGAAAGGGGCGGTGCGGAGCCGTGCGGGGCGGGGGAACGAGCCCCGCCGTACGCGCGCCCGCACCGGCGCCCGAACTCGCGCTCGCACCCACCCCCAACCGGTCCCGATCACGTGACGTCACTCACCTTCACGCCCCGTACGTACCCAACGGTCCTCGACCTCACTACCGTCCGGTAACACAAGCCATCGCACCCCCGCCCCGACAGCCTGCGCACCGAGAGCGGAGACCCTCATGGCACCCAGTCCCACGCCCGCACCTGGTTCCACGCCCGCATCCGGTTCCACGCCCGCACCTGGTTCCACGCCCGCATCCGGTCCCATCGCCGTACCCACCAGTGGCCCCGCCGAGAAGGCCGCCCCCCTCGTCCTCAAGCCCGGCACCGCCTGGTCCGACGCCTGGGGGCGCAGCCGAGCCGTCGCCCCCGAGGCCTTCCGGGACGACCGTGTCCTGAACCTCTGGGCCGGTCAGTGGCAAGCCGACGGCCGCGCACTCCCCGCCACCTCCCCGGTCGACGGCACCCCCATCGCGGGCCCGCCCCGCCTCGACGGGCCCGCCGCCGGGCAGGCCGTACGCGCCGCGCTCGACCAGCACCGGGCCTGGCGCCACGTCGCGCTCCCCGAGCGCCGGGCCCGCGTGGGCGCGACCCTCGACGCGCTGACCGAACACCGTGAGCTGCTCGCCCTCCTTCTCGTCTGGGAGATAGGCAAGCCCTGGCGCCTCGCCCAGGCGGACGTGGACCGGGCCATCGACGGCGTCCGCTGGTACGTCGACAGCATCGACACCATGCTGGACGGCCGCACCCCGCTCCCCGGCCCGGTGTCGAACATCGCGAGCTGGAACTACCCGATGTCGGTCCTGGTCCACGCGATGCTGGTGCAGGCGCTCGCCGGCAATGCCGTCATCGCGAAGGCCCCGACCGACGGTGGCGTCGCCTGCCTCACCCTGGCGGCCGCCCTGGCCGTGCGCGAGGGAATCCCGATCACGCTGGTCAGCGGCAGCGGGGGAGAGCTGTCCGAAGCCCTGGTCCGTTCCCCGGAGATCGGCTGCGTCTCCTTCGTCGGCGGTCGTGACACGGGTGCCCGGATCGCCACGGCCGTCGCCGACCTCGGCAAGCGGCACATCCTGGAACAGGAGGGCCTGAACACCTGGGGCATCTGGAACTTCGGCGACTGGGACGCCCTCGCCGCCGTCGTCCCCAAGCTCTTCGACTACGGCAAGCAGCGCTGCACCGCTTACCCCCGGTTCGTGGTCCAGCGCTCGCTGTTCGACCAGTTCCTCGCCGCCTACCTGCCGGCCGTACGCTCCGTACGCCTCGGCCATCCCCTGGCCGTCGAGCACCCCGAACAGGCTCTGCCCGCACTGGACTTCGGGCCGCTCATCAACGCGGCGAAGGCCAAGGAGCTCGGCGATCAGGTGGCCGAGGCCATCGACCGGGGAGCCGTCCCGCTGCACCGCGCGACCCTGGCCGACGGCCGCTTCCTGCCCGGCCAGGACACCGGCGCCTACCTGCCGCCGGTCACCCTCCTGAACCCGCCGCCGTCCTCGCCGCTCTTCCACGCGGAGCCGTTCGGCCCGGTCGACACCATCGTGCTGGTCGACACGGAGGCGGAGCTGCTCGCCGCGATGAACGCCTCCAACGGCGCGTTGGTCGCCACGCTGTCGACCGACGACCCGGCGACGTACGACCGCCTGGCCCCGCACATCCGGGCGTTCAAGGTCGGACGGGGCAAGCCTCGCTCGCGGGGCGACCGCGAGGAACTGTTCGGCGGCTTCGGCGCGTCGTGGCGCGGCGCGTTCGTCGGCGGCGAGCTCCTCGTGCGAGCCGTGACCGAGGGCCCGGCCGGTGAGCGCGCCCCCGGCAACTTCCCGGCGTACCAGCTGATCCCGTAACACCGGGCCTTCGCAGCGCAGGGCCTTCACAGCGACGCCGGGCTTCCGCAGCGCAGGGCCTTCACAGCGACGCGGGACCTCCGCAGCACCGGGCCCATGACCCAGGGTCTACGACTCCGGATCCATGTCCTAGCGTCTACGACTCCGGGTCCGTGGCTCAGGGCCTACGACACCGGACCGGCATGGCCACTCATGTCACCCGATGCCTTGCCGGTCCGGTTCCAGGGCGAAGGCCCGCTCGGCCTCCGGGACCGCGAGCGTGACGGCCTGTGCGAGCAACTCCCGCTGCCGCAGCAGTGGTTGGCGCCTCCCTTCGGGAGCGATCCGGAGCAGATCGTCGAGGCCCGCCATGAGGCGACGGGTGACCTGCGGGCTGCCGACCGCGCAGAGCCGGATCTCGGCGAAGGCGAGATCGACGAGGTCGGCCCAGCCCGGCACATCCTGCACCAGCCTGATCTCGCCCTTGCCGTCCGGATGGCCGACGGCGCCGAGCGGCCGGTTCGCCAGCGCCGTGAGCAGCTGGACGATCCGATCGAGGCAGAGCACGGCGGTGGTCGGGTCGTTGATGGCGTGGGACAGCGCCCGCAGGGCGATGTCGCAGAGCTGCCGCAGCCCGAACGCCAGGTCCTGGTGGAACGTACGCTCCACGCCGACCATCACCGTGTAGCGCAGCGCGCCCCGAGCCGGGCCGCTGCCCTGCTCGCTCCCGTGCACCGAGAGCAGCGGCGTACCCGGCACCACGAAGTCCCCGATGCGGGGGAGCAGCCGGAGCACCACGCCCTGGGCCTTGGCGGCGCGCACAAGCCGGGCGATGTTGACGTCCCGCAGCACCCCGGCCCGTCCGGCGTAACCGATGCGCCCGCTCTCCGGGCCCACCATCGCCTCGTCGAAGTCGCCCCGCGGCATCCTGTCCAGGACCCGCAGGCACTCACCCGCGATCCGGTCGACGACGTGCCCGACGCGCATGAGCCGCAGTGTCGAGTTCACGTACGCGATGAACAGGAACAGGCTCAGCCCGACCATCAGCAGCGTGAGGACGCTCTGCACGAAGGGCACGGTGGTCACGTGCCGCGCCTCGGCCTCGCTCTCGAACGAGGTGAGGACGAGCAGCGACAGCGTGAACGTGGACAGGAAGACCGCGAAGGTCAGCTTGGTGATGCGGGACCGTACGAAGATCCGCACCACGCGCGGGGTGAACTGGCCGCTCGCCATCTGCACGGCCACCAGCGAGATGCTGAACACCACACCGATGAAGGTCATCATGGCCGAGCTGACCGTGCTGACCACGGGCTTGATGTCGTTGACGATCCGGATGAGCTCGTCGATCTCGGCGAGGTTCTGATGCTCCTGGAGCAGCCGGACGACGGCCGCGTCGAGTGCGGACGCGCCGGTCCACAGCACGAAGACCAGCACCATGGCGGCGGTGGGCGCGAACCAGAAGGTGTCCCGCAGGTGCTCGCGCAGCGGCGAGAGCGCGCGTGGCCGCCGGTACCCCTTGCCGCCGCGCTCGCGGGTGCCCTCACCGCTGCCGTCGCCCCGGCTCTTGCCGTCGCCCTTGCTGTTGCTCACCCGGCGAGGCTAGGCGTGCGTCGCAAGGCGGAGGGCGCCACGCCACCCAGTGGTCCCACAGACGTACACACATTGGTCCTCACGGAGTACGAATCGGTACATCCGCGCCAGAAGAATGGAAGACAACGAAGCACGACGCACCCCACCGATCACCCGATCCCCCTCGCCCGAGCCGAACCAGGAGCGATCGCCATGCCTCCGAAGAGCACCCCCCGCCGGCCCCGGACCATCGTCATCACGGTCGTGTCGGTCCTGGTGGCCCTGGGATTCGCGGCGGTCGTGGCCGTACCGGCCGCGAAGGACTGGTACCAGAACCGCCACGACGAGGCCGCCTCCTACCGCTCGGGCAAGGAGGCGAAGGGCGACCGGGCCTCCGTGCCCCGCTGGCTGCCCGACGGGGCCAAGCGCATCGAGTACGCGATGAAGACCACCGGCGGCGACCGTCTCATCAAGGCCACGCTGCCCTCGCCCGCGCTCCCCGCCACCTGCACGCCGCACAAGCCGGACACGACGCCGCGCCCTCCGGCCATCAGGTCGACCTGGTTCCCCAAGAACGCCGAGCGGCACGCGGCGGCCCGCTGCGGCCTGTACTACGCGTACATGGAGGGAAACACCCTGTACGCCTGGCAGGCGAACGACGACTGGCTCGCGGCGAGGGGGGCCTGACGCTCGCCTGACCACGCAATATGCGGGTGAACAGCACCTCGAACCCCTGGTAGAGTTCTCTATGTCGCCGCGGGGAACACACCGCGAAGACAGGCACCTTGTCCGGGTGGCGGAATGGCAGACGCGCTAGCTTGAGGTGCTAGTGCCCTTTATCGGGCGTGGGGGTTCAAGTCCCCCCTCGGACACTGGCTACTGGCTATACGCACATAGAAGAGCGGGTTGTGACTCTACGGTCACAACCCGCTCTTTTGCGTAGTAGGTGAGTTTCAGCCCGAGAGCCTCGTACAGGGCCTGCACGTCGTCCGGGGCGGCGGCTGCCAGGGCGCTGGGGATGTTCCCGAGCTGGGTGACGAGCTCGTGGATCTGGGCCTGGGTGAGCACAGCGTGCTGGGCCTTGTCGGTCTCGTTGCGCTGCCGCTGTGCGGCTGCTTTTTCTGCCTGGGTCTGGTTGATCCATCCGGTGACGAGTTCTGGGTCGGTGCCGCGGTCGAGGGCAGCGCGGTAGTGGGCGCTGCGGCGGTCGCAGTCGGCGATGGTACTGCCGGCGGTCGTCCTCCTGGGCGCCAAGCTGGTGCACCTCCTCGCCACCCGCCGCGTCTGGCTGTCCGCACGGGGCGCGCGCCCCGGGGTGGAACTGACGGTGCTCTCGGTGTGCTTCGCGGTCGCGGCCCTGGCCGGAATGGTCGTCGGCTGTGTCCTGGCCGTCGCCGGTCTGGTGCGAGGTTGGACGGATGTCCCCACCAGCACCGCTCGGGGGTCTCGTAGTTGGAGGGAGCAAGTTCAAGACCCGATAGCTGGATGGCGAGGTCGCGCAGTTTGTTGGTGAAGCCGGCACCGCTGTAGCCCTGCTGGCGGGTGGCGTCGGTGGTGGCCCCGCGCGCAGTGGCGAGCACGCGGATGGTCCGGACTGGCAATCCAGCGCCAGTATGTGGGCGGACCTGGGATTCGGGTCGTTCCTAGCCATCGAGATCTGTGCGATCTCCGCAGCCGTCTGGTCGGCCGTGTTGGGACGAGTCGTCCTGCGCGGCGTCAGTATGACGTGGCGCAGGACGACCGCAGTTCCTACCTGCCGACAGGTCCCGGCGGAAGGCCGGCGGCACAACGAATTTCGTTCACCACGCGATCCGCACGAGTCTGCAGGCGAAGCCAGCGTGCATAGTTCGGTTTCTCCACCGCGAGTCCACGCATGGACCTTCCGTCATGCGTGACAATGACCGTTCCACTGTACCCGGCATCCACAGACGTAATGTCCGAGAGGGGAATCCAGTCGGTCAGTCCGAGATTTCGCACGATCACTCGATCATCGGTCAAGGTAATCGAAGTGCGGAAGGCGTACAGGGCGCCGGCTGTTGCCAGGACCCCGAAGATTACGGTCGCTCCGATACCTGTCCCAATTCTGACCTCGCCCGTCCATGAAGCCCATACACCCCCTCCCGCAAACATGAGAAATACGAGCGTCAACCCGGCTGCTGTCGCTCTTAGCGTCCGCGGCGCGCACCAGGTTTGAATGGCACTATCGATCTTCGATCGTTTCACTGTGTCAGCACCATCCCGGGGCGTTCATAGTTGTGCCGCAGCCTGCTTGGCCGAGCCCTGTGTTGACGCCGTACGTGAGCCCTTGGAACCAGCGGTCCACACGTAGACCGGAGGCGTGCCGGGGCACGCCTGCAGCGTGTCGTCCTTGGGGCAGAGAGCGGCCGACTCCGTTCATTTTAGCCGCGTGCGCCCAAGCCTTTCCTCCTGCTGCCCCCAGGCCCAACCCGATGAGATAACCCTGAGTGTTGCCCTTTCCGCGATCAGCGGCGTATCCGAAGTCATGGGTGTACCAATCAGCACCGAACTTCCCGGCGACGACGACGGCGCCTGCGACAGCACAGGCTCCCACGCTGGCCACAACGCATACGCCGAAGGCTGCGCCTTCCGCGATTCCGCGCCAATGGTCGCCGAGTGTGTTCTTCCAGGCCTTTCCTGCGCCGTCCTTGATCTTCTGCCAGGCGGACCGCTTGTCACGGGTGCTTTCCTTCATCGCGGCATCGTGCTTGCGCTTTTTGTCCTCGGCGGCTTTTTTCGCGCGTGCGGCGGCGTCGGCGTCTGCCTTGCGCTGCTTGTAGACCTTGGGACTCCAGGGGCCGTGGTTCTGGTAGGAGGTGCGCTTGACTCCCTGGGAGGTTTTGTAGGGGCTGTAGTTGGGGTTGGAGCGTTGACGGTTCTGGTTGTTGCGGCGTTCGTATTCGGCGGGGCTCCAGGGACCGCTGTTGGCGTAGGGGTCCTTCGCGCCGGGGCGCAGCCACAGGCTGGAGTTGTTGCCGCCGAAGAGTTTGCCGTCAGGGTCCGAGTGGATGAGGGGGTTGTTGTTGCCGTAGGTGTAGCCGTGCATCTGCTGGGGGTCGGCGGTGTCGATGACCGGGTCGACGGAGATGAACCGGCCGAGGTGGGGGTCGTACTCGCGGGCGCCGAGATGGGTCAGGCCGGTCGGGTCCTGGGTGCCGCCGACGAACCCCTTCGTGCCGGGCCAGGTGGCCGGCTGGGCGGTGCGGTCACCGCCGAAGACGGTCTTCTTGCGGCGGGTCAGTGCTTGGCCGGTGGCCAGGAGAACGGCGGTGGTGGCCGTGCCGTGATGGTCGGAGAGCAGGATGCTCATTTCCCCACGGGTCTTGATCGCGATGCTCTGGGTGTCCTGGGTGTAGTAGCGGGTGCCGGTCTTGGCGCCGGTGGTCGTGGCGTGCAGTTCGTTGCCGCCAGGCAGGTAGAGCGTGCTGCCGCCCGTGTTCTTGGCGAGGATGCGGTTGCCGTCGGCGTCGTAGCGATATTCGGTGTCCTGGCCGTCCTTCGTCACCTTGGCGAGGTGGCCCTCGGCGTCCCAGGACATGTCCTGCCGGGCGCCGTTGGCCTGCCGTTTGGTGGTGTTCCCGGCCTCGTCGTACGCGTAGCTGTCGGTGGTGGTCTTCCCAGCGGTGGCTTGAGTGACCCCGGTCAACTGGCGTTTGCCGGCGCCGTTCTGTCCATACAGATAGGTGCGCTTGACGTCGTCGGTCGCGAGCGGGTTCCCGTCGACCTTGTGCTGGGTCTCGGTCTGCCGGTTGCCGACCGCGTCGTAGGTGAAGGCGTGCCAGTAGGCATCCGGGCCGCCCACCTTCGGCGCCGTGCCCCCTTCGGAGCCGTCCGCGTCGGGCTTGGCCGTGCAGCCGTCGGTGGCGGTCCAGGCGTTGGTGATGCGGCGCAGGGCGTCGGTGGTGAAGCACTGCGTGTCGACTGAGCGCTGCGCGTCCTGGCCGGAGGCGGTTTCCAGCTTGGTGATGTTGTTGGCCTGGTCGAAGGTGTAGCGGATGTCGTCGATGCGGGCGGGGCCGGTTTCCCGGTCGGTGGTCTGGCGGGTGAGGTTGCCGGTGTGCTCGTCGTACTCGCGGGTGTCCCACACCTTCTTCCCGAACGGCCCGTATTCGGTCCTCAGCGGGCGCTGGAACGGGTCGTACGTGACGTTGTTGACCAGGACTGCCCCGGTGGCGTTGGTGCCGACGACCTGGTCGTAGGGCGAGTCGGTGGCGTAGCGGTGGGTGACGCGTTCCTTGAGCTGTCCGGCGATCGCGGGGTGGAACGTCCAGTCCAGGGCGCCGGTGCGGGCGTTGTAGCCGTAGGTCCACTCGTAGGTGCCGGCCAGGCCGCCCTCGCGGGCGGGGATCGTGACCTTGGTGGCGGTGGGCTGGTAGCGGTCGTTGAGACCAGTGGTCTCAGCCGTGTAGTCCTGACCGCCGTCGTGCCGGACGGACTTGGCGAGCTGGCCCTTGGCGACCGTGTCGTACGTCCATGACGACAGGACCGTGCTGCCGTTCTTCAGCGCTGTCTTGCGGCCGAGCGCGTCGTACACCGTGGTCAGGGTGGTGCCGTTGGCGTCGGTGGAGGTGATGGGCCGGTCGGCGCTGTCGTAGGCGGCTTTGAGCAGGCCCTTGTCGGGGTCATAGGTTTCGATGGCGCGGTCGCGGTGGTCGTAGGTATAGGTCCACGTCGCGCCGGTCGGGTCGGTGACCGCCTTCTGCTGTCCCGAGGGGGTGTAGGTGTACTTCGTCGACTGGGACGCGGTGCGCTGATCGTTGGTGTATTGGATCAGCTCGGAGGTGCGGTCCCTCACGTCGGTGACGGTGGTGGTGGCGGTGTCGCCCTTCGGCGGGATTACTGTGACCCGGTCACCGCCGTACCGCGTGGTGATGCGGGAGGCCTCGGCGCCGTACTTTTCGGAGATCTGCGCCGTGGGACGCGCCGCTCCGTCGAACGTCGTGCGCACGGTGTGGGGGGACTTGGTGTCGTCGCCCGTGACGAGCGTGCCCGACGGGTCGCTGGTGGCGTAGTAGGGCTGGTAGGTCTTCCACTCCAGGCCGCGCGAGTCGTATTTCTTCTCCGCGATGACCCGGCCGGTGCCGTTCCCGGACGGGATCTGGGTCTCGCGGTCGCGCAGCAGGCCGTCGAAGAACGCGTACTCGGTGCGGTACTCCCCGGTGTAGCGCAGCGTCTGGGTGGCCACCACGGTCGGGGTGTTCCTGGCCACGGTGTACATGAACTGCTGGCTGGGTGTGTCCGGGTTGGCCGTCTTGGGCCAACCGGGCTGCCACACCTTGCTGACCCGGCCCAGGCCGTCGAAGGTGGCGTCGGTGCGCTTGCCGTTCGCGTCCACCTTTGCGGTGGTCTGGCCGCGGCCGGACTCCTGTTCGGTGGTCTCGTGGTGGCCGAGCGCGTTCGTCACCACGGTCTTGACCGGGGCGTCGTTGGCGGCCGGGGTGTAGGCGGTGGTGGTCTTCGCACCTGCCGCATCCATGGTCTCGACGGTGCGGCCGTGCTGGTCGACCTTGTTGGTCTCTACCGTGACGAAGCCGATGCCGGCCGCGTCCTGCTCGTCCACCCGCGTCACGTCGCCCTTGGCGGGAGGCGCGCCCAGGGTGGTGGAGCCGTCGAAGTAGGTGCGCTTCTCCGAGATCAGGTCGGTGGGCAGGTTGGGGGCGGTGCCGCATGCCGCGGCCACGGTCTTCACTGCCGAGGCGGCCTGGATGTTCGTGGCGGTGTTGCGGGCGTAACTCGTCGAAGTGCAGGTCTCGTCGCCGGACTTGGCGGTGTCACCGAGGTCGGACTCGGTGCTGACCATGCCGTGGGTGTCGAAGGTCCGCTCCATCTTGGTACGGCGCCAGCCGCTCTCGATCGCGGTGCGGGTCGTCTCGGACTGCGCCGGGGCGACGCGGAAGGCCTGGAGGTCCGGGAGTCCGGTGCGTTTGTGGGTCGCGGTCGGCGCCGACTTCCACGGTATCGATGCCGATGCCCCGGTCAGCGTGGTGCCGTTGAAGGTGGCCTCGTCCCGGCCGGTCCCGGCGAACGCCGGATGGTCGGCTGTTTCGTTGCCTTCGGAGTCGGGCACCTTGGCGCCGTTGATGCCGCGGAAGTACCGCTTTTCGGTATGGAGTTTCGGCCCGTCGTTGCCGTTGCCGACCTCGGACTTGACCAGCTGGTAGCCGCGGAAGTCGGAGTAGGTGCGGTACTTGTCCTGGGTGAACTCGTCCTCGCTCTTCGCCCAGGCGGCGCCGCCGCTGTAGGTGTAGGAGGTTTGCTTCGGGGGCGCGCCGCCGACGTTGTCCTCCTCGCGGACCTGGGTGACGACATAGGTGTTGAACCAGTCCCGCTTCGGCTCGAATTCCGAGCCCGGGTTGTCGGGGGAGGCCCAGAACACCGAGTAGCAGCGCTTCGTGTTCGCCGCAGAGTCCGGCGGCAGCGTGGTCGCGGTGCACTCCGGGGCGGAGTAGGTGACGCCGATCCGCCCGCCGGACTCGTTGTCCACGGCGTAGACGCGGTAGCGGATCAGCGGCGGGATCCCGTCGCCGGTCTTGTCGACCCGGTTCTCCAGCTGTGTGCCCATGAACGTGACCGCGGGCAGCGACGCGGGGGTGCCGCCGGTATGGCCGGTGCGTTGAATGCTCGCGAGCCACAGTGCGGGGCTGGAGCCGTCGCCGGTGGAGGGGAACTGGTGAGTCAGCTTCCAGGAATCGACCTTCTTGTATGCGCTGCCCTCACGGACCTCTGTGGTGATGTCCGTGATCCGCTTCCGTGACCAGAACGACGGCGAGTAGCGGTTCTTGCAGTCGGTACCCGCCGCGCAGTACTGGTCGAACGGCACGTCCGGCCACTGGGCGGCGTTGGCAGCGGTGAACTTGTTCTCGGCACAGTCGAACGAGCCGGTGGCCAGGCAGCGTTCAGCGGTGGTGAAGGTGACCTTCGCTCCGGGGATGCCGGTGTACAGGTTGTTGGAGCGCAGGCCGTACTCGATGCGCTTGAGGTAGCCGCCGCGCGTGTAGGGGGTGGCAGTCGACTTGCCGTCGGTCAGGCTGACGTTGCGGCCGTAGTGATTGGTCTCCTTGGCCCAGTAGTAGGCCATGGCGTCGCCGTGTGGGTCGACGACGTAGTCCAGGTTCCAGCGCCATGCCTGCTGGCACCAGGAGTCCGCGAAGCTGGTCTTGTGGCACGGCTCGCCCGCATGGTTGCCGTAGACCGGCACCGTCCAGGTCGAGTCCGTCGTCTGCTTGCCGTCGCTGTAGCCGGGCAGGCGGTGGTAGCCGAAGAAGTACTGCACTCCGTCGGTGTCAGTGACCTTCCAGTACTCGCCGTCGTGGTCGCCGTTGCCCCGGCCGGTGTCGGTGAGTTTCTCGACCTTGCTGCCGTCGTCGTTCCGCAGCTTCCACACGCCCGAGGTGTCATCACGGACCAGTTCGTTGGTCTTGCCGCCGAGGGAGAGGACGGCGTTCTCACCGCCCCAGCACAAGTCCCCGTTCTTGGCCTTGTTGTTGCCGCCGGTCATGTCGGCGTTACATGCCTTGTAGCGGCGTTCGATGAAGCCGGGCTCCATACCCCAGCCGTCCCCGACGTTGTTAGCCTGGTTGTTGGAAGCCGAGGTGCGCCCGTCCACCGAGCTGGAGGAATAGCCCAGCGACAGATCCGGCCCCACATCCCCGGCAACGTCCGGTGTCTGCAGGTCGTAGGACCAGGTGAAGCCGCCGGATGAGCCGCCGGCTGCCCACGTACCTGACGGGGAGAGCGAGGTGGCCCGGAAGTCACCGCCGCCACCCGCAGGAGCGGCCGTCACCGCGAACAGCGTCCGGGCGGTGGGGGCGTTGCCCGGGGCGGCAGCCGAGGGCGTGGATCCGCGGGCGGCCGAGGGCGCCTGCGAGGGGGAAGCAGACGGCTTAGGCGTCGCGTTGCCAGCGCCAGCGCCTGCGGCCAGCGCCACCGGGGCGCTCAGGGCGCCCTTGACAGGGTCGTTGTCCACATCGGTGAGCGGAACCGGTCGGCAGGATGGGGCTCCCGGGGTGCTCAACGCGCAGTCCGGGAGCTGAGCGAGAGTGAGGCGGGTGGACCAGTCTCCGCCCAGCGCATTACGGAACTTCGTGTAGTCGACGGTGAGGTCGGCGCCGCCGC
The DNA here is from genome assembly GCF_042869955.1 of Streptomyces sp. NPDC006691. NCBI lineage: Bacteria > Bacillati > Actinomycetota > Actinomycetes > Kitasatosporales > Streptomycetaceae > Streptomyces > Streptomyces sp. NPDC006691. Next base: position 457,747 of record NZ_JBIAGW010000002.1, read on the forward strand.
CGGATGTGTCGACGGCGAACACCACACCGTCGACACCGGCCTTCGCGGCCGTTGCGCGGTCCAGTACTTCCACTGCCACATCGCCCGACGCCGGGGCCGCGGTGCCGGGTGCCTTGCCGGCGGCAGGGGCGATCGTGACGGGCAGGGCACCGGCGGTCAGAGTCTTGGCTCCTGTGCGGCCATCGAGGCGAGCCTTGGCGGTGCCGGCCCTGGGCCAGGTGGCATCCGGGACCTGTTTCCAGGCCTTCTTCGCAGCCTCGTTCTCTGTGGTGGCAGGCCTGGCATCCACGGGGGTGACGGGCACGGGCTTGGTCTTCTGCAGCTCGGGCAGTGACAGCTTCGTCATGGCCAGAGCCTCACCGGACAACAGCGTCACCAACAGCGTCGCCGCCGTCGCCCCCACTACCGCACGACGCCCCCGCAATCGCCGACGGGGCCTTGAGGGATATTCCCCCAAAGGTATTCGAGAAGACTTACTCATTCCTCAACTGCTCCCGCATCGCGGCCCGTCAGGGCATCTCATAGAACGCCGAACGGTCGCAGAAGCTAGCACATCTCTTTACATCACCTTGACTTGGACTTGAATCACCAAAACTTCATGACCTTCGCTCACGGGTCATCAACTTAGGGCCGTAGACGTGCTACTGGCTGGTCTGATACGGCGGATGTCCGCACGTCCCTGCAATCGCACGGCCGATGAGCGAGCAGAAGATTGATGTGCGCTTTACTTGCTCTCGCTTGTATGGCGCAATGAAAGGGGAGATGGATGGTGGCGCGAGTGCGTTCCAGATGGCGAATGGGAGTCGCGGCGGGGGTGGTTGGCGCTCTCGCTGCAGGATTCGGCGCCGCCGCCATTCCGGTCGCCTCGGCCAAACCAGCCGCGGCCGGACAGGGTCCACCGGCGGAGGAGACGGTGGCCTCCGCAAAGGCTGCCCACAGTGGCCAGCAGGTGGAGGTCGTCTCCCAGCGCACCGCCTACGCCACGGTGTACGCGAACCCCGACGGCACCTTCACCCAGGACACCTCCGTCACCCCCGTGCGAACCAAGGTCGGCAAACAGCTCGTTGACATCGACGCCACGCTCGCCGTCCGGCCGGACGGTACGGTGATGCCGAAGGCCGCCGCAGTCGGGCTGGTGTTCTCCGGCGGCGGCAGCACACCTCTGGTGACCATCACCCGGGACGGGCGCTCGATGAGCGTGGACTGGCCCGGAAGCCTGCCCAAGCCCCGCCTGGACGGTGATACCGCCACCTACCCCGAGGTTCTGCCCGGCGTGGACGTGCAGATGAAGGCCGCCGACACTGGCTTCCAGCAGCTCCTGGTCGTCAAGACCCTGCAGGCAGCGAAGGACCCGGCGCTCAAACGCCTCACGTTCGCCCTGAAGTCTGACGGCGTAGACATCCACACGGACCAGGCCGGCAACCTCAAGGCTGTCAATCCCGCTGGGCAAGAGGTGTTCACCGCGCCGACGCCCACCATGTGGGATTCAACCGGCATCCCCAGCGGCGAGGGCACCACCGTTCCGCAGGGTGCCAAGGACACATCAGCGCTGATGAAGTCCCGCAGCGGACAGGCTCCGACGGCCGGGGAGGACGTCTTCGAGCCGCGTGACGGCGCGCAGCAGTCGGCGATGCCCATCGCGGTCGGCAACGGGCAGCTGGTGCTGGAGCCGGACCAGAAGATCCTGGGGGGCAAGGGCACCGTCTTCCCCGTCTACATCGACCCGACGGTCGCGGGCAGTCGGGACAACTGGACGTCGGTGTCCAAGCAGCACCCGTCCACGTCGTTCTTCAACCACTCCTCGAAGATCGCTCGGGCCGGGTACGAAGCGGAGACCGGCGGCACCTGGCGGTCCATGTTCACGATGAACACCAAGAATTTGCAAGGCAAGCAGGTCACCCGGTCGGTGTTCCGCATCAAGAACACGCACTCCTGGTCGTGCACCAGGAAGCCGGTCGAGTTGTGGCGCACCAACACCATCAACTCGGGCACCACTTGGAACAATCAACCTGCCTGGGCTGCCAAGGTCGGCGCGATCACCGACGCCAAGGGCTGGAGCTCGGGCTGCCCGGCAGGGAACCTGGAGTTCGACACCACCGAAGTCGCGAGGCTCGCCGCCGCCAACAAGTGGCCGACCTCGACACTGGGACTGCGCGCCTCGGAGTCGGACACCGGAGCGTGGAAGAAGTTCGACGCCTCCACCGCGGTGCTGTCCACCACTTACAACACCGTCCCCAACACTCCGAACGGGCACGGCACCAGCCCCGCTACCGCCTGCACGGCCGAGCCCTCCACCACGGTCGGCAACACCGACGTCGACCTGTATGCCAGAGTCTCGGATGCGGACGGCGGGACGGTGACGGCCCGGTTCAAGGTGTGGCAGACCGGCACCTCCACCGTTCTCTTCGAGAAGACGGTGGGCGTCACCTCCGGCAGCATTGCCCGTATCTCTGTGCCCAAGGGGAAGTTCGTCGACGGCCGCCAGCACTCCTGGCAGGTCCGCGCCGAAGACGGCGTCTCCTCATCGAGCTGGACGGGGGTGTGCCGGTTCCACGTCGACCAGTCCAGGCCCTCTCAGCCGCCCGGCATCAGTTCGCCCCAGTTCCCCAACGCCGACATGGGATGGGAACCCGGGAAGACGGGCACCGCGCGTACGGAGGGCACCTTTACCCTCGACTCCGGCGGTGTGGGTGACGTGGTGAAGTACGAGTACTGGACCGACTGGGACCCCACTGTCCACACCGTCACCCCTGATGCGGCGGGCGGCTCCAAGGGTATGAAGCTCACCCCGCCTTCGGCCGGCCCCAAGCGCGTCTACGCCCGCTCCCTCGACCGCGCGAACAACCGCTCGGACATCCGCAACTACCTCTTTTACGCCAACAGCCCCGCAGAGAAGGACAAGCCCGGCGACCTGAACGGCGACGGCCACTCCGACCTGTACGGCCTCCGCTCCGACGGGGAACTGTGGGCCTACACCGGCAACGGCGACGGCCACCTGGGCCTCTCCCAGATGGCCTCCACCCAGTCCTTCAACGGCTCCCTGATCACACACCGCGGGGACTGGACCGAGGACGGTTACGAAGACCTCATCGCCACCACCGGCACCAAGGGCAGCCGTCAGCTGCACGTCTTCCCCAACAACGGCCTCGGCCACGCCTGCACCACAGCCGGTGAACAAGCCCCGGGTGCCGTCTGTGAGGACCGCCGCCGCGACCTCGCCGTCTACGACAGCGCCAACAACCACTTCAAGAACGCCGACCAGATCCTGGCCATCGGCGACGTCGACGGGCCCACCGACCTCGACGGCGACGGCGCGATCGGAGACTGGGACCTGCCCGCCTTCCCCGACCTCCTGGTCAAGGAAGGCGACCACCTCTGGCTGTACTACGGCGACCCGAACGGCTACCTCGACGCCGAGAAGGAACCCGTCCTCATCGGCAACGGCAGCTGGTCGAGCTACGACCTGCTCGCCCCTGGCGACGTCACCAAGAACGGCCACATGGACCTGCTCGCGCGTCACAAGACCAGCGGCGCCCTCAAGCTGTACAGGGGAGCCGGCCCCGCCGGCGAAGGTCTCGGCGACGGCGACACCGCCGTGCAGATCGGCACCAACTGGACTGCCGCGAATATCCCCCTGCTCGCCTCGGGCGGCGACGCCGACAACGACGGCCTGCCCGACCTGTGGGCCACTACCACCGACAACACCGCCGGTCTGCGCTTCTACCCCCGCATCACTCCCACCGCCCACGGCACCCCCACCATCGTCGGCACCGGCGGCTGGAACCAATTCCAGGCCATCAGCTGACAGCCTGCCAAGCCCCCTGCGGTGCGGGGTCCTACAGTGGCCGCGCACCGCAGGGAGCAATCCTCGCGGGCTGCGAAGGCACCGTGCGCTGGAGAGGGGACGAGAAGCTTCCCGAGGAGTGGCACTTCCAGATCGACGAGAAGCCGGGTGACAAGAAGCTCACCAGAGTCGCCGCGAAGATCCGGCCCCGGGACACCACCCCCGGCACCGGCGCGGGTGCGACCGACCCGTTCACCCCTCAACGCCGCCGGAACGCCGACGCCCTCGCCCGCGCCCAGGCGGCCTAATCCCGCCTGCTCAACCGGCCGAAACCCCGCGCGCGCAACCCCCGAGCGGGCCATGCCGACGGGGCCGGCCCGCGACCCGGGCCGGCCCCGTCGGCGTGCATGCCCCGTACCGCGAGCGATCGGCGGCGGGCGCGACCACTGCGGTCGAGCCCCTACCCCAAGCGAGCACTAACGGGAGAGACGCCGAAATCCGCCGTACAGACGTGGGGTTCCCGTGGGGGTGTGCACTGGGCAGAAGACCTGGAACGGCCTTGAGGGACATACGGGTGCGAGTTCCCGGCAGGGTCCGGGCGACGAGGGCTGGTCGTGCTGTACCGCATGTGACCTCCGGAGAGTCACCCGATGGGGCCATGCCGGGGCATCTGCCGAAGAGGTGGGTGGGGGGTGATCTCCGTGATGGTGTTCCATGCCGTGTGGCCCATGGGCGTCGCCCGGTGAGCCCGCGAACTGCGCAGGGCAGGGGTAGGCGAACTCTCGCTCACTTGATGGCGAGTGCCCCGCTGACTAGCGAATTCCTCTGCTGGCTCAGGTGGATGTCGACCCCCTGTTGAGTGCTCCGCGCAAAGTGACGCCGAAGTGCATGCGCAGTCGGCGCAGTTCCCAGATCGACAGGGTGGTAACGGACAGCGGAGCGCCGATCAGGAACAGTGCCCGCACCCACGCTGGTGCGGCGATCGGAGAGCTGTCGAAGAGCTGGAAGACGAACATCGACCAGACCAGGACGGGCGATAGCAGAGGAGGCAAAACTTCATGCACGTCAGCCACACGGAACATGTGGTGCACGGACAGGACCACGGCCGTGATGAAGAAGGGGAGCGCGAAGAGTGAAGTGGCCAGGAGCAGGGGGAGTGCGACGAGCTGCAGGCCCCAACCGAGCTGGCTGGTCAGTCCGGTCCCCGCCCCCTTCATGATCACTAGCCAGTTGAAGGCCGCACCACCGAGCAGCACACCGAAGGCCAGCAGCGGACTGATGAGCCGACGTCGGTAGACCGACCGCCAGGGCGGGCGGGCGGCCAGCACGAATGCGGTCAGCGCGATCGACCCCGCCACCAGCAGTATTCCGGCGCTGAGGAGCGACTCAAGGAGTTTGCCCTCTGCGAACTCCTTCGCCGACCCCCTCAGCGGGTAGGCGTAGAGCAGCCAGATGGTCGCTGAGATGGCAATGGCGGTACGTGCCAGCTGGGCCGCCTCGATTCCGCGATCGGTAAGCCGGTCCTCGCGGGTGGGCCGGAGCGCCCTGGATGCCAGGGTGAACGGAAGCGTCAGGATCCCGACGCAGCCTGTACTCGTAGAACGTCTTCCCGGCCGGTTCCGTATACCGGTACTCATGACCTCGCCCCCGTGATAGCGGCCTCTGTTGCGCCTGTGTGTGGTTTTCGGTGGATGACCAGCGTGTTTGCTGGCCCGCAAGGTAGCAGAGTCGATGAAGGTGAGGCCTCCGGGAGCCCTCACCAGGGGCGGGCCCGCGTTCGTCAGCCGAGCTCGGCCAGCCCCTGTAGGAGAAGACCGGACCAGTCGGGGCGTCGGATCAGATCGTCTGGGAATTCCACGGAACTACCCGCAATACGATCGGTGATCGTTCCCTCGAAACATGCCACTGCGCGGCTCTCGCGTTCCTCAACGGCCAGCCGCCACCGCGAGTTTGCGCTGCTTCCTTCGCAAGGGCACATGGACAGGACGCAGCGAACGTCGCCGCGATCGAGAGAGAGGGAATGATGTGCCTGGTCCACGGTGAAGCGGTGCCATGGCTCGCCCGAGTCGAACAGCGCCGCCTGGTGGTGCGGGTGTAGGGACCAGTTGTCCGCGAGGCCCTCGGCGCGCCAACTCTCGTATCGGGCAGCAAGGTTGATCATCGCAGTCCTGTCGGACGGCTCCGGGTAGCCGCCCGTCGGACCATACTCTCCCCAGTGATCCGCCATCGACTCTCGCACCCAGTTGTGCAGGGCGTCCCCCACACCGCCCAGGGGGTGCAGCATGTGTGTTGCGTCCAGTGCATCGAGGACTGCGGTACGGAATCGGCTGTGCCTGCGGAGGTCATCGTCCATCTCGGCCTCCGACAGGAGCTTTTCGACACTCTAGTTGGCCTTCTCTTGGCGGAAGAAGGCGATGGCGGTTCGGGGGAGTCCAGCGACGCCTGGCCCCGGGCGCCCACGGGGACTGGGACGCCGGGCCAGTGCCCCCGCCCCCTCGGCTCAGGCGAGCGTGACGCGGGGCCTGGCCCCGCCGGCCGGCACCCTCGGATCAGCCGGTCGCCCCCGCGCTCGCGCGCTCCTGACGGTAGGTCAGCTGCCGTACGTAGAGGATCGCCAGGACCGCGGCCGCCAAGTTCAGCACGTCGATGGCGATCATCACGCCGGCCGCCCGGTGCGCGGTCGCCACGTCGGCGCCCGCCGCGGGCAGGCGTGAGCCGACCAGGGCCAGTACCTTCGACGCGACCCACGCGAGCCACCACGCGTTCAACAACGCGAACGGCGCTCCGCGTCCCGTGTGCGCGGGGGCCGGCCTGACGCTCGCTCGCGTCACGTCACGGGCGATCAGCCAGGGCATGACGAGGTTCACGAGTGGCACGAACCAGACCCCGATGGCCCACCCCGGGCCCGTCGAGCACGATCCCGGGGCGAGGACTTCGGCGTTCGTCCTCGTCCGGTGGAACCAGGCGATGAAGAAGCCGGCCGTGGCGGCCATGGCCCACAACTGAAGACTGGACGCCGGGCCTTCGCGGTCCACGGCGGCGTCGAGCCCGTTCGGCGCCGCGGTGTGGCCCCCGGGCGTAGAGAGCCCCGAGAGGCGGAACGCGTCCACGTCGACGAAGAGGCCGTGGACGGCGGCGGCCGCCGCCAGCAGAAGCAGCACTCCGACGGTCAGCGCCAGCCCGCGCAGCGGACGGAACCGATGCGCTCCGCCCGCGCCCGCCGCGCGGGGCAGCCCGAGGGTGTCCAGACCGGCGTATGTCTCGAACCCCTTGGCCCAGTCGTCCCCTTCGTCTTCACCGGATCTCCTTGATGAACCCGACATGCTCCGTCATCCCCCCTGGTAACCGCATTGATCCTCCGCCTTCGGGCGGACCCTGGCGGACTGTACGACACGGGGATCACCGATCGCGAGCCCTGAGCAACTTCGCTCAGCCGAAGCGCAGTTGAAAACACCCGCGTCCGCACCCGGGCGGCCGGAGTCACCTGGGTGCGGACGTGGGCGGTTGGGCGGTCCTGAGCCGCCGGGTCAGTACGCCGTCGTCAGCGTCACCCCGCTGAAGGCGCTCTGGCCGTACAGGCTGATGTAGCGGTAGCCGGCCGCGGTGTTGGTGACGGTGACGCTCTCGGTGTTGCCGGACGTCACCGAGCGGGCGGTGTAGGCCGTGCTGCTCGCCCAGGTGCTGGGGTTGTAGTAGAGGTCGGCGTTTCCGGTGCCGCCCGTGGTGGTGATCCTCAGGGTCACCTTTCCGGCCGGCAGGTAGAGGTAGAAGTAGTCGAGGCCGCCCGCGGCCGCCGAGAGTGCGGAGCGCGAGCAGTTCTTGCCCAGCACGCGGGTGTCGGGGTCCGTGCAGTCCGGCAGGCCGCCGGTCACCGTGACGGACTTGGTGGTGGTGGCGGTCAGGCCCTTCGAGTCCGTGACGGTCAGCGAGACCGGGTACGTACCGGCCGCCTGGTAGGTCTTCGACGGGTTGGCCGCCGTGGACGTGGTGCCGTCGCCGAAGTTCCAGGAGCGCGCGGTGATGGTGCCGCCGGTGTCGGTGGAACGGTCGGTCAGGCTCACGGTCAGGCCCGCGACGGCCGTGTCGAACGCCGCCGTCGGGCCGCTGCCCGTGCCGCCGCCGCAGGCGCCGGCGGCACACGCGTCGAGCCAGGTGTTGAAGTCCGCGTCGTACCGCGTTCCGATGCCGGTGCTGTAGACGGCGTACGCGCCCTGGTAGTCACCGGAACGGAACTTGGCCAGCATGTTCTGGACGTCCGCGGGATGCTTCTCGACCATGTACCGGGTGGCCAGGTAGCCCCAGGGGTAGGTGCGGGTCAGGTCGGAGTTGGCGTACGAGCTCTGCCACAGGGTGCTCAGCGCGTAGGTGTGCTGGGCGGCGTCCGCGATGGCCTCGGTGTCGGGCAGACCGCGGTAGCTGTACGAGACGTACTCCGCGAAGCCCTCGATCCACCAGATGTCCGGGACGTCCTGCCCGGCGTTGAAGTCGCCGGCCATGTCGTAGCGGCCGTCCAGGTAGTGCGTGTACTCGTGGTTGAGGTTCCAGATGTCGCCGGGGAAACCGTCGCCCACGCTCTTCACGTACGACAGGAAGCGGGCCTGGTTGGCCGGGTCGGAGGGGTCGCCCTCCAGGTACTCACCGCCGTTGTCGGTGCTGTTGCCGAAGATCCAGCCGGAGTACGTCTGGTAGTCCTTCGGGCTCGCGAACGTCACGATCTGGATGTTGGTGTTGTGGTCGTTCGCCACCGGACCGCTGTCCTTGACGATGCCGTGGAAGTACGCGTCCTGGCCCTTGACGCTGGTGCAGGCGGCGGCGAGGGCGGCGTCGCTCAGCGACTGGGCGCGGAAGGTGTGGTCGGCGTCGCACTGGTAGGTGATCGGCAGCGCGGCGGCGGTGAGCTGGCCGACGAAGTCGCAGGTGCCGTAGTACGAGCACTGCGCCTGGTCGTAGGCGTCCGTCATCGCGGCCACCGCGACCCACAGCGGCGCGGTCGTGCCGGTGATGGCGGAGACGCCGAGCAGGCTTTTGACCAGCGGCCGCACCTTCGCCTGGAGCGCGGGGGTGTCCAGGAAGCGGGCCATCTCGCTGCCGGCGTTGGCATCCAGGTAGAACCACGCGTCGTCGAGCTTGGCGAGGTGGTTGTGGGCGAAGGCGCTCAGCGTGTCGATGATGCTCGGGTCGGCGGTCACCGCCGTGATGTAGGCCGGGTTCCAGTGACCGCGGAAGAGCGGGGTGAACACGTCGTTGACGGCGGTGTCCATGCTCCAGTACGCGTCGTAGGAGCTGTTGTAGGCGTTGAGCACCTTCTTGTACGTGCTCAGGTAGCGGGCCTGCTCGTTGGCGCTGTCGGTCAGGATCAGGACCTCGCCCATGATGTCGCCGTTGGCCGAGCTGACGTCCATGAAGTGCGGGGACGTGGTGAACGTGTCCAGCGCCGACTCGCTGGCCGTGGCCAGCGCCGGGCCGTAGGGGCCGACGGCGGAGGCGTTGTAGGACTGCACGTAGTAACCCGCGCGCAGGAACAGCACGAGCTGCCACACGTTGGTGGAGTTGTCACCCGGGTAGGAACGGGCGCTGTCCGTAAGGGCGTTGGCGACCGTGACCATCTGCGCCTCGCGGAACGCGTTGTAGGCGTCGGTGCCGGTCAGGCCGAACAGCGTGTTGACACAGGTCGTGGTCGACGCCTGGACGAAGGCGACCAGGGCTGATCCCGTGCGGCTGCCGAAATCGCCCGGCGTGCAGGACGCGGCGGCTCCCTTCGCGGCCCTGTTCCGCGCCTCCTGCGGTGCCGGGGAGGTCGGCGGACGGTGCGGGGGGAGGTGCGTCCTGTCGATCGGGGCGCGCCGGGCGTCGGAGCGGTCGGACGCGTCGGCCGTCGAACTCAGCGGCCTGGGAGCCGAGTTGGATTTCGCGGTGCTCGCTCCGGGGCCCGGGCGGGCCGCGCCCGGCGAGCCGTCCGCGGCGGCCGCGCGGCTCGGCTGCGCCAGCATGGCGATGCCCAGGCAGAGTGCGAGGGCGAGTACGAGGAAACCGGTGAGACTTCGTCTCAGTCCCTCTGGTCGGGTGTTCACGTGCCGCCTCCCAGCGGTGTGAAGGCCGCGCCCGCAGCGCGGCGGTGGGGGATACCGCGGGCCTGAGCCGCCCCGCCGCCCCTGGCTCCGGGGCGTGACGTGCGTCCCCGGCTCGGGGACACGGTGCCCCGGCCTCGGGGCGTGGCGGAGCGGACCCGTCGACCCGCGGGCCTGGCTGATCATGTGGCATGAACGCGACTTGATGGTGCGCTCTGTAAAATTGCATATGTCACATGGCTTGGGAAGGGAGTGCGGGTAAACCCGAGGCAATTACTGGGAGTTGACCTGTCGTGCGGGCATGGTGGAGAGGCGTTGCGGCCCCATGGCCGTCGACAGGCGACAGTGGCGACGAGGTGCCGGTGCCGCTGTCGGCGCCGGTGAGGTGGGGGTGGTCGGCGCGGCGCTCCTCATCCGGCGGGGCGGGGCCTTCGCCCGGCGGCGCGGTCCCGACCGTCGGCTCTGTCCCGGCTGTCGGGGCATCGGGGGGCGGCCACGTCGAACCGGGGGAGACCCTCATGGAGGCCCGCGCCCGGGAGGTAGAGGAGGAGACGGGCCGGCGACCGCCCCGGGTGCGCGCACTGCTGGCGGTCGGTGGCTGGACGGGGGACGACGGCGGCGGACCACGGCGTGAGGCGGACTACCTCGTGGGCGTCGGCGGCGGCCTGGACCACGCCGCCCTGGAGTGGCCCAAGCACGCCGATCATGGCTGGTTCGGGGTCGAAAACCTGCCTCGGCTCAAGGCGGGCCGGGCCCCCGCGGAACATTCCAGCCCTGACCCGATCGCCCTGGCGTTACGGGATTACGGGTGAACTGGCCGCACTTCGCCGGCAGTTGTTCATGCTTGTCGGTCTCCCGCCGGTCTACTTCGACGTCCGGCGCAGGACCAGGGACACGAAGCCGAACGCGTCGCGGTAGGCGCGCAGCCATTCGTCGCGGTGGACCGTCGCCGCCTCCAGGGCCTGGGCGCTGTCCGGGTCGTCGGGGTGGTCCAGGGCCCACGAGGAGAGCGATCCCGTCCAGGCCCATTCGTAGGCGTCGAGTTCCGCGCGGGTGCTGAGGTGCCCGTGGACGGGGGTCCATCCGTCGGCCACGACCCGGTCCAGGAAGGTCGGCAGGGCGTCCAGTTCGCCGAGCAACTCCGTTGCCTCGGGCGTGGGTTCGCGCTCCCAGTAGCCGTCACCGATCAGCACGCGTCCGCCCGGCGCCAGATGTGCGCGGGCCGCCGCGAGGGTGGGGAGCAGGCCGCCGAAGGCGTGCGCGGAGCCCACGCTGATGACCAGGTCGAAGACAGGTTCGGCGGCGAAGCGTGCGGCGTCCTCGCGGTGCAGGGTGAGGCGTTCGTGGACGTCCTGCTCCCGGGCCGCCTCGCGGGCCCGGCTGAGAGCGCTCTCGGCGATGTCCACCCCCTCCGCCCGCAGCTGGGGGTGGACGGCCAGTGCCCGCAGCAGCCACTCGCCGCCGCCGCAGCCGAGGTCCAGTACGCGGGCGTCGTCGCGCGGGATGCCGTGGTCCAGGAGCCGGCGTACGGCGTCGTCGTCCAGCGGGGCCGCGATGGGGTGGTCGGCGTGGGCGAGTCCGGAGATCTGTTCACGGTTCATCGGGGGAGCGTGGCACGGGGTGGCTCCGTGCGCACCTGGTTTCCGTCGTGTGCCCAACTGGTCCTGTGTCATGGCGCTTCGGGATCGGACGATCCGGCCGCCAGGGCGAGCCGGTCGGCGAGGGCGGCGACGAGATCGCGGAGCTCCGCGGGACGCTCGATGGTGAACGGGAGGTCGAGCCCGGCCAGTACGCCGGGCAGCCAGCCGAGCCGCTCCACCCTCAACTCGGCGCGGAAACAGGGAGGTTCACCATCCCCTCCCGCACCGGGCGGCAGCTGCGTGAGGGCCGCCAGGTCGGCGGGTAGATGGCGGCGGATCTGCTCGGCCGTCCCCTGGATGCGCAGGCTCACCTCGTGCCGGTAGGGGGCCGCGGCGAGCCCGGACAGGACGCGCTCGGCGGGATCGAGCCCGGTGGGCGGTACGAACGAGCCGGGCAGCACTCGTGCTTCGGAGATGCGGTCGAGGCGGAACGTCCGGTCCGCGCCGATCGCGGGATCGGTGCCGGTCACGTACCACTTGCCCGCGTGGGCGACGAGGCCGTGCGGATGCAGGGTTCGTGCGCTGCGCCGCCCGTCGGCGGAGGCGTACCGGATCGCGACCGGCCGGTGATGCCGTACGGCGTCGGCGAGCGGCAGCAGGACGGCGCCGGGAGGCGCGCCGGGCGGGGCCGGGGGCGTATCGGGCGGAGCCGTGAAGGTGAGGGAGTCGAGGACCGCGTCCATCGCTCGGCCGAGCCGCTCGGGGAGGACGCGGCGGATCTTGGCCGCGGCCGTCTCGCTCGCCACCCCCGTACTCGTCATCAGGCCGGCCCGCTGACCGGCGACGAGGCCGAGCAGTACGGCGAGCGCCTCGTCGTCGCTCAGCATCAGCGGGGGCATGCGGTAACCGGGGGCCAGCCGATAGCCGCCGTAGCGGCCGCGTACCGATTCCACGGGCACGTCGAGGTCCAGGAGGTGCTGGGCATAGCGCCGCACCGTCCGCTCGTCCACGTCGAGCCGGGCGGCCAGTTCGGGCACCGTGCGGGTGCCGCCGGACTGGAGGAGTTCGAGGAGGGTGAGGACGCGGGCGATGGGTCGGGCCATGCCGCCGAGTATCTCCCGGATACCGGGCGGATTCTGTCCGGTATTGGTCATAGCGTGTGGTCAGAGGCTCGGAACGCCGGCCTCCGCACCATCTTTCCGCTCACACCTCTCATGCCCCTCACACCGCTCATCCTCTGGGAGATCACCATGGACTTCGTCTCGATCCGCGTCATCACGGGCGACATCGCCCGCCTCGTCGGCTTCTACGAGCGTGCCACCGGGCTGACGGCGAGCTGGTCCACCGAGGACTTCGCCGAGCTCAGGACCGCCTCGGCCACCCTCGCGATCGGCAGCACCCGTACGGTGCCGATGTTCGCGCCCGGCGCCGCGCGAGCGGAGGCCAATCGCAGCGTCATCCTCGAATTCCGCGTCGAGGACGTGGACGGGGTGCATCAGAACCTGATCGGCTCCGGTCTCGTCGACGAGTGCGTCCAGCCGCCCACCACCATGCCCTGGGGGAACCGCTCGCTGCTCGTGCGCGACCCCGACGGAAGCCTCGTGAACTTCTTCACGCCGGTCACCGAGGCCGCCGCCGCGAGGCTCGCGCGCTGAGGGCGTCCGCGACGGCACCCGTGGGTGACCCGCGACGGGCCCCCGAGGGCGTCCCGCAACGGCCCCCACCTGGGACGTCCGTTTCCGACGGGGTTTCGTACGGCCCTACTATGCACCCGGGAACGTCGCCCACAGGGCGAGGGGAAAAAGGGGGGTGCATCGCATGGACAGGGCCACGCGAGGGTGGGACGCGGCCGGTCGTGGGACGGCCGAGGCGATGGTCGCGGAGGCGCGCAGGGCGCTCTTCGTCATGTTCGGGTTCATGGCGGTCGTATGGGCCCTGCACCTCGTGAACTGGCTGGGCGACTATCAGCTGGACCGGGAGTTCGGGCTCGTCCCGCACGACATGAGCCGGCTGCCGGACATCCTGGTGGCGCCGTTCCTGCACTTCGGCTGGAGCCATATCGAGGCCAATTCCGGGCCGCTCTTCGTCTTCGGCTTCCTGGCCGCGTACCGGGGCGTGGTCCGCTTCCTGTGGCTGACCCTGCTCGTCGCGATGACGAGCGGCCTCGCCGTCTGGCTCTTCCAGGACACCAACACCCTCGGGGTGGGCGCCAGCGGCGTGATCTTCGGATACTTCGGATACGTGGTGCTGCGCGGCCTGTTCGACCGGCGCCTGATCGACACGCTGATCGGCGTGGTCATGGCGGCCTCCTTCGCCTATCTGGTGACCGTCGCCGTCCCCGGCACTCCCGGAGTGAGCTGGCTGGCGCACCTCGGCGGGCTCGTGGGCGGTATGGCGGGGGCCTACCTGCTGCGCGACCGGCGCGGGCCGGTGCCCGTCGCCGCCGGGGCGACCGCCGCCACCGGGACGCCGGCCGTACTGGACCCGGGCCGTGCCGAACTCCACCGCGAATTGCGGGACTTGGGCCTGCTCTGAGCCCTGTGGCGCAAGGGTGCTGCGGCGGCACCCGTGGGGAAGTGGTGGGCCCGGGGGAAAATCGGTGCCGTAGCGGCCGCCGTGCGCGCAGACTCGCCCCATGGCGGATGTGGGGACGTTCGGGGAAGCGGTCGGACGCTGGGCGACCGGCGGCTCCTGTGCGCGGGCGACCGAGCTGGCGGCCGAACTCGCCCTGCGGACGGCGGTGTTGCTGGAGGGCCTGAGTGATCTCGCGGCCGTCGAGGCGCTCGCGGTGCTGCGCGGCCGGGATCTCGGCGCGGAGGGGGTGTGCGTCGTGTCCATGGGCGGGGCGATGAACGTGGGACGTTATGCCGGTCTGCTCGGGCCGCCCGGTCTCGGCCTGCGCCTCACCGGGCTCTGCGACGAGCGGGAGCAGCGCTACTACGAACGCGCCCTGCGGCGCGCCCGCGCCCCGCGCCCCGGCTTCTTCGTGTGCGCGGCGGACCTGGAGGACGAGCTCATCCGCGCCCTCGGCACGGACCGCGTCGAGGAGATCATCGCGGGGGAGGGCGATCTGCGCGCCTGGGAGACCTTCCTGCACCAGCCGGCGCAGCACGACCGCCCCCGCCACCTCCAACTCCGCCGGTTCCTGGGCACCAAGAAGGGCCGCAAGATCCGGTACGGGCGGCTGCTCGCGGAGTCCCTCGACCCCGCGCACGTACCGGCACCGCTCGACGCCCTCCTCGCGAGCCTGTGAGGCGGTGGGGGACCGGCCGACGACGGGCCGTGCCCGCGGCCTGCGTACGGGGTCGGGTGGCGTCGGGTCGCCTGCGTACGGGGTCGGGTGGCGTCGGGTCGTCTGCGTGCGGGACGGGGCTTCGGGCCGTCGGCGCCCGCGTGCGCGATCAGTGGACGGCCGGGCCCGTGCGACCGGTCGGCGCGCCGGATGGTCCCGCACCTGAGGGGTGAGGGCACTGGGCAAGTCAGGTCCTGGTTGCCCCACCCAGGGCCTGGACCTGCGGCGGCACCGTTTGCGACGGAGGGTCGGCTCTGCTCCCGGCCCGGCGGACGACGACCGGGGCCGCGAGCCCGGCGAGGGTGAACAGGCCACCGACGACGTATCAGCCGGGCCGGCCCCAGGTGATGCACAGGGAGATCGGCAGGGCCGGTCCGACGGCTTCGGCGAGCCCCGCCCCCAGCCCGAACACGCCGAGGTACTGGCCGGTGGCATGGCTGGGGGCGAGGGCGAAGGAGACCTCGAAGCCGGCCGCGGCGTGCCACGGTTCGCCGACCGTGTGTACAACCTGGGTGAAGTACAGGACTCCGGCGGTGAGGTAGAGGCCGCTCCCCACCGCGTAGACGAAGTTGGAGGCGGCAAGGGTGCGGAGGGGGCCGGCATCCGGCAGGAGGCGAGCCACGGCATCGGTCCGTTTCCTGAGCGGACAGTCCAGTAAGGACTGGCCCAGCTTGTTGCTTATTACGCCCGAGGGCAAGGCCCCGGTGCGAAGTTCGCCACGAACCTTCGCTGCCACGGCGTTTCGACCGCCCGGCGCGCATAGTGCCGCCGTACGTACGCGACGGCCTCCGCGGCGGGGACGCCGTCCAGGACGGCGAGGCAGGCCAGGGCCGTCCCGGTGCGGCCGAACCCGCCACCGCAGGCCACCTCCACGCGCTCCCGCTCCGCTCGGGCCAGCAGGGTGCGCAGAGCCGCCGGGAACCCCGCCCGGTCGGACGGCAGCCAGAAGTCCGGCCAGCGCACCCACCGGTGGTCCCAGCCGACCGGCTCGGGGCGGCGGCCGAGCAGGTGGAGGGCGAACTCCGGCTCGGGGCCCGCGGGAAGCGGATTCCTCAGGCCGCGGCCGCGTACGAGGCGTCCCGACGGGAGGCGCAGGACGCCGGCGGCCGTGAGGTCCCAGGTGGTGTTCATGGGCCGAGCCTAGTAGGCCGGCTGAGGGATCAACGGCCCTTGCCGGCGCGGGTGTTGAAGGTGGCTGGAGCGTGCCTCGGTGGGCGGGGAGCCAGTGGGCGCGCGGACGGCACAGCACGGAGCGGGCCGCTCCGCAAGCCGGGCGCCACCATGCGGGGCGGACCGGGCGGGCCTAGCGTGGTAGCGGAGTGACGTCCCCGTCGGGACGTCCCGCCAGGACGTTCCCGTCCGGACGTCGTCGTCCGGGCGCTCCTCGACCGGCAGGAGGCCTGCCCGTGAGGTACTCACCCAACCAGTGGCGCCGGGCGTGCGCGAGTGTCGCCGCCGCCGCGCTGCTGACCGTACCGGCGGCAGTCGGCAGCGCGAACGCCGCCACCGCGCCCCCTGCGCCGTCCCCCTCGGCCTCGGCGTCGAGCGGCTCGGGCTTCACCCGGCTGACCCCGGCCGTCACCGCGCGCCTGGACGCCGCGATCCAGAAGGTCATGCGCGAGGCGAACGTCCCGGGTGTGTCCGTCAGCGTGTCGGCGCCCGGCAAGGGGACCTACCTCAAATCCTTCGGCGTCGCCGACAAGGCGACGGGCAAGCCGATGACGCCGGACCTCTTCGTGCGGATCGGCAGCGAGACCAAGACGTTCACCGTGACAGCCCTGCTCGAACTGGTCGACCAGGGCAAGGCGGCCCTCGACGACCCGATCTCGAAGTACGTCGAGGGCGTACCGGGCGGGGGCAGGGTCACGCTGCGGCAGCTCGCGGAGATGCGGAGCGGTCTGCCCAGCTACACGGAGGACCCGGCCTTCGTCCAGGCGCTGCTCTCCGACCCGAAGCGGCCGTTCACTCCCCAGCAGCTGCTCGCCTACGCCTACAAGCAGCCGATCCAGTTCCAGCCCGGCGCCAAGTACTTCTACTCCAACACCAATCTGATCCTGCTCGGCCTCGTCGTGGAGAAGCAGGGCGGCATGCCGCTGCGCGACTTCATCCAGCAGAAGGTCCTTACGCCGGCCGGGCTCAAGAACACCAGTTTCCCCGTCGGTGCCGAATTCCCGAGCCCGCATCCGCAGGGGTACACCAACCAGACCCTGGACGGGAAGGTCGCCGTCACCACGGACTGGAACCCCTCCTGGGGCTGGGCGGCCGGCGCGATGATCTCCACGCTCCCGGACCTGAAGAGCTGGGCCCGCACGGTCGCCACCGGCACCCTGCTGTCCCCGAAGACCCAGGCCGAGCGGCTCAAGGTCGTGCCGACCGGGATTCCGGGCGCCGGGTACGGCCTGGGCATCATCAACGTCCAGGGCTGGATCGGCCACAACGGATCGCTGCCCGGTTACGAGACCCTGACCGTGTACCTGCCCGAGTCGCAGGCCACGATGGTCGTGGTCCTCAACACGGACATCCTGGACGGCAAGACGGAACCCAGCACGCTCTTCGGCCAGGCGGTCAGCAGCATCGTGACGCCGGGGCATGTGTTCAACCTGCCGGTGCCCGAGCCCCGTCCGTCCTCGTCGACCTCGTCCTCGTCGTCGCCCTCGGCCAGCCCGTCGGCCTCGTCCTCCCCCTCGACCGGCACGTCGGCCTCGCCGTCCTCGTCCTCCTCGACTTCGGCCACCCCGTCGTCCGGGTGAGCGGACGGCGGCGGTAGGGCCCCTGCGACGGCGGCGGCCCGCTCACCCCCGGGGGTGAGCGGACCGCCGCCGTCACAGGCATCGGACGTCAGTCGGTGCCGAACTCCATCGCCGCACGGTCGAGCAGCTCGTCGTCGCCGGAGACCTGGCCGCGCGAGGCGATGACCTCCGCGCCGCCCTCCGGCATCGAGCCGATGAGGCCGGTCGCCGCCGCCTGGGCGGCGCCGATCAGCTCCGGGTGCGCGGTGCCGACGATGCCGAGGCCCGCGTACTGCTCAAGGCGGGCACGCGAGTCGGCGATGTCGAGGTTGCGCATCGTGAGCTGGCCGATCCGGTCCACCGGGCCGAAGGCCGAGTCCTCGGTACGCTCCATCGACAGCTTGTCGGGGTGGTAACTGAACGCCGGGCCCGTGGTGTTGAGGATCGAGTAGTCCTCACCGCGCCGCAGCCGCAGCGTCACCTCGCCGGTGACGGCCGAGCCGACCCAGCGCTGGAGCGACTCGCGGACCATCAGCGCCTGCGGGTCCAGCCAGCGGCCCTCGTACATCAGCCGGCCGAGACGGCGGCCCTCGTTGTAGTACTGGGCAAGGGTGTCCTCGTTGTGGATCGCGTTGACGAGACGCTCGTACGCGGCGTGCAGCAGCGCCATGCCGGGCGCCTCGTAGATGCCACGGCTCTTCGCCTCGATGATCCGGTTCTCGATCTGGTCGGACATGCCCATCCCGTGGCGGCCGCCGATGGCGTTGGCCTCCATGACCAGGTCGACCGGCGAGGAGAACTCCTTGCCGTTGATCGTGACCGGGCGGCCCTGGGCGAAGCCGATCGTCACGTCCTCGGTGGGGATCTCGACGGACGGGTCCCAGAAGCGCACGCCCATGATCGGCTCGACCGTCTCGACACCCGTGTCCAGGTGCTCCAGGGTCTTGGCCTCGTGGGTGGCGCCCCAGATGTTGGCGTCCGTGGAGTACGCCTTCTCCGTGCTGTCGCGGTAGGGCAGCTCATGGGCGAGCAGCCACTCCGACATCTCCTTGCGGCCGCCGAGCTCGGTCACGAAGTCCGCGTCCAGCCACGGCTTGTAGATGCGCAGGTGCGGGTTGGCGAGCAGACCGTAGCGGTAGAACCGCTCGATGTCGTTGCCCTTGAACGTCGACCCGTCCCCCCAGATCTGGACGTTGTCCTCCAGCATCGCCCGCACCAGGAGGGTGCCGGTGACGGCACGGCCCAGCGGGGTGGTGTTGAAGTAGGCACGGCCGCCGGAACGGATGTGGAACGCGCCGCACGCGAGCGCGGCCAGGCCCTCCTCGACCAGCGCGGCCCGGCAGTCGACCAGGCGCGCGATCTCGGCACCGTAGGCCTGGGCGCGGCCGGGCACCGACGCGATGTCGGGCTCGTCGTACTGGCCGATGTCGGCGGTGTAGGTGCACGGGACGGCACCCTTGTCGCGCATCCACGCGACCGCGACGGAGGTGTCGAGGCCGCCGGAGAAGGCGATGCCGACGCGCTCGCCGGCGGGCAGGGAGGTGAGAACCTTGGACATAGGAAGAGTATGCATCTTCCTGAATGTTTATGCAACCCACGGGGTGGCGCCGGAGGGATTTCCTGTCACGATCCGGTCTCGCTACCCCCGAAGGGGCTTGCCCTGTACCGGTGTAATCGATTCCATGGGGGCGTGTAATCGATTCCACGCGAGGGCCGCGCGCTCATCCGGCCGGCTCCTGGCGCGGGATCGGGTCGAGGTTCCACGGTTCCACGAGGAGGTGGTCCGGAGATGGCGGGCATCAAGGATGTCGCGTCCGAGGCGGGGGTGTCCGTCGCCACGGTGTCGCGGGTGCTCAACAGTCATCCATCGGTCAGTGAGGCGGCCCGGGTCCGGGTCCTCGCGGCCGTCGAGACGCTCGGCTACCGGCCCAACGCCGTGGCCCGCTCGCTGCGCACCGACCGGACGCGCACGCTGGGCCTGGTCATCAGCGACGTGCTGAACCCGTACTTCACCGAGCTCGCGCGCTCGGTCGAGGAGGCGGCCCGGGCGCTGGGCTACAGCGTGATCATCGGGAACGCGGACGAACGGCCCGACCTCCAGGACCACCACGTCCGCACCCTGCTGGACCGCAGGATCGACGGGCTGCTCGTCTCGCCCACCGACGGCGGCTCGCCGCTGATGCTGGAGGCCGTGCGCGGCGGCACCCCCATCGTCTTCGTGGACCGCTGGATCCCCGGCATCGACGTCCCCGTGGTGCGCGCCGACGGCCGGGCCGCCATCGGCGACCTGGTCGCCCATCTGCACCGGCTCGGCCGCCGCAGGCTCGCCATCATCGCGGGCCCGGCCGCCACCACGACCGGCAGCGAGCGCGTCGAGGCCTTCCGGGCCGCGCTCGCCGCGCACGGCCTCGCGCTGCCCGACGCGTACGTCGGCCAGGGCGACTTCCAGGCGGCCAGCGGGCGCCGGGCCACCGAGCGGTTCCTGGCCCTGCCCGAGCCGCCGGACGCGGTGTTCGCCGCCGACAACCTGATGACGCTCGGCGCGCTGGACGCGCTGCGCGCCCACGGGCTGCGCATCGGCGCCGACATCGCGCTCGCCGCCTTCGACGACATCCCGTGGTTCGTGCACACCGATCCGCCCGTCACCGCCATCGCGCAGCCGACCGGCGAGCTCGGCCGGGCCGCCGTGCACGCGCTCGCCGGCCTCATCGGCGGCGGCGCGCCGCCCTCCGTCACCCTCCCCGCCCGCCTCGTCGTACGCCGTTCCTGCGGCGAGGACGCCCCGAACCCGAGGAGCGAGCAGTGAGTCAGGACGAGCGAGCCGTGCCTCAGGGCAAGCTTCAGTCGCCCCCTGGGCAGCCGGATCTTGGACAACCACCCCGGGAAGAAAGGGAGTTGCTTCGCATCGAAGGGGTGCGCAAGGCCTTCCCCGGGGTGCAGGCCCTGGACGGGGTGGACTTCGATCTGCGCCGTGGCGAGGTGCACGTCCTGCTCGGCGAGAACGGGGCGGGCAAGAGCACGCTCATCAAGATGCTCTCCGGTGCCCACCGCCCCGACAGCGGACGCATCCTCGCCGGCGGCCGCGAGGTGCGCATCCACGGCGCACAGGACGCCGAACGCCTCGGCATCGCCACCATCCACCAGGAGTTCACCCTGGTGCCCGAGCTGAGCGTCGCCGAGAACATCTTCCTCGGCCGTCAGCCCCGGCGCTTCAAGATGATCGACCGCAGGGCGATGGAGGAGGCGGCCGGCAAGCTCCTCAAGCGGGTCGGCGTCGAGGTGTCGCCCCGTACGAAGGTGCGCGAACTCGGCATCGCACGGCTCCAGATGGTGGAGATAGCCAAGGCGCTCAGCCTGGACGCGCGCGTACTGATCATGGACGAGCCGACCGCCGTGCTCACCTCCGGTGAGGTGGACAAGCTCTTCCGCATCGTGCGCACCCTGCGCGACGACGGCGTCGGCATCGTCTTCATCACCCACCACCTCGAAGAGATCGCGGCCCTCGGTGACCGGGTCACCGTGCTGCGCGACGGCCGCAGCGTCGGTCGGGTCCCCGCCGCCACCCCCGAGGACGAGCTGGTACGCCTGATGGTGGGCCGGAGCATCGAGCAGCAGTACCCGCGCGAACGCCCCGATCCCGGAAGCCCGTTGCTCCGGGTGAGCGGGCTGACCCGGCACGGTGTCTTCCACGACGTGAGCTTCGAGGTCCGGGCGGGCGAGGTCGTCGGCCTCGCCGGGCTGGTCGGCGCGGGCCGCACCGAGGTGGCCCGCGCGGTGTTCGGCGCCGACCCCTACGACGCGGGCAGCGTCGAGGTGCGGGGCGAACGCCTGGCCCGGGGTGATGTGAGCGCGGCCATGGGGGCCGGGGTCGGGCTCGTGCCCGAGGACCGCAAGGGGCAGGGCCTGGTGCTCGACGCCTCCGTGCAGGAGAACCTCGGCCTGGTCACGCTGCGCTCGGCCGGCCGGCGCGGGCTCGTCGACCTCAAGGGCCGGCGGGCGGCCGCCGCCCGCGTCGCCGGACAGCTCGGGGTACGGATGGCCGGGCTCGACCAGCGGGTGCGCACCCTGTCCGGCGGCAACCAGCAGAAGGTCGTCATCGGCAAGTGGCTGCTCGCCGACAGCAAGGTGTTGATCCTCGACGAGCCGACCCGCGGGATCGACGTCGGCGCCAAGGTCGAGATCTACCAGCTCATCAACGAACTGACGGCCGCCGGCCGCGCGGTCCTGATGATCTCCAGCGATCTGCCCGAGGTGCTCGGCATGAGCGACCGGGTGCTCGTCATGGCCCAGGGCCGGATCGCCGGCGAACTCCCCGCGCACGAGGCGACCCAGGACGCCGTGATGGCGCTCGCCGTCGCCGCACCGAACGCACAGGAAGATGTGGAGGGCTCCCGTGGCCACTGACACGCTCGACAACCGGACCGGCACCGGCGGGGCCCAGGGTCTGCGCCGTCTGCTGCTCGACAACGGCGCGCTGAGCGCCCTGGTGGTCCTCGTGGCGGCCCTCGCGCTGCTCTCCGGCGACTTCCTCACCACCCAGAACCTGCTGAACGTCGGCGTGCAGGCCGCGGTCACCGCGATCCTCGCGTTCGGAGTCACCTTCGTCATCGTCTCGGCGGGCATCGACCTGTCGGTCGGCTCGGTGGCCGCGCTCTCGGCGACCGTGCTCGCCTGGTCGGCGACGTCCGAGGGCGTGCCGGTGTGGCTCGCCGCCCTGCTGGCCGTCGCCACCGGCCTCGCCTGCGGCCTCGTCAACGGCGTACTGGTCTCGTACGGCAAACTGCCGCCGTTCATCGCGACGTTGGCGATGCTGTCCGTCGGCCGCGGCCTGTCCCTGGTGATATCCCAGGGCAGCCCCATCGCCTTCCCGGCCTCCGTGTCCCACCTCGGTGACACGCTCGGTGGCCGGCTGCCGGTCCCCGTCCTGGTGATGATCGGGGCCGGACTCCTCACGGCGCTCATCCTGTCCCGCACCTACCTCGGGCGCTCGATGTACGCGATCGGCGGCAACGAGGAGGCGGCCCGGCTCTCGGGGCTGCGGGTGAAGCGGCAGAAGCTGGCCATCTACGCGCTGTCCGGTCTGTTCGCCGCCGTCGCGGGCATCGTGCTCGCCTCACGGCTTTCCTCGGCGCAGCCGCAGGCGGCCCAGGGCTACGAGCTCGACGCGATCGCCGCGGTCGTCATCGGCGGAGCCAGCCTGTCGGGCGGTGTCGGCAAGGCGTCGGGCACCCTGATCGGCGCGCTGATCCTCGCGGTGCTGCGCAACGGGCTCAACCTCCTTTCCGTGTCGGCGTTCTGGCAGCAGGTCGTCATCGGCGTCGTCATCGCGCTCGCGGTCCTGCTCGACACCCTGCGCCGCAAGTCCGACGTGACGCCCGGCGCCACCGGCGGCGCGGCTGCGGCCGGGGCCGGCCGCAGGGGGCCGGGGGCGAGGAAACTCGCCGTCGCCGCGGTGTGCCTGGCGGCCGTCATCGGCGCCGGGTACCTCCTGAACCCCGGGTCCTCCGGGAGCGCGAAGCCCAAGCTGGGAATGTCCCTGTCCACCCTCAACAACCCCTTCTTCGTGCAGATGAAGGCGGGCGCCCAGGCCGAGGCGAAGGCCGAGGGCATCGACCTGACCGTCACCGACGCCCAGAACGACGCCTCCCAACAGGCCAACCAGATACAGAACTTCACCGGTTCCGGCATGAAGTCGATCATCGTGAACCCGGTGGACTCGGATGCGGTGGGACCCGCCGTACGGGGCGCCAACAAGGCGGACATTCCAGTGATCGCCGCCGACCGCGGCGTCAACAAGGCCGAGACCGCCACCCTGGTCGCCTCCGACAACGCGGCCGGTGGCCGGCTCGCGGCGCGGACCCTCGCCGAGAAGCTCGGGGGCAAGGGCCGGATCGTCGTCCTCCAGGGCACCGCGGGCACCTCGGTGAGCCGGGAGCGCGGCGCCGGCTTCACCGAAGGCCTCAGGGCGTACCCGGGCATCGAGGTGGTCGCGAGCCAGCCCGCCGACTTCGACCGCACCAAGGGCCTGGACGTCATGACCAACCTGCTCCAGTCCCACCCCGACGTCACCGGTGTCTTCGCCGAGAACGACGAGATGGCCCTGGGCGCGGTCAAGGCCCTGGGCGGCCGGGCGGGCAGCGCCGTGGCCGTCGTCGGATTCGACGGAACCCCCGACGGCGTCAAGGCGGTCGCGGCGGGCACGCTGTACGCCTCGGTGGCCCAGCAGCCCAAGGAGCTCGGCCGGATCGCCGTACGCAACGCGGTCCTCGCCACGCAGGGCAAGAAGCCGGACAGCGCGGTGAAGGTGCCGGTCAAGGTGGTGACCCGGGAGAACGCGGCGGCGTTCTCCTGAAGTCGCCGCACACGGTGCACATCTGACGAACCACCAGCAAGGCCCGCACAACCGAGGAACGAACTCATGCCCAAGCAACTCGCGCACAACCACGACCTGTTGATCGTCGGATCGGCCAACGCGGACCTCGTCGTCGGAGTGGCGCGCAGGCCCGGTCCCGGGGAGACGGTGCTCGGCTCCGACCTGGCCGTCCACCCCGGCGGCAAGGGCGCCAACCAGGCGGTCGCCGCGGCCCGCCTCGGCGCCCGGACGGCGCTGCTCGCCAAGGTCGGCGACGACGACCACGGGCGACTGCTCCTGACATCGCTGCGGGAGGCCGGGGTGGACACCGGCGGCGTGCTGGTGGACCGGGCCCCCACGGGTGTCGCCCTCATCGTCGTCGACCCCTCCGGCGACAACAGCATCGTCGTGTCCCCGGGTGCCAACGCCCGCCTCACCCCCGAGGACGTCCGCGCCGCCGGGGACCTGCTCGCCTCGGCGCCCGTCGTCTCCGTACAGCTGGAGATCCCCCTGGCGACGGTCACCGAGGTGGCCCGCAGTCTGGCGCCGGGTGCCCGCCTGGTCCTGAACCCCTCGCCGCCGGCCCCGCTGCCCGCCGAAGTCCTCGCGGTGTGCGACCCGTTGATCGTCAACGAGCACGAGGCGCGCTTCCTGCTCGGCGAGTCGGCGGGGGAGAGCCCCGAGGGCTGGGCGTCCGCGCTCCTCGCGCTCGGCCCGCGTTCCGTCGTCGTCACGCTGGGGGCGGCGGGCGCCCTGGTCGCGGGGCCGGACGGCACCGAGCGGGTGCCGAGCCCGCGCGTCGAGCCGGTCGACACCACGGGCGCGGGCGACGCCTTCACCGCGGCCCTGGCCTGGCGCCTAGGGCTCGGCGAGGACCTGCCGCGGGCAGCCGCCCACGCCTCCCGGGTCGGGGCCGCGGCCGTCACCAGGAAGGGCGCCCAGGAGTCCTACCCGACCGCCGAGGAGCTGCCGGGCGCCTGACGGCCGAGTTGGGATAGCCCCCGCCCCGACTTACGGCAATGCGCCCCCGCGCCGCCGGCCGGCCCGGGACGCTTCCGGGCGTACGGACAGATTGGACACCGCAACCGCAATTCCCGTCGTCCGAGGGGAGCAGGTGCAGCGGTGGTCTACCTCGCTGGTCAAGTACGGTCCGCGGAAGCCGGGTTCGTCGACGTCAGGGACCGGGCTACCTGGACGGAACTCTTCTACGACCTCGTGCTCGCCTTCGGGGTGAGCCAGATCGCCCATGTGCTGGCCCAGCACCCCGACTGGGCGACGCTCGCCAGCTGTCTGCTGGTCCTGGTGCCGCTCTGGTGGGCCTGGGTCGATGTCGTCATGGCGATGAACGCCGTGCACGAGACCGTCATGCAGCGGGTGTTCCTGCTGCTCGCCGGTCTCGCCACGTACGGCATGAGCGTCGCCGCCCCGCACGCCCTGGAGACCCGCTCCGAGGCGCTGCTCTACGCCGGGTGCTATCTCGCGCTCCGGCTGCTCATCGGGGAGGCCATCCGGCGCGAGTGCGCCGTCTACACCATCCACCCCTACCGTGCCGGTCTCGCCTTCGCCCTCGTCCTGTTCGCCACGGCCGTGCTGCCACCGGGCCCGCGGACCGCGGGCTGGGCCCTCGCCGTGGTCGCGGAGATCCTCGCGCCGCTCGTACTGAGCGGCCATCTGCGGCAGTTGGCGTTCGGCGTCAACCATCTGCCCGAACGCTTCGGGCTCTTCATCATCATCGCGCTCGGCGAGAACGTGGTGTCCGTCGGCGCCTGGGTCGCCGGGCGACGGCTGGGGCCGCTCGAACTCCTCGCCGTCTCCCTCGCGTTCCTCACCGGCTGCGCCCTGTGGTGGCTCTACTTCCATCTGGTCGCCTCCGCCATCGCCCACGCCCTGCGCACCCATCCCACCCCGTCCGTCGTGGTGCGTGACGTCCTCAGCTACGGCCATCTCGTCCTGGTGCTCGGCCTGTTGCTGGTCTCCGTCGGCGCCGACCGGATCGTGATCGAACCCACCCATGTGCCGCATCGGTTCGCGGCCGCCCTGCTGCCCGCCGGTGCCGCCCTGTTCACCCTCACCTTCTGCTACACCCGGCGCCGGATGTTCGGCGCCGCCTCCCTGACCCGGTTCGCCGGAGCGCTCGCCCTGTTCGCGCTCGGCGGCGCCGCACCCTGGCTCCCGGGGCTCGCCACGCTCGGCTCGGCGGCCGCGGTGCTCGTCGGTGTGAACGGCCTCGAACACTGGCTCATCAGCCGTGGACGAGAGGTCCCCATGATCTTCAGGAAGGCTCAACAGCCCTCTTCAGAGGCCTAGTTGACGTAGTACGACGGGGGACATCGCCAAGTGCCGCGAGAGGCGCCCGCCGAACGCGTGACTCAGGGTCCTCGGACCCTACCGTTCCTGCGTACTCAAGTTTCTCCGGCATGGAAAAGGAGGTGGCGTGATGCCGTCCCGCAGTTCGACACCGGCCCTGCTCGCGTTGTCGCTGGGCTATTTCAGTCTGGGGACGATCTCACTTGCAGTGGTCGGCCTCAACGGTCCCATCGGGGACGACCTGCACGTCGCGCCGGCTCGCGTGGGCTTCCTGGTCACCGTCTTCGCGCTCACGTTCGCCCTGTTCGCTCCGGCCGCCCCGATCCTGCTGCGCCGCTGGAACCGCAAGCGGGTGCTCCTGCTCGGCATCGGCCTGCTGACCGTGGGCGCGGCGCTGGGTGCGCTGGCCCCCAACTACGGCTTCCTGGTCGTGACCCGGGTCGTCGGCGCGATGGGCGCGGCCGTGTTCGGACCCGGCGCCTCGGCGGCGGGCTCGCTGATCGTCCCGCCCGAGCGCAGGCAGCGCGCGCTCGCCACCGTGTTCGCCGGGATGACGGCGGCCGCCGTGCTCGGCGTCCCGCTGGCCTCGTTCCTCGGCGGCAGCCTCGGCTGGCGCCCGGCGATGCTCGGAGTGGCCGCGCTGTCGGCACTCGGGTGTCTGCTGGTCGCGGTGTACGTGCCGGAGATCCCCTCCGGTGAGCCGCCCACCGTCAAGGCGTACCGCTCCGCCCTGCGCACCCCCGCCGCGCTCTCCACCGTCTCGACGACGCTGCTGTTCATGGCGGCCCAGTTCACGGTCTACGGCATCGCGGGCGCCTATCTCAAGGAGCGCTTCGGTGCCTCGTCCGGCCTGATCTCGGTCACGCTGCTCGCGTTCGGCGTCATCGGTGTCCTGGGCAACGCCTCGTCGCCCCGGATCGCCGAGAAGCTCGGCGGCTCGCGGACCATCACCATCGCGGTCGCCGGCCTCGCCGCCGGATTCGTGCTGCTCCTGGTGGCACCGCACTCGGAGCCGGGGCTCGTGCTCTTCGCGATCTGGGCGTTCTTCAGCCAGATGTACCAGGCGCCCCAGCAGGCCCGCCTCGTGGACCTGCTGCCCACCCAGCCCGGTCTCATCCTGGCGATGAACGCCGCCGCCCTCTACCTCGGCATGAGCCTGGGCAGCTTCATCGGCAGCGCCCTGCTGCCCGACACGGGCGCGGGCCCCATCCCGGCCGTCGCCCTCGTCATCCTCGCCGTCGCCGCCCTCGCGCACGCCTCGTCGGCCCGCAAGGTCACGGTGGCCGAACAGCCCGCCACACCGGTCCCCAGCGCGTAACGGGACCGCCACCGGTCCCCGGCGCCATCGGGACCGCCCCCGACCACACCTCGCAACAGGCAGAAACAACAAGGAGACACCGTGTCCAACCACCACGTGCAGCTCGTGCGCGACTACATCGAGAACATCTGGAACGAGGGGCAGACCGAGCGGGCCGACGAGTACCTGGCCGACCGCCTCATCCAGCACAACCCGAACCTGCCCGACGGCCGCAAGCCGCTGGTCGAGTTCATCGAGGGCTTCCGCAAGCAGCTGCCCGAGGCCCGGTTCGAGATCCGCCGGATCGTCGGCGACGACGGCCTGGTCTTCACGCACTCCCACTTCCGGCCGCAGCCGGGCCACCGCGGCACCGTCGTCGTCGACGTCTTCCGCATCGACGACGGCCGCATCGTGGAGCACTGGGACGTCCGCGAGGACGTGCCGGAGACCACCGTCAGTGGTCACGACGTCTACTGAGCCACCCCCGGCTCTTCCCCCGCTGCCGCTCCCCGAGGCCCCCTGCTTCGAGGAGCGGCAGCTCCCTTTTCCGACACACCTGTTGACGGCACGTCCACGGATCACGTCCACGGACACTGAAGGAGACAACCATGGCTGGAGTGACCCGCCGGGGATTCCTCGGCACCGCCTCCGGAGTCGGCGGCGCCGCCGTGCTCGGCATCACCGCGGCAGGGCCCGCCCGGGCCGGGTCGAGCACGCCGGCGACGACGAGCACCACGGCCGCCGCCGTGACCGTCACGCCCGACGACCCCCGCTATCTGGACCTCACGGCCCGCGGCTACAACGCCAGATTCGTCGCCAAGCCCGACTCCATACGGCTTGTGCACTCCACCGACCAAGTGGTGGCGGCGGTGCAGGAGGCGGTGTCCGGCGGCAGGAGAATCGTCGTCCGCGGCGGCGGACACTGCCTCGACGGCCTCGTCGACGACCCCGACGTGCGGATACTCGTCGACATGTCCGAGATGGACGCCATCACCTACGACGCCGCGCGCCGCGCCTTCGCCGTGGAGGCCGGAGCCGTGCTCGGCCATGTCTACCGCACCCTCTACCTGGAGTGGGGCGTCACCATACCCGGCGGCACCTGCCCCACCGTCGGCGTCGGCGGCCATGTCAGCGGCGGCGGGTACGGGGCGATGTGCCGCCAGTACGGCGCGGTCGTGGACCATCTGTACGCGGTCGAGGTGGTGTACGTCGACGCCGCCGGCACGGCCCGCTGCGTGGTCGCCACCCGCGACGCCGCCGATCCCAACCGCGAACTGTGGTGGGCGCACACCGGCGGAGGCGGCGGGAACTTCGGCATCGTGACCCGGTACTGGTTCCGCTCCCCGAACGCCACCGGAACCACCCCCTCGACGCTGCTCCCCAAGCCGCCGGCCACGCTCCTGAAAGCGAGCGCCAGCTGGAAGTGGAGCGACCTCACCGAGGCGGACTTCGACCGCCTGGTGCGCAACCACAACAACTGGCACCACGCGAACAACACCGTCGGCACCGCGTACGACAGCCTCAACAGCGTGTTCATCCTGAACAACTACGTGCAGGGCGCCCTGGTGCTCAGCGCCCAGATCGACGGCTCGCTCGCCAACTCGGCCGACCTGATGAACGGTTACATCGCGGCCGTGGCCGACGGGGTGGCCGCCCCGCACACCACCGCCACCTCCAGCTGGCCCTGGCTCAAGGCCACCCTGAAGGACCCCTACGACACCGGTGTGTTCAACCGCGGCAAGTTCAAGGGCGCCTACCTGCGCCAGAGTTGGTCCGACGCGCAGCTGGCCGTGCTGTGGCGCAATCTCTCCGACAAGACCTACGACGGGCACGCCGGCATCCTGCTCTACACCTACGGCGGCCAGGTCAACAACGTCGCGCCGAGCTCCACGGCGCTGGCCCAGCGCGACTCGATGCTGAAGGCCAACTTCACCACGTACTGGACCGACCCCACCCAGGACGCCCGGCACATCGCCTGGATGCGCAACCTGTACCGCGACATGTACGCCGACACCGGCGGGGTGCCGCTGCCCGACGGGGCCGCCGACGGCAGCTACATCAACTACCCCGACACCGACCTCACCGACCCGGCCTGGAACACCTCGGGCGTGCCGTGGCAGAACCTGTACTGGAAGGGCAACTACCCGCGGCTCCAGAAGGTCAAGAAGACCTGGGACCCGCGCAACGTCTTCCACCACGCCCTGTCGATCACGGCCTGAGCCCCGCCACGCGAAGTGCCCCGCCCCGGACGAACCGGGGCGGGGCACTTCGCGCAGGGGGAGCGGGAATCAGGCCGGGGCGGACATCAGGTGAGGGCGGGCAGCGCGACCCCGGTCAGGGACTCGCTCAGCTCGCGCAGGCGGGCGCGGGCCGCCGGGTCGTAGGCCTGGGCGCCGGCCCGCGAGCGGCGGTCGCGGTCGAAGTACTCGCCGGTGACCTCCGCGAGCGCGGGGTCGGTGACCAGGCGGGCCACGTTGCGCATGCCCTCGGCGACCGTGCTCTGCGGTGTGAACAGGTGCACCACCATCTTGGTCGGCATGTACGAGGCCGGGTGCAGGGCGTTGACCGTGACGCCCGTGCCGGCCAGCTGCTCGGCGAGGTCCACGGTCAGGCTGATCTGCGCCAGCTTCGCCTGGCAGTACGCCTGCACCCCGTCCCAGCGGCGCTCCAGCATCACATCGCCGAAGTCGATGGGGGCCTGCCCGGCCGAGCTGACGTTGATGACGCGGGCCGGCGCGGAGCGCACGAGCAGCGGGGCGAGCCGGCAGCTGAGCATGTAGGCCGCCAAGTAGTCGACCTGGAAGGTCAGTTCATAGCCGTCCTGGCTCTCCTGACGGGCCAGCTCCACGCCGATGCCGGCGTTGTTGACCAGGACGTCGAGCCGGTCGTGCCGCTCCAGGATCCGGTCGGCGAGCGCGCCGATGTCCTTGAGCGAGGCGAAGTCGGCCAGCTCGTAGCTGATGTTCTGGTTGCCGGTCCTCTCGCGCAGTTCGTCGAGGAGCTCCTGACCCTTGGCGGCGCTGCGGCCGTGCAGGATCAGCGAGTAGCCCTGGGCGGCCAGTTCATGGGCGAGGGCCCGGCCGAGGCCGTCGGTCGCACCGGTGATGAGGACGGTCTGCTCGGTGACAGCGGTCATGCGGTTTCACTCCGTGGGATGTCGGATGGTGCCCATGGGGGCACGGCCGGTCGAGTGACCGGCCGTGCCCCGAGCGATCGTGCGGATTCACGCGTACGTCCGCAGTTCTTCCGCGGACTGGTCGGTGTAGCCCTGGCTCACCTCGATGACGACACCGTCGGGGTCACGGACCCAGACGGTCCGCCAGCCGGGGATGAACTCGTCGAACGAGAGCGGACCGAGCGTGATCTCCAGTTCGCCGTCCGCCGCCGCGAGGAACGCGTCGACGTCGTCGACCTGGAAGGCGAGGTGCCGGGCCGTGCCCGGGTTGTCGGGCCCGTCCTTGACGGTGTCGAAGGCGGGCGCCGATGCGGTGGGGAAGAGCTCCAGATAGACCGGGCCGCTGCGCAGGAACACCACGCGGCTGCCGTCGGCCTCGACGACCCGGGCCCGGCCGAAGCCGAACCAGCGGGTGTAGAACTCCTCGGTGGCTTTCTGGTCGCGGCAGTTGAGGCCCACGTGCGACCAGCGGACGGCTCCGTCGACGGGTGCGGACATGGCCTCACGCCCCGGTGACGGCCGCGAACGGCACGCTGTCGTGGTGGTTGGACATGTAGTGGATCAGACCGCCGGAGACCTGGAAGTAGTTGCAGACCTCCGCCTCCACGCTGTCGCCGCCGGTGGTGACGGCCGAGATGTGCGAGACGACCGCGGCCTGCTCGCCGTCCACCACGACGTGCACCGGGGTGTTGGAGAACGAGGCGTACATCTCGGGGAAGCCCTTCATCATGTCGCGGAGCGTCTCGCGCCCCTCGACGTGCCCGGCGAGCTGCTCGTCCATCGTCTGGTCGACGGCGAACAGGTCGCACCACTCGTCCCACTCGCCCGCGTTGGCGAGCCGGTAGTAGGTGTCGACGATCTCTCGCGTGCTCTTCGTGCTCATGGGGAGTCCCTTCCTCGGTGGACGCGTGAACTACGGCAGCGGAACGTCGAGTTGGCGCATGAGGCCCGCGGTGTCGGCCTGGACCCAGCGCTCCACGACCTTGAAGTCCTCCAGGCGGTAGACCTCCAGACTGGTCCAGGAGACCTCCTTGCCGCTGGCCTCCATGCCGAAGAACGGCGCGATGTGCCTGCCGTGGAAGGTGATGTGCATGATCACCTTGTCCGGCGCGGCGGCGTACAGGGCGTCCAGGGTGACCCGGAAGTCCAGCGCGTCGTGGGCGGCCTTGATGATGCCCTTGAGCTCGTCCAGGCTCCGCACGTCCCACGCCGGGTTGTTGTCCTTGAAGGTGGGGCCGAACAGGGCGTCCAGGTCGTCGTAGCGGCGCTCGTTGACGGCGTCGGAGACCTTCTGCACGACCGCGACGTTCTCGTCGTCGGGCGAGAGCTGGCCGCGCAGGCCGAACAGGTCGTCCTCCGCCCAGCGCTCCACGAGCCGGCCGTCCTCGGCCCGCCAGATCTCGGTGGTGGTCCACTCCACCTTGCGGCCGGTGGGCGGGATGTCGAGGACGGGTTCCTGGTGGGTGCCGGTCAGCCGGACCCGGGTGATCACCTTGTCGCCCGCCTCGATGGTCTCCAGGAGCTCGCCCCGGATGCCGAGCGTGCGGTGCGCGCCGCGCAGGGCGTCCAGGTAGGAGTCCAGGCCCTTGATGTCGAAGCCCGGGTGGTGGTCCTCGAAGTCGGCGCCGATCACACGGGCGATCTCGGCGTAGTCCTCGGTGTTGAGCGCGGTGAGGAACCGCTCGTACAGCCGGATGGTGTCAGACGTGGGCATGGGGATTCCCCTCGGTCCGAAGTGAGGTGTGCGACTGGGACTGCTGGATGAGAGCGGCCGCCTTCTCGCCGATCATCACGCTCGGTGCGTTGGTGTTGCCGGCGACGATCGTCGGCATGACGGAGGCGTCGGCGACCCGCAGCCCGTCGACGCCGTGCACCCGCAGCTCGGCGTCGGTGACCGCGTCGGGCCCGGTGCCCATGCGGCAGGTGCCGACCGGGTGCCACAGGGTGGTCGCGTGGGCCGCGACGTAGCCGCGCAGCTCGCGCGGGTCGGTCAGCCGCTCGCCGGGGCCCAGCTCCGCGCCGCGGAACGGGCCGAAGGCGGAGGTGTGCGCGAGCTCCCTGGCGAGCAGGATGCCGTGCACCAGGACGTCCGTATCGGCGGACGAGGCGAGGTAGTTGGCGCGTACGACCGCGTTGGCCGTCGGGTCGGCGCTGCGCAGCCGCAGCCGGCCCCGGCTCTGCGGGAGCAGCGAGATCGGCGCGAAGGTGAAGCCGGGGCCCTCGTGGTGGGCGGCCGGCGCGTCGGGCGCCAGGAACTTGATGGGCCCGAACGTGAACTGGAGGTCGGGCGGTGCGTCGGGCCCGGCATCCCTGGTGTGGGTGAACAGACCGGCCTCGGAGATCA
The DNA here is from genome assembly GCF_042869955.1 of Streptomyces sp. NPDC006691. Lineage (NCBI taxonomy): Bacteria > Bacillati > Actinomycetota > Actinomycetes > Kitasatosporales > Streptomycetaceae > Streptomyces > Streptomyces sp. NPDC006691. The sequence goes on from NZ_JBIAGW010000002.1 coordinate 490,675, forward strand.
GCGCGCCCTCGGGGTGGTCCTGGAGCGACTGGTAGCAGACCGGCACGAACAGGTGGTCCTGGAGGTTGCCGCCGACCCCCGGCAGGTTCTGTACGCAGTCGATGCCGTGCGAGCGCAGATGCGCGGCCGGGCCGATCCCCGAGAGCATGAGCAGCTTCGGCGACTCGAACGCGCCCGCCGAGACCACGACCTCCCGCTCGGCCCGGACCCGGTGCAGGCGGCCGTCCCGCTCGTACTCGACGCCCGTCACCCGGGTCCCGTCCAGGATCAGGCGGGTCGCCCGGGCCCCCACCTCGACCGTCAGGTTGGGCCGCTTCAGGGCCGGGCGCAGATAGCCGTCCGCCGTGGAGGAGCGGCTGCCGGCGGCGTCCCGGGTGGTCTGGTAGAGGAAGCCGTAGCCGTCCTGGCGCTCGCCGTTGTAGTCCGACTCCGGCGCGGTGTAGCCGAGTTCGGCGGCCCCGGCGACGAAGGCCTCGGCGAGCGGGGTGGGGGCGTCGAGCTCACGCACCCGGACCGGGCCGCCGGTGCCGCGCAGCGCGGACGGGCCGCCCGCGTAGTCCTCGGAGCGCCGGAAGTGGGGCAGTACGTCCGCGTAGGACCAGCCCGGGTTGCCGAGCGCCGCCCAGCGGTCGTAGTCGTGGCGGCTGCCGCGGACCCACATCAGCGCGTTCACGGAGCTGCAGCCGCCGGCCACCTTGCCCCGGGCCACCGGGATCCGGCGCCCGCCCAGGGCCGGTTCGGGCTCGGTGGCGTAGCCCCAGTCGATGTCGGGGCTCCACTCGGAGGCGAGCAGCGCGAACACCGCGGCCGCGTCCGTGCGGTGGATCTCCGGGCGCTCGTCCCAGCCGCCCGCCTCCAGGACGAGCACGGCCGCGCTCGCGTCCTCGCTCAGCCGGGCCGCCACGGCGCAGCCGGCCGAGCCGGCGCCGACCACGACGTAGTCGAAGGCGCGGCCGGGGGAAGTGCCCGCCAAATCGGGTGACATGGAACCTCCAGGGTCAACTGATGTGCACTCAGGCCGGGTTGAGGTCGCCGACGCGGTAGCCGGAGATGAGCGGCCGCCCGGTGCCGGCCTCGCGCACCAGACGCCAGGTCTGGTCGATGCGGAACGAGCTGACGGTGCCGTCGGAGGTCTGCTTGGCCGTCCACACGACGGTCAGCGAGATGTCGACGCCGGTGCCGTCCTCGCTCACGTCGAGGCGCTCGACCACATGGGTCTGGTCGCTGAAGGCCTCGCCGACCACGTCGTACCAGTCGCGGAAGTCGGCGTGGCTGCGCAGCGTGCGCTCGGGGAAGGCCATCTCCAGTCCGTCGTCGACGATGTGGGCCAGGAGTTCCTCGACCGGCTGGTGGTCGCTGAGAATGTCGAACCAGTGCTGGACGAACGCGGCGATGCCCGTGCCGGGCGCGGTCTTTTCGGCCGTCATGGCTGACTCCCTTCCAGTGCGCGGGCCCGGGGCCCGCGGCACGACTCGGCGCGGCGCCCGTGCCGGGGTGCCGCCCCACGATTTCGGCACGGCCCGCCACCGCCGCGCACGGCCGGGCCGGTGGCCGGTACGCACTGCGTGAAGTCGCCCCACGGGCTGCGGCAACTCGGCACCCCGGACCACCCGTTGAGCCGCCCGCACCCCCCGTGGCCTGGGCCGGAGCATGACATGCCGTAGTGCGTCCGCCCACTTGTGGATGTCCGTGTTCCGGACCGCGGGGGGCTGGTCCCGGCCGCTGGAGCGGACCTAGACATGACCCCGGCACCACGTGGAACCCCCAAGGAGAGGAACTCCCGTGAGCAAGCGCATCCTCGTCGTCCTGTCCGAATACGGCTACTGGGGCGAGGAGTTGATCGGCCCCCTGGAGACGTTCGACAAGGCCGGCTATCACGTCAGCTTCGCGACCCCGACCGGCAAGCGGGCCCCGGCCCTGCCGCCGAGCATGGACCCCGACTACATCGACCCGCCGCTCGGCCGCTCGGTCACCACCCCCGAGATGGCCGCCAAGGTCCGCGCCATCGACACCTCGGACCGCCTCGACGACCCGCTGGACCTGTCGTCCTGGCTGCCCGACCGCCCCTACCGCAGCAAGCCGTACTTCCTGCGCGACTGGGAGGCGTACAACACCCGCCTTGAGCAGGTCCGCGAGCAGATCGCGGGCCGCTACGACGCGCTCCTGATCGTCGGCGGCAGCGGCCCCATCGTCGACCTCGCCAACAACTGGCGGGTGCACGACCTGATCCTCGCCTTCCACGCGCTCGACCTGCCGATCGCGGCCGAGTGCTACGGCGTCGCGGCGCTCGCCTTCGCCCGTGACCAGGAGGACCGCACCAGCATCATCCGGGGCAAGCACGTCACCGGTCACTGCATCGAGTACGACTACAAGGACGGCACCGGCTTCATGGGCACCGACTTCGTCATCGGGCCGCCGCCGTACCCGCTGGAGTACATCCTGCGCGACGCGACCGCTCCCGGGGGCGCCTACCACGGCAACTTCGGCAAGGAGACCTCGGTCATCGTCGACTACCCGTTCATCACCGGGCGCTCCACCCCCGACTCCTACCTCACCGGCGAGAAGGTCGTCGAGGTTCTGGAGCAGGGTCTGCGGCAGTGGGGCTTCCTCGCCAACTGACGCGCCGGACAGGGCAGTTACCGTTCCGCACGAGAGGTGAGCACACCATGGTCAGCAGGCCCGCGCGGGTCGCGATGCTCGAACAGCTACAGGCCGACGGGGTCCGGTACATGTTCGGCAACCCCGGCACGGTCGAGCAGGGTTTCCTCGACGAACTGCGCCACTTCCCCTCACTTGAGTACGTTCTGGCGCTACAGGAGGCCGTTGCCGTCGGGATGGCGGACGGCTACGCGCGGGCCACCCGCCGCCCCACCGTGGTCCAGCTCCACACCGGAGTGGGCCTCGGCAACGGCATCGGAATGCTCTACCAGGCCAAACGGGGCCACGCCCCGCTCGTGGTGATCGCCGGCGAGGCCGGTCTGCGCTACGAGAACATGGAAGCGCAGATGGCCGCCGACCTGGTGGCCATGGCCGAGCCGGTCACCAAGTGGGCCACCCGCGTGGTGGACCCCGAGTCCACGCTGCGCACCCTGCGCCGCGCCTTCAAGGTGGCCGCCACACCCCCCTACGGTCCGGTGCTCGTCGTGCTGCCCGCCGATGTGATGGACCGGCCCACCACCGAGGCGGCCGTCCCGGTGACCTATCTCGACACCGCGAGCGCCCCCGACCCCGCGGCGCTCGGCCGGGCGGCCGAGCTGCTCGCCGGCGCCGAGCGGCCGATCGTCGTCGCCGGTGACGGGGTGCACTTCTCCGGTGCCCAGGAGGAGCTGGCCCGCCTCGCCCAGACCTGGGGCGCCGAGGTGTGGGGGGCGGACTGGTCCGAGGTGAACCTGTCCGTCGAACACCCGGCGTACGGGGGCCAGTTGGGGCACATGTTCGGCGAGAGCAGCCGCCGGGTGACCGCAGCCGCCGACGCCGTCCTCCTCGTCGGCACCTATGCGCTGCCCGAGGTGTATCCCGCCCTGGACGGTGTGTTCGCGCCGGGCGCCCCCGTCGTGCACATCGACCTGGACACCGACGCCATCGCCAAGAACTTCCCCGTCGACGTCGGACTCGTCGCCGACCCCAAACGCACCCTGGCCGGGCTCGCCGACGCGCTGGAGGCGCGGATGAGCCAGGAGAGCCGGCGGCGCGCCGCGGACTGGCTGAGGCGCCGGGCCGCCGAGCGCTCCTACGAACTCGCCGCCAACCAGCAGAAGAACGAGGCCGCGCTCGACCCGTCGGCCCAGCCCACCACCGCCTTCGCGCAGGAGCTGGCCCGCCGGCTCCCCGAGGACGCCATCCTGTTCGACGAGGCGCTCACCGCGTCGCCCGAACTCTTCCGCCATCTGCCGCCCACCCGGCCCGGGCACTGGTTCCAGACCCGCGGCGGCTCCCTCGGCGTCGGCATCCCGGGCGCCATCGGCGCCCAACTGGCCCATCCGGACAAGACAGTTGTGGGCTTCACCGGCGACGGCGGCTCGATGTACACCGTCCAGGCGCTGTGGACCGCGGCCCGCTACGACATCGGCGCCAAGTTCGTCATCTGCAACAACGGCAGCTACAAGCTCCTTGAGGACAACATCGAGCAGTACTGGCGCTCGGTCGACGTGGCGGCCCACGACCACCCCGAGATCTTCGACCTGAGCCGGCCCGCCATCGACTTCACGGCTCTGGCCAGGTCCCTGGGCGTACCGGCCGTACGCGTCGACAAGCCCGACCAGGCCGGGGCGGCCGTCGACGAGGCGCTGGGGACCCCGGGGCCGTTTCTCATCGACCTGGTCACCGGCCGGGGGAAGGAGGACTAGCCATGCGGCTCACCGGCCACAAGATCGCCGTCCTGATGGAGAGCGACTTCTACGAACCGGAGATCCTCTACTACCAGCACCGCTTCCCCGAGGAAGGCGCCGAAGTGCACTTCCTCACCCGCCTCTGGGGCCAGGACCGGATGACCTTCACCGGGCACGAGCACCGGATGCCGTTCGAGGTGGACCGCTCCTTCGAGGACATCGACGAGTTCGCGCTCAAGGAGTTCTCCGCGGTGATCGTGCCCTCCGGCATGGTCTCCGACCGGCTGCGCTACACCGAGGACCCCGGCCGGCTGCCGCCCGCCTCCACCTTCCTGCGCCGGGCCTTCAACGACCCGGCCATCGTCAAGGGCATCATCTGCCACGGCATGTGGCTCGCCGCCCCGGTCCCGTCCCTGGTGCGCGGCCGCAAGGCGGTCGTCCACAACAACCTGCTCGGCGACCTGCGCAACATGGGCGGCGAGTACGTCGACCAGGACGTGGTCGTCCACGACGACCTCGTCACCGCGCGGACCGGTGCCCACTGCCATCTGTTCGCCCGCACCATCATCGACCTCCTCGCGGACCGGGAGCGCCCGTCCCGCGCCGGGGCCCGCACCGTGGTGAGGAGTACCCGATGACCTCCATGACCTCCGCCCGTTTCACGATGCCGGCCGCCCCTCGGGGCGCCCGCATCCCCGTCCTGGACGTCACCCCGCAGGTGCGCGGCGGCGAGACGCCGGCCAAGGCGGTGACCGGTGAGAGCGTGACCATCGGCGCCACCGTCTTCCGCGAGGGTAGCGGCCTCGTCGCCGCCAACGTGGTCCTGCGCGACCCGGCCGGCCGGCCGGGACCCTGGACGCCGATGGCCCTGGTCGACGCGGACGCCGACCGCTGGGAGGCGACCGTCGTCCTCGAAGCCCCCGGGCGCTGGACCTACACCGTGGAGGCCTGGGCCGACCCCGTCGGCACCTGGCGCCGCGACGCACAGCTGAAAATACCCGCCGGGGTCGATGTGGAGCTCACGCTCGCCGAGGGGGCCCTGCTGCACGAGCGGGCCGCCCTCGCGATCCCGGACACAGGCCGCCGGGAGGCGGTGACAGCGGCGGCGGCCGCGCTGCGCGACGAAGCGAGCCCCACCCCCCGTCGGCTCGCCGCGACCACCGACCCGAAGGTGATCGCCGCGCTGGACGCCCGTCCGCTGCGTGAACTGCTCACCGCCTCCCGGCCGTTGACCCTCCTCGTGGAGCGCAGGCGCGCCCTCGTCGGCTCCTGGTACGAGCTGTTCCCGCGCTCCGAGGGGGCACGGCTCACCCCGGGCCTGCCGCCTGTCAGCGGCACCTTCAGGACCGCCGCCGAACGGCTGCCGGCCGTCGCCGCCATGGGCTTCGACGTGGTGTACCTGCCGCCCGTCCACCCCATCGGGCGCAGCCACCGCAAGGGCCCGGACAACGCGCTCACCGCGGGCCCCGACGACGTGGGCTCACCGTGGGCGATCGGCTCGGCCGACGGCGGCCACGACGCCGTCCACCCGGCCCTCGGCACCCTGGAGGACTTCCGTCAATTCGTCATCAGGGCAGGTGAGTTGGGAATGGAGGTGGCACTGGACCTCGCCCTCCAGTGCTCGCCCGACCACCCCTGGCTCACCGAGCACCCCGAGTGGTTCACCCATCGTGCGGACGGCAGCGTGGCCTCCGCCGAGAACCCGCCGAAGAAGTACGAGGACATCCACCCCCTCGACTTCGACACCGACTTCGAGGGACTGGTCGCCGAGACGGTGCGCATCCTGCGCCACTGGATCGCCCAGGGCGTGCGCGTCTTCCGCGTCGACAACCCGCACACCAAGCCGGTCTCCTTCTGGGAGCGGGTCATCGCCGCGGTCGGCGTCACCGACCCCGATGTGGTCTTCCTCGCCGAGGCGTTCACCCGCCGGGCCATGGTGCACGCACTCGCGCAGGCCGGCTTCCAGCAGTCGTACACGTACTTTACCTGGAAGAACACCAAGGAGGAGCTCACCGAGTACGGCACCGAACTCGCCCACGGGAGCTCCGACTTCCTGCGCCCCAACCTGTTCGTGAACACCCCCGACATCCTGCACGCCTACCTCCAGGACGGCGGCAGGCCCGCCTTCGAGACGCGTGCGGTGCTCGCCGCGACCCTCGCCCCGACCTGGGGCGTGTACGCGGGCTACGAGCTGTACGAGGGGGAGGCGCTGGAGCCGGGCACCGAGGACTACGCCCGCTCCGAGAAGTACGAACTGCGCCCGCGCGACTGGGCCGCCGCCGAGGCCGAGGGCCGGACCATCGCCCCGCTGATCACCCGCCTCAACGCGGTGCGCCGTGAGCACCCGGCCCTCCAGGAACTGCGCAACCTGCGCTTCCACCCCACCGATCACGATCAAGTCATCGCGTACTCGAAGCAGTTGACGCGCCCGGACGGAACGAGCGACACCGTACTCGCGGTGGTCAACCTCGACCCGCACCACGCGAGCGAGGCCACCGTCTCCTTCGACCTCGCCTCGCTCGGCCTGCCCGACGACGGCTCCCTGAAGCTGCGCGACGAGCTGACGGGCGCCCTGCACGCCTGGCACCCGCACACCTACGTACGCCTGGAACCGTCGCGGGGCCCCGCCCATCTGCTGACCCCGGTCGTCGAGGGGCAGGCGCCATGAGCGTCACCGCCACCGAGGCCGGGGTCCTCGCCCCGCTGCTGCCCGCGCTCGAACCGTGGCTGGTCACCCGCCGCTGGTTCGCGGGCGGCGGCGGCCCGCTCGCCGAGCTGACCCCGCTCGCCGTCACCGTCGTACGCGACCAGGCCCCGGCCCTGGTCCACGCCGTGCTCCGGGCCCGCCACACCGGCGGACCCGAGCGGCTCTACCAGGTGCTGCTCGGACTGCGCCCGCGGCTGCCGGCCCGCCTCGCCCCGTCCGCCATCGCCGAGGTGGCGGACGGGCCCTGGCGGGGCTGGACCCTGTACGAGGCCGTCGAGGACCCGGCGCTGCTCGGGGTGCTCCTGCGCACCCTGGCCGTGCGCGGCGGTTCCGGCGGGCCGCGCCTCGCGCGCACCTCCGCCCTGCCGCTGCCGGTCGGCCTGGTGCCCCGCGCGCTGACCGCCGAGCAGAGCAACAGCACGGTGGCGTACGGCGACCGGCTGCTGCTCAAGCTCTACCGGCGGCCCGAGCCCGGGCCGCACACCGAGATCGACATCCTGCGCGCTCTCACCGAACAGCGCTGCGCCCGCACTCCGCGCCTGCACGGCGCGCTGCACACCGACGCGCCGGGCGGCGAGGGTCTGGTGCTCGGGCTCGTCGAGGACTTCCTGCCCGCCGAGGCCGACGGGTGGCAGAGCGCGGTACGGCACGCCGCCGACTGCGTCGAGGGCGGCTGCCGAACCGTCCCGGCCACCGGCGGCTTCACGGCGCACGCCCGCACCCTGGGCCAAGCCGTCGCCGAGGTGCACACCGCGCTCGCCGAGGCCTTCCCCAAGAGCCTGGTCGGACCGGGCGAGGTGGCCGAGGACGCCGCCCGGATGCACCGGCGCCTGAAGGAGGCCATCGAGGAGGTCCCCGCGCTCGCCCGCTACCGCACCGCGCTCGCCACCCTGTACGAGGACTACGCGGCGATGGCCGCCCGCGGCTGCCCGCTTCTGGTCCAACGCACCCACGGCGACCTGCACTTGGGCCAGGCGCTGCGCACCGCCGACGGCTGGCGGATCATCGACTTCGAGGGCCAGCCCGCCACACCCGCCGCCGAACGGGCCCGCCCGCAGTCGGCGCTGCGCGACGTCGCCTCCATGCTGCGCTCCTTCGACTACGCCGCGCGCACCGCCCTCGCCGACGTCCAGGAACGCTCCGCCGACGCGGGCCCCGGGCCCCGGACGCGGCGCACCCGCAGGGCGTACGCCTGGTCGGTGCGCAACCGGCGCGCCTTCTGCGACGGCTATCGCGACGCGGGCGGCGCCGACCCCTTCTGCCGGCCCGTGCCGCTGCGCGCCTTCGAGGCCGACAAGGCGGTGTACGAGGCCGTCTACGAGGCGCGGCACCGCCCGGCCCTGCTGCCCGTGCCGCTGGCCGCCGTCCACCGGCTCGCGCACTCCCGCTGACTCCGAGAGGAACCCCGACCCGTGCTCCAGACGCGGCAGTTGACGACCCGTATGGCCGAAGCCGAGCTCGACCGGCTGCTGGCGGGGGCCCATCACGACCCGCACTCCGTGCTCGGCGCCCACCCGGTGGCCGACGGCGTCGCGGTCCGGGTCCTGCGCCCGCTCGCCCGCCGTGTCACGGTGGTCACCGGCGACGGTGACCGGGTCGAACTCGCCCACCAGCGCGACGGGTTGTTCACCGGGCTGCTGCCGGGCACGGTCGCGCCGGTCTACCGGCTCCAGGTCGCCTACGGCGAGCGGGCGCACGACCGGGAGGAGGGCCACGAGGACGGCTACCGGTTCCTGCCGACCCTCGGCGACCTCGACCTGCACCTGATCGCGGAGGGCCGGCACGGGGAGCTGTGGCGGGTGCTCGGGGCCCGGATCCGCACCCTGGAGGGCGTCACCGGCTGCGCCTTCGCGGTCTGGGCCCCCAACGCCCAAGGGGTGCGCGTGATCGGCGACTTCAACGGCTGGAACGGCACCGCGCACCCCATGCGTTCGCTCGGTTCCAGCGGTGTCTGGGAGCTGTTCGTGCCGGACGCGGGACCCGGCACCCGCTACAAGTACGAGATCCACACCCGTGACGGCCGCATGCTCCAGAAGGCCGATCCGCTGGCCCGCGCCACCGAGTGCCCGCCCGCGACCGCCTCCGTCGTCGACGCCTGCGCCTACGAATGGGGTGACGCCGAGTGGATGGCCGAGCGCGGCGGGGCCGACTGCCGCAGCCGTCCCCTGTCCGTCTACGAGGTCCATCTGCCTTCCTGGCGGCCAGGGCTGACGTATCGTCAGCTCGCCGCGGAGCTGCCGGAGTACGTCGCGGGGCTCGGGTTCACCCATGTGGAGCTGATGCCGGTGATGGAACATCCCTTCGGCGGCTCCTGGGGCTATCAGGTGACCGGCTACTTCGCCCCCACCGCCCGCCTGGGCACCCCCGACGACTTCCGGTACCTCGTGGACGCGCTGCACGGCGCCGGGATCGGCGTCATCGCGGACTGGGTGCCGGCCCACTTCCCGAAGGACGAGTTCGCCCTTTCCCGATTCGACGGGGAACCCCTCTACGAACCCGCCGACATCCGTCGTGCCCACCATCCGGACTGGGGCACCCTGGAATTCGACTACGGCCGCCGGGAAGTGCGCAACTTCCTCGTCGCGAACGCCGTCTACTGGTGCACCGAATTCCATATCGACGCGATCCGCGTGGACGCCGTCGCGTCGATGCTCTACCTCGACTATTCCCGTGCGGACGGCGGGTGGAGCCCCAATGAGCACGGCGGGCGGGAAAACCTGGCGGCGGTGGCCTTCTTGCAGGAGTTGACCGATACCGTGCGCCGCCGCGCCCCCGGGGCCCTCACCATCGCCGAGGAATCCACGTCCTGGCCGGGAGTGACGCGTCCCACCTACGAGGTGGGCCCGGACGGCTTCGGCGGTCTCGGCTTCGACCTGAAGTGGAACATGGGCTGGATGCACGATTCGCTGGGCTATGTCGCCCGGGACCCGGTGCACCGCGCCTACCACCACGACGAGTTGACCTTCTCCATGGTCTACGCCTACAGCGAGGCCTATCTGCTGCCGCTCTCGCACGACGAGGTGGTGCACGGGAAGCGGTCCCTGGTCGCGAAGATGCCGGGTGACTGGTGGCAGCGGCGCGCGAATCTCCGCGCCTACCTCGGTCACATGTGGGCCCATCCGGGAAAGCAACTCCTGTTTATGGGCCAGGAGTTCGGGCAGGGTGAGGAATTCGACCACGACCGCGGACCGCAGTGGTGGGTGCTCGACCGGGACTGGCCCGGCCACGCCGGCCACCGCGGCATCCGCTCACTGGTCAGCGATCTGAACCAGGTCTATACCGATACCCCCGCGCTGTGGGAGCTCGACCACGATCCCGCCGGCTTCTCCTGGATCGACGGATCCCGGGCCGAGCACAACGTGCTCTCGTTCGTGCGCTACGACGCCGACGGCCGGCCCCTGGTCGTCGTCTGCAACTTCTCCCCGGTGGTCCGCACCGGCTACCGCATCGGCCTGCCGGACGCCGCCGCCTGGAGAGAGGTCCTCAACAGCGACGCCGAACGCTACGGCGGCAGCGGCGTGCTCAACTCCGGTGTCATCACGCCCGAGCCGGTGCCGTGGCACGGCCAGGCGCGGAGCGCCGCCCTCACCCTGCCGCCGCTCGCCACCTTCTGGCTGCGGCCGGCCCGAGACCGGGAGGAGAGCGTCGATGAGTGAGTCGCGCGGCACGGCCGAGCGCATCGTCGGGGCCCACGGCATCAGGGGACGGGTCCCGGAGGAACTGGATCCGGGCGGCGCCTACCGCACCGGAGCCGCCTTCGCACTGCTCACCGGCGCGCCCGTGATCGCGGTGGCGCACGACCTGCGGGGCTGCTCGCCGGCCCTCGCCGACGCCTTCGCCCAGGGCGTCCTCGACCAGGGCGCCGACGTCGTCGACGCGGGCGCCGGTCCCGCCGACTGCCTCGCCTACCTCTCGGGCCGGCTGGACGTGCCCGGCGCGCTGGTCACGGCGGGCCGGGGCCCCGGTGCCCCGTACGGGATCCGGCTGTGCCACGCCGGCGCGGCAACGGTCGCCCAAGGCACCGGGCTCGAAGCGATCCGCGAACGGCTCGCGGGCCCGCGGCCTGCGCTGACCGACCACCCGGGTTCCGTGGTCCGGGCGCCGGTGCTCGACGACTACGTCCGGCAGTTGCGCTCCCTGGTCGATCTCGGCGGCATCCGTCCGCTGAAGGTGGTGGTCGACGCGGCCCACGGCATCGCCGCGCTGACCGCGCCCCGGGCGCTGCACCACCCGGCCGTGGAACTCGTCCCCGTGCGCTTCGCCTTCGACGACGACCTCGCCGGCCGGCCGAGCTGGGACCTGGGGGAGCGGGTGCGCCGGTCCGGCGCCGACCTGGGGCTCGCCTTCGACGAGGACGCGGACCGCTGCCGGGTGGTGGACGAGCGGGGCGCCACCGTCTCGCCCGCCGCGGTCGTCGCCCTGGTCGCGGCACGCGAACTCGCCCGCCGCCCGGGAGCCGCGGTGGTCCACGACCTCATCGTCTCGCGGGCCGCCATCGAGGCGGTCGAGGAGGCCGGCGGCATCCCCCTGCGTTCCCCGGTCGGCCGAGCCGCCATCCGCTCCCTGATGGCCGAGCAGGGAGCGGCGTTCGGCGCGGCCCACTCGGGGCGCTACTACTTCCGGGACTTCTGGTGCGCCGACTCGGCGATGCTCGCCGCACTGCACCTGGTGGCCGAGGTGGGCGAGACCGGCCGCGGGCTCTCGCGACTGACCGCGGGCCTGGACCGCTACCCGCGCTCCGGCGAGATCGGCATCGAGGTCGAGGACCCGATGGCGGCGCTGCGCCGCGTCGCCGCGTACTTCGCGGACACCGACGCGGAACTGGACCGACTCGACGGCGTGACGGGGGAGTTCGGCGACGGCTCCTGGTTCAACGTACGGGCCGCACACGGCGCCCCGCTGGTCTGCGTCCACGTGGAGGCGGAGGACCCGGCCGCCATGGCGGCGCTGCGCGACCGGGTCCTGGCGGTGCTGAGGGCTAGCGTGCGCGCTCGCTGAGGGCGTGCCGCGGGCTGGGCGTGGGCTGGAGCCCGGACGCGGACAGGGCGGCGTCGTAGGCGGCGAGGGCCTGCTTGGGATAGCCCTCGTCGCGCCACATGTCGCCGATACGGCGCCAGTACGAGGCCGTCTCGTACGAGACGGGGAAGTGCCGCAGCTGCCGGGTGGCGGCTTCGAGGGTCTGCTTGCCGAGGTCGGTCTCCTGGCGCAGGAAGTGCAGTTGGGCGAGGATGGACCGGGCGGCCACCGCGACCACCCGGGGTTCGCTGCCGAGCAGACCGAGTGCGCGTTCCGCATGGGCGGCCGCCTCGGGCCAGTTGCCGAGAGCGGTGTCGGCCTCGGCCAGGCTGAGTTCGCAGCGGGCGAGCTCGTCGGCGTTGCCCGTCTCCGCCAAGGACTGCTGGGCCTCCTCCAGGAGGTCCTTGGCCCGGTCGAGTTCGCCGGACTCGGTCTGGAGCAGCAGCCATCCGTAGTTCATCTTCAGCATGGCCACATGGCGCACATTGTCGTCCTCGGCCATCATCGCGAGCGCGCGCTCGGTCAGGGCCAGCGCCTCGTTCAGCTGCCCGCGCGACTGGGCGACCAGACCCGCGTTCCAGTACACCGCGCCCCGGGCCGCCCGCGCGCCCTGCTTCTCGGCGATGGGGATGAGCCGCTGCGCCAGCAGATGGGCCCGGGTGTGGTCGCCCCGCATGCGGTAGGAGCCCATGAGGGTGGAGCCGAGCTGGACGTGATCGATGGTCACGTCCAGACCCAGCGCGTCCAGCCTGCTCATGGCCCGCTCGCCGATCTCGATGCTCACGGTGATGTCGCCCAAGTTGCGGTAGCAGCGGCAGAGCGCCACGGCGGTACGGCACCACTCGTCCGAGCCGGCCGCGAGGCCGGGGTCGTCGTAGATCTCCTCCAGGAGCGGGATCGCCGCCTCCAGACGCCCGAGCTTCTCCAGTGCGGTGGCCTGACCCACGCGGGCGCGCCGCCGCATGACGGCGTCCAGGGGGAGGGGACTCCCCAGCAGCCCGCTGAAGGTCTGCAGCGCTTCGCCGTCCGCCCCGTTGCGCAGGGCCATGTCCCCGAAGGCCAGCTTGAGCCGGGCCTCCTCCATCTCGTGCTGGTCGCGGCCGGTGCGGAGATACTCGGCCGAGCAGCCGAGCTTCTCGGTGAGGGCGGCGAGCACGGCATCGGACGGTGCCCGCTTGCCGGATTCGATGAGCGACACGTAGCTGGTCGAGATCTCTTCGGACGCGAGGTCCTGCTGCTTGAGTCCGCGCCGGACCCGGAGCTCCCGGATGCGCTGCCCGAGGCCAACGGGAGAGGAAGGCTCAGAGTGATCCATGGCGACTCCTTGAGCAACTGGTACTTGACTCAGATCATTACAACTGATGCTACCCGCAAGTCAGACGCCTACAAGCCCTCGAACCTGATTTTTTGGGCAGGTCAGGCGCACTTTGGCTGCTTCCGCACGTCCTCCGAGGAGGCTGCATTCGGAATTCCCTCCTCCGTAAGAGCAAGATCACTCATTGCTGAACCTATACTTGACTGACTTGGTCACCCCTGATTGACTCTCCTTGTCAAATTCAGTCGTCCATGTGGGGGGATAAATCAATGGGCTCGAAGGGGATATGGCTGATCATCGGTGCGATGTTCTCCATTGGAGTAATTCTCAGCGGGTGCCTGATATTCACGTCGGGGCCGTCTTCGGAATCGCCCGCCGTCCGACGCGCCGAGATCGCGATGCCCGCCTCGTCGGGGACTTGCTGCTGATCGTCGGGGCCGGGCCGCGCAAGGGAAGGAGGGAACGTGCGAATCGATCTGCTCACCCGTGAATACCCGCCCGAGGTCTACGGCGGAGCCGGCGTTCACGTGGCGGAGCTGACGCGAGGTCTTCGCCGGCTCGCGGATGTGCGCGTGCGGTGCCTGGGAACGGCCAGAACGGAACCGGGGGTCACGGCTTACCAGCCGCCGGCGCATCTCGCCGCCGCCGACGCCGCGCTGGGATTTCTCGGGGCGGACGCGGTGATGGCCGGTGACTGCGCCGGGGCGGACGTCGTGCACAGCCACACCTGGTACGCGAACATGGCCGGGAACCTCGCAAGCCTGCTGCACGGCGTCCCGCACATCATGACGCTGCACAGCCTGGAGCCACTGCGCCCCTGGAAAGCCGAACAACTCGGCGGGGGCTACGCCCTGTCGTGCTGGATGGAGCGCACCGCCGTGTGCTCCGCCTCGGCCCTCGTCGCGGTGTCCGCCGCGATGCGCGAGGACATCCTGCGGGTGTATCCGGAGGTCGAGCCCGAGCGGGTGCACGTCATCCACAACGGCATCGACCCCGAGGCCTACCGGCCGGACCCGCGCCCGGACGCGCTGGAGCGGTACGGCATCGACCCGGATCGGCCCATCGTGCTGTTCGTCGGCCGCGTCACCCGGCAGAAGGGCCTGCCGCATCTGCTGCGGGCCGCGTTCGGTCTGCGCTCCGACGTCCAGCTGGTGCTGTGCTGCGGGCAGCCGGACACACCCGAGATCGCCGCCGAGGTCGCGGCACTCGTCGAGGAACTGCGCGCCGTACGCACCGGGGTCTTCCGCATCGACGGGATGCTGGACCAGGACTCGGTGCGTCAACTGCTCACCCGTGCCACGGTGTTCGTGTGCCCGTCGGTCTACGAGCCGATGGGCATCGTGAACCTGGAGGCGATGGCCTGCGGCACTCCGGTCGTGGCCTCCGCGGTCGGCGGCATCCCCGAGGTCGTCGACGACGGGGTGACGGGACGGCTCGTCGCCTTCGAGGCCCGTCCCGACGCCACGGGCGAGCCGGTCGATCCCGACAAGTTCGCGGCCGGGCTCGCCGACGCCGTGGGCGACCTGATCGAGGACCGGGGCCGCGCCGCCGCCTTCGGCGCCGCGGGCAGGGCGCGGGCGGTGGAGCACTTCTCCTGGGACAAGGTGGCCGAGCGGACCCTGGAGGTCTACCGCGGCGCGGCCCGGACCCATCAGGGGTGAACTCTCAGCGCACCGGGGGGTGTTCCTCCGGCTCGGAGTCGAGCCGGAGGGACGCACCCTCGGTGCCGTGGGGGAAGTGGCAGGCGGCGGTGTGCCCGGCGAGCGGGTCCGCGCCGACCGGCACGGGCGTCTCCCGCTCGCAGCGCGTCCGCTCCACGCCGAGCGCCGCGTACACCGGGCAGCGCCCGCGGAAGCGGCAGCCCGCCGAGCGTTCGGCCGCGCCCGGTGGCTCGCCCGGCAGCACGATCCGCGCGCGGGCCCGTTCGGCCGGCGGATCGGGCAGCGGCACCGCCGAGAGCAGGGCCCGGGTGTAGGGGTGGCGCGGCCGGTCGAAGACGTCGGCGACCGATCCGCTCTCCACGGTCCGGCCCCCGTACATCACCACCACCCGGTCGGCGATCTGGCGCACCACCGCGAGATCGTGGGTGACGAACAGACAGGCCGGGCCGTGTTCCTCGCGCAGGCGGCGCAGCAGATCGAGGATGCCCGCCTGCACCGACACGTCGAGCGCGGACACCGGCTCGTCCAGGAGCAGCAGTTCGGGTCCGACGGCGAGCGCCCGGGCGAGCGCTATGCGCTGGCGCTGGCCACCCGAGAACCGGTGCGGGCGGCGCTCCGCGTCGGCGGCCTCCAGGCCCACCCGGCGCAGGAGTTCGGGCACTCGCGCGGCGATGGCGTCCTGGGGGAACCGCTGGGCGCGCAACGGCTCCGCGACGAGGTCGGCGACGCGCATGCGCGGATCGAGGCTGGCCATCGGGTCCTGCACCAGGATCTGCACGGAGCCGCGCAGCCTGCGGACATCGGAACGGCTCAGCGCGGACGTGTCGTACCCGGCGATCTCGATCGACCCGGACTCGGGAGGACCGAGCGCGATGATCTCCATCAGCGTGCTGGTCTTGCCCGACCCCGACTCACCCACCAGGGCCACCGTCTCGCCCCGCCGCACCTCCAGGTCCACCCGCTCCACGGCGAGCCGGGTCCCCGCGGGGCGTCTTCGCAGCCGGGCGGCGGGCCGGCCGGGGAGCGGATGGGACTTGGCGAGGCCCGTGACGCGGAGGAGCGGGGCGCCGCCCGGGGGGACGCGGCGCGGCGGGGCCGAGGTGGGGAAGAGGTCGGCGGCGGACCGCCCCGCGAGGGCGCCGGGGCGGACACAGGCCGCCAAGTGGCCCTGGGGGCCGTCGAGTTCGGGCTCCGCTTCGAGGCAGTCCGCCGTGGCGAGCGGGCAGCGCGGGGCGAACGCGCAGCCGGGCCCGGCACTGCCCGGGGCGGGCGGGGCGCCGGGTACGGGAGTGAGCGGCACGGCCACGTCCAGGCGGGGCACCGAGCCGAGCAGACCGAGGGTGTAGGGCATGCGCGGGGCGGCGAACAGGGCGTCCACCGGCGCGGTTTCGACGATGCGTCCCGCATACAGGACGGCCACCCGGTCGGCCGTGCCCGCGATCACCCCCAGGTCGTGGCTGACCAGGAGCAGGGCGGCGCCGGTGGCCCGGCGGGCGCTGTCCAGGGCGTCCAGGACCTGCGCCTGCACCGTGGCGTCGAGGGCGCTGGTCGGTTCGTCGGCCACGATCACATCGGGGTCGTTGGCGATCGCCATGGCGATCATGGCGCGCTGGCGCAGCCCCCCGGACAGTTCGTGCGGATACGAACGCGCGACGCGGACCGGGTCGGGGACCCGTACGCCCTCCAGGAGTTCCAGAACGCGACGGCGCGCGGACTCCCGGTCGGGGCGCGGCCGTTGGTGGATCCGCAGGGCCTCGCCGATCTGGTCGCCGACGCGCTGGGCCGGGTTGAGCGCGGCGAGCGGATCCTGGAACACCATCGCGATGCGGCGGCCGCGCAGCCCGGCGAGTTCACGCACCGGCAGCCCGATCAGCTCGGTGCCGAGCAGCCGGGCCGAGCCGCTGGTCCGGGCGCCCGGCGGCAGCAGCCCGAGCAGGGCCAGCGCGGTCGCGGTCTTGCCCGCCCCGGACTCGCCCACCAGACCCAGGACTTCACCGCGCCGCAGCGAGAAGTCGACCCCGCGCACGACGGGCAGCGCGGCGCCGGACGCGTCCGCGTACGACACGCGCAGATCGCGGACGTCGAGCACCGTGGGGGCCGTCATCGCAGGGCCGCCGCCCGGTCGGAACCCAGGTCGAGGACGTCCCGCAGCGCGTCGCCCACCAGGTGCACCGCCAGGACGAAGACCAGCAGCAGGCCGGCGGGGAAGAAGAACATCCAGGGGCAGGTCAGGGCCACATCGGTGCCCGAGGCGATGAGCGTGCCGAGCGACACGTCCGGCGGCTGCACGCCGAACCCGAAGTAGGACAGGCCCGTCTCGCCGATCACGGCGGCGGCCACGGCGACGGTCGCGTCCGTGATCAGGAACGAGGCGAGGTGCGGCAGGACGTGCCGCACGATGATCCGGAACGGGCTCACGCCCATGTGCCGCGCGGCGGCGACGAAGGGCCGCTCCCGCAGGGACAGGGTCATGATCCGCACCGCCCGTGCCGTGATCATCCAGCCGAGCGCGGCGAGCAGTCCCGCGAACGCGGGCCAGCCGAGGCCGCGCAGCCGGGGCGCGAGCAGCACCAGGAGCAGGAAGCCGGGAATGACCAGCATCAGGTCGACCACGAACATCAGCACCCGGTCGACCCAGCCGCCGAAGTACCCCGCGCAGCTGCCGAACGCCGCCCCGAGCGCCGTGCTGACCAGGGCCACCAGGGCGCCGATGAGCAGCGACTTCTGGAGCCCGCGCACGGTCTGGGCGAACACGTCCTGCCCGATCCGGCTGGTGCCCATCCAGTGGTCGGTGCTCGGAGCGCCGCGCAGTGCCGTGTAGTCGATGTCGGTGTAGCTCCAGCCGGTCAGATGCGGGCCCGCGTACGCCAGCAGGAACAGGCCCGCGATCAGCGCCAGGCCCGTCAGGGCCCGGGGGGAGCGCAGCAGTGACCGGCCGACGGTGGCACCCCGGCCGCGCAGCACGGTCGCCCCGGCGCTCACCGGGCCCGCACCCTCGGGTCGAGCACCGCGTGCAGGACGTCCGCGACGAAGCCGGCGAGCAGCACGGTCACCGCCGCGAACAGGTTGACCGCGACCACCGCGTTGATGTCGCCCTTCTGCGCGGAGTCCATGAACCAGCTGCCCATGCCGGGCCAGCCGAAGATCTGCTCCGTGAACACGGCCCCCGTGAACAGGGTCAGGAAACCGAACGAGAAGAAGGTGGTCAGCGGGATCAGTGAGGTGCGCAGCCCGTGCCGCAGCAGTGCCCGGCCCGGCGTGAGCCCCTTGGCCTGCGCGGTGCGCAGATGGTCGGAGCCGAGGACGTCGAGCGTGGCGGCCCGCTGGTAGCGGCTGTAGGAGGCGATCGCGCACAGGGCGACCGTGGCCGCCGGGAGCGCGAGGTGCACCGCCCGGTCCTTGAGGTGGGTGGCGAGCGAGCCGGTCAGGCCCGGGGTGCGCTCGCCGGTGTAGCGGATGACGGTGTGGCCGGCGCTCTGGTTGAACCAGAGGGCGCCCTCCTTGAAGAGCAGCGCGAGTACGAACGTGGGCACCGAGAGGACGAGGAAGGAGAACACGGTCAGCGCCCGGTCGGGCAGCCGGTGGCGGCGCACCGCGGCCCACAGACCGGCGAGCACGCCGAGCCCGGTGCCCACCAGGGTGCCGACGAGGAGCAGCCGGGTGGACACCCCGATCCGGCGGCCGAACTCGGCGTTCACCGTGTCCCCGTCGACGGTGCGCCCGAGGTCGCCGTGGACCGCCCGCCACGACCAGTGCCCGAAGCGCTCCAGGACCGGTGTCCGGTCGTCGGTGCCGAGCAGCGCCAGTTCGTGGTTCACCGTCGCGGCCGAGGGGCGCGGCTGGCGGTCCTCGAAATAGGCGCGCGGGCTCAGGGCCGCGGAGGCGATGACGTACGAGAGGAAGACCGCGCAGAGCAGCAGCAGCACGGTGTGGGCGAGGCGCTTGGACAAGCGGCCGACCAAGGTTTCTCCTCAAGCGGGGCGCGGGCGTGGACAGTTCACCGGGCTGACAGGCTGCAATGTTAAGGTCCGTGCCATAAATCGCAGATCAGTTCGGCTAATTGACGCTATGTCAGAACGGGGGCTGGAGTGTCTCGGTTACGTCGGGTGCGGATGTTGGCGGCGCTGATCACGGCAACGGCGCTGACGCTGGCCGGGTGCACGGCCGCGCCCCATCGCACACAGTCCCCGCGGGCGATGAGCGTTCCGGCCTCCGGAACCGAGGACATGGGCCGCGAACCGCCGCAGAACCTCCGCCAGGGCGGCACCCTGACCCTCGCCACCTCCCAGTGGATCACGCAGTACAACGTGAACCAGGCCGCCGGAACGATCGGCGAGGCCCTGGAGATCGACAGCCTGGTCGAGCCCCAGCTGTTCCGCCGCGACGCCAAGGGCGTCCCGCACGCCGACCCCGACTATCTGCTCTCCGCCACCGTCACCACGTCATCGCCGCAGACGGTCACCTACCGGCTGAACCCGCGCGCCCGCTGGTCCGACGGAAAACCGCTGGGCGTCGCCGACTTCGAGGCCCAGTGGAAGGCCCTCGGCCGCGGCGACGACCGCTATCTGGTGGCCGACCCCTCCGGGTACGACCAGATATCGGACGTGCGCCAGGGCGCCGACCCCAGCGAGGTGCGGGTCGTCTTCCGCTCCCCGTACGCCGACTGGCAGCGCCTGTTCGACCCGCTCTTCCCGGCGTCCGCCACCAGCACGCCCGAGCAGTTCAACGACGGCTGGCGGGCCCGGATCCCGGTCACCGCCGGCCCGTTCAGGATCGCCTCGATGGACCGGACGACCCAATCCGTCACGGCCGTGCCCGACCCGGCCTGGTGGGGCACCAGGCCCCGGCTCGACAAAGTGGTCTTCCGCACCCTGCTCCCCGCCGCCGCACTCCAGGCGTACCTCAACGGCGAGATCGACGCCGTGAACGCGGCCACCGCCGAGGCGTACCAGCAGCTCAAGTCGGCCCCGAACAGCACCGTGCGGATCGGCTCGGCCTGGGACGAGGTGCACGTCAGCCTCAACGGGGCGGGCGGTCCGCTCCAGGACATCGACGTCCGCCACGCCGTTCAACAGGCAGTCAACAGAAAGGCGTTGGCGGACGTCGCGGCCGAGGGGCTGCCCGTCGGGGTGCCGCTGCTCGGCAATCACATCTTCATGACCAACCAGCCCGGATACGCCGACAACTCCGGCCAGTGGGGCAGGTTCGACCCCAAGGCGGCCGGACAGCTCCTGGACAAGGCGGGCTGGACGTCGCCCGGCGCGGGCCGGACGCGGGTCAAGGGCGGCCAGAGCCTCAAGCTGCGGTTCGTGATCGCGGAGTCCACCAACCGGCTCGGCCTGGACCTCGCCCAACTCCTCCAGCAGATGCTCCAACAGGTGGGCATCGCGGTGGAGATCCAGAAGGTGCCGGCCGACGACTACGGCCCCAAGTACCTCGACCTCGGCAACTTCGACCTGGCGATCTTCCGCTTCACCGACCTCACCTACCCGAGCCAGGCCCAGGCGATCTACCGGCTGCCGCGCGGTGCCCAGAGCTTCCAGAACTACGGCCGGATCTCGGACCCCACCCTCGACAGCCTCCTCAAGCAGGCGTCCGGCACGCTCGACCGTGCCGCCGCGGCCCGCCTCTACAACCAGGCGGACGTGGAGATATGGAAGCTCGGACACGACGTCGAGCTCTACCAGCGCCCCCAGATGACGGCGGTCCGCAAGGGCCTCGCCAACTTCGGGGTGGCCGGTCTCGGCGATGTCGACTTCGCCGCCATCGGCTGGACCAAGTAGCCCCGGCCGTCCGCCGGACCCCGACTGGGCCCGGCGGACGGCCGGTTGGAACGTGCCGGGGGCGTCAGGCGCCCTGACCGCTCAGCCACTCCTCCTCGCTGTGCCGGCTCAGCGCGTCGAAGGCGAGCGCCGCCGAGGCGAGGGTGACGTGGTGGTGCCAGCCGCGGAACGAGCGGCCCTCGAAGTCACCGAGCCCGAAGTCCTCCTGGAGCCTGCGCAGCCCGTCCGCGGACAGACTGCGCAACTGCGCCAGCGGGATCGCCTCGGCGAGGCGGCGGGCCGGCAGATTGGTCAGCCAGTAGGCACGCGGCGTGGGCCGGCCGTACGGCCAGTCCGTCACCAGGTGCCGGGGCCGCTGCCGGTGCGCCGAGTGCTGCGCCCCCTCCGAGCAGAGCAGCGCCGGAGCGGACAGGAACTGCGAGCGCCGCATCCGCTCCGTCGTCCGGTCGTGCCAGGCGATCGGGGTGCGCTCGTCCCGGCGCGCCACGTGCTCGGCGAGCTCGGTCACCGTCCCCCGGGTCGCGGGGGAGGCGGCGTGCGGTCGCGGCAGGGTGACCCCGGTGCTCGGGGACACCTCGATCAGATAGCCGTGACCGCGCGCCTCCAGCCCCCGCAGCAGGGGCTCCACATCGCTCTCGCAGCGCCAGTCGGCGAGCACCGGCTGCGGCTCCAGGAGCCACTCCTCGGTCATCTCGTCGAGCGCCTCCAGGACATAGCTCCAGCGCGGCCGGCAGTGCTCCTCCGCCGGCAGGTGGGCCTGACCGCGCAGCCGCTCGTCCCGGTCCCAGCGCTGGGGGAGCAGCAGCCGCCAGTTCACCGGCAGGCCGCCCCCGGTGCCCACCAGTGAAGTGGCGTACGCCAGCTGGCAGTTGACGGTGCGCTCCTGGGACGGCGCGTACTGGCGGGCCACCCCCACCGAGCGGTCACCGTTCTTGGCGAACACCACCTCGTCGACGGCCCACGCCTCGGTCCGGAACACCGCGCCCGTCCGCTCGGCGATCCTGCGGCGGACCGGCCCCGAGTCCCACGGGCTCTGGTGCACGAACTGCTGGAGCTGCTGCACGGCCCGGTGCCCCAGGACGTGCTCGGAGATCCGGGTGGGTGTCTTGCGGCCCGGTACGTCGAGCAGGCCGCGCAGATACACCTCGCCCCAGCGTCTTTGGTCCGAGCGCGTCAGCGCGACGAACAGGTCCTGGCAGTAGGCGGCGAAGTCCGCCGTCGCAGGAGCCCTGCGGGCCTCGGAGAGTTGGAGGATGGATGACACGGTGCCCCCGGATGTGTCCGAATCGATCGGTGACGCTGGAAGCCAGCGGACGGATGAGGTCATTCATGGGCGCACTCGTCGCCGCCTTCGAGCAGGAAGGCATCGGTGGCGAGCAGGGCGTCGGCGACGTCCGGCAGGGTGCAGCCCACGATCACGAAGTCGGCGTCGAGCCCCGCCTTCGTGCGCTGGAAGAGCAGCTCGTTGATGGCGGGCCGGCACATCTCGGTGACCTGGCACAGGTGGAACTCCACCCGCTGCGGCTGCGCGGCCATGACCTCGCCCAGGATGCGGCGGAACTTCTCCAGCTCGGCCGCGTCGATGACGCCGTCGCAGCGGATGTGCGCGGTGTCCCCGTCGAACTCGGTGCGCATCCGCAGCCGCATCTGCGCCGGCTCCAGCTCGACGCGCACCCGCACCGGCACGTCCCCCTCGGGCAGCTGGACGGTGAGTTCCTTATTGTCGAAGCGGTGGTACGGCACCCCGTCCACCCACACCCGGGTCAGCTCCACCGAACCGGCCGGCAGCAGATCGGGCGCCACCCGCAGCACGCGCTCCGGCAGATCGCACGGGCGCGGCCGGAAGTGCAGGGTGAGCGGGTCGTTGCTGATCAGCAGGCCCGTGTAGACGGCCGCCAGATAGCAGAGTTCGAGCGAGTGGTAACCGGCCATGGCGTGGCTGCCCTTGAGCCGCTCGGTGCCGAGCAGATACGGGATGCCGTTGGCCAGGACGTTGAAGTAGACCCCGCCGTCCTGGTAGTCGAGGAAGAAGGCGTTGTAGAACGCGGCGGCCTCACGGGCCAGGCGCAGCTGCTCGGGGTCGCCCGAGGTGCCGGCCAGGATCAGATAGGCGAGGATCGCCTGCTCCTGCTGCCACCACGCCTTGCGGTCGTGCCACACCATGCGGTGGATGCCGCTGTCCGGGTCGGGGCGCCGCTCCACCACGTCGTACCAGCCGCCGCGCAGCTGATCGCTGCCCACGGCCGGCATGATCTCGGCGATCCGGTCGGCGGTGACGCCGTACTCGGTCTTGTCGTGCAGCGCCTTGATGCGGGTCAGGTTCCAGGCGATCTTCAGGTTGTGCCCGACCACGGCCCGGTCCTGCTGCCAGCCCCAGGTGCGGTCCGGGCTCCAGTCGGCATGGAAGCGCTCCTGCACGAACGGGCTGGTCTCCTCGTCCGGGAAGCGCTCCACGATGGTGTCCGCGGTCTCTTCGAGGAGCGCCGCGAAGTCCTCGCGCCCGGTGGCGAGATAGGCGTTGATCAGGTACGCGGGGGCGTGGTCGCCCACCGAGTTCCAGTTCTTGCGGGACCGGTTGCGGCCCAGCGAGTCCGCGTTCGGGTCGAGAGTGATCGGGTCCAGGTGCGAGAAGAACCCGCCGAGGGCGCGGTCGCGGAAGTAGCGCTCGAACAGGGCCACCGTGCCGTCGATGTCGTTCAGGATCCGCGGGTCGCCGGTGATGCGGTACGTCTGGGTCGGCCCGGCCAGCGCGTAGATCTGCTCGTACATCGGGATCGCGTCGAAGTCGTCGCCGAACTCCGAGGCGAACACCTTGCGCTGGCCACTGCGGGTCACGTCGATGCCGTGGTACCAGTAGATGATCCCGTCCTGCGCGTCGGTGACCCGCATGTGCTCGCGCAGATACTCGGTACCGCTCTCGGCGGCCTCCAGGAACCGGTCCTCACCGGTCAGCAGGTACGCGGTCGACAGGCCGTACACGAGCCGCGAGATGGTGTCGGTCTCCTGGCGCACATCGGCGCCGTCGAAGTCGGGCAGATGCGTGCCGCTCAGCGTCAGATGGGTGCGGAAGTTGCGCCAGTCGTACGTGCCGTCGGGGAAGTGCCCGCGCAGATAGAAGTCGGCGACGGCGGCGGCCTGTTGGACCCACCACGCCGGGTGCTCGAAGACGTAGGAACCGCGGCTCTCCTCGGGGAAGGTGATCTCCTTCGCCTCGAACCGCTCACCGCCCTCCCACTGGTAGGTGATTCCGTAGGCGAACAGGTAGCGGCCCTCGGCGAGCATGTCCTGGGTGTTCGCGGTGGTGTCGCGGTAGTCGTCACCGAGGTTGCGCACGATGCGCGAGGAGACATTGCGGGGCAGGTGGACGGTGAATTCCCGGTCGTCCGAGGTGCGCAGACCGAAACGGTGCTGGGTGGGGCTGTAGTACGTGACGTAGCCCGCCAGGGTGTCGGAGAACGTGCGGCGTTCGGCAGATCCACTCATCGAGAGGTGCCCTTCTCGTCAGGCAGGGCCGCCAGCAACACGACGCTGCGGCCGTGGGCATGGAAGGTGTAGTCGTCGATCAGCTCCTCTTGTCCGGCGGGGAGGATGTCGTACGGACCGGGGCGCGCGGTGTCGAGCACGCGGTGCCAGCGTCGGCCGCGGATCCGGGGCAGCTCGAAGTCCAGGCCCAGGTGGTACATGTTCAGCATCAGATGCAGGTCGGGGTCCTGGTTGAAGCCGCCGAGCGTGCAGGCCAGGACCCGGGCGTGGGTGTCCTCCCAGCCGGGCTGCTCCAGTCGGGTGCCGTGCCAGGTGACATCGGGCAGCAGACGGGAGTTGAGGTGTCCGTTGTAGAAGCGCGGTTCACGGAAGGTGCGGTAGCGCCTGCGCAGTTCGATCAGTCGTCGGGTGAAGTTCCAGGTCTCCTGCTCCTTGTCGGCCTGGTCCCAGTCGAGCCATGACGTCGGGTTGTCCTGGCAATAGGCGTTGTTGTTGCCTCCCTGGCTGTTGCGGAACTCGTCACCGGCGAGCAGCATCGGCACGCCGCGGCTGAGCATCAGCACGGCGAGCAGGTTCTTCATCTGCCGCACCCGCAGCCGCTCGACCTCGGGGTCGTCGGTGGGACCCTCGACGCCGCAGTTCCAGCTGAAGTTCTCGCCGGCCCCGTCGGCCCCGGCCTCACCGTTGGCGTGGTTGTGCTTCTCGTCGTAGCTGACCAGGTCGTTGAGGGTGAAGCCGTCGTGGCAGGTGATGAAGTTGATGCTGTTGGTGGGGAGTTCCTGCTGGGGTCCGAACAGGTCCTCGGAGCCGCCGATCCGGGCGGCTATGTCCCCCACGAGCCCGGCGTCGCCGCGCACGAAGCGCCGCACATCGTCCCGGAAGGGGCCGTTCCACTGCGCCCACCGCTTCCCCGGGAAACGGCCGACCTGATACAGGCCGCCACCGTCCCACGGCTCCGCGATGATCTTGGTCTCGGCCAGCACCTGGGACAGCTCGATCGCCCACAGGACCGGCGGCACCGCCATCTCGTACCCGAGCGCGCCACGCGACAGCTCGGAGGCGAGGTCGAAGCGGAACCCGTCCACATGGTGCTCGCGGACCCAGTACTCCAAGGATTCCAGGATGAACTTGGTGACCATGGGGTGGTTGGCGTTGACCGCGTTCCCGCAGCCGGTGAAGTCCATGTAGTGGCTGCGGTCCTGCGGCCACAGGTGGTAGTACGCCTCGTTGGCCTGGCCGCGGAAGCTGATGGTGGGCCCGTACTCGTTGCCCTCACTGGTGTGGTTGAAGACGACGTCGAGGATGACCTCGATGCCCGCCTTGTGGAACGCCTTGACCATGTCGCGGAACTCCGCGATGTGGCCGGCGAGATGGGGCTCGGAGCAGTAGCCGGTGTGCGGGGCGAAGAACCCGTACGGGTCATAGCCCCAGTAGTTGTGCAGCTCGCTGCCGTCCGGGCCGGTGCGCAGCACCTGGGTCTCGTCGAAGTCGAAGACGGGCAGCAGCTCCACCGCCGTGATCCCGAGCCTCTGGAGGTGCGGGATCTTCTCCGTGAGGGCGGAGAAGGTGCCCGGGTTCTCGGCGCGCGAGGTCGGCGAGGCGGTCGCGCCCCGCACGTGGAGCTCGTAGATGACCGTCTCCGACATGGGGGTGCGCAGCGGCTGGTCGCCCTCCCAGTCGTAGTCGTCGAGGTCGACGACCAGACTGCGCATGGAGTGCGCGACGTTGTCGTCCAGACCGATGGCCTGGGTGCGTTGCCAGCGGCTGTTGATGTTGGCGCGGGCATAGGGGTCGAGCAGCACCTTGCGGTGGTCGAAGCGGGCACCCGACCGGCTGGTGTCGTGCGGCCCGTCCATCCGGTACGCGTACACCTGCCCGGCGCCGAGCCCGCGGACGTGACAGTGCCAGAAGTGGAAGCTGCGGTGGCGGTCGGGGTGCAGCTGGATGGTCCGGGAGGGCTCGGGATCGTCGCACTTGTCGAACAACAGCAGGTCCACGCGCGTGGCGTGCTCGGAGAAGACGGAGAAGTTCACCCCGTCGGCGTCGACCGTGGTCCCCAGTGGCTGCGGCCGTCCTGCGGTGATCTGCGGCGCCTCGGTCACGGATGCCTCCCTGGTCTGTTGACTCGACTGACTCGACGTCAAGCGGATGGTCAAGCAATGGCCCGGTCGGGGACCGGATCCAGTAACCGGCGGCCGCCGGACTCGCGGGCCGGCTCGTCGGAGCGGAGCCGGGCGAAGAGGGGCTCCCAGTCGGCGGGGCCGCTGCCGGGCTCGCTGCGCATCTCGAAGGTGACTCCGCGCGCGGACGGGCAGTACAGCGCCTGCACGCACGCCTCGGCGACGTCCCGGCGGGAGACGTAGCCGTCCCTGCGGTCACCCTGTTCGAGGGTGATGCGCGCGTCCCCGTCCAGATCGGTCAGCCAGCTCGGCCGCACGACCGTGTACGGCAGGCCCGACAGGCGCACCGCGTCCTCGCCGGCCAGGCGCCAGTCCAGCATCCGGCCGTAGGCGTTCATCGGGTGGTCCCTGCGGGTCACATAGCGCTGGCTCACCAGGACGAACTGCGGGAGCACGGGCCCGCCGTAGGCCGCGCCCAGCGCGTTGCGGACCCCGGTGTGCAGGGTGGACTCGGGGCTGTCGGGGCCGGCCGGATCGGTGCCGGGCTCCACGGTGTAGACGATCGCGGAGCAGCCGCGCAGCGGAATGCGCAGCGTCTCCGGTTCGCGGACGTCCCCGAGGAAGAACTGGGCCGGCTCCGGCACGTCCCGGCCGCGCTCGACGCTGCGGCCGACGACGCGCACCGCCTCGCCGCGGTCGAGCAGCCGTTGCGTTATGAGCCGGCCGACCCGGCCGGTACCGCCTATCACTGCGATCGGACTGTTCACGGAAGTCTCCTGAAAGAGCATCAGATCGGTCGATCGGTCAGGGAGTTGGGGCAGGCCTTCGGGTCAGACCCACTGGAGGATGTCGTCGGAGCTGGTGAGCTGCGTCCCGGCGGGCAGCCCCGACACGGCCGGCACGCGCAGCCGCGGATAGACGCTCACCCCGGACAGGCGGGTGCCCGGCCACAGATGGGCGCCGTCGCCGACGGCCGAGTGGTCGTCGAGCCGGACCGGGCTTCGCTGCTCGGAGTGCACATGGGCCATCGGCCCGATGTAGGAGTCGCTGATCTGCGCGTACGCTCCGACCACCGCGGCATCGCCGAGTGCGGCGCGATGCAGGTGGACGCCCTCGTGCACATCGACGCCGTCCCCGATGTCGGTGTACTGGAGGCGGACGCCGGCGCCGATCTCGGCATGGCGGCCGATGCGCACCCCGGGGCCGATGACGACGCTGCCGTCGGCGATCTTCTGGGCGAGCGTGGTGCCGGTGACGTTGTCCTTGGTGCGCAGGCTGGTTTCGTGGATCCAGTACCGGGGCTCCACGCTGAGCGGGCTCTCCATCGCCCGGTTCATCTGCGGGTACTCGCCGGTGAGCACCTCGCCGAGGGTGGTGAGGTAGTCCCCGATGCTGCCGAGGTCGCCGAGCCGCCCGATCCGTCCGACGGCCACCGGCAGGTCGTGGCCGACCAGCCAGGGCAGCAAGTCGGCGCCCCAGTCCAGGCGTTGCTGGGCCAGTCGGATCAACTCCGGGTTGCGGGCGGCCAGTCGGAGCCTGCCGCAGTCGATGAGATACATGCCGGCGCTGGTGGCGATGGTGCGCGCCTCGGGCGTGGCGAGCGCCTCGGGGAAGAGGTGCTCGATCAGCTGGAGCCGCGGCTTCTCTACGAAGCCGGAGATCAGCCCCTGGTCGGTGGTGCGCATGACGCCGTACTTGCCCGCGGTCTCCAGCGGGGTGCGGGTGACGGCCGCGACGGTGACCAGGGCGTCGGTCGCGGTGTGGGTGGCGAGCAGCCGGTCGAGCGAGAAGTCGAACAGCGAGTCGACCGGCATGACGAGCGCGGGCCCGGTGAGGTCCCACTGCTCCAGGTTGTGCAAAGTGGCGGCGCCCGAACCGACGTTGTACTGGTCGAACCGGGACCGCGAGTAGTTGATCTCGACCCCGTACCGCTCCCCGTGTCCGAGTACGAGTTTGATCTGGCTCCGGTTCTCCATGCCCTGGGCCACCACGTAGAAGCGGCGGATGCCCTGTTCGCGGCAGGCCTCGACGATCCACTCGATGAGCGGCTTGCCGGCGAACGGGATGAGTGCCTTGCTGCGGATGTAGTCGGCGGACTGCAGGGTTATGGGCTTCGCCCGTTCCCCCCGGCCGCCCGCCAGGATGATTCCGGCGGTGCTGTCGTCCCCCATCGTGTCCTGCCTCCTCGGCTCACTTTGCGACTCCACAAATTCAACAGTGGCAGTCATCTTGAGTCAAGTAACAAGTAAACTTTGCTGGTTGGGGGCGGTATGGCGATGCCCGGACCTGCTGGGAGGGTGATACCGGTGGGGCGGGAGTGAGGGGCGTGACGGATGGTCGGAGCCCTCGATCGAATCCGGCCCCGATGGCTCACCCCGACCGGTCCCCGCCGACGCCTCGCGCCGCGCCCGCCTTCACTTCCGGTCGTCTCCCGTCACATCTGACGGGCGATCATGTTCCTTTACCAGTAAGCCCGTTGGTCATTTCGACGGGTGTGCCTACCCTGGAGTACGCCTGAGGGGGGAGACGCATGAGCGGACGAATCGAGCGTGCCCGGTCCAGTGGGCGGCCACCCGAGACGGGCAAGGGCGAGCGGCTCGCCGACTGGGCCGACGGCCGCCTGGGCATCCACGCCCTCGCGAAGGCCAATATGCGCAAGATCTTTCCGGACCACTGGTCGTTCATGTTCGGCGAGATCTGCCTCTACAGCTTCCTCATCCTCATCCTGACCGGCGTCTATCTGACCCTGTTCTTCGAGCCGAGCGGCGTCGAGGTCGTCTACCACGGCTCGTACGTGCCGCTGAACGGCGTCCGGATGACCCGGGCCTACGAGTCCGCCGTGAACATCAGCCTGGACGTACGCGGCGGCCTGCTCATCCGGCAGATCCACCACTGGGCGGCGATCGTCTTCGTCGCCGGGCTGCTCGCGCACATGATGCGGGTGTTCTTCACCGGCGCCTTCCGCAAGCCGCGCGAGGTCAACTGGCTGTTCGGCTGGACGATCCTGATGCTGGCCCTGATCACCGGGCTCACCGGCTACTCGCTCCCCGACGACATGCTCTCCGGCACCGGCATCCGCTTCGCGCAGGGCGCGATCCTGTCCATTCCGGTGATCGGCACCTATCTTTCGTTCTTCCTGTTCGGCGGCGAGTTCCCGGGGCACGACATCATCTCGCGGCTCTACCCGGTGCATGTGCTGCTGCTTCCGGGCATCATGCTCGGCCTGGTCGTCGCCCATCTGATCCTCGTCTTCCACCACAAACACACCCAGTTCGCCGGACCCGGAAGGACCGAGAAGAACGTGGTGGGTGCGCCGTTCCTGCCCGTCTACCTGGCCAAGGCCGGCGGTTTCTTCTTCCTGGTGTTCGGGGTGCTCTCCCTCATGGGCGCGGTCGCCACCATCAACCCACTCTGGGCGATCGGCCCCTACCGGCCCGACCTGGTGTCGACGGGAGCGCAGCCGGACTTCTACCTCGGCTTCTCCGAGGGCCTGATCCGGGTGATGCCCGGCTGGGAGATCAACGCGTGGGGGCACACCCTCCAACTCGGGGTGTTCATCCCGTTCGCGCTCTTCCCGCTGATCATGCTGGCGATCGCGGTCTACCCCTTCGTCGAGGCGTGGATCACCGGCGACAGACGCGAACACCACATCGCGGACCGGCCCCGGAACGCCCCCGTCCGCACCGCCCTCGGGGTCGCCTGGCTGGCGCTGTACGCGGTGCTGCTCGTCGGCGGCGGCAACGACCTGTGGGCCACCCACTTCCAGGTGTCGATCAACGCCATCACCTGGTTCGTGCGGATCGGGTTCTTCGTGGTGCCCGCCCTGGCCTTCGTGGTCACCAAACGTCTCTGTCTGGGGCTTCAGCGCCGCGACCGCGACAAGGCGCTGCACGGGCGGGAGTCCGGAATCGTCAAGCGCCTGCCCCACGGCGAGTACGTGGAGGTCCACAACCCGCTCACGCAGGCCGAGTTGTACACGCTCACCGCTTACGAACAGCCCCGGCCCTACGTACTGGGGCCCACCGTCGACGCCAACGGTGTGACGCGCAGACCGCGTCCCTCCGACCGGCTGCGGGCGCGCCTCGCGCAGGCCATGTACGGTCCCGGCAGCCAGATTCCCAAGCCGACGGCCGAGGAGTACCTGGAACTCGGCCGGGGCGACGGCCACCACTGACCCGCCCAGGTCGCCCAGGTGTCCAGGTCGCCCAGATGTCCAGGTCCCCAGGCGGCCCGGAGGCTCGCGTCACGGCCGGGGCGCCGTGGCTACCCGTACGCCAGCGGGTCGGCGAGGACCCTGCGCACCACGCGGGCCGCGGCACCCCGGGCCGCGTCCCCGGCGAGCGAGGAGGCGCGCAGCCGGCCGCTGCCGGGGGCCCAGAGGCCGGACACGGCCCGACGGGTCAGCTCGCGGTCGGCGGCGGGCGCGAGCCAGGGCATCAGGCTGCGGTAGATGCCGCCGAGCACCACCGCCTCCGGGTCGAAGAGGTTGACGGCGCCGGACAGGACGACTCCCAGGGTCCGGCCGGCCTCGGCCAGCGCGCCGAGAGCGCTTTCATCGCCCGCCCGGGCCCGGCGTTCGAGCTCGGCGACGCCCGGAACCCCGGCATCCTCGTCCAGGCCCGCGGCCCGTAGCAGCGCCAGCTGGCCCGCGTACTGCTCCAGACACCCCTGGGAGCCGCAGCGGCAGGCGGGGCCCCGCGGGTCGACCACCGTGTGCCCGATCTCCCCGGCGAAGCCGTGGGCGCCGCGCAGCAGTTCCCCGCCGACGACCAGCGCCCCGCCCACGCCGATCTCCCCGGTCAGATACAGGAAGTGTGCCACCCGCTCCTCCGGAGCCCCGAACCACAGCTCGGCGAGCGCCGCCAGATTGGCCTCGTTGTCCGAACTGACCGGAAGGGGCGGGGAGTCGGGACGAAACCGGCCGAGCGCGCCGCTGAACAGCTGCTCGGCCTCGACCTGGTTCCACCCCAGGTTGGGGGCCTGGCGCACGGACCCCTGCGAGACGAGGCCCGGCAGCGCGAGCTCCGTGCCGACCGGGTGCAGCTCCTGCTCGGCGGCGGATTCCAGGGCGCGGGCGGCGATCCGGGCCGCCCGTTCCAGTACGTCGGCCGGTGGTTCGCGCCGGTTGTCCAAGTGCTCGGTCAGGCGCACCCGGTCCGTACCCGCGAGGTCCACCACGCAGACCGAGACGTAGTCGACATTGACCTCGACCCCCGCACCGGCGGGCCCGGTGCGGGCCGGAGTCAGCATGGTGCCCGGCCGCCCGGCCTGCCCGCTGAACGACTTGCCGGACTCGGTGAGGAACCCGCCCCGGATCAGCTGATCGGCGAGCGAGGACACGGCGGCCCTGGTCAGACCGGTACGGGCGGCGGCACCGGCCCGACTGAGAGCGCTCTCGTCGTGGACGGCCCGCAGCACCAGGCTGAGGTTGTGCCGACGCACGGTGTCCTTGTCGGCCTTGGGTGCGAGCGGGGCGGGCCGGCCGCGCGAAGTCGATTGGTCGTCCATATCAACGACGAGCCTAATCCCAGCCCGCGGCGCAGAGGAGACCGAAGTGCGCCGGGTGCGGGTGCGGGTGCCGGTGCGGGGGAGGGGGCGTAGCCGGGAGCGCTCTCGGGCGGCCGGTGCGGGTTTGCGGAAGCGCTCTCGGGTGGGCGAGGCGGGTTTCCGGAAGCGCTCTCGGGCGGCTGACGTCGGGCCGGGGGTGCTCGGGGGTGCTCCGGGGAGATCTGGGGACGGCAGGTATCCATCACCTGGTGAAATGCGGAGCGGCCCGTTACCAGCCCATGGACCGTTCTTGCCCTCCCTTTTCATTCCGCGCATTCACGCTCCGGACATTTGCGAGCCCGTACCCGATATCCCTCTGCCCTCAATTCCCTTGTATTGGCGAAAGGTTGACCCCTTCGGTGGAGAGTGGCGCGTGGCCCGTCAGTAGGGTCGGCCGTATGCCCCCCAATCGTCCGGCGCTCCCGGTCCTTCCCTATCGCAAGCCCAAACTCGGCCGGGATTACTGGGTGTTGGACGATGTGCTGCCCAACGTCGACGAGGTGCGTGCGCGTTGTGTGGCCAAGGACGACTGGGTCGAGGGATATCCGCACAAGCCCGAATCCTGGCCCGGCCTCCGCACCATGCCCGGCCTCGCGCCGGCCGAGCTCGCCCGGGTGGAACGCCTGGTCAAGCAGCACACCGGCGCCAAGGAACTCTGGCAGGCCACCGCCCCCGGCGGCGCCACCCTCAACCACAACTGCATTCAGGTCGTCGGCGCCGGTGAGAGCGAGCCGCGTCCGCATACCGACTCCCGGGCGCTGTGCCGATTCGCGGCGGTGCTCTATCTCAACCCGAAAGCGCCCAAGGACTGCGGAACCAGCTTCTACCGGCAGAGCCTGCCCGGCGGCGTACTGGGCGGCAACATGGTCACCGCGCCGCACAACAACCTGGTCGAGGCGCTCGGCACGCGCTTTGTTCCCCCGGACTCCTTCACGGAGGACGTACGCGTCGCCCACCGCTACAACCGGCTGCTCCTCTACACCGCCAACACCATGCACAGCGCCACCGGATACTGCGGCAGCACCATCGATGACAAACGCATGACCGCGGTCTTCTTCTGGATGGCATGAACCGCACGGCATGAACCGGATGGTATGAACCGGATGGCGTGAGCCGCATGGCATGAGCGGAAAGTCCGGATACGTCGCCGCGCGGGGCAGAAGGGTCGGCTCGGGGTTCCTGCGGGGGTTTCCGTCGAGGTTCTTGTCGGGGCTTCCGTCGGGGTTCCTGTTCGTTCGACGTACCGCCGAACGTCACAGTGACGACATGGGGTCTTTCGCGGCCCAGGGTGTTCTTGATACACCCCTCTCGCCCCCTTGTTCCCTCACGCTTGCAGAGGCCCCCACTCATGGCTGAACTCAACCGGCGCCGGTTCATGCAGCTCGCGGGCGGCACCGCCGCTTTCGCCGCGCTCTCGCAGAGCATCGCGCGGGCCGCCGCCATCCCCGCCGCGGGCAGCACCGGCACCATCCAGGACGTCGAGCACATCGTCGTCCTGATGCAGGAGAACCGTTCGTTCGACCACTATTTCGGTTCCCTCAAGGGTGTTCGCGGCTATGGCGACCCGCGGCCCGTCACGCTGCCCAGTGGCAAGTCGGTCTTCCACCAGGTCGGCGCGGGCAAGGAAGTGCTGCCCTTCCGGCCGGCGGCGGACAAGCTCGGCCTCCAGTTCATCCAGGACCTGAACCACGACTGGACCGGCAGCCACAAGGCGTTCAACAACGGCAAGTACGACCAGTGGATCCCCGCGAAGACGTCCACCACGATGGCGTACCTCACGCGCGAGGACATCCCCTTCCACTACGCGCTCGCCGACTCCTTCACCATCTGCGACGCCTACCACTGTTCGTTCATCGGCTCCACCGACCCGAACCGCTACTACATGTGGACCGGCTACACGGGCAACGACAACACCGGTGGCGGCCCGGTCCTGGGCAACGACGAGAAGGGGTATGGCTGGACCACATACCCCGAGCGCCTGGAGAAGGCCGGCGTCTCCTGGAAGATCTACCAGGACACCGGCGACGGCCTGGACGCGGCCGGCGGCTGGGGCTGGATCAGCGACGCCTACCGGGGCAACTACGGCGACAACTCGCTTCTCTACTTCAACAGTTACCGCAACGCCAAGGCGGGCGACCCGCTGTTCGACAAGGCGCGCACCGGCACCAGCGCCAAGAACGGCGACGGCTTCTTCGACATCCTCAAGGCCGACGTCAAGGCGGGCACCCTGCCCAAGGTCTCCTGGATCGCCGCCCCCGAGGCCTTCACCGAGCACCCCAACTGGCCCGCGAATTACGGCGCCTGGTACATCTCGCAGGTCCTGGACGCGCTGACCTCCAACCCGGCGGTATGGGCCAAGACGG
Source organism: Streptomyces sp. NPDC006691 (assembly GCF_042869955.1). Lineage (NCBI taxonomy): Bacteria > Bacillati > Actinomycetota > Actinomycetes > Kitasatosporales > Streptomycetaceae > Streptomyces > Streptomyces sp. NPDC006691. The sequence continues at coordinate 524,998 of NZ_JBIAGW010000002.1, forward strand.
CGCTGTTCATCACGTACGACGAGAACGACGGCTTCTTCGACCATGTGGTCCCGCCCTATGTGCCCGCCAACGCCAACCAGGGCCTTTCGACGGTCGCGACCGGGCCGGACTACTTCCCGGGCAACGCGAGCTACGCGGCCGGCCCCTACGGGCTCGGCCAGCGCGTGCCCATGCTCGTCGTCTCGCCGTGGAGCACCGGCGGCTACACCTGCTCCGAGACCTTCGACCACACTTCGATCATCCGGTTCATGGAGCGCCGCTTCGGTGTGCAGGAGCCCAACATCTCGCCCTGGCGGCGCGCGATCTGCGGCGACCTGACCTCGGCGTTCGACTTCAGCCGCACCAACTCCGCGGCCCCGGGCCTGCCCTCGACGACGGCGTACATCCCGCCGGACCACAACCGGCACCCCGACTTCGTGCCGGTGCCGCCCGCGACCGGCACCCTGCCCAAGCAGGAACGCGGCACCCGGCCGACCAGGCCGCTGCGCTACGCGCCGTTCGTGGACGGCTCGGCGAACGTGAGCACCGGCAAGTTCACGCTCACCTTCGGTGGCGGAGCATCGGCCGGGGCGCAGTTCCTCGTCACCTCGGCCAACCGTACGGACGGCCCGTGGACGTACACCACCGAGGCGGGGAAGACGATCTCCGACGCCTGGAACACGACGTATTCGAGCGGGACCACCAACCTGAGCGTCTTCGGTCCCAACGGGTTCCTGCGCACCTTCCAGGGTCCCGGCAAGACGGCGGGCCCCGAGGTCACCGCCCGGCACAACGCGGGAACGGGCAACCTCGACCTCACCATGACGAACGCGGGCAAGGCCACCGTCCACCTGAAGGTCACGAGTGCGGCGGCCTACGGGGGAGCGACCCAGACCTTCACGGTGGCGGCCGGTGCCACCGTCAAGTTCACCGTCGACCTGCGCGCGGGGAAGAGCTGGTACGACGTGTCGGTGACCTCCGACGCCGACGCCACCTTCCTGCGCCGCTTCGCCGGACACGTCGAGACCGGCGCGTCCGGCGTGAGCGATCCGGCGCTGATCACCGTCTGACCTGTACCTGTACCTGTACCTGTACCTGTACCTGTACTTGTACCTGTACCTGTACCTGTACCTGTAGCCGTGTGACCCGACGTGCCGGCACACGACCGAGGGGCCCCCATCCGCACCGGACGGGGGCCCCTCGGGGGTGCGTCACGCCTCGTCGGCGCCGCCGAAGCGCTCTCGGTAGGCTTCGAGGTCCTCGTCCGTGATCTTCGCGAAGAGAACGGGCGGCACCGTGAAGGCCGTACCGGCCGGAACCGTGTCCAGGGCCCTGGCCTGCTCCGGGGTGACCCAGGTCGCCGTGTCGCCGGAGAGCGCGAACGCCGAGCGCATCGCCTTCGCCGAGGAGGGGATGAACGGCTCGGAGACCACCGAGTACAGGTGGATCAGGTTCATCGCCGTACGCAGCGTCAGTGCGGCGGCCTCCGGGTCGGTCTTGATCTCCAGCCAGGGCGCCTTCTCCTCCAGGTAGGAGTTTCCGGCCGACCACAGCGCCCGCAGCGAGGCGGCCGCCTTGCGGAACTGGAGCGCTTCCATGTGGCCCTCGTACTCGGCGAGCAGCCCGGCGATCTCCTCGCCCAGCTTCGCCTCCGCGGGCCCGGCCGCGGCGCCCGCCGGCACGTCGTCGCCGAAGCGCTTGCGCGAGAACGACAGGACGCGGTTCACGAAGTTGCCGAGCGTGTCCGCGAGGTCCTTGTTGACCGTCGCCGTGAAGTGTTCCCAGGTGAACGACGTGTCGTCGGACTCCGGGGCGTTCGCCATCATGAAGTAGCGCCAGTAGTCGGCGGGCAGGATCTCCAGGGCGTCGTGCGTGAAGACACCGCGGCGCTGCGAAGTGGAGAACTTGCCGCCGTAGTAGTTCAGCCAGTTGAAGGCCTTGACGTAGTCGACCTTCTTCCACGGCTCGCGCACGCCCAGCTCCGTCGCCGGGAACATCACCGTGTGGAACGGGACGTTGTCCTTGCCCATGAACTCGGTGTACCGGACGTCGGCCGCGCCCTCGGGCTCGTACCACCACGACTTCCAGTCGCGGTTCGCCGGGTCGAGGTCGGACCACTCCTTCGTCGCGCCGATGTACTCGATCGGGGCGTCGAACCACACGTAGAAGACCTTGCCCTCGGCGGCCAGCTCCGGCCAGGTGTCGGCCGGGACGGGCACGCCCCACTCCAGGTCACGAGTGATCGCGCGGTCGTGCAGCCCCTCGGTCAGCCACTTGCGGGCGATCGACGACGCGAGCTGCGGCCACTCGTCCCCGACCCGGTCGATCCACTCCTCGACCTCGCCCTGGAGCTTGGACTGGAGCAGGAACAGGTGCCGGGTCTCGCGGACCTCAAGCTCGCTGCTGCCGCTGATCGCTGAACGCGCTTCCAGCAGGTCCGTCGGGTCCAGGACGCGGGTGCAGTTCTCGCACTGGTCGCCGCGCGCCTTGTCGTAGCCGCAGTGCGGACAGGTGCCCACGATGTAGCGGTCCGGCAGGAAACGGTCGTCGGCGACCGAGAAGACCTGGCGGATCGCCCGCTCCTCGATGAACCCGTTCTCCTTCAGCTTCCGCGCGAAGTGCTGCGTGATCTCCACGTTCTGCTGCGAGGAGCTGCGGCCGAAGTAGTCGAAGGCCAGCTGGAAGCCGTCGTAGATCGCCTTCTGGGTGTCGTGCGCCTGCGCGCAGAACTCGGCGACGGAGAGACCCGCCTCCTTGGCGGCCAGCTCGGCGGGGGTGCCGTGCTCGTCGGTGGCGCAGATGTACAGGACGTCGTGGCCGCGCTGGCGCAGATAGCGCGAGTACACGTCCGCGGGAAGCATCGACCCGACCATGTTGCCCAGGTGCTTGATCCCGTTGATGTACGGCAGCGCGCTGGTGATCAGGTGTCGAGACATCCTCGGATGCTCCTTATGTTCGTACGTGCGGCACCGCGGCGAGGCCGCGGCGAACCCAGGTAGGGAGGCCCACCCGCGGGGTCACACCAGGTGACGCCCCCGCCCGATGGGCAGGGCCATGCTATCGAACCGCCCGCACCCTTCTCGCCGGAGTTCCGGGCCCCCGCTGCCGGGCGCGGTCGCTCATTCCTCGGCGCGGCCCGCGTAGTACGTGGCGATCATGTCCTCGGCGCCGTGCCCGGCCGCCTCGGCCCGGGCGAACCGCTCGGCCGACGCCTCGGTCAAATCCAGCCGTACGCCCGCCTGTTCGGCCGCTTCCAGGATCAGCCGGGTGTCCTTGAGAGCGGTGGACAGGGCGAAACTCGGAGTGAGGTCGCCGGTGAGGAGGGCGGCGGCCTTCGCGTGCAGATAGCCGGTGTCCAGCGGGCCGCCCGCGACGGCGTCCAGGAAGAGTCGAGGATCCACCTGGAGTGCCTCCGCGAGGCCGAGGCACTCGGCGACCGCGCCGACCAGGTTGATCACCCAGGTGTTCGCGACCAGCTTCAGCCGGGAGGCCCCGCCCGGCTCGTGGCTGACCCAGACGGTCCGCTGCCCGATCGCGTCGAGCACCGGCGTGAGGCGTTCGCGGCCCTCGGGGGCCCCGGAGACGAAGACGGTCAGCTTGCCCTGCTCGGCGGGTGCCTTGGTGCCGAGGACGGGGGAGTCGTAATAGACCACGCCCAACTCATCCGCCCGGTGGGCGAGTTGGAGCGCGGCGTCCGGACCTACGGTCGAGGTCTGGAGCCACAGCTGACCGGCGTGCAGGCCGTCGGCCGCGGCTTCGAGGGCGGCGGACACGGACGGCCCGTCGTTCAGCGCGGTCAGCACGACGTCCGCGCCGCGCACCGCCTCGGCGGCGTCCGCGAACGCCGTGGCCCCGTCGTCGGCCAGCACCCGGGCTTTGGCCTCGGTCCGGTTCCAGACCCGCACGCCGAGCCCGGCCCGAAGCAGGCTGCGGGCCATCCCGGACCCCATGATCCCGGTGCCGAGGACGGCGACGGCGGGCCCGCTGGACCCACCGGATGTGCTGGACGCGCCCGATGCGCTCGACGTGCTGGAGGCTCTGGAGGCTGAGGACACGGGGATCTCCTTCGCGTGGGTGGGGGCACTCGGCCATGGCGCCCGGGTCTCGTACGGCCGGACGCCTACGGCCGAGTGTCGCGTACCCCGAGTGTCGTACGGATGCGCCGCTGCGGAGGTGACCGGCACCCCCAGGAATGAGCACCAGGAATGAGCACCAGGAATGAGCACCAGGAATGAGCTATGGGAATGACCGCCAGAAAGGAGCCCTGCCCGCCGTCCCCGGGAGAGGGGAGGGCGGGCAGGGGAGTGGTGGGGGTCGGACCGCGCGGGGTCGGACGGGGTGAGGTCGGAGGGGGCTGGGTGAGAGCGCTCTCGCGGTTGGCGGGCGGCCCGTGCATGGGCCACGGCGCGGATCCGGGAGCGCTCTCGCAGCCGCAGCCGCAGCCGCAGCCGCAGCCGCAGCCGCAGCCGCAGCCGCAGCCGCAGCCGCGGTCGCGGCTCAGCCGCATCCGTTGCCGCCGTCGCGGTCTCGGCCGCAGCCGTGACCTCCGCCGCTCACGCTCCCCGTGGCACCCGCGCGGGCCGGCCTCGGCCGCGCGTCAGGTTGTATCCGGCGACGCCCGCGAGCGCGGCGAGCACGCCACCCGCGGCGGTCCACACCCAGCGGTCGGTCCACCAGCCGGAGGACCAGCCGCCGTCCGGCTCGACCGCGGACTTGGCGCCGAGCGGGGTGGCGAGCTTGCCGTCCACGGCGTGCGCGCCGCCGGTGTCCAGGACGGTCGGCTCGACCTCGGCCTTGAACGGCAGGCCCCGGTCCGCGTCGGGCAGCGAGACCGCGGTGAGGCGGACGTAGTACGTGCCCGGCAGCGGGTCGGTCGACCAGGTGTCGGCCCAGGCGACGGTCGGCCGCAGGGTGCAGGAGAGCTCCACGGCGGCCGCGTCCTGCGCCGCGGACCGGGACTGCATCCCGTACATGCAGGGCTGGCGGCGGCGCAGCCCGTCGTACACGTCGAGGCGCCAGGTGGAGGCGCCGTGCCGCGAGGCGGCCTCGGGGAGCGTGACCTTCGCGGTGACGGTGGGGCGCTGTCCGGCGTCGGCGGGGAACATCCAGTACAGGTAGTCGCCGCTCGACGCGGACGCCGTCGCCCGCTGGCCCTGGTGCACGGCGACCGCGGTACGGAAGGCGGTGCCGGCCTCGGTGGGTGCCTGGTCGCTCTGGGACGCGGAGGGGCTCGGCGACGGCGAGTCGGCGAGCGCGGGGGCGGCCGCGCCGAACAGTACGGTGCCGGCCAGCGTGGCTCCGGCCAGGACGGTGGCCGCCAACTTCCCTGCTGTACGCATCACTTGGCCCCCGGTGTGAGATGTGGTCTTCGGCATCAGTTGGTCCGCCAGACCGCGATGCGCCAGCGCGAGATCCAGCCCCACACCAGGCCCGCGACGAGCCCGGCCAGGGTGAGCGCGCCGAGCAGCCACCAGCCCCGGCCGAGGCCGAAGGAGGCCACGTCGGATGCCTGGTCGGGGCCGTTCACCACGTCGATGGCGAGCTCGACCGGCAGGCCCGGATCGGTCTTGACACCGGGGCCCGCGGAGAAGGAGTTGGAGACCTGGAGGCAGACGGTCTCCGGGGTCTTGTCGTCCGAGTCGTCGGCGGGTGCCTTGGGGTAGCGCAGACCTGTCGAGATCAGGTCCGTACGCCCGTCGCCGGCCTCCGAGCCGCGGACGATCTCCCGGCCGTGCGCGGTCACGGCGCGCAGAAGCACGCCGTAGTCCGGGTTGGCCGGGCGGTCCATGCCGATACTGGCGGAGGCGCGCAGTTCCTGGCCGGGCAGCACGTCGACCTTGTACGAGCGGTGCTCGGCGAACTTCTCACGGTCCGTGTACAGGCCGGGCTTCAGCTGCGGGGCGTTCTCGCAGCTCGCGGTGCCGTTGGTGGCGACGGGCACGGCGACGGGATCGGCGGCCCGGTCCACCAACTGCTTGACCTTGCCGGAGAGTTGGTCGGTGTGCTGGACCGAGGTGTAGGTGCCGCCGGTGGCCTCGGCGATGCAGGTGAGCTGCTCGCGGGTCTTGGCGTCCGGGATCAGACCGAGCGTGTCGATGGTGAGGTGGATGCCCTGGGCCGCGATGTCGCGGGCCACCTCGCACGGGTCGAGCGGCTGGCAGGTGTCCTCGCCGTCGGTGATGAGCACGATCCGGCGGGTGGCGTCACCGCCCTTGAGGTCCTCGGCCGCGCCCTGGAGCGCCGGGCCGATCGGGGTCCAGCCGGTGGGCGCGAGGGTGGCGACGGCGGTCTTCGCCTCGGTGCGGTTCAGCGGCCCGACCGGGTAGAGCGCGCGGGTGTCCTTGCAGCCCACCTTCCGGTCCTCGCCCGGGTAGTTGGCCCCCAGGGTCCGTATCCCGAGCTGGACCTCCTGCGGAACCGCGTCGAGGACCTCGTTGAACGCCTGCTTGGCGGCGGCCATCCGCGACTTGCCGTCGATGTCGGCGGTCCGCATCGAACCGGAGACGTCGAGGACGAGGTCGACCTTGGGTGCGGCCGGCGCGGACTGCCCGTCGGGCTGCGCGGCCGCGGTGGCCGGGCCCGCGGCCGGGAGGATGCCGGTGGCGAAAGCGGCGGCCAGTACGCACACTCCGGCCGCCAGCCGTTTTCTGGTGATCATCGCCGGATCCTATGGAAGCATGGATACCCGGCCCAAATCGGCCGGCCCCGGCCGCGCGTGCGCGATGCGCGGCTAAGGCGTCTTCTGCGGGCTTTGTGCGAGGGCGAGTTCACGGTCCGTCAGCGGAGGGGCCGTCAGCTGGGGCAGCGTCGGACCCCGCAGTACGGCCAGCACGATCCCCGGCCGGACGAGGGCGGTGGGCGGCCCGGACAGCGTCATGACGTCGAAGAGCGCCTTGGTGACGGCGGGGTGTCCGGTCGCCGTCAGGAGCAGCCGGTCGACGTACCTGCGCAGCAGTCTGGCGGCGCCGCCGGGCTGCTTGCCGACCGCCCCGGGGTACTGGATGTCCTGCCCGACGGCGAGCTCCCAGGCGAGTGAGACCGGGCGGGCCACCGCGCGCTGCACCTTGGCTGCGAGCCGGGGGGCGGTGAGCCCGTGGCTGACAAGGTTGTCGCGCAGTGCCACGGCACCCTGCGCCGCCACCGAAAGGCCGTGCCCGTACACGGGGTTGTAGGTGGCGACCGCGTCGCCGAGGACGACGAACCCCTCGGGCCAGCTCTTCACCTTCTCGAAGTAGTTTCTCCGATTGACGGTGCTGCGCGTCACCACCACGTCGGAGAGCGCTTCCAGGCCGTTGATGAGTTCGCCGACGACGGGGTGGCGGACCGAGCGGGCGAAGGTCTCGAACTCGTCGGCGGCGCCACCGGGCTGACCGCCCCGGGTGCCGGACAGGGTGACCAGCCAGCGCCCGTCCTCGATGGGCACGATGGTGGTGGTGCGGCCCGGTACCGATTGGCGGGCATCCGACTGCACATTGACGAGCGGGAAGTCCTCGGTCCCGTCGGGTGCGCGGAAGACGCGGCTGGCGTAGGCGAGGCCCGAGTCGACCTCCTCGTGCCGGGGCGCCGGGACACCGAGCGCGCCGAGCCACAGCGGAGCCCGGGAGCCGCGCCCCGAGGCGTCCACGACCAGGTCGGCGGTCAGGACGCGCTCCTCGCCGTCGTGCGTCCGGACGCGAACGCCGGTCACCCGCGCCGAACTGCCTTCGAGGCAGAGGAGTTCGGTGCGGCTCAGGACCTTGATGCGCGGGTCGGCGGTGGCCCGTTCGCGGATCACCCAGTCCAGCAGGTCGCGGCTGCACGCGATCACGAACTGGGTCTCGGGCCAGCGGCGCAGCCAGCCCTGCGACTGCATGGACACGAGCCCGGTGGGCAGGGCGATGCGCCGCGCGCCCGCGGCGAGCCAGCGGCCGGTGACGCCGGGCAGGAGCTCCTCCATGGCGCGGGCGCCGCCCGACCACAGCAGGTGCGCGTGGCGGGCCTGGGGAAGTCCCTTGCGCGGGGCCGGCTCCTGGGGGAGGCTGTCGCGTTCCACGACGGTGATGTCGTCGGCGTGCTCGCGCAGGGCCGCGGCGGCCAGCATGCCCGACGTTCCGCCGCCGATGACGATGGCGCGACGACGGGTGGGGCCGCTGAAGGAATGGTCGGGCTCGCTCAATGGACTTCGCTCTCTGGCATGGCCGCGTGCCCGGAGGCCGCTGCGGCGACGGGGGCCTCACGCAGGACGGCCGAGATCCGCACCAGGTCACGAGTGCCCTCGGCGGTGGCGGATTCGGCGGTATCCGAGGATTTTAGGAGCTTGCCTTCGGGGTCGGCCACGCGGGCCCGGACCGCCGACACCACCATCGCGGCGTCGGCCATGGCCTGTGCCTGTTCCGGGTCCGTGCCCGCGGCCACGGCGGCGGCCAGGGCACGGGCGTGCACGGCGTGGTCGAAGTACGGGTGCAGGGAGAGCAGCCCGTCGTGGATGTCGGACTCGCGCCGGGTCAGGGACAGTTCGGCGGAGGACCACCACAGATTTCCGACCGCGCGCACATGCGCCGGGGCGATTTTGTCCAACTCGCGCCACAGCGGGCCCAGTTGCCGATAGCTGGCCCAGATGTGCCAGGTGTCCGCGAGTCGTTGGCAGACCAGGGGCAGACAGAAGCCCACGGCACTGATCTGGGCTCCCAGGGAGGCGAGGATCGGCGCGAGATCGGTGCTCAGAGCGTCCCAGTCCTTGCCGGCCCAGCGGGCGAAGACGGCCGCGAACTTGGCCGCGCCATAAGCGGTGTTGAAGGTGTAGCCCAGCATGATGATCAGGAGCCCGGTGCGCAGCCAGCCGTGCACCTGGAGCGCCCACCGCCAGCACAGGAAGTTCATCGTCATACCCGCGACGGTGACCCCCGTCAGGTAGAGCACGATCATCTCGCGGATGTACGGGGTGTTGGCGTAGTAGGTGTCCAGGTCCCGCAGCCGCTCGACCGGGGTGTCGCCGAGGGCGAACAGCACGACCAGCAGGACGATGTGCACTCCGTACCCGGCGATCCAGCGGCGCGAAATGCGCCGGGTCCGTTCGGCCGGGCCGCCGCGCCAGTTGACGAGCAGTACGAGGCAGGAGGCACTGAACCCGCTGAGCAGCGCGTACACCAGCGGGGCCGAGAAGTTGGTGACTCCGGTGAGCCTGTTGACCTTGGCGATGGTGGGGGGCGCGGCGAAGAAGAACACCAGGCCCGCCATGGCGAGCAGGGCGCACACCGCGCGCAGCAGGGGGTCGCGCCAGGCCCGTACCAGCGAGGGCACCTTGAAGGCGAGCGCCGCCGCCATGGCGGCGGCCGGTATGTAGTACGAGGTCCCCTGCACGCCTCAGCCCTGTGGCCCGCGGTATCCCAGTGACGCCTCGATGCGACCGGCGAGCATGTCGCGGCGCACGGGGCCGCGCATGGCCGAACCGGTCAGCCAGGGGCGGCACTTGCTGCCGAGCAGCACGCCGAAGCTCTCGGCCTCGGTCTCCTCGGCGACATGGGAACGGGTGCGGGCGGCCACCTTGCGAACGGTGTCGCTCACATCGGCGTCGGGCGACAGGAGCCGGGCCGCGACGGCGGCGCCCTCCACGTGGTGGCTCCCGTGACCGGCCTCCATGTGCCACAACTCGTGGCCCAGGATGACGAGTTGGTGGTCCGGGGCGGTACGCTCCTCCACCACGACCAGATCCCGGTCGGCCATGTCGAGCCACAGTCCGCTCGCGGTGCCGGACGGGAAGGCCGCCATGCGGAAGTCGACGGGGCGGCCCCGGCGCTTGCTCATGCCCTCGCACAGGGCGGCGTACAGATCGGTCGGTTCCGCCGGTGCCGGGATCGTGATGCCCGCGACCAGCTCGCCGCACAGCCGGCGCATCTCCTTGCCTATGCCCACCGTTCTCCCCGCCAGCCGTTCATGGAGCAGCACTTCGTCGAGCAGCCCGTCAATGTGCAGCCTGCCGAGCAGTACGTGAATGATCCAGTCGACATTGAGCCGGAGTTCGTTGAACTCGGCATCACATGAAGGCCGGAAATGAACGGACGGCGACATCCGGGCAGGCTGATGGATGCGGCGTGTCGCCGTCGGGTGGTGCGGGCCATGTCAGGACTCCGACCGCTTCACGCTCTCCAGGAGCATGTCGAGCCATTCGGTGACCTTGTCGCGGTGCTTGTCGGTGGGCAGCTGGGCCGCCCGCCACGCGATCCCGCGGACCCCGTGGTCCTGGAGCAGCCGCTCCAGCGCGTCGCCGCCCGGCTGCCCGGCGCGCGCCACCTCCCGCTCGCGGCCCGCGAGTTGCTGGAGGAGTTCCTGCTCGGTGCGCAGCAGGGCGCCGCCGAGCGCATCGGTGTCGTCGGCGGTCAGAAAACCCGCGTGGACGCCGAAGAAGCGCTGGATCGCGTCGCAGTGCTCCATCGTCGGCCGCCGGTCGCCGTTGATCAGCGCCCCCGCCTGCTGGCGCGACATGCCCGCGCCGTCGGCGATCTCCTGCTGGGTGTGCGGACGCCCGTTGGGCTTGCGCCGGGTGCTGCGCAGCAGGCTGAACCTCTGGAGGAAGCGCGCCTGGAGATCGGGTTCACCGGCCGGCCGGCCGTCGAGCAGGGCGCCCACGACATCGGCCGGAACCCCCGACGCCTCGGAGAGCCGGTGGACGTCGAACACGTCCGCCTGACTCGTTCCGAGTTTTCCGGCGAGCTCGGCCACACGGGCGACGACGGCCGCGAGGGGGCCCGTGGCCGTCGGTCCCGGAACCAAGAAGCCGTCCGTCACCAGTAGTTCTCCTAGATCATGCGAGGTTGGTGGGCACAACAGTGGATGCTCCGGAGATTAGCGGGTCCCGGCAACAACAACCAGAACTTGCCACAGTTGTGGCGCAATCGAAGCTTCGGGGGGCCGGAATGCCACGATGCTTGACATCATTGTGTCGGCGGTATCAGGATCGCCACGCGGTATGAAGATCGCCCTCCGTGCCCCGGGCGGGCCCGAAGGCCGGCCGCCGCACTCGCGGGCCAGCAAGAGGAGTCGCGTACTCGATGGCGGAAGAATTGGTGGCGAAGGATTCGGTGCCCAAGGTTCCGGCAGCGCATGCCCCGGTGGCGGGGCGGCCGTTCGCCCTGGTCCAGGAGCCGCCCGGACGGCAGACGGCCGCGGGGGAGCGCGCCGCCGACGACACGACGACCGCGGGAACACGGCCTCCCGGGCTCCCGGACGACCCCGAGATCCGGGCCTATGTCCACGACTACTTCGCGATGACGGACGCCCTTCCGTTCCCGTCCGTGGTCCTCGACCCCGGGTGGGGCGTGGCCCACTCGAACCCGGCGTACGACGCGCTCTTCGGTGGTGTCGGGCCGCACCCCACCGCCATGCCCGACGACAACTTCCTGCGCTTCGTGCTGTTCCACCCGGACGCGGCGAGCGTGCTCGCCGAGCACGAAACCACCTGGTGCCTGCCCCTGCTCGCCCAGTTCGCCGAGGCGTACGCCGATGATGAGAGCGCTCCCGGGCTCCAGGACATCCGTCGGGAGATCGCCGATGACCCGATCATGGACGCCGCCTTCCGCCTGGGACTTCCGCACTGGGTCGAGGCCGTCGGTGACGCCGCGGTCCACCACGACGGCGCGGTACGGCATCTGCGCCACCCCGATCCGGAGCGCGGTCGCACCAGCTGTCGGCTGATCAGCGAATCCCCGCGGACGCTGCGGCAGTTCGGCCTGCGCCGACTGACTTTGGTGCTGCGCGAGACCGAACCCCCCGCGGCCCGCCGGGGCCGCGCCCACCTCAGCGTCGTGCCGGCCCGGTAGCGTCGGCGGGGCGCCCGCCCCGCAGCGCTTCCAGCCGGGCGGCCGTCCGAACGCCCTGCGGGCTGTGTCGGTCTGGGAGCGCTTCCCGGGGCCGTCCTTCGGCGCGGTGACGGCCCGGACCGCTAGCGGCTCCACGGCTCGGCCCTTCCGGCGCCCGGCCGCCTCGGTGAGCCGCGTCGCTCTGGGAGCGCTGTGTGGTTTCCGAGAGCGCTCCCAACCGCCCCTCCGCCCGCCCCTCCCTCTCACCCATTCCCCGCGGCGTGGTTCGGCGCCCGGTATCTCCTGTCCCGTGCCCGACCCGCTCCGCTGTCTGTGGAGGCCTGGGAGCGTAGGCCCGGGAGCGCTTCGAGCGGTCGTCCGCAGGGTGACGGGAACCCGCGCATCGCGCGATCGGCCTCGGTTCAGCGCCCGACAGAGAGGCGCGCACCGCACGATTTCGGCCAAACTCGAACGAACTCGGCTCGCCATAGAGGATGTTGCCCGGGCCGGTACGGCGGTGCTCCCGGCCCGCCGCCCCTCACTCCACGTCCGCGCCATCTCCTCGTCGTGGTGTGGTCACGATGGCCAAGGGGGCTCTCGCCAAGGTGCTGTGCCGCCGATTGCGGGCGTAGCCGGCACCGTCCCCGCCCGCCCCGGGCCCCACGGCCCCAGGCCCCGCCCCTCATTGCTCCATCCGGCCGCTCCTGACCGCCGCCGGGGTGCGCGCCCCGGCCCGTACGACTTCTGTGTGCGTCGTGGGCGCGCGAGGCATCGTGCCCCCTGGGGGCAACGCCGTCCGAGGGGGCGGGCGCGTGGGGCGTGAGGGGCGCGCGTGAAGCTTGGCTGTTGGCCCGCTTAAGAAATCCTCGATGGACTCGGCGCCCGGCGCTCGGCAGATTGGTGATCAGCAGATTGGTGATCAGCAACAGCGTCACCTTGAACACCCTCCACCTCGCACGCCCGGCCCCGATCCGAGGCCGGCCGCCCCTCTCCGTACGCCGGGAGCACCGCCCATGAAGGCACTTGTCAAGCAGCACGCCCGACCCGGACTGTGGCTCATGGACGTACCGGAGCCGGAGACCGGGCCCGGGGACGTGCTGATCAAGGTCCTTCGCACCGGCATCTGCGGTACCGATCTGCACATCCGCTCCTGGGACGGCTGGGCGCAGGGCGCCGTCAAGACGCCGCTGGTCCTCGGCCACGAGTTCGTCGGCGAGGTCGCCGCGATCGGCGCGGACGTCCAGGACATCGCGGTCGGCGACCTGGTCAGCGGCGAGGGGCACCTGGTCTGCGGGAAGTGCCGCAACTGCCTGGCCGGGCGCCGGCACCTGTGCCGCTCCACCGTCGGCCTCGGCGTCGGACGCGACGGCGCGTTCGCCGAGTACGTGGCGCTGCCCGCGTCCAACGTGTGGGTGCACCGCACCAAGGTCGACCTGGACATCGCCGCCATCTTCGACCCGTTCGGCAACGCGGTGCACACCGCTCTGTCGTTCCCGCTGGTCGGTGAGGACGTGCTGATCACCGGCGCGGGCCCGATCGGCATCATGGCCGCGGCCGTCGCCAAGCACGCCGGCGCCCGCAGCGTCGTGATCACCGACGTCAGCGAGTCCCGGCTGGACATCGCCCGCAAGGCCGGGGCCACTCTCGCGCTCAACGTCGCCGAGCACGACATCGCCGACGCGCAGAAGCAGCTGGGCCTCAAGGAGGGCTTCGACATCGGCCTGGAGATGTCGGGCCGCCCCGAGGCCATGCGCGACATGGTCGCGAACATGACGCACGGCGGTCGCATCGCGATGCTGGGCCTGCCGGCGCAGGAGTTCGCCGTCGACTGGGCGAAGATCGTCACCTCGATGATCACCATCAAGGGCATCTACGGGCGCGAGATGTTCGAGACCTGGTACGCCATGACCGTGCTGCTCGAAGGCGGGCTCGACCTCAGCCCGGTGATCACCGGCAAGTACGGGTACCAGGACTTCGACGCGGCCTTCGACGAGGCCGCCACCGCCCGCAGCGGCAAGATCATCCTCGACTGGACCGTCTAGCCGGCCCTTTCCCGCAGGCCCCGCCGCCCCGCCCGCCCCTGCGGGGTCCGCAGGCCCCACGGGCCCGCAGGCCTCGCGGGTCCGTCCGGCCGCAGGGCCGAACCCGTCCACGGGGCCGCCCGGCCCGCAAGGCCGAAGCCGTCCCACGGGCCGCCCGTCCCGCAGGCCCGTCCCGCCTCCCGCCCGTCCTAGGAGCACCCCGCATGTACGCGAACGTCCGTGACGACATCCAGAAGACCCTCGACGAGATCAAGGAAGCCGGTCTCTTCAAGCCCGAGCGCGTGATCTCCACCCCGCAGAGCGCCTCCGTCTCGGTGCCCTCGGGCGACGTCCTCAACTTCTGCGCCAACAACTACCTCGGCCTCGCCGACCACCCCGAGGTGGTCGCCGCCGCCAAGGACGCGCTGGACCGCTGGGGCTACGGCATGGCGTCGGTCCGCTTCATCTGCGGCACCCAGGACGTGCACAAGGAGCTGGAGGGCCGCCTCTCGGCGTTCCTCGGCCAGGAGGACACGATCCTGTACTCCTCCTGCTTCGACGCCAACGGCGGTGTCTTCGAGACCCTGCTCGACGCCGAGGACGCGGTGATCTCCGACGCCCTGAACCACGCCTCGATCATCGACGGCATCCGGCTCTCCAAGGCGGCCCGCTTCCGCTACGCCAACCGCGACATGGCGGACCTGGAGGCCAAGCTCAAGGAGGCGTCGGGCGCGCGTCGCCGTCTGATCGTCACCGACGGCGTGTTCTCCATGGACGGCTACATCGCCCCGCTCCAGGAGATCTGCGACCTCGCCGACCGTTACGACGCCATGGTCATGGTCGACGACTCGCACGCCGTCGGCTTCACCGGCCCCGGCGGCGCCGGCACCCCCGCCCTGCACGGTGTGAGCGACCGCGTCGACATCATCACCGGCACCCTCGGCAAGGCCCTCGGCGGCGCCTCCGGCGGCTACGTCGCGGCCCGCGCCGAGATCGTCGCCCTGCTGCGCCAGCGCTCCCGCCCGTACCTGTTCTCGAACTCGCTCGCCCCCGTCATCGCCGCCGCCTCGCTCAAGGTCCTCGACCTCCTGGAGTCGGCCGGTGACCTGCGCGAGAAGCTCGCCGCGAACACCACGCTCTTCCGTACCCGGATGGGCGAGGAGGGCTTCGAGATCCTGCCGGGCGAGCACCCCATCGCGCCCGTCATGATCGGCGACGCGGCCGAGGCCGCCCGCATGGCCGAGCTGCTCCTGGAGCGCGGTGTGTACGTGATCGGCTTCTCCTACCCGGTGGTGCCGATGGGCGCGGCCCGGATCCGCGTCCAGCTCTCGGCCGCCCACTCGACCGAGGACATCGAGAAGACCGTCGCCGCCTTCGTCGACGCCCGGTCGGCCATGAAGGCCTGACGCCCGGGCGTCCGCGCAGGGCCGGCGCCCGGGCGACAATGGCTGGGTGATCGACCCCCGCCGGCTCCGCATCCTGCGTGCCGCGGCGGACCACCGTACGGTGACCGCCGCGGCAGCAGCGCTGTATCTGACCCCCTCCGCCGTCTCCCAGCAGCTCGCCGCGCTGGAGCAGGAGACCGGGCACACCCTGCTCACCCGCAGCGGCAAGGGCGTACGGCTGACGGCTGCCGGCGCCATCCTCCTGGAGCACGCCAACGCGGTCCTGGCCCAGCTGGAGCGGGCCGAGGCGGAGCTGGCGGCCTACGCGGGCGGCGCGGCCGGCGAGGTCACCGTGGCCGCCTTCGCCACCGGCATCGCCGAGGTGCTCGCGCCCGCGATCACGCGCCTGCGCGGCACCCACCCCTCGATCCGGGTCCGGGTGCGCGACGCGGAGGGGGACGAGGCGCTGCCCCTCGTCCTGGACGGGGAGGCCGATCTGGCACTGGCCGTCGAGTACCGGGGTGCGCCCCGCGAGGACGACAGCAGGCTCTCGCGCGTCCCGCTGTACGCCGAGCCCTTCGACGCCGTGCTGCCGGCCGGGCACCCCCTCGCACAGGGCCCGAACGTGCCGCTTTCGGCACTCGCCGACGACGACTGGATCGGGCCCTACCCGGGCAACCCCTGCCACGACGTGATGCTGCTCGCGTGTGAACTCGCCGGATTCCAGCCCAAGTTGGTGCACTCCTCGGACGACTTCCGGGCCGTCGTCGCCCTTGCGGGCGCCGGGGCGGGCGTGGCGCTCGTGCCGCGCTCCGCGCTGCGCGGCATGGCGCAGAAGGACACCGTGGTCCGCCCGGTGGACGGTCCTGCGGCGACCCGGCGGGTGTTCGCGGCGGTACGCAGGGGAGCGGAGCGGCACCCCCTGTTCCACCCGGTCCTTGAGGCGCTGGCCGAGGCGGCGCGCGGCCTGCCCACCGACTAGCGGGCCACGGCGCCGCGAGGCCTGCGAGGCCCGCCGCGCGGGCCCGGTGGAAGCGCTCTCAGGCCCAGGCCGGGGCGGTGCCGGTCAGCTGGCAGACCACCAGGTACAGCGGGATCGGCGGGGTGTAGGGCGTCGCGCCCTCGGGAAAGTTGATCAGGCGGGGGCGGTCGGCGTCCGGGACCACGGCCCCGGGCGCGTAGCGCACCGGCCGGGGCCAGGGCAGCTCGTGGTCGGAGCCGGCCGGGACGATCCACCACCACCAGTCGGCCGAGGCGAACACGCAGCCCGACCGAGGAAGGCGGGACAGCAGCCGGAAGCCGTGCACGGCGGGTACTCCCACCGCGTCTCGACCGAGGGCCGCGGGCCTGACCTGCGGCAGCAGCACTCCGCCGCCGGGTCGAGCGGCGGAGCCGCCGGGCCCGGGCACACCGTGCGCACCCCCACTGCGCACGGGGCCTCGGGGCCCGGCGGTTCCGGACCCATCGGTTCGCGGGCCCTGTCGCCCGGACCGGGGTCCCCAAGGAAGCTTCTCTCTCAGCACGGGCGGGCCGCCTGACCCGGCCCGCCGTGCGCGAGCTCGGCCCAGACGATCCGGCCGGGCCCGTACGGGGCGTCGTGCGAACCCCAGGCGCTGCTCACCGCGTCCACGAGCAGCAGCCCGCGTCCGCGCTCCTCCTCGTCGTCCGAGTAGCACAGGCGAGGCCCGGCCGAGCCGCAGCCCAGGTCCCGTACCGCTATCCGCAACGCCCGCTGGAGATCGGTGAGTTCGCACAGTATGTGGTCGCCGGCGGTGTGCACGACGGCGTTGGTGACGAGTTCCGAGATGACCAGGGAGACGGTCTCGTGGAGCTCCTCGTGGTGCCCCCAGCCGGTCAGCATGTCCCTGCTGCGCCGGCGTGCGAGGGAGACCGATTCGGTACGGGCCGGCACATCGAAGGCGTACCGCCGCACAGCGGTCCCGGAGCAGGCGCCTGTGAGCTGGGGGACGAGCGCGTTACCAGGGGCCACGACCGGAATCCTCACAGTGGGGAGGCGGCTCGGGACGCCGCCTCCCCCGAGGCCGCGCACCTTCGCCGCGTGTGAACTGGTTCACCGACCTACCTTGTACCCGCGGCGGACACTTGGCAAGAGGCACTCTGAAAAATGCAGAGTGCCGTTCTCCTATCTGCGACGACGTGGCACACTGCTCGCAACAGCGCGTGGGGAGGTCTGTCGTGAGTGAACCCCGGTCCGCCCCGACCGTGGGCCAGGTCGTGCTGGGCAGACGCCTCCAGGACCTGCGCGAGCGGGCCGGCCTCCGGCGCGAGGAAGCGGCCAAGGTGCTGCGGGTGGCCCCGGCCACGATCCGGCGCATGGAGATGGCCGAGGTCTCCCTCAAGATTCCCTACGTGGTGCTGCTGCTCCAGGCCTACGGGATCGCCGACAGTGAGGCGGAAGGTTTCGTCGCCCTGGCCGAGGAGGCCAACAAGCCCGGCTGGTGGCAGCGCTTCCACGACATCCTGCCCGACTGGTTCAGCATGTACGTGAGCCTGGAGGGCGCGGCCTCCCTGATCAGGTCGTACGAGCCGCACTTCGTGCCGGGTCTGTTGCAGACCGAGGAGTACGCCCGCCAGGTGATGCGCAGCGGCGCGCTCGGCGCGACCAGCCACGCGGACATAGACCGGCACGTGGCGCTGCGCATGGAGCGCCAGTCGCTGCTGACCCGTGAGGACGCCCCGCGACTGTGGGTGATCATGGACGAGACGGTGCTGCGCCGCCCGGTCGGCTCGGCGCAGGTGATGCGGGAGCAGATCGACCGCCTCCTGGAGGCCTCGACGCTGCCGAACGTCACCGTGCAGCTCGCCGAATTCGCCTCCGGGCACCATCCGGGGACGTACGGGCCCTTCGTGCTCTTCCGCTTCGCCGTGCCCGAACTGCCGGACATGGTCTACAGCGAGTACCTGACCGGCGCCGTCTATCTGGACGCGCGCCCCGAGGTGGCCACCCACCTGGAGGTCATGGACCGCATGGCGGCTCAGGCCGCGACTGCACAACGCACGAAGGAGATCCTCAGGGATCTCCGCAAGGAGCTGTGAATGGATCACATATACGACGGCGGGCCGGCCGGCGGGCACATCTACAACGGCATGCCCGCGGCCCTGCTCGGCGCCGAGGGCTGGCACAAGCCGTGGAGCGGCGGCAACGGCGGCAACTGCTTCGAGGCGATGAAGCTGGCCGACGGCCGGGTCGCGGTGCGCCAGTCGGCCGATCCCGAGGGCCCCGCGCTGATCTACACCCCCGGCGAGATCGCCGCCTTCATCCAGGGCGCCAAGTCCGGCCAGGCCGACTTCCTCCTGACGTGATCAGCGGTGCTCCGGCCCGCCACCAGATCCTCCCCCCTGCTCCGCCCTCCAATGCCCGACCCTCAACTCCCTTGATTCCCCCACCTGTTCACTGAACTT
Source organism: Streptomyces sp. NPDC006691 (assembly GCF_042869955.1). Classification (NCBI taxonomy): domain Bacteria; kingdom Bacillati; phylum Actinomycetota; class Actinomycetes; order Kitasatosporales; family Streptomycetaceae; genus Streptomyces; species Streptomyces sp. NPDC006691. The sequence continues at coordinate 543,580 of NZ_JBIAGW010000002.1, forward strand.
CATCCCCATGGAGCGCACATGACCGGGCAAGACCGCAGCGCCGTCACGATCGACACCAGCAAGCCCCACCCGGCCCGGGTGTACGACTGGTTCCTCGGCGGCAAGGACAACTACCCGGTGGACGAGGCGCTCGCCGAGCAGCTGCTCGCGCTCGACTCGCGCGGCCGGGACATCGCGCGGGTCAACCGGGCCTTCATGCACCGCGCCACCCGCTGGCTGGCCGAGCAGGGCGTGCGCCAGTTCCTGGACATCGGCACCGGCATCCCCACCGAGCCGAACCTCCACCAGGTCGCCCAGCGCACCGCCTCCGACGCCCGCATCGTGTACGCGGACAACGATCCGATCGTGCTGCGCCACGCGGAGGCCCTGCTGCGCTCCACCCCCGACGGCGTCACCGAGTACATCCAGGCCGATGTGCGCGAACCCGAGCGCATCCTCGAACTCGCCCACGGCACCCTCGACTTCGACCGCCCGATCGCGCTCTCGCTGATCGCCCTGACCCACTTCATCGGGGACGACGACGATGTGTACGGGATCGTCGACCGCCTCCTGGACGTCCTCGCGCCCGGCAGCTATCTGGTCCTGTCGCAGATCACCGGCGACTTCGACCCGGAGAGCGCGGCCCGCGCGGTCGAGCTCTACAAGGAGGGCGGCGTCACCCTGCGCCCGCGCACCAAGGCCGAGGTCACCCGGTTCTTCCACGGCCGCGAACTGGCCCAGCCGGGCGTCGGCCTGGCCGCCGAGTGGCACCCGGAGCTCGGTGAGGCCGCGGCCGAGGGCGACCACACCATCCCCGTGTACGCGGGGGTGGCCCGCAAGGCGTGAGGTACCGGGCGCGGCCCCGGCCGGGCCGCGCCGGCCCCGCTCACCCCAGGTCGAAGGCGTTCGGCAGGGCGAGCCGGTAGCGCCACCGGTCGGTGCTCTTGAGGAGGTCCAGCTCCGGCGCACTGTAGAGCGGGGTCACCGTGCAGCGCGCCGCGCTCGAACCCACTGCGTCCAGAAGGGCGTTGGCGGCCAGGCGCCCCGAGGTGTTTGCGCCCTCCATCGTCGCCAGGTCGATGGGGACGGCCACGTAGTCGCCCGCGAGATAGAAGTTGGGGATCCTCGTGGCGGCCGTGGGGCGGTTGTGGAACGTTTCCGTGGGGTGGATCAGCAGCTCGTCCTCGTTGCGCGGATCGGGCGTCCCGATGCCGGAGACCCCCGGGTCCAGGAACCACGAGTGCAGCTTGGAGTCGCTCAGCACCGTCTTGCCCGTGTCGTTGAGCGCGGCCTTCAGCTGCGCCCACACCTCGCGCGCGACCTCCTCCCGGGTGCACTGCTTGGCCGTCTTCCCGTACAGGATCCCGGGCTTGTCCCATTCGGATATGTCCACCGAGAGGCAGTCGGACACCGAGCCGTCACCGTATTCGGCGGCGAAGGGGTGCAGCGGCCAGTGCGCGGCCTGCGCGATGGCGGTCAGCGACCACGGCGAGTCGATGCAGTCGACGTGCCCGTGCACGATGTCCGGCCGCTCGCTCAGGTAGAACTGAATGCCCGTCATCCAGTCGGTGCGCAGCAGGCCGCAGCGCGCGAGCTGGGGGTCGGCGGCACGCATCGCCGCACTCCAGGTGGGCCGCGCGTGCTCGACGGGGAGCGCCGAGACGTAGTGGTCGGCGGTCATGGTCCGCACCGCGCCGCTCTCGTCCTCGACCTGAACACCCGTCACTCGGCCACCCGCGTACGTGACTTCGCGTACGGTCCAGCCCACGTTGAACTCGAATCCCAGGGAGCGGAGTTGGGTGACCCAGGGATCGATCCACGCTTGGTTGGTCCATGGAGCGGGCCTTGCCGCCGAGCGCCCGGCGCTCGAAGACGGTCACCCGGAACCCGCGCTCGGCGAGCTCGTGAGCCGCCGTCAGCCCGGCGACCCCGCCGCCGAGTACGGCCACGCTCGGTGCGCCCGCCGCGCCCGGCGCCGCGCCTGCCGCCCTGCGGGAGGCGGCGGAGGCGATGGGGGCCTCCGCTCCCAGGGGGGCGGCCGCGCCCGCCGCCGCCGTACCCGCCACAAAAGTCCGTCTCGTGCTGCCCGTGCGCGTCACAGTGCTCCCTATTACCGGTGGTAACGGTCACGTCCGGCGCAGGAGCATACGGTCGTCCCGTCCATCCCGGAAGACGGACCGGGTGTGCGACGCGGGGCGATTACGAGACGAATTCCTCGTCCCCGTAACGGACTTGGGCCGTGTTCCAGTCCACGCCCAGGGAGGCGGTGAACTTCCTCGCCAGCGGCAGGTCGGCGAGCGGGGCCACGAGGACGAGCCGCCCGTCGAGGGTGACCGAACCGCCGCCGAGCTCGTCCCGCGCCTCGGGGTCGCCGGCCAGCGCGTCGTGCAGCCGGGTCGCCGAGACGCCCGGCGCCTGGATCTCCACCGCGTCGGTCTCCGGCGCGGTGCGCGGCAGGCAGCGGAAGGTCAGCACCGACTCCTGGTGGTACTGCTTGGCGATGACCGAGGCGATGTGGTGCAGCCCGTCCCGGTCGACCCGGGTGACGTCGAACTCGCGCGAGCGCTCGTAGGTGGTCCGCCGCAACTCGCCCGACCAGAAGACCCCGTTGAGCAGCTCGGAGGCGCCGGGCCGTGCCCCGTTGGCGTGGATGATCCCGCGCACCTCACGGTCGAAGCGGTCGAGCCGGGTCCACAGGCGCGGGTCGGCCGGATCGGTGATGACCGCGGTGTTGTTCGTCGCGAAGATCTCCGCGGTCGGACAGCCGTGCGCCGCCTCGGCGGCCCGTGCGGTGCCGGCGCCCGCCGCCCCCAGGGTGAGGGCCCCGACCGCGATCAGGACGCGCAACCTCTGTTTCATGCCTCGACTCCCCGCTCGGTGGCTCGATTCGCTGCGCCGGGGCGCATCGGGATCACCGTAGGGGCCGTGGCACGGAGTTAACCTCGGTAACTCCACGTATGGCCGACATCGGATGCCGGGCACGGGGCGTCCTCGGGCATCGCGCGGGTCACTGGCCGCGCCAGATGTTGTCGAAGGCCGCGTCCTCGATGCTGCGCCGCTGGCGTACGGCGGCCAGTTCGGTCACCGCGTCGTCGACGGCGGTCACCACGGTCACCACCGTGTCGCCCGCGCGCTCCGCGAGGTCCTCGGGTGCCTCCTCGCGCAGCCGGGCGGCGACCGCCAGACCGGCCAGCACGGGCTCGCCCGAGGTCCAGCGCTCCATCGCCGCGCGCCGGTCCGGTGAATCGGCCACCGCCGCACGCCCGGTGCGCAGCGGAAGCCAGCGGTGGTGCTCGCGGGTCACCCCGCCGTCCGTCTCCAGGGCGGCGAGATAGGCCGCGTACAGGCCACGGCCCCGGCGCCACAGCCAGTCCTCCACCGACTCGTACGGGCTCTGCCGGACGAGGGCCGCCGCCGCGTCGGTCAACTGCCGGTCCCCGAGACCGCTCGGCGGCGAGCCCGGGACGATGCGGTCGCCGTCCAGGGTGAGGGCGAACTGGTCGGCGAGATCGAGGAGTTCGGCTCCGGCGAGGGCGAGCGAGAGGTCGCCCTGCTCGACGGGGTGGCCGGCGGGGCTGACGTCCAAGCTGACGATCAGCAGGTCCCGTGCGGTGGTCATGTGGGATTCCCTGTCACAGCGTCGACGGCACGCACGGGGCGCATGGCATGCGCGCATCCTAAGGAGATCAGGGGGCGCGCGGCAGGGGGCGCTCCGAGAACGGCCGGGGACGGGCCGGGCGACGCCCCCCCCGTCGACGCGCGGGCCGGGGCAGCCCGCACCCGCCGTCGATGCCCCTCTGCCGGCGTCTCCCGTCGACGCGTATGCGCAGGCGGCCCGCGCCCCTGTCGGTAGCCCCGTCGACGCGTGCGCCGAGGCGGCCCGCCCCGGCCCGCGCACGCGAGTGAGCGCCTGTGATCAGATGAGGGCATGTCCCGTCGTACCCGGCGCCCCGCACGCCCCTCCCTCCCCACCGCCTGCCCCTGTGGCCTGCCCGCCCCCTATGCCGAGTGCTGCGGCCGCTACCACTCGGGGGCCGCCGCGGCCCCGACCGCCGAGGCGCTGATGCGCTCGCGGTTCAGCGCCTTCGCGGTCCAGGACGGGCCGTATCTGCTGCGCACCTGGCACCCCGACACGCGGCCCCGGGACCTCGATCTCGACCCCGGCATGCGGTGGACCCGTCTGGAGATCCTGGACACCACGGACGGGAGCGCTTTCCACAGCACCGGCACGGTCACGTTCCGCGCGCACTACACCCACGGCGGCGAGGCCGGATCGCTGCACGAGCGGAGCCGGTTCTCGCGCGTCGAGGGTGCCTGGGTCTACCTCGACGCCGTGTTCACCGACTGACGGACGCGCCCGCTTCGGCGCGCACCGCAGGCAGGCCGTTCGACAGGTCCTCGGCCATCAGACGCTTGGCGATGGTGTCCGCGGCGGCCCGAAGCTCCGCGCTGCGCGGGCGCCCGCGGTCCTTCTCCAACTGCTCGTTGAGCCAGACCGACCAGGAGTGCGTGATCGCCTCGACTTCGCGGCCCCCGGCCGGGGTCTGCGAGAAGTAGCTGCCCTCGCGGCTGAGGAAGCCCTCCTCGACCATCCGCTGGAACACCGGCACGAGCACCTCCGGCGGCACCTGGCGGCGGGACGCGATCAGGCCGAGGCTCGCGTAGCCGACCATGCGCGTGTGCTGCTCGACCTGCATGACGGCCCAGGCGCCGGCCACGTCGAGCCGGGTGTCGGAAGCCGCCACGATCCGCCGTGCGGTGGTCACGTCCGCGCCGCGCACGATCTTGCCGATGGCGAGTTCGAGCACCTTCTGGGAGTCGCCGCTGCTCGGCTGCGCGAAGCCCTCGCCCATGTCCGTGGAGGCGGACCGGGCGCTGTCGCGCAGCTTGACCTGCTTGAGGAACAGCGCGACGACGAAACCCACGGCGGCCACCGGAACCGTCCACAGGAAGACGGTGTGGAGGCTGTCGGAGTACGCCTGCACGATGGGTGCCGCCGTCGCCGGAGGCAGCCGGTGCAGGCCGTCCGGGGACTGCGCGGCCTGCGCGAGCTGCGCCGGGTTCGCGCCCCCGGTCCGCGCGGCCGCGGCCACCCCGTCCCGGAGGTTGGGCTTGAGGGTGTTGGCGTAGATGGTGCCGAAGACCGCGGTGCCGAACGAGCTGCCGAGCGTACGGAAGAAGGTGACGCCGGAGGTGGCGGTGCCCAGGTCCGCGTAGTCGACGGTGTTCTGCACGGCGATGGTGAGCACCTGCATGCACAGGCCGATGCCGAGGCCGAGCACGAACATGTAGAGCGATTCCAGCCAGGCGCTGACGTCCGGCCCCATCAACGACAGCAGATAGAGGCCCACCCCCATGACGAGGGCGCCCACGATGGGGAAGATCCGGTACTGGCCCGTCTTGCTCACCACGTTGCCGCTGAAGACGGACGCGATGAGCAGCCCGATGACCATCGGCAGGGTGCGCACGCCGGAGATCGTCGCCGAGTCGCCGTCGACGTACTGGAGGTAGGTGGGCAGGAACGTCATCGCGCCGAGCATCGCGAAGCCCACGATGAAGCTGAGGACCGAGCACACCGTGAAGACGGGGTTGCGGAACAGCCGCATCGGCAGCATCGGTTCGGCGGCCCGGGTCTCCACCCAGCAGAACAGGGCGAGCGCGATCAGACCGCCCGCGAACAGGCCGATGATCGTCCCCGAGCCCCAGGCGTACTCGTTGCCGCCCCAACTCGTCGCCAGGATCAGGGCGCTGGCCCCGACCGCCACCAGACCGATGCCGAGGTAGTCGATGACGGGCTTGGCGACCGAGCGGACCGAGGGGATGTTACGGGCGGCCGCGATCACCACGAGGATGGCGATGGGCACGTTCACGTAGAAGGCCCAGCGCCAGCTCAGATGGTCGGTGAACAGGCCGCCGAGCAGCGGCCCGATGACCGTCGACACGCCGAACACGGCGCCGATCGCACCCTGGTACTTGCCCCGTTCGCGCAGCGGGATCACGTCGGCGATCAGCGCCATCGCCGTGACCATCAGGCCGCCCGCGCCGATGCCCTGGAGCGCCCGCCAGGCGATGAGCAGCGTCATGTTGGTGGCGAGGCCGCACAGGAACGACCCGGTGATGAAGATGATCGCCGACACCTGGAAGACGACCTTGCGGCCGAACAGGTCGCCGAACTTGCCGACCAGCGCGGTCGCGACGGTCTCCGCGAGCAGATAGGAGGTCACCACCCAGGACATGTGGGCGGCGCCGCCGAGGTCCGAGACGATCGTGGGGAGCGCGGTGCCCACGATCGTCTGGTCGAGGGCCGCCAGCAGCATGCCGAGCATGATCGTGCCGAACACGATGTTCCGCTGCCGGACGTCGAGCACGGGCGGTGCGGACACGGGTGCTGTATCGCTGGCGGTGGTCACACTGGCACCCTCACACCGCCCCAGGTGGCGCGCATGCCGTGTCGGCCGGGCGAGTGATGTACCGGAGGCCTGCTCAGGGCCCCGGCAAGAAGGCTCAGGCGCCGAGCGCGGTGCCCGAGCCGACCGGTTCGGCGCGCGGCGCCGGGGCGGGCGGCGGCGACGTGCGCCGGAGCCGGGGGAGCGCCGGTACGGAGGCCAGGAAGACCAGGGTGGTGAGAACGAACGGCCAGGTGAAGGAGTGCCCGCCGGCCGGTCTGGAGAGCGCGTTCAGGGCGGGCCCGAGCACGGTGGCCGTGGCCGCACCCACCACCGCGAAGCCGAGGCTCCACCGGTCGGCCGCGAGCAGCACCCCGCACAGCGCCATCGCGACGAGCACGGCGTTGTAGCCCATGGTGCCGTCCACGATCCGGGCGGCCGGGGCGCCGAGTGCCCAGGCGGTCACCACCCCGACGGCACTGCCGACGCACGCCATGGCGCCCGCCGTCCGGCTCGCGGCGAAGATGCCGACGAGGAGGATCAGGCCGACGTACCACTGCGGCATCAGGAAGACCTGCGCGAGGTTCGCGAAGAAGGCCCGCCCGATGTCGTCGGCGCCGAGGTCCGCGGAACCCTCGGCCGCCCGGCTCAGTTCGGCCGGCGCCGGCCCGCCGTGCCACACCCGCTCGAAGCCCGGCGCGGCGATCGTCATGGCGCTCGCCGTGAGACAGAACGGCAGCGTGAGGGTGGGCAGCCCCCAGCCGCGAAGCAGCGTCGCGGTCGCGGCCGTTACCACGGTGACCACCACGCAGCCGCCCGCCGCGAGGACCATCGTGGAGGGATGGCCGGGGCCGAGGAACACGGCGAAGGCGACCGCGACGAGACAGGCGTTGAACCCTTCGAGCCCGGCCGACACCCTGCTCCGGTCCACGCCGAGCAGCTGCGCGGTGGCGGTTCCCAGCGCGGTGCCGAACAAGCCGTAGAGGCCGTACCGCCAGCCGGCGGCGAACAGCGCGACCGCGAAGATCGCCCCGGTGACCGCGCTCGGCATGAACTGCACCTGCGCCTGGCCGCGCAGCACATGCACCGTGAACCGGCCGCCTCCTCCAGCGCGCGCTATCCGCACGTGGCCCCCCTTAGACGCGTGCAATCAGCACGACGCAGACGCGTGCAATCAGCACGACGCGTGAAATCGGCCCGTAACGGCCAAGCGCACAGTAAGGGGTTGCACAGGGTGGTTAGCAAGGGTCGGGCAGGGGTGCAAAGGTTGACGTAAGCCGCGCATGGGGTCGTACCGGCGCAGGTTTTGTATACGGCGGCCGACGTCAGTCCGCGATCTTCGTCGGTAAGTCCGGGAGCTTCTTGTCGTAGAGCCAGGCCTGGAGGAGCGGACGCAGTGACTCTCCCGAGGCGGCCTCGGCATGCGCGATGAAGGCGATGGTGTCGCCGATCCGGCCCCGCCGCGCCGCGTGCCAGCCGCGCAGCACCGCGAAGAACCGCTCGTCGCCCAGGGTCAGCCGCAGCGCGTGCAGGGTGCACGCGCCCCGGGTGTAGAGCCGGTCGTCGAAGATGCGGCGCGGTCCGGGTTCGGCGAGCCGCAGGTTCTGGCTGCGCCGGGCGAGGCTCCGCCACTCGCGGCGGGCGATCTCGTCGGCACCGTCCTCACCGATGTGTTCCGACCACAGCCATTCGGCATACGTGGCGAAGCCCTCGTTGAGCCAGATGTGCCGCCACTCGCGGATGCCCACACTGTTGCCGAACCACTGGTGCGCCAGCTCGTGGGCCACCAGCGTCTCCCAGCCCCGGCGCCCGTCGATGTGGTTTCGCCCGAACACCGAGCGCGTCTGGTTCTCGACGGGCGCGCCGAGGTCGGCGTCCACCACCACCGCCCCGTACGCCTCGAAGGGGTAGGGCCCGAACAGCTCCGAGAAGTGCCGCAGCATGTCGGGCTGGCGGCCCAGGTCGTGCCGGGCCGCCTCGGCGATGCGGGAGGGGTAGGCGTTGTGCACCGGGATCGCCTTGCCGCCCGGCGGCCCCGGCGCGAGCACGCTGTCGTGCTGGAAGCGGCCGGTGTAGAGCGCGGCGAGGTACGTGGCCATGGGGCCGGGGTGGTGGTACGTCCACACGTCGGTGGCGCCTTCGCTGCGGCACTCGGTGAGCGTCCCGTTGGCGAGCGCCTGCCGGTCCCGCGGCACCGTGACCCGGAACGTGTACGCCGCCTTGTCGTCGGGCCGGTCGTTGCACGGGAACCAGGACGGCGCCCCCAGCGGCTGCGAGGCGACCAGGGTGCCGTCGTGGCTGTCGCCCGTACGGTCCCAGCCGATGCTTCCGAACGGCGAGCGGACCGGCCCCGGGCGCCCCCCGTACCGCACCTTGGTGGTGAACACGGCTCCCGGCACCAGGGGTTGACGGGGCGTCACATATAGCTTGCCCTGGCGCTGGCGGACCCGGGCGGCCTGGCCGTCGACGTGTGCCGTGTGCGCGCTGAGCCTGGACAGGTCCAGCTCGACCCGGTCGAGGGGGCGCAGCGCGACGGCCTGGATGAGCGCCGTTCCGGCGAGCCGGCCGCTGGCCGAGTCGTAGGCGATCCGCAGGTCGTAGGCGAGGGTGTCGTGTCCGTACGAGCCGTGCTGCGGGAAGTAGCGGTCCCCGCGGCCGTTGGCCTCCTCGTCCGCCACGGTCATCGTGCCGAGGGCGGACAGCGCGGCCACCCGCACGAGGGAGCGCCGGGTGCAGCGCGTCATGCCGCGCTGCCTTCCCGCGAGGATCCCTGACGAATCGTCAACAGGGGTTGTTCCGCGACTGGTTGCGCGTGCGCGAGGGGTGACTTCTCGCCCGCGATGGGGTTGCCCGCCCAGCGGGTGTCCGGCGGCACGCTCTCCCCGCGCATCACGAGGGACGCGGCTCCCACCGATGCCCGGGCTCCGACATCGGTGCCGGGCAGCGCGATGCTGTGCGGGCCCAAGGACGCGCCCTCCGCGAGCCGTACCGTGTCCAGGCGCATGATCCGGTCGTGGAAGAGGTGGGTCTGCAGTACGCACCCGCGGTTCACGCTCGCGCCGTCCCCGAGCGTGATCAGATCGGTCTCCGGCAGCCAGTACGTCTCCAGCCACACCCCGCGTCCGATGTGCGCGCCGAGGCTGCGCAGCCACCAGTTGAGGACGGGCGTGCCGGTGAAGGAGCTCGCCATCCACGGCACGGCGAGGGACTCCACGAACGTGTCGTACAGCTCGTTGCGCCACACGAAGGACGACCACAGCGGGTGCTCGGCCGCCTCGAACCGGCCGACCAGGACCCATTTCGCGGCGGTCGCGGTCAGTCCCGCGACCGCCGCCGCCACGATGAGCAGCACGACCCCGGCCAGCGCCGCGAGCGGGAGCCCGCCCTGGTTGAGAGCGCTCTGTTCGCCGATCAGCACGGCCTCGGCGAGCAGCACCGAGCACATCAGCGGCACTACCCGGCACAGCTCGACCGCGCTCCGGGCGAGTACGAGGCGGCGCGGCGGGTCGAAGGTGCGGCCCGGGTCGGCCGCGGTCGCCACCCGAGGCAGTGGCAGGGCCGGCCGGCCGAGCCATGAACTGCCGGGCTCGCTGTGCGCGGGCGCGTCGCACAGCACCCCGACCAGGGCGCCGTCGGGCACGCGGCGGCCGGGTCCGACGATGCCCGAGTTGCCGACGAAGGCCTTGCGGCCGACGCTCGCCGTCCCCAACCGCAGCCAGCCGCCGCGAACTTCGAACGGAGCCACCAGTGTGTCGTCGGCGAGGAACGCCCCGTCCTCGACCGTCAGGAGCGAGGGCAGTGGCAGCACCGTGGAGATCTCGGCACGCCGCCCCACCTTGGCGCCGAGCAACCGCAGCCACACAGGGGTCGCCAGGCTCGCGTACACCGGGAAGAAGCTGCCGCGTGCGCCGGCGAGCAGCCGGGTCACCAGCCAGGCGCGCCAGGCCACGCCGCCGCACACCGGATGGAAGCCGGGCCTGATGCCGCGGCCGAGGATCCGGACCAGGGCGGCGAGCGTCAGGAGCGAGAACAGGGTGGTGACCACGGTGACGGCCGGCGCGGCGAGCAGCAGCCGGACGGCGACCGCCGAGAGCGTGTCGCAGGACCGCACCAGGTAGTAGACGCCGATGAGCGCGGGTGCGGTGGACAGCAGGGTCAGCAGCGGCAGACCGATCAGGGAGAGCGCGTACGCGGCGGCCCAGCGGCGTGAGCGCTCCGGGCGCGGCGCGGGCCAGCCGGTGCCGGCGACGCGCTCGTCCGCGTCGGCCGGGCGGGCCGGCGAGCCCAGCCAGCGCCTGCCCGCCGGGATCTCCCCGTCCAGGCAGGCGCCCGGGTCCAGTTCGGCGCCCGCGCCGAGGACCGCGCCGGGCATCAGGGTGCTGCGGTGGCCGACGCGGGCCCCCTCGCCGACGCCGACCGCGCCGATGTGCAGGGTCGCCCCGTCCAGCCACCAGCCGCTGATGTCGGCCTCCGGCTCCACGGCGGCGCCCCGGCCGATCGTGGCGAGCCCGGTCACCGGCGGCATGGCGTGCAGGGTGACGCCCCGCCCGACCCGGCACCCCAGTGAGAGCGCGTACAACCGGGCCCAGGGCGTGCCGAGCAGCGACGGCACGCCGAACGCGGCCACCACGCGTTCGGCCGTCCACAGCCGCAGATGGACCCGGCCGCCGCGCGGATAGGCGCCCGGCCGCACACCCCGGGTCAGCAGTCGCGCGGCTCCGGCGCCGATCGCGAACCGGGCCGGTGCGCTCATCAGGACCACCGTGCCGACCAGCACGAACCACCAGGAGGTGTGCGGAGCCCAGGCCTGCGGCGCGAGCCACCCCAGAATGTTGTCGAGCGTCGCGAGACCGATCAGGCCGCGCAGCCCCGCCACCCCGAACAGGGCGGTGGTGACGAGGAGTTGGACCGCACCGGCACCGCGGGGCACCGGCTGTACGGTGCGTGCCTCGGCGGCCGGCCCCGCCAGGGATTCGAGGTGCTGGGCCATGTCCCGCAGGACCGGGCGCCGGTAGAGGTCGGCGACGGACACGCCGGGGTAGTGGGCGCGCAACTCGGAGGCGAGCCGGGCCGCGCTCAGGCTGGAGCCGCCGAGCGCGAAGAAGTCGCTGTCCGGTTCGGGGTGCACGCCGAGCATCCGCTCCCAGGCCCCGGCAAGGCGTGCGGAGGTGGAGCCGTCGTCGGCCGGGTCGTCGTCGGCGGCCGGGCCCCGCTGGGAGGGCAGCGGCCAGGGCAGGGCGTCCCGGTCGACCTTGCCCGAGGTGCGCGTGGGCAGCTCGGTGACCTCGACGATCATCGGCACCAGGGCCGCCGGCAGGCGTTCCGCGAGGAAGCCGCGGGCCTGCCCGGCCTCGAAGCTCCCCTGCTCGGGCACCACATAGCCGACCAGGATCTGGCCGCCGGCCGGGGTGCCGCGTACCGCGCCGGCCGCCGCGCGTACACCGGGGAGCGCTCTCAACATGGCGTCGATCTCGCCGAGTTCGATGCGCCGACCGCCCACCTTGACCTGGTCGTCGGCGCGCCCGAGGTGGACGAGGCCGGCCGCGTCCGCGCGGACGAGGTCGCCGGTGCGGTAGGCGCGGGGGGTGTCGAGCAGGGCGAGCGGCGCGAACCGCTCGGCGTCCTTGGCGGCGTCGAGATACCGCGCGGTGCCGGCTCCCGCGATGACGAGCTCGCCCTCACCGCCGTACGGCACGGGCTCGCCGGAAGCGTCCAGGACCGCCAACTCCCAGCCCGCGAGCGGAAGTCCGATGCGTACGGGTTCACCGGGCAGCATGCGTGCGGCGGTCGCCACGACCGTCGTCTCGGTGGGGCCGTAGGTGTTCCACATCTCGCGGCCCTTGACCGCGAACCGGTCGGCGAGCGCTCCGGGGCAGGCCTCGCCGCCGACGATGAGCAGCCGGACCTCTTCGAGGGCCTCGTCCGGCCAGAGCGCCGCGAGCGTGGGCACCGTGGAGACCACCGTGATGCCGCGCTCGACCAGCCAGGGGCCCAGCTCATGGCCCGCCCGCACCAGGGAGCGGGGTGCCGGAACCAGGCAGCCGCCGTGCCGCCAGGCCAGCCACATCTCCTCGCACGAGGCGTCGAAGGCGACGGAGAGCCCGGCGAGCACCCGGTCACCCGGGCCCAACGGCTGCTCGGCGAGGAAGAGTTGGGCCTCCGCGTCCACGAAGGCGGCCGCCGACCGGTGGGTCACGGCGACGCCCTTGGGCAGTCCGGTCGAGCCGGACGTGAAGATGATCCAGGCGTCGTCCTCGGGCAGCGCGGGTCGCCAGCGGGCCCTCAGGGGCGCCGCGGGCCCCGGCAGTATCCGCTCGTCCGCCTCGATCACGGCGCACACCCCCGCCTCGCGGAAGACCGTCGCCGCGCGCTCTTCGGGGTCGTCCGCGTCCACCGGCACATAGGCGGCGCCGCTCAGCAGTACCGACAGGATGGCGAGGTACAGGTCACAGGTGCCGGACGGGATCCGGACGCCGACCCGGTCGCCCGGACCGATGCCGTGGCGGGTGAGCCGTACGGCGCGTTCGGTGATCCGGTCGCACAGGTCCTGATAGGTGAGCCGCTCGCCGCCCGCGTCGAGTGCGGGTGCGCCCGGATGGGCGGCCGCCGTCGCGTCCAGTACGTCGAGCAGGGTGCGGGGGTGCGGAGCGGCGGCGCCGCGGAAGACGGCCGGCAGATGCGAAGACATACGGCATGCCTCTGGCGTAGTGCGGGTGGTACGGACATCCTTCGGACATCCGCCCACTCAGACGGGCATATCCAGCGGCGGGTTCGCTCCGGCCTTGGGACTTGACGATATTTATCCGTTGTTTTCGAAGTGATTCGGATGATTATGGCGCCGATCGGGGCAAGTTCAGGGCCGTTCCCGGTGCCCGAGGTCCCTTGCGCGTAGCACTAGTTCGGTGGCGAACCGGTGTTCGGGATCGGTGAGCCGGTCGCCGAAGATGGACTCCAGGGTCCGCATCCGGTAGCGCACGGTCTGCGGGTGCACATCGAGGATCTCGCCCATGTGGGCGGCGGTGCCCCGGGTCGCCAGCCAGGTCCGCAGGGTTTCGATGAGCCGGTCGCGCCGGCCGGGCGTCAGCGCGTCGAGCGGGGCGAGCTCACGGCGGCCGAGGTGTTCGAGGAGGGCCGGGTCGGAGCGCAGCCAGAGGGTGACCAGATGGTCCTCGCAGTACAGCGTCCCCGAGTCGTTGTCGATGACCCCGGCCGCGGCGAGTTCGAGGACCTGGCGGGCCCAGCGCAGGGAATCGGACGCATCGCCGATGGGGACTTCGAGCCCGACCGCGGCCCAGGAGCCGTGCAGGGCCGCGTCCAGCATCCGTCTTCGTACCTCGTCGACGGGGCCCGGTATCAGGAGGTGCGGCAGCGGCTCGCCGGGGTCGACCAGGACATCGTTGTCCAGGGCCGCACGGGTCAGCCCCGCACCGGAGCGCAGCGCGACCAGGGTGACCCGCTCGGGCAGCGGCCAGTGGGCCCGGTCCGCGAGCTCCGCGACCGCCGCGCGCGGCACCGGCGATCCGGCCAGGATCAGATGCAGTAACCGTCTTCGCAGCGCGTCCGAGCGCTCTCCGGAGAACGAGGTGACTTCCAGATAGCCCTCGCGTGAGAGCGCTTCCAGCTCCTCGACATAGGTGAACAGGGCGTCGGCGAAGCTGAGCATCAGCGCGGGGGAGAGGTTGTAGCGGCGGCCGATCTTCTTGGCCCGGCGCAGCGCCACCCGGGCACCGAGCCGGTAGGCACCTTGCAGGGTGTCCAGGCTCCGGCCCTCGTACGCCTCGAACCGGCCGAAGCGCCGGCACATCTCGTCGCGGAGCGCGGAGGGGGCGCTGGGGGACGCCACCTGGTCGACGAAGACGGTGAGGTTCTGCTCCACGCCGACGCGGATCGCCTCGCCGTAGGGGCCTTCGAGCAGCCGGGCGTATTCGGGATAGGCGCGGGTGATCTCCGCCCCTATCTCCTTGAGCAGACCCGGGAGTTCGGGCCGCATGATCGCGGCGAACTCCTGTGGGAGCGGTCCCAACGGCTCCTGGGTGTCCGGTGATTGCGCGGCTGTGGGCATCTCACTCCCCTTGCACTACGGCGCCCGGTGGGGAGAGCCGATGGAGAAAGCGCTCCCACCGGCCGACAGGTGCGTACCTTTCGCGGACTGCTGAACCTAGAACAACTCTCAGGTACTGGACAACACTTGAGGCGGCGTTCGATTCAGGGGGCATCGGTTGTCGGCCGAATCCGGTACGGCCCGCCCCGGGCGAGGACGGGCCGTCGGACGGCGGGGCGTGCTGGCTACTGCACCGCCGAGTGCCAGTACTGGGAGAGCAGTTTGCCGTTGTCCGGGACCACCGTGCCGGGGGCGTGCAGACCGGCCAGATAGGTCGAGGCACTGTTGAGCACGACGCTGTTCCTGCCTGCCGCCGAGGGCAGCCCGGTCTTCAGGTTCACCGCCCAGTCGAGCAGCCCGGCGAGGCCGCAACCGCTTGCACCGGGCACCGCGAAAGTGGTGTCCGTCTGGCTCGCGTTGACGAGGCTGAGCCGGTTCATGTCACCCGCGGGGTCGGGCGTTCCGTTGCCGTCGAAGCGCTGGATGCCGAGTGTGGGCGCCGTGACGTTCTGCGGGCGCAGCACGATCGGGTGGGAGGTGGAGCCGATGTAGCAGGAGCTGCCGAGGAACGGGTTCTGGAGGTGGATGCGGATCGGGATCGCGATGATCGGCTGCCCCGAGGTGGCGCCCGCGGTGAGGTTGAAGTCGGTGGGCGTCCCGGCCGATTCGACGGTCGCGGTGACGCGGTTGAGGGTGCCGTTGGTGATCTGCCGGCAGATGTTGCCGATCACCGGTATGTCGCTCGGGCACATCAGACCGAGCAGCCCGCCGGGGATGTCGGCGGAGTCGGCGATCAGCGCGCCGCCGGCCGGTGCGACCAGGCTGTTCGTGCCGCCGGTGTGCTGCACCACGCCGACCTGGAGGTCGCTGGCGCCGGTGACGACGTTGGTGTTGCCGAGCTTGATGGTTCCGCTCGCCGAGTGGGAGGCGATGCACTGCACGATGTCGGTGCGTCCGTCGGCCGCGAGCATGGCCGGGTCGTCCACCGGGCAGCGGCTGAACGGGGCCCAGTCTCCCGCCAGTTGGGTGGTGGACGAGGCGTCGGCGGAGGCCGGGCCGATCGTCGCGAGTGCGGTCAGGGCCGTGCAGGTGGCAAGCAGTCCGGCGCGCAGGCGGGTGGATGCGGGTCTCATCGGGTCGTCCCCTCTCGGACGTCTTGACTCATGACGTCCGGTACGTAGGTGGGCGGTGCGGTAACGGCCGTGCACGGTGCGCGAGTTGGCTGGATCTGAACGCGGTTCGGCACCCCGGGGAGCGGGGAGCGGGTAGCGCGGGGCAGGCGATGCTCAGCGCAGCGGTGTCGGGATGGTCGTCGGCTGCTTGTCGGCGGTGCACAGCTGCGTCGGGTCGTCCTCGATGCCGGAGGCGCACGGCGCCCCCTGGTTCTGCTTGACCGTGTTGGCGGGCCCGGACACGGACGCCGTGAACAGCGGGCTGAGGTCCTCGCCGACTCCGCAGCCGGTGAACGGCGGAATGGTCACCGAGCCGTCGAGCTGCCCGCCCTGGGAGAGCGAGTAGCCGCGCCAGACGGTGTCCGCGCCCTTCTTGACCGTCCCCAGCAGGACCATGTGGTCCTTGGTGTTCCGAGCCGGGTCGGGGTCGGTGGAGTAGACCGGGCCGCTGGTACGGCAGTTGGGGCCCACGTCGAGCGGGGTCCCGTTCACCTTGACGTCGGAGATGTGCAGCACGAGGGAGGCCCTGATGTACGTCTCGCCGTGCCCCGCGTTGTTGTTGAGGTCCGACTCGATGGACAGGGGGCCGGTCGCGACGAGGGTCATCGTGGCGGTGGTCGGCATGAAGCCGAAGGTGAGGAACGTGGCCGGGCCGGGCGGGGTCTGGGCGCGGCCCTGGTAGTCGAGCCGGCCCACCGAGTTCTGGAGCAGGTGCACTTCGAAGACGCCCGGCCGGACTTCGACGCGCTTGATCTGGCTGCGCCCCTGGACGACCTTGGCGCAGAAGACGGGGATCAGCGAGGCGCCGCCCAGCTTGGTGACGTTGGAGTATCCAGTGGTGTAGGCCGCGAGGGCCAGCTGGTCGGTGGTGTCGCCCTGGCACTTGGGCGCGGCAGCGGGCGGGGCGGCGGCCTGTCCCTTGGGCGGGGCGATCCTGGGAGCGCTCTCAGGAGTGCTGCGCGACGCACCACCGGACGCGGGGCCGGTGGCGGAGGTGCTGGGGGTCGGGGACGGGGTCGGCGAGGACGATGCCGCGCCGATCGGCACGGTGGCGAGCAGTGTCTTCGCGCCGGGCGCGGGTGTGCAGGGCACGGAGAGGGTGGCCGGGTCGGTGGCGCCGCCCTCGGTGGTGACCGGGCGGAATTCCAGGGTGAGCCCGGCCGCCGTGAGGGTGAGGTCGCCGGGGCTGTTGGCGGTGATGGTGGGCACGTCGCCGGTCGACCGGAACACGGCGCCGCCCGGCGAGGTGAGCGGTACGGAGGGTGCGGTGCCCAGCCAGAGGGCCCGGGCCGCGGCGCCGTTCTGGGCCACCTCGGTGGTGAGCCGGGTGGTGGCGCCGGTCGTGGCGGCACGGAGCTTGGTGAGTTCGGCGACGGCGGCGTCGGGCAGTGTCACCGACGTCGTCACCTCGGCGGGCAGGATCGCGGCGCCCGTCGCGGCCCGGGCCGGGAACCTGGCCGCCACCTGTACCTTCACCGGATGCGGCCCGGCCGGGAACGCACAGGTGTAGCCGAGTTCGGCGCTGGTGCGCTGGTCGCCGAGGGCCACGTCGGCGCCGGGCACGATCGCCGCCAGGACCACGGTGGCCGCCGCCACCGCACCCCGGCTGCGCACGCTCCGCCACCGGCCGGCCGGTACCGGGGTTCTGGTCACGTCGCGTTCAGCTCCACTGGCTCAACTCCTGGGGAGGGCCGGCGGCAGGTGCGCCGCCGTTGGGGGACCGTCCGGCCTGATGTGCGTCGGGCCGGACGGTCCGGGGGCGTAGCGAGGTGTCATGCCGCTGCTACGAGCCGACGATGGTGGGCTTGGTGGTGGTGCCGGTGACCACCGCGTAGTAGTCGCCGTTGAACGACGGGTGGTCGCCGGTGGCCACCACGCCCGCACAGCCGGCCGTCGGCGCGGAGACCGTCAGTTCGGTCGGGGTGGCGGCGACCTTCAGGTCACCGGTGGAGTTGGTGTAGGTGCCGTGCGCGGTACCGGTCACCGTGAAGGCGCAAGTCGCCACACTGACACGGGCGTTGACGCCGGAGATGTAGCCCTGCGAGACGCCGGTGGCCGCGGTGTAGTTGGTCACGTTCAGCGTCCACGGGGTGTTCGCGACCGTGTTCACGGTGCCGAGGAAGCTGGTGCACGGCTCGCCGGTCTTGCCGAAGTGCACCGGGTTGATGGTGCCGACGGCGGCCGGGTTGCCGGTCGCGCTGTGCAGGGAGCCGGCGGCGTCGGAGTACGTGCACGTCATGTCGATGCCGTTGATGGAAAGGACCACATTGGTGGACTTGGCGGTGAAGTTCTCCGGCGAGCTGGGGCCGACGACCCAGTTGGTGGGAGCGAGGGCCATCGCGGGGGCGGTGGCCATGGCGAACGCCGCTGCCGCGGCGCCGGACACCAGCGCAAGCTTTCCGAGGGGGTTTCGCACAGTAATGCCTCCGATTTCACCAGCTACGGGGACGGATTCGGCCACGTACGATCCGTGACGAGGCGGACGTTACTTGCGAGAAACATGGGCGCACAATCCTGCCGTGCAAGATTGTGTCGGGCAAGGGCCTACCTTGTGCCCGGGATGAGCAACCGGCCGGTTTTTCTTGTCGATTGGTGCGCAATGGCCAGGCCATTGCCAGGTCATTCGTGCCGAAGTTCCCGGTTCTCTCCCCATAAGCGGTGCCCTGTCGGCCGGTGACAGGTGAAACCCATCAACTGATGACAAGTTCTGGGAACGAAGTACTGCCTCGGTGACAAGTTGGCGACGGCCGGGCGCGGGCTCGCGGAAACTTCTGGAACTGGTATTGCAGAGCAAGGTTACCCGGCCGTAGCGTCCGGTGTGCGGTCGGTCCGGGCAGCTCAGATGCCGTCCGGAGCGTCCGCGTCCACGCTTCCGGCCGCGCCCCCGAAGGCCGGGAGCCGCACGGGCGAAGTGCTCGGCCCGCTCCTGTCGCCGGGCCCGGGCGCTCCCCGGGGCGGGGGTGCCGCGGCTTCGCTCCCCCCGGCCGTGGCACCCCTGTTCCGCATGCACCACCGCGTAACCGCTCCATTTCTGCGCAGTCGTCCGTCCGGCCGGCTTCGGAACTTGTCAACGAGTGACAACGAAAAGGGAATTCACCGATGTGGCCGTCCGAGATCTTGTTTCGGCGCCGCCGGGCAACTTACCGTGCGCCCCTCGGTGCCCTTGTGTCACGTCGTACGTGCCTGCTGGAGGTGGGATGGGAATTGAAGTCGTGGTCGAAGGTCTGACCAAGTCCTTCGGCAAGCAGAACATCTGGCAGGACGTCACCCTCACCTTGCCCGCGGGTGAAGTCAGCGTCATGCTCGGCCCCTCCGGAACCGGAAAGACAGTCTTCCTCAAATCGCTCATCGGGCTGCTCAAACCGGAGCAGGGCCGGGTCCTCATCAATGGCGTCGACATGGTGAACAGCCCCGAACGGGACGTCTACGAGACCCGGAAACTCTTCGGCCTCATGTTCCAGGACGGCGCGCTCTTCGGCTCGATGTCCCTTTTCGACAACATCGCGTTCCCGCTGCGCGAGCACACCCGCAAGAAGGAGTCGGAGATCCGCCGCATCGTCATGGAGCGGGTCGACATGGTCGGGCTGCTCGGCGCCGAGGAGAAGCTGCCCGGGGAGATCTCCGGTGGCATGCGCAAGCGCGCCGGGCTCGCCCGGGCACTCGTCCTGGACCCGCAGATCATCCTCTGCGACGAGCCGGACTCGGGCCTCGACCCCGTGCGCACCGCCTTCATCTCCCAGCTCCTGATCGACCTGAACGCACAGATCGACGCGACGATGCTCATCGTCACTCACAACCTCGACATCGCCGCGACCGTCCCCGACAACATGGGCATGCTCTTCCGCCGCAACCTCGTCACGTTCGGCCCCCGCGAAGTGCTCCTGACCAGCGAGGAGCCGGTCGTCGCCCAGTTCCTCAGCGGGCGCCGCGAGGGCCCCATCGGCATGTCCGAGGAGAAGGATGCCGCGACCCTCGCCAAGGAGCAGCTCAACTCCCCTGCGGGGGGCGGGATTTCACCGCCCCGACGCATCGTGCCGCAGCTGGAGCCCTCGCCGGGTCTGCCCGCCCGCCAGGCGGTGCTGCGCCGCAAGCTGCGGGTGATGGGCATGCTCGACGAGTTGCCGCCGGCCGCCCGGCGTGCCGTCGAGAGCGGCATGGCCCCGGCCCAGGAGGCGACGCCGTGACCATGGAGGCCGAGAGAAACCCGGCGCCCGCGCCGCCCCGCCGGGACAGGCCACCGCGCCGCCCCGTCCCCGGTCTCGGTGCCTTCCGCCAGACCGGCCGGCTCTTCGCGCTGGCCGCGGCCGTCGTCCGGGCCGTCTTCAAGCGGCCCTTCCAACTGCGGGAGTTCATCGAGCAGTTCTGGTTCATCGCCAGCGTCACCATCCTGCCCGCGGCCCTCGTCTCCATCCCCTTCGGTGCCGTCATCGCCCTCCAGGTCGGCTCGCTCACCCAGCAGCTCGGCGCCCAGTCCTTCACCGGCGGCGCCAGCGTCCTCGCCGTCATCCAGCAGGCCAGCCCGCTCATCGTGGCGCTGCTCATCGCGGGCGCCGGCGGCTCCGCGATCTGTGCCGACCTGGGGTCGCGCACCATCCGCGAGGAGCTGGACGCCATGGAGGTCATGGGTGTCTCGCCCGTCCAACGCCTCGTGGTTCCCCGGGTGTTGGCGACCATGTTCGTCGCGCTGCTGCTCAACGGAATGGTGTCCGTCGTCGGCACCCTCGGCGGCTACTTCTTCAACGTCATCCTCCAGGGCGGCACCCCCGGCGCCTACCTCTCCAGCTTCTCCGCCCTCGCCCAGCTGCCCGACCTGTACGTCAGCGAGATCAAGGCGCTGATCTTCGGGTTCATCGCCGGGATCGTCGCCGCCTACCGCGGACTCAACCCGCGCGGCGGCCCCAAGGGCGTGGGCGACGCGGTCAACCAGTCCGTCGTCATCACGTTCCTGCTGCTGTTCTTCGTCAACATGGTGCTCACCGGGATCTACCTCCAGATCGTCCCCCCGAAGGGCGGCTGACCAATGGCCCTCTTCAGCATTCTGGACCGTTCTGGCGATCAACTCACGTTTTACGTACGTGCGTTGCTGTGGATCCCGCGCACCCTGCGGCGCTACCTCAGAGAGGTGCAGCGGCTCCTCGCCGAGGTCGCCTTCGGCAGCGGCGGGCTCGGCGTCATCGGCGGCACCATCGGCGTGATGATCGCCATGACCCTGTTCACCGGCACGGTGGTCGGCCTCCAGGGGTACGCCGCCCTGAACCAGATCGGCACCGCGGCCTTCACCGGCTTCGTCTCCGCCTACTTCAACACCCGTGAGATCGCTCCCCTCGTCGCAGGGCTCGCGCTGTCCGCCACGGTGGGCGCCGGCTTCACCGCCCAGCTCGGCGCGATGCGCATCAACGAGGAGATCGACGCCCTCGAAGGCATGGGCATCCGCAGCCTGCCCTACCTCGTCACCACCCGGATCATCGCCGGCGTCGTCGCGATCATCCCGCTGTACGCGATCGGGCTGCTCAGCTCCTACTTCGCGTCCCGGCTGACCACGGTCGTCTTCAAGGGCCAGTCACGCGGCACCTTCGACCACTACTTCAACCTGTTCCTCTCGCCCACCGACGTGCTGCTCTCCGTGCTCAAAGTGCTCATCTTCAGCGTGATGGTGATCCTGGCCCACTGCTACTACGGCTTCCGCGCCACCGGTGGCCCGGCCGGCGTGGGGGTCGCGGTGGGCCGCTCGGTCCGCAATGCCATCGTGCTGATCGCCGTCACCGACTTCTTCCTCTCACTCGCCCTGTGGGGCGCCACCACCACCGTGAAGGTGGCCGGATGAACGCGCTCACCGTCCGGCGCCGCACCGCCGGAGTCGTCTTCCTCCTGGTCCCGGCCCTGCTCGTGTGGCTTTCGATCGCCGTCTACGACAAGCAGTTCACCCACGCCGACACGGTGACCGTCGAGACGAGCAGCGTCGGCAACGAGATGCATCCGGGCGCCGAGGTGAAGCTGCGCGGTGTCGTGGTCGGCGAAGTCCGCACCATCAGCGCGAACGGCACGGGGGCGAAGCTCACCCTCGCCCTCCAGCCGGACAAGCGCGGCCACATCCCGTCCGACGTACGCGCCCAGATGCTGCCGACCACGCTCTTCGGTGAGCGGTTCGTGGCGCTCGTCCCCCCGCCGAACCCGTCCACGAGAGCGCTCCCGGCCGATGCGACCATCCCGCAGGACCGGTCGAGCAACGCCATCGAGCTGGAGCAGGTGCTCGACAACGTGCTGCCGATGCTGACCGCGGTGAAGCCCGACAAGCTGTCGTCCACGCTCTCCGCCGTCGCTCAGGCGCTGCGCGGCCGGGGCTCGCAACTCGGTGACACCGTCGTCACGCTGGACGCCCATCTGAAGAAGTTCAACCCGAACCTGCCCGCCCTCAACGCGGATCTGGTGCAGCTCGTCAAGGTCTCGCAGACGTACAGCGACGCAGCCCCGGACATCCTGAGAGCGCTCACCGACGCCACCACCACGACCGGCACGCTCGTCGACCAGCAGACCCAACTCCTGGGTGTCTACGGCCAGACCACGAAGACGGCCCAGGACCTCACCGGCTTCCTCCAGCAGAACAAGGACAACATCATCCGGCTCAGCGACGTCAGCCGGCCCACCCTGGACGTCCTCGCGAAGTACTCGTCGGCCTTCCCCTGCACCCTGCGCACCCTGGCCGGATTCGTGCCCGCGATGGACAAGGCTCTGGGCAAGGGCACCGACAGGCCCGGCCTGCACGTCACCGTCCGGGTCGTGCCCTCGCTCGGCAAGTACGTGCCCGGCCAGGACACCCCCGTCTACCGGGGCGGCGACGGACCGCACTGCTATCCGGTGCCGTACCTCGGCTCCCTGCTCCCCGCCGAGAGCGCTCTCACCAAGACGGCCGCCCCCTCCAGTGCCGGGCTCGGTCTGCCGAACTCGCCCCAGGAGAACCAGCTGGTGAACGAACTGCTCGCGCCCGCCCTCTGGCAGGCCCCGCAGTCCCTGCCGGACTGGAGCAGCCTGCTCCTCGGCCCCGCCCTGAGGGGGACGGAGGTGACCATCAAGTGAAGCGCCGCAGCATCGCGGGCCCGCTCGTCAAGTCCCTCGTGTTCGTCCTGGTGACCGTGCTCGCGACCACCGTTCTCGCCCTGTCCATCGCCAACACCGGGGTGGGCGACACCACCACCTACCGGGCCCGCTTCACCGACACCACCGGCCTGATCGAGGGCGACAGCGTCCGCATCGCCGGGGTGAAGGTCGGCCAGGTCGACAAGGTGGAGGTGGTCGACCGGCGGCTCGCGCAGGTCACGTTCTCCGTACAGCGCGGCCGGAGCCTGCCGGGCACGGCCACGGCCGCGATCAAGTACCTCAACATGGTCGGCCAGCGTTACGTCGAACTGGGCCGCGGCACCGGTGCGGTCGGCTCGGCGCTCGCGCCGGGCTCGACCATCCCGGTGCAGCGCACCACCCCCGCCCTCGACCTCACCCAGCTGTTCAACGGCTTCCAGCCCCTGTTCGAAGGGCTCTCGCCGAAGGACATGAACGACCTGGCGGGCTCGATCGTCCAGGTCCTCCAGGGGGAGGGCGGCACCGTGGACAGCCTCTTGAAGCACATCGGCTCGCTGACCACGACCGTCGCCGCGAAGGACAAGGTCATCGGTGAGGTCATCGCCAACCTCAACACCGTTCTGACCACCGTCAACGACCGCGAGGCGGGCTTCAACGACCTCGTGGTCACCCTTCAGCGGCTGGTCTCCGGGTTCGCCGGCGACCGCAAGCCGCTCGGTGAGGCGCTGTCCGCCATGGGAGACCTCACCACCGTCACCGCCGGGCTCTTCCAGGACGGCCGGGCCCCGCTGAAGGAGGACATCAAGCAGCTCGGCCGACTGTCCTCCAACCTCGCCGAGAGCGCTCCCCAGATCGAGAACTTCCTCCAGAAGACCCCGGAGAAGATGCGGGCCGTCACCCGGATCGCGTCGTACGGGTCCTGGCTCAACCTCTACCTCTGCGAGGCGAAGGTGTCCGGCGTCAAGAACGCGGACGGCAGCCCGCCGCCCACCGGGATCCCGGTCAGCGAATCGAGGTGCCAGGGATGAGACTCCCCGCACCGCGGTGGCCCGGAGCCCTGCGCCGGTCCCGCCCCGCCTCCGAAGACGCCGCCTCCGAACAGGTCGTCTCCGAGCACGCCGGTTCCGAACCCCCGGCGGGCCGCCGGGCGCCGCGGCGCCCCCGCCTCAAGCCCATGAAGGAGCGCAACCCCGTCGCGGTCAGTCTGGTCGGCCTGCTCGTCCTGGCCCTGATCGGCCTCGCCGCCTACAACGCGGACTCGCTGCCGCTCATCGGCGGCGGCACCACCTACACCGCCGACTTCTCCGAGTCCGCCGGGCTGCGCGACGGCGACGAGGTGCGGATCGCCGGAGTGAAGGTCGGCCAGGTCAGCGGGGTGTCCCTGGACGGGGCCAAGGTGAAGGTCGCCTTCAAGGTGAAGGACGCCTGGATCGGGGACGCCTCGACCGCCGCCATCGCCATCAAAACCCTGCTGGGCGAGAAGTACCTGGCGATCGATCCGCTCGGCAGCGCCGAGCAGAACCCCGGCGACCGCATCCCGCTGAGCCGCACGACCTCCCCGTACGACGTCACCCAGGCCTTCGAGGGGCTCAGCAACACGATCGGTGAGATCGACACCGCGCAGCTCGCCAAGAGCTTCGAGACGATCTCCGACACCTTCAAGGACTCACCGCCCGATGTGCGCACCGCCGTCTCCGGACTCTCGGCGCTGTCCAAGACCGTCTCGCAGCGCGACACCCAGCTGGCCCAACTCCTCAAGAGCAGCGAGCAGTTGACGAAGACGCTCGCCGACAGGAAGAGCAGCTTCGAGACCCTCATCGACGACGGGGGGCTGCTGCTCGGCGAGCTCAAGCAGCGCCGCGACGCCATCCAGGCACTCCTCAGCGGAACCCGGGGCCTGGGCACTCAGCTCACCGGCCTCGTCAAGGACAATCAGGCCCAACTGGCGCCCACACTGAAGGCGTTGGGGCGCGTCACGGACGTCCTCGTCAAGAACCAGCAGGGCCTGGACCGCACGCTTGCCCTGGCCGGGCCCTACTACCGGCTCGTCGGCAACACCGTGGGCAGCGGCCGCTGGTTCGACACCTACATCTGCGGGCTCGTCCCCAGGAACTACCTCCCGGCGAAGTCGCTCCCCACCACCGGCTGCATGCCGCCGAAGAACGGAGGCTACCCATGAGCCGGCGACGCGCTCTCACGATCGTCGTGGCCCTCGCGGTGATCGCCGTCACCGTGATCGGCGGGCTGCGCGTGTTCGCCGGCTCCGGCGGCAAGCGGATCACCGCCTACTTCGACCACGCGGTCGGCGTCTACCCCGGGTCCGACCTGCGGATCCTCGGCGTCAAGGTCGGCGAGGTCGACTCGGTGACCCCGCAGGGCCAGCAGGTCAAAGTGGTGGTCACCCTGGACCGAGGCGTACGGGTGCCCAAGGACGCCCGGGCCGCCATCGTCTCGCCCAGCGTCGTCGCCGACCGGTACGTCCAGCTGGCCCCCGCCTACACCGGGGGGCCCGAGATCGCGGACCGGGCGGAACTGCCGGCGAGCCGCAACGCCACCCCGGTGGAGGTCGACCAGCTGTACGCCTCGATCACCGGGCTCAGCAAGGCGCTCGGCCCCGACGGAGCAAACTCCTCGGGAGCGCTCTCGGGACTGCTCGACACCGGGGCCAAGAACCTGAACGGCAACGGCGCCGCGATCGGGGACTCCATCGAGCAGTTCGGAAAGGCCGCCAAGACCCTCGACGGCAGCAGTGAGCACCTCTTCGCCACGCTGTCCTACCTCCAGACGTTCACCACCATGCTGAAGAACAAGGACGGCGCGGTGCGCGACGCGCAGAACCAACTCGCCGACGTGACCTCGTTCTTCGCGGACAACAAGGACAACCTGGCGGGGGCGCTCAAGGAACTCGGCACCGCGCTCGGCAACGTCAAGACGTTCATCCAGGACAACCGGGGCAGCCTCAAGGCCGAGGTCGACAAGCTCGCCCCGCTCACCCAGATCCTCGTCCAGCAGCGGGCCTCGCTCGCCGAAGCCCTGGACACCGCGCCGCTGGCCGCCGGAAACGCTCTCAACGCCTACGACCCGGTCCACCGCACCCTCGACGGCCGGGGCAATATCAACGAGGTCAGCATGGGTGGCGACATCGTGTTTCCCGCCAACCCCTCGGTGGCGGGCAGTGCGGGGCTCCTGCCGGTGCCGCAGAACCGGCTGAAAGCGCTCCCGGCGCTGCCGCTGCCCGCGGTCGGCACCGTGTACGGGTCCTCCGACGACACGGCGGACGGTTCCACCGGCGGCCCGGCCGCCGGCCCGACGGGCAAGAAGGGGGGCCGATGATGGCGGCGCGCCTCACTCGCCGGACCGGTGCCGCGCTCGGCGCCGGGGTCGCGGTCGTCGTGGCCCTGGCCCTCACCCTGGGCAGCTGCTCGGCACCCTCGTTCTCCGGCATCGACCAGCTCCCGCTGCCCGGCGGGGCCGACCTCGGCAGCCATCCGTACGACATCACCGCCGACTTCGCCGATGTCCTGAGCCTGGTCCCACAGGCCGCGGTGAAGGTCAACGACGTGCCGGTGGGCCGGGTCACCAAGGTGTCCCTGGCCGCCGACGGCTGGTCCGCCAAGGTCAGCATGCGGATCAGGGGGGACGTCCAACTGCCCGCCAACGCCTATGCCCAACTGGAACAGTCCAGCCTCCTGGGCGAGAAGTTCGTCCAGCTCTCCGCGCCGGCCGAGGCGGCCAAGAGGACGACTCAGGCGACGAGCGGGGGGACGGCTCGGGGGACGGCCGACACGGCCCGGGCGACAGCCCAGGAGACGCCCCACGGACGGCTCGGGCCCGGCGCCACGATCCCGCTCTCGCGGACCAACCGCAACCCCGAGGTCGAGGAAGTCCTGGGAGCGCTCTCGATGCTGCTCAACGGGGGCGGTGTCAGCCAGCTGAAGACCATCACGACCGAACTCAACAAGGCGATCGGCGGCCGTGAACCCGAGGTCCGCTCCATGCTTCAGCGCGTCAACACCCTGGTCACCGATCTGGACGGGCACCGCGGTGACATCACCGACGCGCTGGACGGCGTCAACCGGCTCTCCGCGACGCTCGCCACCCGCAAGGAACAGGTCGGCACGGTGCTGACCGGTCTGTCGCCGGGCCTCAAGGTCCTTGAGGACCAACGGGGTTCACTCATGACGATGCTGAAGTCCCTCGACACCCTCTCCACGGTGGCCGTCTCCACGATCAACAAGAGCAAGGACGACACGGTGGCCGACCTGAAGGCGATCGCGCCGACGCTCCGGGCCCTCGCGGACTCCGGCAAGGACCTGCCGGACTCGCTCCAGGTACTCCTCACCTATCCGTTCAGCGACGAGGTGCTGCGCGGCGTCAAGGGCGATTACCTCAACGTCTACCTCTCGGTGACGGCCGCGCCCGGTACCCAGCTCATCCCACCGCTCACGACGCCGTCGTCCTCGTCGACAGGGGGCACGGGTACGGGCACGCAGAAGGCGCCGCTCGGCCTGCCGCCCGTCGCCGGCTCATCCGGGTCGGGCTCGGGCTCCGGCTCGGGGGTCGGATCGGGATCCGGGTCGGGCTCCGGCTCCGGCTCTGATTCCGGCTCCGGGGGGAGGGGCTGATGCTGACCCTCGCGACCAGGCTCAAGAACGTGGCGTTCCTCGTCATCGGGGTGCTCGTGCTCGGTTACACCGGGTTCCGGTACGCCGACGTCGGGCACTACGTCGGCATCCGCGACTACTACACCGTCAAGGTCCATCTCGCCGAGACCGGCGGCCTGTTCACCCACTCCAACGTGACCTACCGGGGCGTGTCGGTGGGTCGCGTCGGGCCCATCGGGCTCACCGACGACGGGGTCGTGGCCGAGCTGCGCATCAACAACTCGGCGCCGCCCATCCCCACCGCCCTCAACGCCGTGGTGGCCAACCTGTCGGCCGTGGGCGAGGAGTACATCGACCTGCGGCCCACCACCGACGACGGGCCCTACCTCGGCGACGGAGGGGTGATCGAACAGTACGAGACCAGTACGCCGGCCCCCGTCACCACCGTGCTGTCCAGCGTCAACGGCCTTGCCGCGTCGGTGCCGTTGGACTCGCTGCGTACCGTCGTCGACGAGTTCGGGAAGGCTTTCGAGGGGCGTGGCGACGACCTCCAGGTCCTCCTCGACAACGGCAGCGACTTCGTGCGGGCCGCCGACAAGGCGCTGCCGAGCACCACCACGCTGCTGGCGGACGGCCAGACCGTCCTGACCACCCAGGCCGAGGAGGGCCAGGCCATCAAGACCTTCGCCTCGGGGGCGCAGCAGCTGGCCGCGACCCTCAAGGGATCGGACACCGATCTGCGGCGGCTGATCGCCGCCGCACCCGACGCGGCCGGCCAGGTCAGCGGTCTGCTCAGGGACCTCAATCCGGCGATCAGTGTGGTGCTCGCGAACCTTCTCACGACCGCGGACGTGGCGGTGACCCGGCAGCGCGGAATCGAGGAACTCCTGGTGAAGGTACCGCCGTTGGTGGCGGCGGGAGCCACCGCCATCGACACCAAGGGGGCCAATCTGGGCATGGCGGTCACCTTCTTCGCGCCGCTTCCGTGCACCGAGGGCTACGGCGGCACGGTCTACCGCAACGGCCTCGAAACGGTCGACACGCCGAACCTCAACACCAAGGCGCGGTGCGCCGCGCCGGCGAGCAGCGGCAAGGACGTCCGGGGCTCGGCGCATGCCCCGACCGGCGCCCCGCTCGGCCCCCCTGCCCAGCCGGGCGCGCTGCCTCCGAGCCCGGCCGCGTCCACGCCGGTCGTGCCCCCCGCCGCACAGGTGGCCGCGCTTCCCGGCGCCCTGGCGCTGCCCGCGCTGCCCGGCGGTGGCCCCTCGGACCTGGCCGGGCTGCTCGGACTCACGTCCGGCACCGGCGGAAAGGACGGACGCCCGTGATCACGCTCCCCGCTGGTCCCCGGCCCCGGCTGCGCCGCGTCCTCGTCGTGGCCGCCCTCACCGTCTCGGTGGCCTTCGCCGCGTTCGCGGGCTGGACCTACCTCCAGGCGCGGAACGACGACTCGGTCGCGTACGCCACCTCGCGGGACGCCGCGCTCAAGGCCGGCCGTACGCAGATCGCCGCGCTCTCCACGCTGGACGCGGCCCACCCCGACGCCGCCCTGCGTGCCTGGCTCGACGCTTCGACGGGGCCGCTCCAGGACGAGTTGCGCCGCACCGGCGCGGGGAAGCCGACGGCCTCGGCGCGCGGCGAGGTGACCGACGCGGCCGTCACCGAACTCGACGACCGCTCGGGCACGGCGAAGGTCATCGCGACGGTGCAGGTCCGGGTGACCCCGGCGGGCGGCGCGGTCACCACCGACCGCAAGCGTCTCGAAGCGGCGCTCGAACGCACCGATGGGGGCTGGAAGTTGAAGGCGCTCAGTGCGGTTCCGGTCGCCGCCTCCTGAGCCCGGGCCGAGGGGACCTGCGCGGGTGGGCCGAGGCGGCGCGGGGCGGCCGGTTCGGGCGGGAGACCAGAGGGAGAGACGAGGGAGAGACGGCGTGAGCACAGCAGAGGTGAAGTCGGCCACCGGCCCGGATCCGGACGAGGTGAGCCGTGACGCGGGCCGGGCCCAACCGGCCCAACCGGCCCAACCGGACGAAGCGGGCCCCGAAGCGGTCCGGGCTCCTGGAGGAGCCCCTCGCGACGAGCCCGCCGCGGCGCCCGGCCAACCCGCCGCACCCCGCAGCGAGTCCTCCGTGCCGCCCGGCCACCCCGCCGCACCCCGCAGCGAAGAGGCTGCTCGGCCCAGCGAAGCCGCCGCTCCCCGCAGCGAAGAGGCTGCTCGGCCCAGCGAAGCCGCCGCTCCCCGCAGCGAAGAGGCTGCTCCGCCCGGCGAAGCCGCCGCTCCCCGCAGCGAAGAGGCTGCTCCGCCCGGCGAACCCATAGCCTCCCTTGACGAGGGCCCTGCCCCTCTCGACGAGGCCCCCGCACCTCCCGACGAGGCCCCCGCACCCCTGAGTGACCCCACCGCACCCCCGGCCCATCGACTGCGCCGCGTGCTCACCCTCGGATGTGTTCTCGTTCTCCTCCTGGCGGGGGCCGGACTGCTGTTCCAGGCACGGCAGTTGACCAGCACCCCGGCCACCGCGAACCGGGCGCTCACCGATGCCTCCGAGACCACCCGAGTCATCGGGGACGTCAGCAACACGCTCGGCAAGGTCTTCTCGTACTCCGGCCAGGACACCAGCGCCACCGAGCAGGCGGCGAAGGAGTTGCTCAGCGGCCGGGCCGCCAGTCAGTTCGCGGAGCTCTACGGCCAGTTGAGGCAGCGGGCCGCGGAGCAGAAGCTCAGTCTGACCACCCACGTCGTGCGGGCCGGCGTCACCCGGCTCACGCACGACCGGGCGGAGCTGCTCGTCTTTCTCGACCAGCGGGCCCAGCGGGACTCAAGCGCTCCCACCACGGCCGCCGCCCAGCTGTCCGTCACCGCCCAACTCGACTCCGGGCACTGGCAGATCACCGACATCCGAGCCCGTTAGGACCTGGCCGCCGCCGGGCCCCAGCGAGAGGGAGCACGAAGAACATGGCACGCAAGACGACCCAGCCCCTGCTCATCGCCGCGATGGTCCTCACCCTGCTCGCGGGCGGCTTCGCGGTGTGGGCCGGCTGGTCCTGGTACGGCGCGGCGCACGACGACTCGGCCGCCTACGCCTCCTCCCGGGACAAGGCCCTCGCGGCCGGCGAGCAGGCCGTGCAGAACCTCTCCACCCTCGACCACAACGACCTCGCGCATGGTCTCGACATGTGGCAGGACTCCACCACCGGCGATCTCCACCAGCAACTGGCCGACGGGCGCAGTGAGTTCGAGAAGCAGGTGAAGCAGGCGCAGACGGTCACCACGGCCAAGGTCCTCGACGGCGCGGTCACCGAGCTCGACGACCGGGCGGGCAAGGCCCGGGTGATGGTGGCGCTGCGCATCACCG
Organism: Streptomyces sp. NPDC006691; assembly: GCF_042869955.1. NCBI lineage: Bacteria > Bacillati > Actinomycetota > Actinomycetes > Kitasatosporales > Streptomycetaceae > Streptomyces > Streptomyces sp. NPDC006691. The sequence goes on from NZ_JBIAGW010000002.1 coordinate 574,252, forward strand.
TGCAGGCGCCCAAGGAGAAGCCCGCGGCCAAGGACAGCAGGATGCTCGGCGAACTCACCCGTACCGCGGGCGGCTGGAAGCTGAGCGCACTCGGCCAGGCGCCGGTCGGCAACAGCTCGGCCAACTGACCACTCACCCCAACCCGGACAGGAGCCGCACATGTCGACGACCCGTCATCTGGTCAACCGTCAGCGCCGACTGGCCAGCGCCGGCGCCGCCCGCGTTGCCACCGAGACCGCGCCCGAGCAGCGGTCACGTCCCCTCAACCCGCCGCGGAGGGAGCCGAGTTCGCGGGAGAAGGAGCCGCCGGAGGAGGCCGTCGGGCCGCCGCCCCGACGCCGTCTTCCCGGGACCGGAACGGCCGCTCGGGCGGGGTTGCGCCGTGCGCTGTCCGTGCGCGCGCCCGTCGTCCTGTGCGTCCTGGTCGTCCTGCTCGGCGGGTTCGCCGCGTTCGCCGCCACCCGGGCCGACTCGCTGCGGTCCGATCCGGCCGTCCGGAACGCGGCCCTCACCGATCCGGCCCGTACCAGCGAGGTCAAGGGGCAGACCGAGAAGGCCGTCGCCGCGCTGTTCTCGTACAACTACGCCGACTCCGGGCCGGCGGACAAGGCGGCCTCAACCCTGCTGACGGGCAAGGCGGTTCAGCAGCACCACGACATGCTGGCGGCGGTGCGGGCGCAGGGCAAGGACCAGAAGCTGGTGCTGACGACCACGGTGACCGAGAGCGGTGTGGAGATGATCGACGGCTCCCGCGCCCGGGTCCTGGTCTACGCCGACCAGAGCAGTACGCGCACCGCGGGCAAGAAGCCCGAAACGACGTACGCCGCCGCGATGTTCGCGGTCGACGTGGCGCGCGGGAGCGGCGGCACCTGGCAGATCTCCGGCATCGACACCTTCGGGCAGGGATGATGAAACCCTCGACGCACCTCATCCACCTGCGACGCCTTTCGCTGCTCGCGGGCCGCAAGCGGTTGCGGCGCGGGGTCACGGGCACCGCGGCCGTCGCCGTCGCGGTGGCCGCGCTCAGCGCGTCCCAGGCCCCGGGACTGCTGCGTCCCGCGCCGCCGCACCCGGACGAGCCCGCCGCCGCGGGGCCGGCCGCCGCCGTCCAGGTGGAGCCGCCGGCCGACGGTTCGTACCACACCGAACTCCCGCCGCTGGTGGCCGCGCCGCGGCCGCCGAACGCCCCGCCCGTCGTGGGGGCCGTCGACCCGGTGTGGACGCAGGAGGGCATTCCGGCCACCGTGCTCGCCGCGTACCAGCGGGCCGAGACCCGGCTGCGCGGGACCGCACCGCGCTGCCATCTGCCCTGGCAACTGCTCGCGGCGCTCGGCAAGGTCGAGTCGGGGCACGCGGGCGGCGGCCGGGTCGACGCGCAGGGCACCACGCTGAGCCCGATCCTCGGTCCGGTGCTCGACGGCGCGGGCTTCGCGAACATCGCCGACACCGACCACGGCGCCCTGGACGGCGACCCCCGGCACGACCGCGCCGTGGGCCCGATGCAGTTCATCCCGTCCACCTGGGCGACATGGGGTCAGGACGGCAACGGGGACGGCCGCAAGGATCCCAACAACGTCTTCGACGCGGCGCTCGCCGCAGGGATGTACCTGTGTGCGGACGGGCGCGACCTGGCCGTCCCGGCGGATCTGGACCGTGCGGTGCTCGGCTACAACCACTCGGCCGACTATCTGCGCACGGTCCTGTCGTGGCTGGAGTTCTACCGCAGGGGCACCCATGCCGTGCCCGACGGCAAGGGGGTGCTGCCGAGCACGCCCGGCGCGGGCAGTGCCCAGCAGATCGGCGAGGACCGGGGCCGCAAGCAGGGCGGCGGGATCGTGATCGGGCCGCAGCCGAGCGGCCGGCCCACCTCGTCCGTTCCCCCGCGTCCCGGCGGCAGCCCGTCGGCCTCGCCGCCCCCGAAGTCGCCGCCGCCCACGGCCTCGCCCTCCCCGTCCGCGCCCCCGTCCGGCAGCCCCAGCCCGTCTCCTTCGGGGAGTACGGGCCCGGGCCCCTCGCCGTCGGGCAGCCCTGGCCTGCCGGGCTGCGCCACCGGTTCGCCCTCCGCCTCGCCGACCCCGGAGCCCACCGGGACACCGACCGGCCCGAGCTGCCCCTCACCCACCCCTTGACGGAATCCCCAGCCCTTACGATCCCCGCGATCCCGCACGGATCACCCACCCACTGACGGAGCCCCCAGCCCTTGCGGATCCCCGCGACCCGGCCCGGACGACCCGCCCCGTGACGGATCGCCCGCCCCAGGACGGATCACCCGCCCCCTGACGAAAGGACCTCCGCGAGGTCGTACCGGACCGGTTCCTCCAGCTGGGCGTAGGTGCAGCTGCCGGGGGAGCGGTCCGGGCGCCAGCGGCGGAACTGCGCGGTGTGCCGGAACCGGTCGCCCTCCATGTGGTCGTACGCCACCTCCACCACGCTCTCCGGGCGCACGGCCACCCACGACAGGTCCTTCTTGCCACTCCAGCGGCTGGGCGCGCCCGGAAGGCGGGCGCCCTCGTGTGCGGCCTCCTCGGCCCAGGCGGCCCAGGGGTGCTTCTCGGCGACCGGGTCGGCCATGAGCAGCGGGGCCAGCTCCTCGATGAGTTCCGCCCGCCGTTTCATCGGGAAGGCCGCGCACACCCCGACGTGCTGGAGCGCGCCCTCGGCGTCGTACAGGCCGAGCAGGAGCGAGCCGACCACGGGGCCGCTCTTGTGGTGGCGGTAGCCGGCCACCACCACGTCCGCCGTGCGCTCGTGCTTGATCTTGTACATGAGGCGGGCGTCCGGCCGGTACGGGAGATCGAGGGGCTTGGCGACGACACCGTCGAGCCCGGCGCCCTCGTACTGATCGAACCACCGCCGGGCGACCTCGATGTCGGTGGTGGCGGGCGCGAGGTGGACGGGAGCGGAGACGCCCTTCAGCGCCTCGGTGAGCAGCGCGCGCCGCTCGGCCAGCGGGGTGTCGAGCAGCGAGACGTCGCCGAGGGCGAGCAGGTCGAAGGCGATGAAGCTCGCCGGGGTCTGTTCGGCGAGCAGCTTCACCCGGGAGGCGGCGGGGTGGATGCGTTCGCTGAGCCGGTCGAAGTCGAGACGGCCGCCGTGCGCGATGACGATCTCGCCGTCCATCACGCAGCGTTCGGGCAGCCGCTCCTCCAGGGCGGCCGCCAGCTCCGGAAAGTACCGGGTCAGGGGCTTGCCGTTGCGGCTGCCGATGACGATCTCGGGCCCGTCGCGGTGCACGATCGCCCGGAATCCGTCCCACTTCGCCTCGTAGCTCATCCCGGGCGGGATCTTCGCCACGGACTTGGCGAGCATCGGCTTCACAGGTGGCATCACCGGGAGATCCATACAACCGATTCTCACCGATATGCGGCATTGGTGCCCGCCGCCTACCGTGGCCTGCATGGGCAAGGGCGAGGCGATCGAGCTGGAGGCCGGCGGGCGGACCGTGCGGCTGTCCAATCCGGACAAGGTCTACTTCCCGGAGCCCGGCTACACCAAGCTGGACGTGGCGCGCTACTACCTGGCCGTCGCCGACGGCATCACGCGCGCCCTGCGCGACCGGCCCACCACCCTGGAGCGCTACCCCGACGGCGTGGACGGCGAGTCGTTCTTCCAGAAGCGGGCGCCCAAGAACCTCCCCGACTGGATCCCGACCGCCCGCATCTCCTTCCCCAGCGGCCGGCACGCCGACGAGATCTGCCCCACCGAGCCCGCCGCCGTCCTCTGGGCCGCCCAGCTCGGCTGTCTCACCTTCCATCCCTGGCCGGTACGCCGCGAGGCCACCGACCACCCCGACGAACTCCGGATCGACCTCGACCCGCAGCCCGGCACCGACTTCGACGACGCGGTGCCGGTCGCGCATGAACTGCGCGCCCTGTTGGGCGAGTTGGGGATCACTGGCTATCCCAAGACGTCCGGCGGCCGGGGCATCCACGTCTTCGTGCCGATCGAACCGCGCTGGACGTTCACCGAGGTGCGGCGCTGTGCCATCGCGATCGGCCGTGAGCTGGAGCGCCGGATGGCGGGCCGGGTCACCACCGCCTGGTGGAAGGAGGAGCGCGGCGAGCGCATCTTCGTCGACTACAACCAGACCGCCCGCGACCGCACGATCGCCTCCGCCTACTCGGTACGCCCCAAGCCGCAGGCCCCGGTGTCCGCGCCGCTGCGCTGGGACGAGCTCGACGACGTCCATCCCCAGGACTTCACCCTGCGCACCATGCCCGCGCGCTACGCCGAACTCGGCGATCTGCACGCGGACATGGACGACCACGCCTTCGGCCTTGAGCCGCTCCTCGAACTCGCCGCGCGCGACGAGCACGACCACGCCCTCGGCGACCTGCCGTACCCGCCGGACTACCCCAAGATGCCGGGGGAGCCCAAGCGGGTACAGCCGAGCCGCGCCAAGGACAAGTAGCCGGGGCCCGGATCACCCGAGGACAAGCGGCCCGGGCCCGGTTCAGGCCGCGGCGACCGGCGAGGCCAGCTCGAAGTCGGCGGCGTCGACGCCGCCCTCCTTGGTGTCGTCGTTGGCGAACACGAACGACTCGATGGGCACGCCCCGTTCGTCGCTGAGCGCGGCGACCAGCTCCTGCACCACGACCGTCTCCAGGACGACCCGGGCGCTGGGCGCGGTCCGCGGCAGACGTACGACGCCGAGACTGTCGGCCGGGTCGACGTCCTGGGTGGTGACCAGGAGGGTGAGATGACCGGCCGAGGAGAGCGAGCGGGCCAGCTCCACCTCACGGCCGTCGCCGAAGACGAGGTGCAGGGTGTTGCCCGCCGACTCCATCTCGCCGTGCAGGTAGTTGCGCGTGACCGAGGCCGCGGCCGGCATCCGGGGCACCTCGCGCAGCAGCAGGGCCGCCTCCTCGGCGCTGACCCGGGAGGCGCCGGAGGCCACGCAGTCGGCCGCCACACAGCGGGCCGCGCGGTCGCGCAGCGCGGCCACCACGTCGGCCGCGCGGGCTCGGACGCCCGTCACCTGGGGGGCGATGCCGTCCCACGGGTCGTCCGCCCGGCCCGCTATCGCCCCGGCGATCAGATCGAGGGCCACGACCGTGGCGGTGAAGCCGATGGTCGAGGCGTACGAGTCCGGCTCATTGCCCATGTCGACGGTCAGGCCGGCGAGTTCGCCGAGGGGCGACGGCGTGACATTGAGGACGGCGAGCGTCGGCACGCCCTCGGCCGCCTTGAACGCCGCGATCGTCTCCGAGCTGCGGCCGCCCTGCGAGACCCCGATCAGAAGATCGGTGTCGAAGCCGCGCAGCCCGTCCTCGATCTCGCTGGCGAGCACCCGCTGGGCCGGTACGCCGTGGCCGCGGAGCACCTCGACCGGCACGGCGAGCGCCGCGTAGGAGGCGCCGATCCCGGCCAGGAGCGGGCGCCGGGCCGCGCGCAGCGTTTCCAGGGCCGGCCCGTCGAGCTGCCGGCGCACATGGTCGATCACGCGCTCCAGAGCCTGCGGCTGACCACTTTGGCCGTCGAGGAAGGTGATACGCGATCCGGACATGAAGGAATCCTTTCGTGGGCCCCGCCGGGTGCGGACGGCGGGGGCGCGGAACGAGTGCGAGCGGGTGGTGCGATCAGGCCTTGGAGGCCGGATCGTCCTCCACGGCGGCGCGTGAGGGAATGGCGTCGGGGGAGCGCACGGGAGTGTCCGCAGGTGCGTCGGTGGATATGCCGGTGGATGTGCCGCCGGCCTCGGTGGCTTCGTCCTCGACGGGTTCGCGGCCCGGCGTCGGCAGATTGAACCGCACGATCGCGAACCGGAAGATCACGTAGTAGAGCGCGGCGAACGCGAGTCCGATGGGGATCAGGAGCCAGGGCTTGGTGGCGATGCCGTAGTTGACGACGTAGTCGATCGCGCCGGAGGAGAAGCCGAAGCCGTCCCGGATGCCCAGGGCGTAGCAGACCGCCATGGAGACGCCGAACAGCACGGCGTGGATGGCGTACAGGAGCGGGGCCACGAACATGAAGCTGAACTCGATGGGCTCGGTGACGCCGGTGACGAAGGAGGTCAGCGCGACCGAGATCATCATGCCCTTGACCATGGTGCGGTTCTCGGGCCGTGCGGTGTGCGCGATCGCGAGGGCGGCGGCCGGCAGCGCGAACATGTAGATCGGGAAGCCGCCGGTCATGAACTGGCCCGCGGTCGGGTCGCCCGCCAGGAAGCGCGCGATGTCGCCGTGGACCTCGGCGCCGGTCTGCGGGTTGACGTAGGTGCCGGCGTCGAACCAGGGGAAGACGCTGAAGAAGTGGTGCATCCCGATCGGGATCAGCGCCCGGACCACCAGGCCGAAGATGCCCGCGCCCCAGGCGCCGGTGCCCACCAGCCACTCGCCGAAGTGGTAGAACCAGCCGCCCACGGTCGGCCAGATGACGCCGAACACGATGCCCGTGCCGACGCCGGCGAAGGCGCAGAGGATCGGCACCAGCCTGCGGCCGCCGAAGAAGCCCAGCCATTCGGGGAGTTTGGTGCGGCTGAAGCGCTGGTAGAGCAGGGCCGCGATGAGACCCATGACGATGCCGCCGAAGACCTTGGCGTCCAGCGGCTTGCCGTCGACGCCCTTGGGGAACGCCTCGCTGGCGAGGACCGCCTTGAAGACGAGGTAGCCGACCGCGGCGGCGAGCGCCGTGGAGCCGTCGGCCTTCTTGGCGAAGCCGATGGCCACGCCGATGGCGAAGAGCAGCGGCAGGTAGTCGAAGACCGTCTGACCGCCGGCGGCCAGGACGATGCCGAGCTTGCGGATCAGTTCGGGGAAGTTCTCGCGGCCGAGCAGGTCCGGGCCGCCCAGGCGGACCAGGAGCGCCGCCGCGGGGAGGGTGGCCACCGGAAGCATCAGGCTGCGCCCGATGCGTTGCAGGACCGCCATGACGCCGGCGCCGCCGCGCTTCTTGCCGGCGGCCTTCCCTTGAGCCGTACTCATCCGTGTTCCTCCATCGTGCAAGCGGTCCCGTGGCCATCCAGGGGCGTGGCCATCGAGCCGGTCGGCCGCCGGATCTCGCCGGGTGCCGCAGCCCAAAGGTATGCAGTGGTATTCGAGTGGTCAATAGTGGTCTGCTCGGATTTTTTCGCGATGACCTAAGACCCGGGACGGTGGGCCCGTACGCTGGGTCGAAGCCAGTGGTATGCAGTGGTATGCTCCGGGGATCCCGCTGGAGGTTCCCGATGAGCGCCGACGCCACCCCCGCCCGCCCCGCCCCCTTCCCCGAGCGGGGCAGCGGCCCGGCCCCCCTGTGGGCCCAGACCGCCCGGCTGATCCAGGACGAGATCGAGCGGCGCGGGCTTGCCGCCGGCGCCCGGCTGCCGGCCGAGCGCGAGCTGGGCGAGCGGCTCGACATCTCCCGGGTCACCCTGCGCAAGGCCCTCGCCCACCTCGTGGACCAGGGCCTGGTGACGGCCTCGCACGGGCGCGGCTGGTTCGTGGCGGCGCCGGTGGCGCCACGGGAGTGGCCCAACGACCTGGAGTCGTTCACCACGACCGCCCGGCGCAAGCACATGCGCCCCAGCTCCCTCGTGCTGCACCAGGAGATGCGACCCGCCACGCTGGACGACGCCGACCGGCTCGACGTGCCGGCCGGCGCCCCGCTGCTGCGCCTGGAGCGCGTGCGGCTGCTCGACGACGTACGCATCGCGGTCGACCGCACCCTGCTGGTGGCCTCGTTCGCGCCAGGTCTGGCGGAGGTCGACTTCACCGGGGCCTCGCTCTTCGCCGAACTGCACGCCCGGGGCGTCGAGTTGGACCGCTCCGAGACCACCATCGAGGCGCGCGGAGCCGACCGGGAACTGGCCGAGCACCTCGCCATCGAGCCGGGTTCGCCCGTGCTCGCCCTGGACCAGACGATCTACGCGCGGGACCAGCGCCCCGTGCTGCTCTCGACCGTCGAGTACAGCGGGGACCGCTACCGGCTGCGCACCACACTCCAGCCACGCTGACACGCCCGCGCGGCCCGGAGCGCCGCCGTTGGGCGCGAAGCGGAGGGCCCTACGTCCCCTGTGTGCCCGCGCGGGACGTACGGCCCGGACGGAGGACCCGCCCGGGGGTGCCCCGCGACGGCCGGCCGGACGTGATCGGCTCCCGCGTTCACCATTCGTTGACCGGACGTTGATCAGTGCCCGGCAGCGTGAACGCCATGCTGAACGACACCGTGACCACAGGCCAGGAACTCGCTTGGCAGGAGACCGCGTTGTGCGCCCAGGCGGGGCCCGAGTTCTTCTTCCCCGCCCCCGGCAGCTCGACCCGGGAGGCCAAACAGCTCTGCGGCGCCTGCGAACAGCGCAAGGCCTGCCTCGAATACGCCCTGGCCAACGACGAGCGATTCGGGGTGTGGGGCGGCCTCTCCGAGCGGGAGCGGATGACGCTGCAACGCGCCCGGCAGAGCTGAGGATTCGCCCCGGCCGCCCCCGTTCCGCCGCCGCTTGCGAGCCGGAGCGTGCGAGCCGGAGCGCGCGAGGTCCCCTGGCGCCGCGCCGCCCCCGCGGTCCATGCTGGCCCCGCGATCACCCGCCGCGGGGGCCTCGGCCGGCCAGGCCTCCCCGCGGTCATCAACCACGCGGAAATGGGGCCGAGTTGAGCACACGGGAAGTATCGGACGGCGCGCGGTACGACTACATCGTGGTGGGTGCCGGATCGGCGGGGTGCGTCGTCGCGGCGCGCCTCTCGCAGGACCCCACCGTCCGGGTCGCCCTCGTCGAGTCCGGGCCGCGCGACCGCAAGAGCGAGATCCGGGTTCCGGCGGCCTTCCCCAAGCTCTTCAAGACGTCCTACGACTGGCACTTCACCACCGCGCGGCAGAAGGCGCTCGGCGGCCGTGAGCTGTACTGGCCGCGCGGGCACACCCTGGGCGGCTGCTCCTCGATCAACGCCATGATGTGGGTGCGCGGCCACCGGGACGACTACGACACCTGGGGCGCGGCGGCCGGTCCCGAGTGGTCCTACGACCGGCTCGTACGCCACTTCCGGCGCGCCGAACACTGGACGGGACCCACATCCGGCGACGGCACGGTCTACGGCCAGGACGGGCCGCTGTTCGTCTCACCCCAGCGCGATCCCAACCCGACGACCGCCGCGTTCCTGGGCGCCTGCCGCGCGGCGGGCCTGCCCGAACTCCCCGAGCTGAACGCCCCGGACCACTCGGGCTGTGCGAGCACCCCGGTCAACCAGTACCGCGGCCGCCGCTGGAGCGCCGCGGACGGCTATCTCGCGCCCGCCGCCCGTCGGCCCAACCTGGACGTCCTCACCGGAGTCCGGGTGAGCGGGTTGCGGTTCGAGGGCTCCCGGGTCACCGGCGTGACCACCGGGGGAGTGCCGGGAACGCTCACCGCCCGGCGCGAGGTGATCCTCAGCGCGGGCGCCATCGGCTCGCCCCATCTGCTCATGCTGTCCGGTATCGGCGACCCCGAGCGGCTGCGCGCCGCGGGCATCACCGTGCGGGCCGCCTCGCCCGAGGTGGGGCGGCACCTCCAGGACCATCTGTCGTACGGGGTCACCGTGCGCTGCCCCCGCCCCGTCACCCTCACCGGCGCCGACTCGCCCGCCAACCTCGCCCGCTATCTGCTGCGCCGCCGGGGCCCGCTCACCACCAATGTCGGCGAGGCCGTCGCGTTCCTGCGCACCGACCCCCGACTCGCCGCCCCCGACATCGAGTTGGTCTACGCCCCGGGACCCTTCATCAACCACGGCCTGACCCCCGTCAGCGAGCACGGGCTCACCATCGGCGTGGTCCTGCTCCAGCCCGCGAGCGAGGGCCGGGTCGATCTTGCGGGCACCGGGGTGTCGACGCCGCCCCGCATCGACCCCGGGTACCTCACCGCTCCCGAGGACCTGCCGCGTCTGCTGGCCGGGATCCGCAGGGCCGAGGAACTGTTCGCGGGCGCCGCCCTCGCCCCGTACGTCTCGGGGCCGATGGAGCCCTACCCGGGACCGGTCGACGACGAGCGGCTCGCGCGGAGCGTGCGGGAGAGCGTCGAGACGCTCTACCACCCGGTCGGCACCTGCCGCATGGGCGGCGACGAGGGCTCGGTCACCGACCCCCGGCTCCGGGTCAGGGGAGTGGCGGGGCTGCGCGTCGTGGACGCGTCGGTCATGCCGCGCATCACCCGCGGTCACACCCACGCGCCCACCGTGGCGATCGCCGAGCAGGCCGCCGAGATGATCCGCCAGGACGCCCGCTGAACGCGCCCGGGCCGGTACGGGATCTCCCGTACCGGCCCGGTGCCGCCGCCCGCGGGTCAGGCGCGGGCGGCCATCCGCGCCTTGCGCGCGGCGAGCTTCTCGTCGAACTTGGACGCCTCGCTGTCGAGCCCGCCCATGTACAGACCGAGCTCCTCCTGGGCCTTGAGGCCCTCGGGGCCGAGCCCGTCGATCTCCAGGACCTTGAGGTAGCGCAGCACCGGCTGGAGCACGTCGTCGTGGTGGATCCGCATGTTGTAGATCTCGCCGATCGCCATCTGCGCCGCCGCCCGCTCGAAGCCCGGCATGCCATGCCCGGGCATCCGGAAGTTCACCACGACGTCGCGCACCGACTGCATCGTGAGGTCCGGGGCGATCTCGAAGGCCGCGCCCAGCAGGTTGCGGTAGAAGACCATGTGCAGGTTCTCGTCGGTCGCGATCCGCGCCAGCATCCGGTCGCAGACCGGGTCGCCGGACTGGTGGCCGGTGTTGCGGTGCGAGACCCGGGTCGCCAGCTCCTGGAAGGCGACGTAGGCGACCGAGTGCAGCATCGAGTGCCGGTTGTCCGACTCGAAGCCCTCGCTCATGTGGACCATGCGGAACTGCTCCAGCTTGTCCGGGTCCACCGCGCGCGAGGCCAGCAGGTAGTCCCGCATCACGATGCCGTGGCGGCCCTCCTCGGCGGTCCAGCGGTGCACCCAGGTGCCCCAGGCGCCGTCGCGGCCGAACAGCGAGGCGATCTCGTGGTGGTAGCTGGGCAGGTTGTCCTCGGTGAGCAGATTGACCACCAGGGCGATCTTCCCGATGTCGGTGACCTTGGACTGCTGGGGGTCCCAGGCCTCCCCGTCCTCGAAGAGGCCGGGGAAGTTGCGAGCGTCCGACCATGGCACGTAGTCGTGCGGCATCCAGTCCTTGGCGACCTTGAGGTGCCGGTTGAGCTCCTTTTCGACTACCTCTTCCAGCGCGAACAGCAGCCGGGCGTCGGTCCACGCGTCCGAACTGCCGAGGTGGGGAGAAGTGATCGTCACGGGGGTGCTCCAGGGGGACGGAAACAGGGGACGGCAGGCTTACCTACGCATACGTAGGTTACGAAACCGTAGGTTAAGGCGGCCGTAAGCCCCAGCCAAGCCCGCCTTCCCCTTCGTCCGGCTACGTTCCGCTATATCCGCAGGTCGCTGGCGCGGAACGAGAGGCAAGTCACCTCCTGGAGGCGCGAAAAAGACGCGGGGCGGTGACCGGGACCCCGGCCCGGCCACCGCCCCGCGCGCTCCGACTAGCGCCCGCTCGGGCCGCCCCGCACCTCCTCCGCCGAGGTGTCGGTGAGCTCGCCGTCGAGCAGCAGCCAGCGGGTGACGCCGATCGACTCCAGGAACGGCACGTCGTGGCTCGCCACGATCAGCGCGCCCTCGTAGGCGTCGAGCGCGGCCTGGAGAGCGCGCACGCTCGCCATGTCCAGATTGTTCGTGGGCTCGTCCAGCATCAGGAGCTGCGGGGCGGGCTCCGCGAGGAGCAGCGCCGCGAGGGCTGCCCGGAAGCGCTCTCCGCCGGAGAGGGTCCCGGCCGGCTGGGCGGCCCGGGCCCCCTTGAACAGGAAGCGGGCAAGACGCGCCCGGATGGCGTTGTCGGTCGCGCCGGGGGCGTAGCGGGCCACGTTCTCCACCACGCTCAGCCCGTCGTCGAGCACGTCGAGGCGCTGCGGCAGGAACCGCAGCGGCACATGGGCCACCGCCTCGCCCGCCACCGGCTCCAGCTGCCCGGCGAGCGTACGCAGCAGGGTCGTCTTGCCCGCGCCGTTGCGGCCGACCAGCGCGATCCGTTCCGGACCGCGCAGCTCCAGCTCGCCCTCCACCCGCGCACCGTAAGGGAGTTGGAGCTCCCGCAGGGTCAGTACGGAGCGGCCCGGATGAACCTTGGTGTACGGCAGCTCGATGCGGATCTCGTCGTCGTCGCGCACCGCCTCCGCGGCATGGTCGAGCCGCTCGCGCGCCTGGTCGAGCCGTTCGCTCTGCAGGATGCGGTGCTTGCCGGCCGAGACCTGTGCCTCGCGCCTGCGGTTGTTGGCGACGATCCTCGGCACCACCTTGTTGTCGTAGCTCTTCTGCCCGTACCGCTGACGCCTCGCCAACTTGACGTTGGCGTCCGACAGTTCGCGCTTCTGGCGCTGCACATCGGCCTCGGCCACCCGGACCATCCGCTCGGCCGCTTCCTGCTCGGCCCGCAGGGCCTCCTCATAGGCGGTGAAGTTTCCGCCGTACCAGGTGAGTTGACCCTCGCGCAGATCGGCGATGCGGTCCACCCGGTCGAGCAGCTCGCGGTCGTGGCTGACCACCACGAGCACCCCGCCCCACGCGTCGACCGCAGCGTACAGACGCTGACGGGCGGGCAGGTCCAGGTTGTTGGTGGGCTCGTCCAGGAGCAGGACGTCCGGCCGGCGCAGCAGCAGCGCGGCGAGCCGCAGCATGACCGACTCGCCGCCCGAGACCTCGCCGATCGTGCGGTCCAGGCCGATGGAGCCCAGGCCGAGCTGGTCGAGCGTGGCCCGGGCCCGCTCCTCGACGTCCCAGTCGTCGCCCACCGTCTCGAAGTGCCGTTCGTCCACATCGCCGCTCTCGACGGCGTGCAGCGCGGCGCGGACCCCGTCGATGCCCAGGGCCTGATCCACCCGCAGGGTGGTGTCCAGGACCAGGTTCTGCGGCAGGTAGCCGACTTCGCCGGTGGTCCTGATGCTGCCCTCGCTCGGGGTGAGGACGCCGGCGATGAGCTTCAACAGGGTTGACTTTCCGGATCCGTTGAGGCCGACGAGCCCGGTGCGGCCGGGGCCGACGGCGAGCTGGAAGTCAGCGAACACGTCGGTGCCGTCCGGCCACGCGAAGGACAGCGCGGCCGAGCTGATCTGAGGGGGGAAGGATGACATACGGGTCTCCCGGTTGCGGGGAAGGAAAGGGGCAACGGGGGTTCTGAGACACCGCTCAGGGCAGGAAAAAGGCCCTGGTCGTGAAGGGGGACATCGCTCGGAGGCAGAGGTCACACCGGGACGCGCGACACGGAAGGGAGCGCGCGAGACGGTGTCTCAGGGGCCTCAGACGAGCAACGTCCTACTCCGATCGACGACAACAGGGCCAGTCACGAAGCTACGCCGCCGCCGTGCGGTCCCGCAAACCATTTAACGGCGACCGGGAAATGCGGACCCGGTGGTGCGGATCCGGATGTTCACTGGCCGCCCGGGGAACGGCGCGGAACCGGGCGCGCCAGGGGGCGTGACGTGGGGCACCGCCGCGACCGGGCAGGAGCGGAGGCGGTGCGGGAGCGGGCGGCGGAGTCGGTTCTTGCGGAAGGGGCCGACGCCGGGTGATGGGCTGACCGGTTGTGGCTGGTTCAGCAGGCGTCGCGCAGCAGCGCGGCGAGGTCTCCGTCCATGTCGAGGTGCTGGTGTTCGCGGCCGGTGGGGACCAGATGCTGGGCGCGCTTGAGGAAGCGGCGCACTTCGGAGGTGCGTATGTGGACCATGGCGACGCCCTCGCGGGCGTGGAATTCGAGCACCGTGCGGTCGTATCCGTACGGCCGTACCCGGACGTCACCCACCCCGGCGGCCGCCTCGACGCCCACTTCGAGCAGCTCGCGCGCGAACTCCCAGGAGACCTCGGTGCCTTCGAGGGTGGCCGGCGCGGGGAACGCCATGTGCACGGCGAAGGGATCCTCGGGGTCGTAGCGGAGCGTCGCGGGCACGGTTTCCATGCGGGGCGCGGACGCGATGAGGCGCACCTGGACGGGCTGCTCGATGACGGTGGACAAAGCCCAGCTCCCTCAACCTCGGGGGTTCTCTCCTGCCGCCCGGAAAGACGTCGAAATTCAGCGTTCCGTGCACCGGAGGTTCACGTGACCTGTGTCACGGCCCGAGCGGCGGGTTCGGCGCACCATCCGGATTGCTCGTATCAGGTCTCGTTCCCTCTCTCACGGCAGCCACACGACCTCACGGCCGTCTCTTCCGGCTCGATTCTTTCGGTCGCCGGGGGACGGTTCGGCTCGGTCCGGGCTGGTTCGTGGCCTTGGATCCGGTTCGGCCGTAATCGGCGGCGGTGCTGTACGCGACGGCGGATGCGCGGTGCGATCCGCCTACGCCTCGGAGCCGGGCCCGCGGGAACCCGGGGCGTAGGCACCCTGGACGGGTGGGGCGGGCTGGGGCTAGCTTCCGACGCCATGAGGTCCATGGGGAAGACGAGACGCGTGCTGTCGATGGGGCTGGGCGGGTTGGCGCTCGCGGCGGCGATGACTGTGCCGGCCCAGGCGCAAGGGCAAGAGCTGGGGCAGGGGCAGGGGCAGGGGCAGGGGCGTGGCGCGGTGGCGTGGCAGGTGAAGGACACCAGGACCGACGCCCGATTCCGGGGGCTCGCGGCGGTGAGCCGGTCGACCGCCTGGGTGGCCGGAACCAAGGGGACGGTCCTGAAGACCTCCGACGGCGGCCGCACCTGGAAGAACGTGTCGCCGGCCGGCGCGGGGGGCCTGGAGTTCCGGGACGTCGAGGCCTTCGACGGGCGGCGCGCGGTGGTCCTCGCGATCGGTGAGGGCGAGGCGTCCCGGGTCTACCGGACCGAGGACGGCGGAGCTACTTGGAGCGAGTCGTTCCGCAATACCGACCCGAGGGCGTTCTACGACTGTCTGGCCTTCCTCGACCCGCGGCACGGTCTGGCGGTGAGCGACCCCGTCGACGGCAAGTACCGCATCCTGTCCACCGCGGACGGCGGCCGCTCCTGGAAGGTCCTGCCGAACCGGGGGATGCCGGCCGCCCTGCCGGGTGAGGCGGGGTTCGCCGCGAGCGGCCAGTGTCTGGTCGGTTCCGGGCCGCGGGACGTCTGGCTGGCGACCGGCGGCGGCGCGACCGGCCGCGTCCTGCACTCCTCGGACCGGGGGCTCACCTGGACGGCCGCCGAGTCCACCCTTCCCGCCGGTGACCCGGCTCGCGGGGTGTTCGGCCTCGCCTTCCGTGACCGTACGCACGGGCTCGCGGTCGGCGGCGACTACCGGGCGGACCAGCCGTCGCCCCGGGCCGCCGCGGTCTCGGGCGACGGCGGCCGCACCTGGCGCCCGTCGGCCGCCCCCGTCGCCGCCTACCGTTCGGGCGTCGCCTGGCTGCCGCACACGCGCTCGGCCGCGCTCGCCGTCGGGCCGACCGGTACGGACCTGACCCGCGACGGCGGCCGCACCTGGCGGACCGTGGACACCGGTTCCTTCGACACCGTCGACTGCACGGGCGACGGCGCGTGCTGGGCGGCGGGGGAGCGGGGCCGGGTGGCCCGCCTCGGGCCGTCCCACTCGCCGGCTTCTCTGGCTGACTAGCTGGTCAACTGCTGCTGGAACGCGGCGAGTTGGGGCGCCACCTTGGTCGCGCGGAACTCGGTGATCCGGTAGGTGCAGAGCTCGTTGAGGAGGAAGGGGTCGGTCGCGACGAGGCGTCCCATCGCCGCGCGATCGTCCCCGACCGCCAGGATGATCCCGCCGTCGCGGGGCTCCTTGCGGCCGGAGGCGATGAAGGTGCCCGCGTCGTACTGGGCGTCGAGCCAGGCGACGTGGTCGGCGAGGGAGGCGTCGACGCGGTGGAGAGGGGCGGTGTAGGTCAGCTCCAGTACGAACATGATCGCCAGGCTATCCCTCCCCTGCGGGTGGCCCCCTGCGGGGTGCGGGTTGCTGGGCGGGGGTGACCTACGCTGAGGCGTCATGGAGATCATCGCGGGGGTTCCGGACGGGTGGCCCGGCGACGAGGAGGCCGCGCTCGCCGTGCAGGACGAACTGCGCGGCAGGGTCGTGCTCGACGAGCCGGGGCCCGCGCCCGGCACGGGGCTCGTCACCGGTGTGGACGTCGCCTACGACGACGAGCGGGACCTGGTCGTCGCGGCCGCCGTCGTGCTCGACGCGGCGACCCTGGAGGTCGTCGAGGAGGCAACCGCCGTGGGCAGGGTGGCCTTCCCCTATGTGCCGGGGCTGCTCGCGTTCCGCGAGATCCCCACCGTGCTCGCCGCCCTGGAGCGGCTCGACTCCGGTCCCGGAACAGTGGTGTGCGACGGGTACGGGCTCGCCCACCCCCGCCGCTTCGGCCTCGCGAGCCACCTCGGCGTACTCACCGGGCTCCCCGTCATCGGCGTCGCGAAGAACCCGTTCACCTTCACCTACGACCAGCCGGGCCCCCGCCGCGGCGACAGCTCCCCGCTGCTGGCCGACGACGGCACCGAGGTCGGCCGTGCGCTGCGCACCCAGGAAGCGACGAAGCCCGTCTTCGTGTCCGTCGGCCACCGGGTGGGTCTCGAAGGGGCCTGCGCCCATACGCTCAACCTCGCCCGGCGCTACCGCCTCCCCGAGTCCACCCGGCACGCCGATTCGCTGTGCCGCCGGGCACTCAAGGAGGCCCAGGAGGCCGCCGCCTGAGTCCCGTTGGGCCCCGCCCGGGACCGCGGCACGGGGTTCGATCGGGCCCGCGGCGGCACTCAGCGGGCGTCGGCCACCCGGAAACGCATCCCCGCCGCCCGCAGCCGCTCGGTCAGGGCCGGGCCCATCGCGGTCGCGGGCGTCAACTGGCCCGCCAGCGCGGGAAGTTCGTCGAAGGCGAGACTGAGCGCGCCCTCGGCGAGGATCTTGGCCGTCTCGTCGTAGCCGGGGTCGCCGCCCGACACCTCGGTGAAGACCCGGCGGCCACCGCCCTCGCCGACGAAGCGGACGGTGAACCAGCTGCGCCGGCGCCGTGCCTCGTCCGGCCCGTTGCCCGCCTCGTAACGGCCCATCAACCACGCGCGCGCGGGGGGCAGTTGGGTGGCCGCGGCGACGGCGCCCACCGCCGCCACCCCGCCGATCGCCACCGGAAGGTGCTTGACCGCGGCGAAGTGCCGGTAGCGGAAGTCCGGCCCGTAGCGGTCGTCGGCGGTCGCCGACCGGGCGATGATCTGCGGGTCGATCGTGGGCATGGGCAGCGCCCAGGTGCCCGTCTCCTTGCTGAAGTGCGGGGCGCCGAGCGGCGCGCGGGCGCGTCGGCCCACCAGCCGAGGCTCGTGCAGCCGGCGCTCGCGGGCGGCCCGCGCGGTCTGCGAGCCCCGGCCGAGGGCGGTCAGCGCGGAGGCCAACGTGCCGCCGGAGAACATCGCGTTGGTGCGTACGAAGCCGTCGACCCGCAGCGGCACCCCGGCCGGGAGGTGCCCCACGGTGAACTGCACCCCGAGGTCGTGCGGCACCGAGTCGAACCCGCAGGCATGCACCAGACGCGCCCCGCGCTCGCGGGCCCGCGCGTCATGGCGTACGTACATCGTGTCGACGAACTCCGGCTCGCCGGTCAGGTCGAGGTAGTCCGTGCCCGCGTCGGCGCACGCCTCGACCAGGCCCTCGCCGTACCAGACATAGGGGCCGACGGTGGTGGCCACCACGCGCGCCGACCCGGCGAGTGCGCGCAGCGACGCGGGGTCGGCCGAGTCGGCGGTGAGCAGGGACAGCGTGGCGCAGGCCGGGTTGAGTTCCGCGAGGCGCTGGCGCAGCCGCTCCAGCTTGGCGGGGTTGCGGCCCGCGATCGCCCACCGGCAGTTCTCGGGGGCGTGGGTCGCGAGATATTGGGCGGTCAGCGCCCCGACGAAGCCCGTCGCGCCGAACAGCACGATGTCGTAAGTGCGCTTCGAGGGTTCCACCGTATGCCTCCGCGGGTCCGCTGCCGAGTGGTGCCGTCGGCCGATGCCGGGTTGTGAGGCTAGCGTGCGGCCCCCGTCGACGGCACCTGGGCCGTCGACCGTCAGGGGCAAGCCCGGCGTATCGGGGCAACCGGCGGCGCGCTGTCACGCGCACCTGCTGAGCGGTTGCTCATGGGGGCTTGTGCGGAGTGGAACGTGTTCTTAGCATCATTGATGTTACATCAGTTGTGTCACAGTGCTGGGGGCTTGATGACAGCGACAGGAACCGGCCCGCTCGCCGGGGTGCGCGTGGTCGAGCTGGCGGGCATCGGGCCGGGCCCGTTCGCCGCCATGCTCCTCGCCGACCTCGGCGCCGACGTGGTGCGCGTGGACCGCCCTGGCGGTGCCGGCCTCGGCATCGACCCGGCGTACGACCTGACCAACCGCAACAAGCGCTCCGTGATCGTCGACCTGAAGGCGCCCGGGGGGCCCGGCCTCGTCCTCGACCTGGTCGAGCGTGCCGACATCCTCATCGAGGGCTACCGGCCCGGCGTCGCCGAGCGCCTCGGCGTCGGGCCCGAGCCGTGCCTGGGCCGCAACCCCCGGCTCGTCTACGGGCGGATGACCGGCTGGGGCCAGGGCGGCCCGCTGGCGCAGCGGGCCGGGCATGACATCGCGTACATCGCCATCACCGGCACCCTCGGCATGATCGGCGGCGCCGACGGCGGCCCGGTCGTCCCGGCCAACCTCGTCGGCGACTACGCGGGCGGCTCGCTGTACCTCGTCATCGGGGTGCTCGCCGCGCTCCAGCACGCGCGCGGCGGGGGAGCGGGCCAGGTCGTGGACGCGGCGATCGTCGACGGGACCGCCCACCTCGCCACGATGATCCACGGCATGCTGGCGGCCGGCGGCTGGCAGGACCGGCGCGGTGCCAACCTCCTCGACGGCGGCTGCCCCTTCTACGGCACCTACGAGACCTCCGACGGCCAGTACATGGCGGTCGGCTCCCTTGAGCAGCAGTTCTACGACGAGTTCGTCCGCCTGCTCGGCATCGCGGACGTGGCTCCCGCCCGTAAGGACCTGGCCCGCTGGCCGCAGCTGCGCACCGCCATCGCCGAGCGGTTCCGCACCAGGACCCGCGAGGAGTGGACGGCCGTCTTCGAGGACTCGGACGCCTGTGTCGCGCCCGTCCTGTCCCTGAAGGAGGCGCCGCACCACCCGCATCTCGCGGCCCGCGCCACCTTCACCGCGCACGGCGGTATGACCCAGCCCGCGCCGGCGCCCCGCTTCTCCGCCACCCCCGGATCCATCCACCGGTCCCCGGCCCTGCCCGGAGCCGACACGGCGGACGTGGCCCGCGACTGGGACCTGCCGGAGCTCGCCCCGGGCCCGGCGTCAACTCCCGTACAGGAGGCTTGAGTTGAAACGGCAGATCTTCAGCGCCGACCACGAGGCGTTCCGCGAGACCGTCCGTACCTTCCTCGCCAAGGAGGTCCTGCCGCACTACGAGCAGTGGGAGAAGGACGGCATCGTCTCGCGGCAGGCGTGGCTGGCCGCCGGGAAGCAGGGGCTGCTCGGGCTCGCCGTGCCCGAGGAGTACGGGGGCGGCGGCCAGGACGACTTCCGCTACAGCGCCGTGCTCGCCGAGGAGTTCACCCGCGCCGGGGCCGCAGGCCTCGCGCTCGGCCTGCACAACGACATCATCGGGCCCTATCTGACCGGGCTCGGCACCGAGGAGCAGAAGCGGCGCTGGCTGCCCGGCTTCTGCGACGGCTCGCTCATCACCGCCATCGCGATGACCGAACCGGGCGCCGGATCCGACCTCCAGGGCATCCGCACCACGGCCGAGGACAAGGGCGACCACTGGCTCCTGAACGGCTCCAAGACGTTCATCTCCAACGGCATCCTCGCCGACCTGGTCGTCGTGGTGGCCAAGACCACCCCCGAGGGGGGCGCCAAGGGGCTGTCGCTCATCGTCGTGGAGCGTGGCGCCGAGGGCTTCGAGCGCGGCCGCAACCTCGACAAGATCGGGCAGAAGTCGCAGGACACGGCCGAGCTGTTCTTCCACGACGTGCGCGTTCCGAAGGACAATCTCCTCGGCGAGCTCAACGGCGCCTTCATCCATCTGATGACCAATCTCGCACAGGAGCGGATGGGCATCGCGGTCGCCGGGATCGCCGCCGCCGAACACCTCCTGGAGATCACCACGAGTTACGTCAAGGAGCGCGAGGCCTTCGGCCGGCCGCTGTCCAAGCTCCAGCACATCCGGTTCGAAATCGCCGAGATGGCCACCGAGTGCGCCGTCACGCGCACCTTCCTCGACCGCTGCATCGTCGATCACGCGGCCGGGGAACTGGACGCCGTGCACGCCTCGATGGCCAAGTGGTGGGCCACCGAACTGCAAAAGCGCGTCGCCGACCGCTGCCTCCAACTCCACGGCGGCTACGGCTACATGACCGAGTACCGGGTCGCCAAGGCCTTCACGGACGGCCGCATCCAGACGATCTACGGCGGCACCACCGAGATCATGAAGGAGATCATCGGCCGTTCCCTGCTCGGCTGATCCCGGCCGTCCCGCCAGGCCGACCCGGCCGTTCCCGCTCGGCCGACTCCACGCGGCCCTCACCCGGCCCGCCTCCGTTCCCCGGAACCACCCTCATCCGAAAGGCCCCGACGTTGAGCACCGAAGCGTATGTGTACGACGCGATCCGCACCCCGCGCGGACGCGGCAAGGCCAATGGCGCCCTGCACGGAACCAAGCCGATCGACCTCGTCGTCGGCCTGATCCACGAGATCCAGGCGCGTTTCCCGGGCCTGGACCCGGCCGCCATCGACGACATCGTGCTCGGCGTCGTCGGCCCGGTCGGCGACCAGGGCTCCGACATCGCCCGCATCGCGGCGATCGCCGCCGGACTGCCCGACACGGTCGCCGGCGTCCAGGAGAACCGCTTCTGTGCCTCGGGCCTGGAAGCGGTCAACATGGCGGCCATGAAGGTCCGTTCGGGCTGGGAGGACCTCGTCCTCGCCGGCGGCGTCGAGTCCATGTCGCGCGTTCCGATGGCCTCCGACGGCGGCGCCTGGTTCGCCGACCCGATGACCAACTTCGACACCAACTTCGCCCCGCAGGGCATCGGCGCCGACCTCATCGCCACCGTGGAGGGCTACTCGCGCCGCGACGTCGACGAGTACGCGGAGCTGTCCCAGGAGCGGGCCGCCGAGGCGTGGAAGGACGGCCGGTTCGCGCGGTCCGTCGTGCCCGTCAAGGACCGCAACGGGCTCGTCGTCCTCGACCACGACGAGCACATGCGCCCGGGCACCACCGCGGACTCCCTCGCCGGCCTCAAGCCGTCGTTCGCCGGCATCGGCGAGATGGGCGGCTTCGACGCCGTCGCGCTCCAGAAGTACCACTGGGTCGAGGAGATCGACCACGTCCACCACGCGGGCAACTCCTCGGGCATCGTGGACGGTTCGGCGCTCGTCGCCATCGGCTCCCGGGCCGTCGGCGAGCGGTACGGGATGACCCCGCGGGCCCGCATCGTCTCCGCGGCCGTCTCCGGCTCCGAGCCCACCATCATGCTGACCGGCCCCGCGCCCGCCACCCGCAAGGCGCTCGCCAAGGCCGGTCTGACCATCGACGACATCGACCTCGTCGAGATCAACGAGGCCTTCGCCGCGGTCGTGCTGCGCTTCGTCAAGGACATGGGCCTCAGCCTCGACAAGGTCAACGTCAACGGCGGCGCCATCGCCATGGGCCACCCGCTCGGCGCGACCGGCGCGATGATCCTGGGCACCCTCGTGGACGAGCTGGAGCGCCGCGACCTGCGCTACGGCCTCGCCACGCTGTGCGTCGGCGGCGGCATGGGCATCGCCACCGTCGTCGAGCGTCTCTGACCGTCCTGTTCCGGCATCCCCTCATACGGACCCACACGGACCCACACGGAGAATTCAGCAATGACGAAGAGCACGACCATCCGCTGGGAACAGGACGAGACCGGCGTCGTCACCCTCGTACTCGACGACCCCAACCAGTCCGCGAACACCATGAACCAGGCGTTCAAGGACTCCATCGCGGCCGTCGCGGAGCGCGCGGAGGCCGAGAAGGATTCCATCCGGGGCATCATCTACACCTCCGCCAAGAAGACCTTCTTCGCGGGCGGCGACCTCAAGGACATGATCCGGGTCGGCCCCGAGCTCGCCCAGCAGGCCTTCGACACCGGCACCGCCATCAAGGCCTCGCTGCGCCGCATCGAGACGCTGGGCAAGCCGGTCGTCGCGGCCATCAACGGCGCTGCCCTCGGCGGCGGTTACGAGATCGCTCTCGCCTCCCACCACCGCGTCGCCCTGGACGCGCCCGGCTCCAAGATCGGCCTGCCCGAGGTCACGCTCGGCCTGCTCCCGGCGGGCGGCGGCGTGACCCGCACCGTACGGCTCATGGGCATCACCGACGCGCTGCTCAAGGTGCTGCTCCAGGGCACCCAGTACTCTCCGCGGCGGGCCCTCGAAAACGGTCTCGTCCACGAAGTGGCCGCCAGCCCCGAGGAGATGCTCGCCAAGGCGCGCGCGTTCATCGACGCCCACCCCGAGTCCCAGCAGCCCTGGGACGTCAAGGGCTACAAGATCCCCGGCGGCACCCCGTCCAACCCGCGCTTCGCCGCCAACCTGCCCGCCTTCCCGGCCAACTTGAAGAAGCAGCTCCAGGGCGCGCCCTATCCGGCGCCGCGCAACATCCTGGCGGCCGCCGTCGAGGGCTCCCAGGTCGATTTCGAGACCGCTCTCACCATCGAGGCCCGGTACTTCACCGAGCTGGTCACCGGGCAGACCTCGAAGAACATGATCCAGGCGTTCTTCTTCGACCTCCAGGCCGTCAACTCCGGGGTCAGCCGCCCCCAGGGCATCGAGCCGCGACCTGTGCGCAAGGTCGCCGTCCTCGGCGCCGGAATGATGGGCGCGGGCATCGCGTACTCGTGTGCGCGGGCCGGCATCGAGGTCGTCCTCAAGGACGTGTCGATCGAGGCCGCCCGGAAGGGCAAGGCGTACTCCGAGAAGCTCCTCGCGAAAGCGCTCTCACGCGGGCGCACCACTGAGGCCAAGCGGGACGAACTGCTCGCCCTGATCACGCCGACCGCCGACCCGGGGGCGCTCGCGGGCTGCGACGCCGTCATCGAGGCGGTCTTCGAGGACACCGCTCTCAAGCACAAGGTGTTCCAGGAGATCCAGGACGTCGTCGCCCCCGACGCGCTGCTCTGCTCCAACACCTCGACGCTGCCCATCACGGGCCTCGCCGAAGGGGTCTCGCGCCAGGCCGACTTCATCGGCCTGCACTTCTTCTCGCCCGTCGACAAGATGCCGCTCGTCGAGATCATCAAGGGCGAGCGCACCGGCGACGAGGCCCTGGCCCGCGCCTTCGACCTCGTACGCCAGATCAAGAAGACGCCGATCGTCGTGAACGACTCGCGCGGCTTCTTCACCTCCCGCGTGATCGGGCACTTCATCAACGAGGGCGTCGCGATGGTCGGCGAGGGCATCGAGCCGGCCTCCATCGAGCAGGCGGCGGGCCAGGCCGGCTACCCGGCGAAGGTGCTCTCGCTGATGGACGAGCTGACCCTGACCCTGCCGCGCAAGATCCGCAACGAGACGAAGCGGGCCGTCGAGGAGGCCGGTGGCGTCTGGCCCGGCCACCCCTCGGACGCGGTCATCGACCGCATGGTCGACGAGTTCGGCCGCCCGGGGCGCAGCGGGGGCGCCGGGTTCTACGAGTACGGCGAGGACGGCAAGCGGGGCAAGCTGTGGCCGGGCCTGCGTGAGCACTTCGCCAAGCCCGGCCACGAGATCCCGTTCGAGGACATGAAGGAGCGAATGCTCTTCTCGGAGTCCCTGGACACCGTCCGCCTCTTCGAGGAGGGCGTCCTCACCTCGGTCGCCGACGCCAACATCGGTTCCATCATGGGCATCGGCTTCCCGGCCTGGACCGGCGGCGTCATCCAGTACATCAACGGGTACGAGGGCGGCCTGCCCGGCTTCGTGGCCCGCGCCCGTGAACTCGCCGAGCGCTACGGAGAGCGCTTCCAGCCGCCGGCGCTGCTCGTAGAGAAGGCGGAGAAGGGCGAGACGTTCAAGGACGCGTAGGCGCTCCGCCGGGTTCGGGGGCGTGGGTCCGGGGGCGCGGCGAGCTGGGCCGCGCGCCCGGTTCCCCGCGCCCCTAGCGGGGCGGCGCTTCGGCGTCTGGGCTGGTGCGGGGTGTTTCGGCGGGGGCTGCGTCCGGTGCGCGGGGCGGTGGGGGCTGGTCGCGCGGTTCCCCACGCCCCTGGGGGGATCCAGGGTCCGGCGTGCCGAAGGCGGCCCGCAGCTCCTCCTTGAGGGAGCGCTGGAAGGCGGTGACGAGCGCCTGGAGCACCATCGGCTGCATGTAAGCGGAGAGCGATTTCATCGCCTCGACGTGATCGGGGTCCGACTCCCGTTCCCGGTACGGGTTCCAGACCTCGTCGCGGAACAGCCGGGTCAGCTCGTGGGCGGCCGAGCGGGTGTGCTCCATGAGCACCGTGCGGGCCGCCAGGATCGTCTCGTGTGCGATGGGCACGTCCAGGAGCTGCACCCCCAGCGCGAGCAGACCGGGATCGACCCGGAAGGTGTCGGGCGAACCAGCGATCCGTTCCAGGACGTTCATCGCGGCCAGCCGGTCGATGTCGGTCGCGGACAGCGCGCGTCCGGCCCGCCGCTCCAGCTCGGCGCGGCTCGCGTCGTCCGCCGAGTCCGGCGCCCAGGAGGCCACCACGGCCCGGTGGATGGCCAGGTCGTGCGCGCTGAGATCGGCGGGCAGCTGCTGGAGGTAGCGCTCGATCGCGGCCAGCGTCATCCCGTGGTGCTGCAACTCCTCGATCAGCGCGAGCCGGGACAGATGGGCGGGCCCGTAGTGGCCCACCCGGCGGGGCCCGATCACCGGCGGCGGCAGCAGGCCCCGGGTGCTGTAGAAGCGGATGGTGCGCACGGTGACGCCGGCCCGCGCGGCCAGTTCGTCAACCGTGAGTGTCGGCTCCTCGGTCTCCGTCGCCATGGCAGTCCCTCGCCTCCCCGGTGGTTCCCGGCCGCCCGCGTGCGCGGCCGATCCGGTGCAACAGTATTGCTGTCTCACCAGGACTGCTCAATACGCCCGGGATCCTGAAGACCGGCACGGCCGTGCCGCACGGCACGGGAAGGCCCCGGCCGGCCGGTGGGTACGGGCCGGCCGGGGCCGGGGTGCCGCCGGCGCGGGGCCGGCTGCCGAGGTGGGGGCCGGGCCGGTTACTCGGTCCTTCCGGCCTGGAGCGGGTAGTGGTCGCTGAGGTCGGTGTAGGTGTAGTCGGTGCCCCAACTGCTCACCGTCCAGGGCGCGGTGGGCTCCTGCACCACCTTGTTGTTCCAGCCCGAGGGACGGGCGTGACCCGCGAGGTGCAGGACGTAGTCGATGTCCTCGCTCGGGTCGGTGGGGTAGCGGTAGCGGGCGATGGAGTTCTCCGAGGTGTCGAAGGAGTACGCGTGGCCGGTGCGTGAATCGGCGCCCACCAGACCGCTGTTGGCGAGCATCGAGGCGTACTCGGGACCGTGCGAGTCCACGTTGAAGTCGCCCGCGACCATGACCTCCTCGCTCGCCGGGATGTTCTTCGCGTCCAGGAAGGACTTGATCGCCTTGAACTGCGCGGCCCGGTCCTTGACCGCCTCGCCCGCGCCGCACCCGGAGTCCGTCGACTGGGTGTGGGTCCCGACGACGTGCACCCTGGTGCCGTTGACGTTCAACACGGCATAGAGGAAGCCCTTGTTGGACCACCAGTCGGAGCCGCACGCGTCCTTGTAGACGTACTGCTCCTTGTGCAGGATCGGCCACTTGCTGAGCAGCGTGACGCCCCCGTCCTCGGGCGTGGTCGAGGAGTACGCGCCGCCGGTGGCGTCCCAGCCGTCCTTGCTCCGGCCCACGACGGGCGTCTGGTAGGGGTACTGGGCGGAGGCGTTCCGCTTCAGCGCGTCCGAGGCGGAGTTGTCGAACGCCTCCTGGAGCACGACGACGTCGTTGCCCTGGAAGAAGGGTGCGGCGGGGATCGCCTGCGCCCGGTGGTCCTGCCCCCAGTTCGGGTACAGGCTCTGGCTCATCAGGAACGTGTTGTACGTCAGCACCTTCAGCCGGGGCGGCTCGGCGGCGGCCTGGGCGGGGGCGGCTGCCGTCAGGGCGGCGGCCGCGAGCGAGGCGGCGAGGACCGCCCCGTGGACCCGGCGGAGCGAGGAGTGCGGCACGTGAACTCCTGTGTCTGGAGTGGGGATTTGGACCGGCGCGCACATCAAAGCAGCTGCGGTTACCTAGAGGTAACCGCCGTGCGCCCACTGCCTTACCCCTGTCGTACGATCACGAGTACGAATGCGCGGGCGACATTCGGTCACGAGCGCGTACGAGAGAGAAGGTGCCGGGCGTGAAGCTTCTCCCGATGGATGTGGGCCCCCTCAACCCCACGGTGCCCGACCTCTTGATCGGCCTGGTGCTGTTCCTGCTCTGCTTCGGCATCCTGGCGGGCGTGCTGCTGCCCCGCGTCAAGCGGATGCTGGAGGAGCGCGAGGCGCTGACGACGGGGCGCACGCACGAGGCCGAAGCCATCCTCGCCGAGGCGGCAGAGGTGCGTTCCCGGTACGAGGCCGAGCTGGCCGACGCCCGCCACGAAGCGGCCCGCATCCGTCAGCAGGCCAAGGAGGAGGGTGTCGCGGCGATGGCCGCGGCCCGCGCGGACGGCACCCGCGAGCGGGACGCGCTGCTCGCCGCCGGCGCCGAGCGGATCGCTTCGGCCCGTGCGGCGGCCGAGTCCGAGCTGCGCCCGTACGTCGACGTCCTGGCCGCCGACCTCGCCGGCCGCATCCTCGGTGAGCCACTGACCGCCCCGGCCGAGCGCTGATCCGATCCTCCTGCGCCCCGGCGGCCCGAGCGCTCCCGCTGCCGGGGGTTCGCCAGGGGTGGCCGAGGGCTGCGTCCTGCCGTGCGGGGCCTTGCGCGCGCGGGCCCAGGTGCGGCTGTGACCTGCGGGAATGCATACTGGAATCCCTCAAGTCACAGGAGCACCATCAGCCCCGCCAGTCCCAGGGAGCCCGTCATGAGCCGCCGCGACGTCCCGCCCGCGCCACCGCCGCCCGGCGGCGTGCTGTGGAGCCTGGCCGGAGACGCCCGGATGCTCCTCGCCCTGCCCGCCGCCCTCACCATGCAGGTCGCGCACCCCGCCGTCGGGGCAGGGGTGGACGAGCACTCGGTGTTCCGCACCGACCCGTGGGGGCGCGGGGAGCGCTCTCTGCGCTCGCTCCAGCTCTGGGTGTACGGGGGCGAGCGGGCGGCGCAGGAGGGGCGCCGGCTCCGGGAACTCCACAAGACCATCCAGGGCACCGACGCCACCGGCCGCCGCTACCACGCGCTCGACCCCGCCTACTACGCGTGGGTGCACGCCACCGGATACCCCGTCTACGCCCACGCACAGCAGTACCTCGGCCGCCCCTTCACCGACGCCCAGCACCGTGCGCTGTACGCGGAGTGGCTCCAGGTCGGCCGGATCCTCGGGATCAACGACCGGGACATGCCCGGGACCATCGAGGAGTTCTGGCCCTACTACCGCAAGATCCTCGCCGACGAGATCGGCACCAACGCGGTCGTCGAGGAACTCGTCGCCACCGACCGGCCCGTCCCGGCACCCGACCGGGGTCCGCTGCCGCTGAGGCTGCTCCTGAGAGCGCTCTGGCCGGTGCTCCTGCCGCCGCTCGCCCGCTTCCGCCGCTTCGTGACCATCGGGTTCATGCCGCCGGAGGCGCGCGAGGCGATCGGCCTCGACTGGAGCGACGAGCAGGAACGCACCCTGCGCCGCTTGGGACGGGCGGTGCGCGTGGTCACGCCGCTGCTTCCCGAGCGGGTGCGCTATCTGCCGCTCGCGCGCCGGGCCCGGGCGGAGTACCGCCGCTCGGCGCGACGGAGCCCGGCCCCGCGCTGACCGGTCGGTCCGGCGAGCGGTCAGCGCACCGGCCGATCGCGGGTCACCGCCCCGACCCCACGTCCCGGGCAGGCCCTACCGGTTTCCCCGGGCGCAGAGGCTGACGCCCTACGCCGAGGCGCGCCGGACCAGCGTGGTCGGCGTGATCACCGAGGAGGGGGCGCCCGGTCCGGCCACGCCCTGGTCGAGCCCGCGCAGCAACAGGCGCGCCATGAGGCGGCCCATCTCCTCGATCTCCTGGCGGACGGTCGTCAGTGGAGGGTCGGCCGCCTCGGCGATCGAGACCATGTCGTCGAAGCCGACCAGTGCGACGTCCTCGGGCACCCTTCGGCCGTGCTCGCGCAGTACGCGCAGCGCACCCGAGGCCATCAGGTCGTTGGCCGCGAACACCGCGTCCAACTCGGGCCGTCGCGCGAGGAGTTCGGACATCGCCCGCGCTCCGCTGGCCGTGGTGAACGCGCCCTCCGCCACCAGTGCGGGGTCGGCTTCCGGGAGCATGTCGCGGTAGCCGGCGAGCCGGTCGGTGGAGGCCGTCTGGTCCAGCGGGCCCGCGATGTGCGCGATCCCCCGGCGGCCGAGCGAGAGCAGATGGCGCACGGCCTCCCGCGCGCCGCCCCGGTTGTCGGCGTCGACGTAGGGGACGGCGGCGGGGAAGCCGGGTCGCCCGCCGAAGACCGTCAGCATGCCCGCGCCACGGGTGATCGCGGGCAGCGGGTCGTCGTCGTGGAGCGAGAAGGCGAGGGCCCCATCGACGTGACCCCCCGTCAGATAGCGTGAGATCCGTCCGTAGTCGTCCGGACCCTCGACGAGCAGCAGCGCCAACTGGACGTCGTGGGCGGAGAGTTCCTTGCTGATCCCGCGGATCTGCTGCGAGAAGAAGGGGTCCGAGAAGAACCGGGTCTCCGGCTCGGCGACGATCACGGCGACGGCTCCCGTGCGCCGGGTGACCAGGGAGCGGGCCGCGGGATTGGGTACGTAGCCCAGCTCCTCGACCGCTTGACGCACCTTGTCGACCAGCGGCGGGCGCACCCCGGTGCCGCCGTTGACGACCCGGGAAGCGGTGGCCCGGGAGACGCCGGCGCGCGCGGCGACGGCTTCGAGGGTGGGTCGCGTCCCGAAGTACTGCTCGGTCAAGGCGGTTTCTCCTCATCGGCGGACCGCGAGCGGCCCCTGGGCGGACTGCGTCGCCCGGCAGCGTATCGGCTGCCCGGACGCCCGTGGAGAGAGCGCTCTCACGCGGTAGGGGCGGGTCCCGGCGGTGGTACACCCGCCGGGGCCCGCCCCTACCGCTGTCCGCCGCGGCCCGTCAGTGCTGGGCGTGGGCCGCGTGCGAGGCGACGATCTGCTTCCAGGACTTGGGCTCCGCCGGCTTCACCGGGTTGACGCCCTGGGCCGAGGGGGTGGCCGTCACACCCGCCCGCGCGCCGAACCTGGCCTTCGCGGCCGCCGAGTCGGAGGGCTTCGACGGCTGGAAGAGCCAGGTGTCGAAGAGCTCCGCGAGCGGCTTGCCCGAGACCTTCTCGGCGTACTTCACGAAGTCGCCGACGGCCGCGTTGCCGTAGGCGTGCTCGGTCGGCCAGCCCTTGAGGATCTTGAAGAAGGACGCGTCGCCGACCGTGTTGCGCAGCGCCTGGATGGCCAGGGCGCCCCGGTCGTAGACGGCGTCGTCGAACTGGTTGTCCGGGCCCGGGTCGCCCGGCTTGACCTTCCAGAACGGGTCGTCGGCGGGGTGCTGCGCGTACACCCAGTCCGCCAGCTCCTGGGCGGTGCCGTTGCCCTCCTTCTCCGACCAGAGCCACTGGGCGTACGAGGCGAAGCCCTCGTTGTCCCAGATGTCCTTCCAGCCCTTGACCGAGACGCTGTCGCCGTACCACTGGTGCGCCAACTCGTGGACGACCACGGACACGTTGGCGCCATTGGCGAACTGGGCGGGGCTGTAGAACGGGCGCGTCTGCGTCTCCAGCGCGAAGTGGCTCGGGACGTTCGGGACGTAGCCGCCGACCGCGTTGAAGGGGTACTTGCCGAACACGCTCTCAAGCCACTCGGTGACGTCCTTGGTGCGCTCGATGCTCGCGCGCGCCGCCCCGTCGTTGTCGCCCAGGTCCTTGCTGTACGCGTTGAGGACCGGCAGTCCGCTCGCCGTCTTGTCGGTGGTGATGTCGAACCTGCCCACCGCGAGCGTGGTCAGATAGGAGGCCTGCGGCTTGTTGGATCGCCAGTTGTAGGTGGTCCAGCCGAGCTTCGAACTCTGGCTCTGCAGAACGCCGTTGCTGATGGCCTGGCTGCCGTCGGGCACCTTCACGGAAATGTCGTAGGTGGCCTTGTCCAGCGGGTGGTCGTTGGAGGGGAACCACCACACGGCCGAGTCCGGTTCCTGGGCCGCCACCCCGCCGTCCGGGGTGCGCGCCCAGGCCGTCCAGCCGTCGACCTTGAGCTCGGAGGGCTTGCCCGCGTACTTCACGACCACCGTGATGGAGCGCCCCTTGGGCAGGGGCGTGGCCGGGGTGATCTCCAGCTCGTGGCTGCCGGACCTCGCGAAGGTGGCCTTGGTGCCGTTCACCCGCACCTCGCTGACGGCCAGGCCGAAGTCGAGGTTGAAGCGGGACAGGTCCTGCTGGGTGGTGGCGAGCAGTGTCGCGGTGCCCTCCAACAGGTCTGTCCTGGGCTGGTACTTGAGCTTCAGGTCGTAGTGCGAGACGTCGTAGCCGCCGTTGCCGCTGGCCGGGTAGTAGGGGTCGCCGATGCCCGGGGCGCCCGGAGTGAAGTCCGCGGCCGATGCCGGGATCACCAGCAGCAGGGAGGCGGCGAGCACGCTCGGGGCGATGATTTTGCGGTGCACGAAAAGCTCCAAGTCGTCAGTGTCGTCGTGGGGTGAACGATGGTGAACGATCTCTTCGGAGCCTATTCAGCCCTTTCGGTCCCGGTCATGTCCATGGCTCCTTCTGTCACACGATCGCCATTCGGCCGACATGTTGACTTGTGCCCCTTCGTTCGCTTCGGTCCGTCGACTGCCCCCTTTTGCGCGGGAGTTGACCGGAGTACCTTCCGGCCATGCCGATACGCGCGCGGGGCACCCGCCACAGATCACGATCCCTTCGCACACTCGTCCTCGCGGCCGTGGCCGCCCTGGCGGCGGTGCTTCTGGCGCCGGGGGGTGCTCAGGCGGCCCACGCCAAGGAGAGCCTGCCGGTCTATTCGTACGAGAACGCCGTCCGTGAGGCCGTCTGGGTCGACACCGGGCTCGACGGCGACGGGGACGGCCGGAACGACCGGGTCGCCGTCGACATCGTCCGGCCGCGCGAACCCGCACAGCAGGGCCGCAAGGTCCCGGTCATCATGGACGCGAGCCCGTACTACTCCTGCTGCGGACGCGGCAACGAGAGCCAGCTCAAGACCTACGACGCCCACGGGAACGTCGTGCAGATGCCGCTGTATTACGACAACTACTTCGTGCCGCTCGGCTACGCCGTGGTCGGCGTGGACCTGGCCGGAACCAATCGATCGGACGGCTGCGTGGACGTCGGCGGCCCGTCCGACGTGCTCTCCGCCAAGGCGGTCGTCGACTGGCTGAACGGCCGGGGCCGTGCCTACACGAGCCGCACCGGGAGCCAGCGCGCCACCGCCGGGTGGACCAACGGCCGTACCGGCATGATCGGCAAGAGCTGGGACGGCACCATCGCCAACGGTGTGGCCGCCACCGGTGTCGCGGGCCTGAAGACCATCGTGCCGATCAGCTCGATCTCGTCCTGGTACGACTACTACTTCGCCAAGGGCGCGGCCCTCTACGACGGCGGCCCCGCCGACCTGGCCGGCTACGTCGACAGCCCGGACGCGCAGGCCCGCTGCGCGGCGGCGCAGCAGAAGCTGGTCGACGGAGCGCCGCGCAACGGCGACTGGACCACGTTCTGGACCGCCCGGGACTATGTGCTCGACGCCCGCAAGGTGAAGGCCAGTGTGTTCGTCGTGCACGGCATGCAGGACCTCAACGTCCGTACGAAGAACTTCGGCCAGTGGTGGGACGCGCTCGCCAAGAACGGCGTCGAGCGCAAGATCTGGCTGTCCCAGACCGGCCATGTCGACCCGTTCGACTACCGGCGCGGCGCCTGGGTGGACACCCTGCACCAGTGGTTCGACCACTACCTCCTCGGCTACGACAACGGCATCGAGCGGCAGCCGATGGCCGACGTCGAGCGTCACCCCGACCAGTGGGGCACCGACCGCGTGTGGCCGCCGGCCGGCACCGCCGCGACCGAACTGCACCCGGTGAGCGGTCCCGTGGCGGGTGTCGGCGGGCTTTCGCTGAAGTCCGCCCCCGCCAAGTCGACCGCCACGTTCACCGACAACCCGGCGCTCGACGAGACGAGTTGGGCCGCCGCGATCGACAAGTCCACCCCGGAGAAGGCCGGGTTCGTCACCCAGCCGCTGACCCGGGACCTGCGGGTGTCCGGCTCGTCCAGGGTGACCGTCACCGCGACGCCCACCACCAGCAGCGCCCACCTCTCGGCCGTCCTCGTGGACCTCGGGCCCGACACGATCCGCAACTACTCCGGGAACGGCGAGGGCATCCTCACCGGAAGCGACCGCACCTGCTGGGGCGCGAGCACGGCCGGCGACAGCTCCTGCTACCTCACCACCTCCGCCGACAAGGCGGACGTGGGCGCCACGGTGTTCAGCCGGGGCTGGGCCGATCTCGGCCACTACGCCTCGGCCACCCGGGGCGTGGCACTGACCCCGGGCAAGCCGTACACGATCACGCTCGACCTGGCCGCCACCGACCACGTCGTACCGGCCGGACACCGGCTCGCACTGATCGTCGCGGGTACCGACAACGGGCTCATCGAGCCGGCGGCGAGCAAGCCGACCCTCACGGTGGACCTGGCACGCACCGCCGCCAAGGTGCCGTTCGTCGGCGGCGCCCGGGCCTTCGCGCGGGCGACCACGGGGACGCCCGCGCGGCTCGGCGGTCAGCCGTCCTCGCCCCAGGGCGTTCCGGTGCCGCGCATGACGCAGCGGGTGCCGGGGGGCACCGGCAGCTGACTCGGCCGCGGCCGCCGGTCCGGGGTTCGCCCGGGCCCGCTCAGCGAGCCGGGCGGGGCGTGGCGGAGGGCGTGGTGTGTGCCACGGCCTTCGCCAGCTCCCGCAGTACCGGAGCGGGATCCTCGCGCAAATAAAAGTGACCGCCCGGGAATTGACGTACCGTCAAGTCCGCCGTGGTGTGCTGCTGCCAGGCGTCGAGCTCGGCACGCGCGTGGTCCGCGCTGCCGCCGAACACGGTGATCGGCACGGGCAGCGGCTCCGCCTCACGCCAGGCGTACGTCTCCAGGACGCGGTAGTCGTCCCGCAGCGCGCCGACGACCAGCTCCCGCAGCTCCTTCGAGTCGAGGACCTCCTGAGGGATGCCGCCGTGCAGTCCCGAGACCCGGTCGATGAGCTCGTCGTCGGGCAGCCGGTGCAGGGGGTCCGCGACGCGCACGTGGCGGTGGTGCGGCGCCGGGTAGCCCGAGAGGACCAGCCGGTACGGCAGCGGCCGGCCCGCGTCGCGCAGGGCGCGGGTGATCTCGTACGCGATGAGTGAGCCGAGGCTGTGCCCGAAGAACGCGAACGGCGCCGGGCCCGGCGACACCTCGTCGAGGAACGCCGCCACCAGCGCGTCCATCGATGCGAACATCGTCTCGTTGTACCGCGAGCCCCGGCCCGGCAGCTGCACGGCGTACAGCTCCGCGTCCGGCAGGTCGCGGGCCCAGCGCAGGTACTCCGTGGCCGAACCGCCCCCGTGCGCGAAGCAGTACAGCTTGGGCGCGCCGGGACGCGGCGCCCCGGCGACGAGCCAGCGGAGCGGCGCGGCAGTGCTCATGGTGCGGAAACCTCCGTGATCGGGTGGGGCCGGCCACCGGCTGATCGGTGGGGCCGGCTACCGGGGAGTCTCGCACCGCGCGCGGCAGATGGTGTGGGGTTCCGGCCATGGCCCGGGCGTGACGTCCGGCACGCGGGGCCCGTGTCCGGCGCGCGGGACGGGGTGAGGGCGGGGCGGGTGACGGCTTAGGATCGGACACCTCATGACTGCCACTCTCGTCGCCAAGGACCTCGCCGCCGGCCACGGCGACCGCACCCTGTTCGCCGGGCTCGACCTCGTGGTCGCCCCCGGCGACGTCATCGGCCTCGTCGGACCCAACGGGGCGGGCAAGTCCTCGCTGCTGCGTCTGCTCGCCGGGCTCGACACCCCCGAAGAGGGCGAGCTGCGGCTCTCCCCGCCGGGCGCGAGTGTCGGCCACCTGCCGCAGGAGCCCGACCGGCGCCCCGGCGAGACGATCCGCGACTTCCTCGCGCGCCGCACCGGGGTCGCCGCCGCCCAGGAGACGATGGACGCCGCGACCCAGGCCCTGGTCGACGGTGCCCCGGGCGCCGACGACGCGTACGCCGACAGCCTGGAGCGCTGGCTCGCGCTGGGCGGCGCCGACCTCGACGAGCGGGCCGAGGAAGTCGCGGCCTCCCTCGGCCTGACCACCGGGCTCGACCAGCCGATGACCGCGCTCTCCGGCGGCCAGGCCGCCCGCGCCGGCCTTGCCTCGCTGCTCCTGTCCCGCTACGACGTCTTCCTGCTCGACGAGCCGACCAACGACCTCGACCTGGACGGCCTGGAGCGGCTCGAAGCGTTCGTGAAGGGGCTGCGGGCCGGCACCGTCGTCGTCAGCCACGACCGCGAGTTCCTCGCCCGCACCGTCACCAAGGTCCTCGAACTCGACCTGGCCCAGCAGCAGATCAACCTGTACGGAGGTGGCTACGAGGCCTACCTCGAAGAGCGCGACACCGCCCGCCGGCACGCCCGGGAGGACTTCGAGGAGTACGCCGACAAGCGCTCCGCCCTCGAAGGCCGCGCGCAGATGCAGCGCTCCTGGATGGACAAGGGCGTCAAGAACGCCCGCCGCAAGGCCACCGACAGCGACAAGCTGGGCCGGAAGTTCCGCAGCGAGTCCAGCGAGAAGCAGGCCGCCAAGGCCCGTCAGACCCAGCGCATGATCGAACGCCTCGACGTGGTGGACGAGCCCCGCAAGGAGTGGGAGCTGCGGATGGAGATCGCCGCCGCGCCCCGCTCGGGCGCGGTGGTCGCGACGCTGAACGGCGCCGAGGTGCACCGCGAGGGCTTCACCTTCGGGCCCGTGTCGTTGCAGATCGACTGGGCCGACCGGGTCGCCATCACCGGCGCCAACGGCTCGGGCAAGTCCACTCTGCTCGCCGCCCTCCTGGGGCGGCTGCCGCTGGACGCGGGGCAGGGCGCGCTCGGCTCGGGTGTCGTCGTCGGCGAGGTCGACCAGGCGCGCGGCCTGTTCCTGGGCGAGGAGTCGCTGCTCGAAGCGTTCTGCGCGGCGGTCCCCGACACGGAGCCCGCCGAGGTGCGGACCCTGCTCGCCAAATTCGGACTCAAGGCACACCACGTGCTGCGCCCGGCCGGTTCGCTCTCGCCCGGCGAGCGCACCCGGGCCGCCCTCGCACTGCTCCAGGGCCGGGGCGTCAACCTCCTCGTGCTCGACGAGCCGACCAACCACCTCGACCTGCCCGCCATCGAACAGCTGGAGTCCGCGCTCGACTCCTACACCGGCACCCTGCTCCTGGTCACCCACGACCGCCGGATGCTGGACGCGGTCCACACGTCGCGCCGCCTGGAAGTCGCGGACGGCAAGGTCACCGAGCTCTGACTCCGCCCGGGTCACCGGAGCCCGGACGCGCGCGTTCGCGACCGGGATGCCCGGTGGCCCGAGCGTACGGTGGGCGGGTGCACCGCGACCGACTCCAAGCCGTCCTGGAAGCGCTGCCCAGGGCGGCCATCGTTCAAGGCGGCGACGACATCGTGATCGCCGTCAACCGGCGCTTCACCGAGATGTTCGCCCTCGCGGGCCGCGTCGCGACCACCCCGGGCGCCCCGCTCGCCCCGGTCGTCGACGCGGTGTGCGACACCTTCGCCGACCGGCCCACCTGGGTCGTCGACACCACCCACGCGATCGCCGCCCGCCACATCCACCGGGCCGCCGAGATCGCTCTCACCGACGGCCGGGTGATCCGGCGGGACGTGGAGCCGCTGTACGACGCCGAGGGGGTGCCCTTCGGATCGCTGTGGACGGCGGAGGACATCACCGAGGACAAGCGCCGCGAGCACGCGCTCGAACGGGACAACGCCGCCCTGGCCGAGCTCGCCGGACAGCGCAACGAGTTCCTCGCCCTCGCCTCGCACAGCCTGCGCACCCCGCTGACCTCGATCCTCAGCTTCTGCGAGCTCCTCGCCGACCCGGCGTCGGGCCCGCTCGACACCGATCAGAGCGCTCTCCTGGCCGCGATCCGGCGCAATGCCGCCCGGATGGAGGGCGTCATGACCACGCTCATGGACACGGCCCGGCTGCGGTCGCCGCAGCTGAGGATGGAGTTCGGCCGGGTGGACGTGGCGCGGATGCTCCAGCACGCCGTGCTCGACCGGATGGCCACCACCTCGGGGGCCGGGGTGTTCGTGGCGCTGCGCTGCGCCGAGGGGCCGCCGCTGCACGGCGACGAGCACCGCCTGGCGCACGTGCTCGCCAACCTCCTTGAGAACGCTGCCAAGTTCACCCCGCCCGGTGGCCGCATCGAGATCGACGCGGCCCCGCACGGCGACCGGTGGCACATCGATGTGGCCGACACCGGGATCGGCGTGCCCGAGCAGTACCGCGAGGAGATCTTCTCCGGCTTCGTACGCGCTCCCAACGCCGAGACCGGCGGCTTCCCCGGCACCGGGCTCGGCCTCACCATCAGCCGTGAGATCGTGCGCCGGCACGGCGGCGAGCTCACCGTCTCGGACGCCGGGGGCGGGGGAGCGGTGTTCCGCATCCGGCTGCCCGTCGCGGGGCCACCCGCCGAGGGGGCCGGGCGATGACGCGGATCCTGGTCGTCGAGGACGACCCCGACGTGGCGATGGCCCTGCGCATCCTGTTCACCCGGGCCGGATACGAGGTCGTGCCCGCCGCGGACGGCCGTGAGGGGCTGCGACGGCTCTTCGCCGACAGCCCCGACCTGATGGTCCTGGACGTGGGCCTGCCGGGACTCGACGGCTGGCAGGTCCTGGAACGCACCCGCGACATGACCGACCTGCCGGTCCTGCTGCTCACCGCGCGGGGCGCCGAGAGCGACCGGGTGCGCGGGCTGCGGGCGGGCGCCGACGACTATCTGCCCAAGCCGTTCGGCAACGAGGAGCTGCTTGCCCGGGTCGAGGCCCTGCTGCGCCGCGCCTCACCCGCCCGCTGGGCCGGAGCCTCGCACGACGAGGCGCTGCGCCTCGTGCCCGAGCGGCGCTCAGCGGTCTGGCGCGGCGAAGAGGTGCGGCTCAGCGACATCGAGTACCGGCTGCTCCAGGTCCTGGTCCGCAACCGGGGCCGGGTCGTCACCACCGACCAGCTGCTCGACCAGGTGTGGGACGACCCCCAGGGCGTCGGCCGTGAGCGGGTCAAATTCGCGGTGCTGCGGGTGCGGCGCAAGCTCCAGCAGGCGGCGGGGAGCCTTGAGTCCGACCCCCTTGAGGCGGTACGGGGGCTGGGCTACCGGTACCGGGGGGACCGGGAGGCCTGAGGCTCCCTTGCCGGTGCGGTGCGGTGCGGTGCGGTGCGGTGCGGTGCGGCGGGGTCCGGGCTGCGGGGCGAAGGTCCCGGCTGCGGCAGGGCCGAAAGGCCCGGGTTGTCCGGTTGGCGGCTTCGCAACCGTCGAGCAACCGAACGCCATCCGGGTGCGCAACGGACACCGGCCACTCTCGTGGACGTCCCCGCCGGTCCGTACCTGGAGTTTCCGTGCCCGCCCTGCCGCCCCGCAGCATCGCCGTCGTCCTCGGCACCCGCCCCGAGCTGGTCAAGCTGACCGAGCTGATCCGCCTGCTGGGGCCTGCCGCGCATGTCGTCCACACGGGGCAGCACTACGACGAGGAGCTCTCCGGCCGCTTCCTCGCCGACCTCGCGATACCCGAGCCGACCTACCTCACCGGCATCGGCGGGCGGCCCCGCGCGGTCCAGATCTCGGCGGCCCTGGCCCAGCTCGACGCGGTGTTCGCGGCCGAGCCGCCGCGCGCGGTGGTCGTCCAGGGCGACACCAACGCGGCGCTCTCCGGCGCGCTCGCCGCCAACGCGCGCGGGATCGCGCTCGTCCATGTCGAGGCGGGGCTGCGCAGCCACGACCGGAACATGCCCGAGGAGCACAACCGGGTGCTCATCGACCGGCTCGCGGACGTGCTGTGCGCCGCGACGTCCGCGAACCGGGACAACCTCCTGGCGGAGGGCGTTCCGGCCGGGCGCATCGAGGTCACCGGGAACACGGTCGTGGAAGCGGTACGCGGTCAGATGCCCACCAGTGCGCAGCAGTTCGCGGAGCTGGAGCGGCTCGGGCTCGTCGGTGACGGGTACGTCCTGGCGACCGTCCACCGGCCGGAGAACACGGACGATCCGGCGGCGCTGCGGGCCGTCCTCACCGAACTGGGCTCGCTGGCGCCCGAGTTGCCGGTGGTGCTGCCGCTGCACCCGCGCACCCGTGCGCGCATCGAGGCGGCGGGTCTGGGGGCGCTCCTCGAACCGCTCCAGGTCACCGAGCCGTTGGGGTATCGCACGTTCCTCGCCCTTGCCCGCCACGCGGCGCTGCTGGTGTCCGACTCGGGGGGCGTGCAGGAGGAGGTGACGGTCCTCGGCCGGCCGCTGGTGGTCGTACGGAACTCCACGGAGCGGCCGGAGGCCATGCCCGACTTTGCCGAACTGGTGCGGAAGGGGGCGGAGTTGGGGGATGCCGCGCGTCGTCGACTGGCCGAGGGCCCGGCCGGCCGCGCCCGCCTCGCCGCCCTCCCCAGCCCCTTCGGCGACGGGCTCGCCTCGCAGCGGATCGTCGCGCTGCTGGCGGGGCTTGCGGTGCGGGGCGGCAGTGAGGAGCGCGTGGGGGCAGGGGTGGCCTAGCCCGGACGTTCCGCTCCCGGGTGCTCCTCGGCTGCGGGCCGCAGGGCCGGCCGTTCCGCTCCCGGGTGCTTCCTCGGCTGCGGGCCGCAGGTGGCCGGTCGCTCGGTTCCCCGCGCCCCCACACATCCCCGAGCACCCTCCCCTCCCGCAAACGGGCCGCCACCGGCTCACGACCGTCAAGGACCCCCATGCCCAACAGCCTGCTCCTCTTCCTCTTTCCCTTCTTCCTCCTCGGGTGCTTCCTGCTCTACTGGGCCGGTGCCCGGCACGCCTATCTGCGGCGGGACGAGACCGAAGCCGGGGACGCCGAGGGGTTCGAGTGGCATTTCTTCGTGCCGTGCCGGGACGAGGAGGCCGTGGTCGGCGACACCGTGGGACAGCTCCGCGAGGACTTTCCCGCGGCGCACGTCTGGGTCATCGACGACGACAGCGACGACCGGACCGGGCTCATCGTGGCCGGGCTCGCCGACGGCGATCGGCGTGTGCACCTGGTCCGCCGGGTGCGGCCCGAGGCGCGTACCGGCAAGGGCCACGCACTGAACGCCGCCTATGAGCAGCTCGGGGACTTCCTGCCCGGCGGGGCGGACCGGGAGCGGGTCGTCGTCTGCGTCGTCGACGCGGACGGCCGCCTCGACCCCCGCGCACTCGAACTCGTCTCGGGGCCGGCCGCGTTCGCCGATCCGGAGGTCGGCGGGGTACAGGTCGGCGTGCGGATGCGCAATGTCGACGACGCGTGCCCGCTGCCCGACCGGGGCCGCATCGTCAACACCTTCGCCCGGCTCCTCGTACGCGTCCAGGACATGGAGTTCGCCGTGTCCAACGCGGGCATGCAGCTGCTGCGGGCCCGGACCGGCTCGGTCGGGCTCGGCGGCAACGGCCAGTTCACCCGGCTCTCGGCACTCGACCGGATCGCCGCCGCCGAGCGGCGCCCCTGGCAGCGCGGCGCGCTCCTGGAGGACTACGAGCTCGGGTTGCAGATGATCCTGGCCGGCTACCGGGTCACGCACGTCGCCGACACCTGGGTCTCCCAGGAAGGCCTGCCGCACGCCCGCCGATTGCTCACCCAGCGCACCCGCTGGGCCCAGGGCAACCTCCAGTGCGTGCGCTACGCCGCCCGCATCCTGTCCTCGCGCCAGTACACCGGCGCGGGTGTCCTGGAGACGCTGTACACGTTCTTCCAGCCCGTCGCACACCTGCTCACCCTCGTGATGTGCGCCTGGATGCTGGTGCTCGGCGGCCTCGGTTCGCTCGCGACGTGGCCGCTGACGCTGGTGCTCGCCGCGCTCTCCATCGGCCCGTTCGTGCTGTGGGGCCCGGTCTACCGGCGCGACCATGCCCCGGAGGCCTCACGTGTGACGGGCGTGCTGTGGGGCTTCGCCCTGTGGCTGTACGCGTACCACCTGTTCGTGGTCTCGACGCGCGGCTTCGTCCGCAGCCTGCGCGGCCGCACGGGCTGGGCCAAGACCCGCCGCAACGCCGAGCCGGTCACGGCCGGCCCGACCGCCCTCGAAGGCTGAGCGGCCGTCAACCAGGCCCGGGCGTACGTCAGTCGACGTACGCCCGCGCCCGTGTCACCGTCCGGCTCAGCGGCCGCCGCGGCCCTTCGGGTCGACCAGGCCCGCCTTGCGCAGGGCGTCCGCCATCGCACTGTTGGCGGGCGCCGGCGCCGAGGTGCGGCCCTGGCCGCCGCCCTGCCGGTTCCCGCCGCGGGCGTCGCCGCCGGAGCCGCCCCGGCGCTGCTGTCCCTGTCGCTGCTGCGGCGGCCGGCTGCCCTGGCCCTGGCCCTGGCCGCCACGCTCGCCGCGCTCCCGCTTCGGCGTGCCGCCGCCCGGCGCGGACGCGTCGTCGTCGAGCCGCAGCGTCAGCGAGATCCGCTTGCGCGGCACGTCGACGTCGAGGACCTTCACCTTCACGATGTCGCCCGGCTTCACCACGTCCCGGGGGTCCTTCACGAACGTCTTCGACAGCGCCGAGACATGGGCGAGGCCGTCCTGGTGCACGCCGATGTCGATGAACGCGCCGAACGCCGCCACATTGGTGACCACGCCTTCGAGGACCATCCCGGAGGCCAGGTCGCCGATCTTCTCGACGCCCTCCTTGAAGGTCGCCGTCTTGAACGCCGGTCGCGGGTCGCGGCCCGGCTTCTCCAGCTCGCGCAGGATGTCGGTGACCGTGGGCAGACCGAAGGTCTCGTCCACGAAGTCGTCCGGCCGCAGCGAGCGCAGCACCCCGGTGTTGCCGATGAGGGACGCGACCTCGCTGCCCGCCGTCTTCACCATCCGCCGCACCACCGGATACGCCTCGGGGTGCACGCTGGAGGCGTCCAGCGGGTCATCGCCGCCGCGGATGCGCAGGAAGCCGGCGCACTGCTCGTACGCCTTCGGACCGAGCCGTGCCACATCCTTCAGGGCCCGGCGCGAGCGGAACGGGCCGTTGGTGTCGCGGTGCGCCACGATGTTCTCGGCGAGGCCCGAGCCGATGCCGGACACACGGGAAAGCAGCGGTGCCGAGGCGGTGTTGACGTCCACGCCCACGCCGTTCACACAGTCCTCGACCACCGCGTCGAGGGAGCGTGAGAGCTTCACCTCGGACAGGTCGTGCTGGTACTGGCCGACCCCGATGGACTTCGGGTCGATCTTCACCAGCTCGGCCAGCGGGTCCTGCAGCCGACGGGCGATGGAGACCGCGCCGCGCAGCGACACGTCCATGTCCGGGAACTCTTGCGAGGCGAACGCGGAGGCCGAGTACACCGAGGCGCCGGCCTCCGACACCATCACCTTCGCGAGGTTCAACTCCGGGTGCCGGGCGATGAGTTCACCGGCGAGCTTGTCCGTCTCGCGGGACGCGGTGCCGTTGCCGATGGCGATCAGCTCGACCGCGTGTTCCCGGCAGAGACCGGCCAGCTTCGTCAGCGCCTGGTCCCACTTGTTCGCCGGGACGTGCGGGTGGATCACATCGGTGGCGACGACCTTGCCCGTCGCGTCGACGACGGCCACCTTCACGCCGGTACGGAAACCGGGGTCGAGGCCGAGCGTGGCGCGGGTGCCGGCCGGGGCGGCGAGCAGCAGGTCGCGCAGGTTGGAGGCGAAGACGCGGACCGCCTCGTCCTCGGCGGCCGTGCGCAGCCGCAGCCGCAGATCGATGCCGAGGTGCACCAGGATGCGCGTGCGCCAGGCCCAACGCACCGTGTCCGCGAGCCACTTGTCGCCGGGCCGCCCCCGGTCGGACACGCCGAAGCGGCGCGCCACCATGTTCTCGTACGTCGAGGGGCCGGGCTCGGCCGAGGGCTCCTCGGGCTCCAGGACGAGGTCGAGGACCTCCTCCTTCTCGCCGCGCAGCATCGCGAGCACCCGGTGGGAGGGGAGCGCGGTGAACGGCTCGGTGAAGTCGAAGTAGTCGGCGAACTTGGCGCCCGCCTCCTCCTTGCCCTCACGGACCTTCGCCGCGAGGCGCCCCTTCGCCCACATGCGCTCGCGCAGCTCGCCGGTCAGGTCGGCGTCCTCGGAGAAGCGCTCGGCGAGGATGGAGCGGGCGCCCTCCAGGGCGGCCGCCGCGTCGGCGACGCCCCTGTCCGCGTCCACGAACGCGGCCGCCGCGGCGAGCGGGTCCACGGACGGGTCGGTGAGCAGGCCGTCGGCGAGCGGTTCCAGGCCGGCCTCGCGGGCGATCTGCGCCTTGGTGCGCCGCTTGGGCTTGAACGGCAGGTAGATGTCCTCCAGGCGGGCCTTGGTGTCGGCGCCCCGGATCTGCGCCTCCAGGGCGTCGGTGAGCTTGCCCTGCTCCCGTACGGACTCCAGGATCGCGGTGCGCCGGTCCTCCAGCTCGCGCAGATAGCGCAGCCGCTCTTCGAGGGTGCGCAGCTGGGCGTCGTCCAGCATCTCGGTCGCTTCCTTGCGGTAGCGCGCGATGAACGGGACGGTGGACCCGCCGTCGAGCAGCTCGACGGCGGCCTTCACCTGCCGCTCCCGTACGCCGAGTTCCTCGGCGATCCTGCCTTCGATGGACGTCGTCACGTGCCGTACCGCCTTCTCGCTGAGCCTGGGGCGCCATTGTGGCAGGCGGCACCGACAATCGACGATCAGCCCTTGCCGACGGGACCGGCTCTCGATGACGGAATCGGCTCGTGCCGAAGCGGTCAGCCCTTACCGACGAGGTCGGCCGGGAAGCCGCCCGCCAGGGCCGCCGTCACGGCGAAGCCCTTGGCCAGTTCGGTGAGCCGTGCCACGCCCCGCTCGCCGAGGAGTTCGTAGGGGGCGAGGTCGAGGCGGTCGGTGCGGTCCTCCAGCTCGGCGCGCAGCGACACGCCCGCCTCGGTCAACTCGCCCTCCGCGTCGAGGAGTCCGCGCCCGCGCAGTCGTCCGGCGGCGGCTTCCCAGTCCGCGCGCTCCCAGCCGCGGGTGGCGATGACCCAGCTCGGGGACATGCCCTTGCCGGTCGCGGTGTGGCTCACGAGTGCTTCGAGGGGGTCGAGTTCCAGGTCGAGCAGAGCGGTGAGGTGGCCGTCGCCCCGGTGCTCGCGCAGCAGCGTCGCGGCGTGCCAGTAGGCGAGGTGCGGCTGCTCGGGCACGGGCAGGTCGGCGTGTGCGGCGTACAGGGGGCGGGCGTGCCGGGTGCAGCCCTCGGTGGCGCGCAG
This sequence comes from Streptomyces sp. NPDC006691, assembly GCF_042869955.1. Classification (NCBI taxonomy): domain Bacteria; kingdom Bacillati; phylum Actinomycetota; class Actinomycetes; order Kitasatosporales; family Streptomycetaceae; genus Streptomyces; species Streptomyces sp. NPDC006691. Next base: position 617,620 of record NZ_JBIAGW010000002.1, read on the forward strand.
CGCGAGCCGGGCGGCCTCCGCCATCTCGTCCGACGCGACGGCCTCCGCGCCGAGCAGCCGGCGCAGCGTGCGGTCGACGGCCCGCAGGCGTGCGGCCAGCACGGCCTCGGGGGCGGCGGTGTTCCACACGGCGGGCAGGTGCCGGGCGATGAGGTCGTGCTTGAAGTTGTAGAAGGCGGCCGTCACCACGCCGGGGCCCACGGCGCCCATCGCGGCCGCGCGCCCGGCGAAGTAGGCGGCGCCGCGGTCCTCGATGCCGAGCCGGGCCAGCTCCTCGGGGAAGTCGGGCGAGAAGTAGACGGTCGCGTGCAGCGAGTTGACGGGGCTGTGGCAGTGGCGTCCGGCGCGCGGGGCGAGAGGGCTCATGCCCCCGCACGTTACCGACTGGTCGGTACGGGGTGAAGGGGTGGGGCGGTCCGGTCGCTTCGTGCGGGACGGTCCCGTCGCTTCGTGCGGGGCGGTCCGGTCGCCCCGCGCGGAGTGTGTCCGGTCGTCGACGCCGTCCGACGGTCCTGATGGCAGGAAAGGTGGGGTTCTCGTCATTGCGGCCATCGGCCTCCGGCCCAAGGATGGAGGGATGACGCAGCGCTCCGTCCTGGTCGTCCTCTTCGACGAGGTCCAAAGTCTCGATGTGACCGGACCGGCCGAGGTGTTCGCCGCGGCGTGCCGCGCCCTCGGGGACCCGGCCGCCTACCGGCTGCGCTTCGCCTCGCTCGACGGGGCGCCGGTCACCTCGCACAGCGGGCTGCGGCTCATGGCCGACTGCGCGCTCGCGGACGCCGGCCCGGCCGACATCCTGCTCGTCCCCGGCGGCGACGGGGCGAGTGCGCCCGACCCGCGTCTCGTCAACTGGCTGCGCGCGCACGGCCCGCGCGCCCGGCGGCTCGTCTCGGTGTGCACGGGCTCGCTGCTGCTCGCCGAGGCCGGGCTGCTCGACGGGCGCCGGGCCACCACCCACTGGGCGCTGTGCCGGCGACTGGCCCAGCGCTATCCGGCCGTCCAGGTCGAGCCGGACCCCATCTTCGTGCGGGATGGCAACGTTGCCACGTCGGCCGGGGTCACCGCCGGAATCGACCTCTCGCTCGCCCTGGTGGAGGAGGACCACGGCAGGGACGTGGCCCTGACCATCGCCCGCACCATGGTGGTGTTCCTGCGCCGGCCGGGGAACCAGGCGCAGTTCAGCGCCCAGCTCGCCGCGCAGACGGCCCGCCGCGAGCCGCTGCGCGAGCTCCAGCGGTGGATCGCCGAGCACCCCGACGGCGACCTGTCCGTGGAGGCCCTGGCCCAGCGCGCCAGCCTCTCGCCCCGCCACTTCGCCCGCGCCTTCCACGCCGAGACCGGCACCACCCCCGGCCGCTATGTCGAGCGCGTCCGCCTGGAGTACGCCCGCCGCCTCCTGGAGGAGACCCCGGACGGCATCCAGGAGGTCTCCCGCGCGGCCGGCTACGGCACCTCCGAGGCGATGCGCCGCGCCTTCGTCAAGACACTGGGGACGGCCCCCGCCGAGTACCGCCGCCGCTTCCGCCCCGCCCCGGCCCAGTCCTGACGGGCCCCCGTGCCCGCCCCCGACCAGCCTGAGAGGTCCCCGTGCAGATCGCGATCCTGCTCTACGACCGGTTCACCGCCCTGGACGCGGTCGGCCCGTACGAGATCCTGGCCCGCGCGCCCGGCGCCGAGACGGTGTTCGTGGCCGAGCGGACCGGGACCGTCCGCAACGACAACCGGGGCAGCCTCGGCCTCGTCGCCGACCGGACGCTCGGGGAGGTGCGGCGGCCGGACCTCCTGGTGGTGCCGGGCGGGCCCGGGCAGACCGGGCAGATGGACAACCCGGTGATCCTGGACTGGCTGCGCGAGGTCGACACCACGACGACGTGGACGACGTCGGTGTGCACGGGCTCGCTGCTGCTCGGTGCGGCCGGGCTCCTCCACGGCCGGCGTGCCACCTCGCACTGGCTGGCGCTCGACCTGCTCGCGACGTTCGGGGCACGGCCCACGGGTGAGCGGGTCGTCATCGACGGCAAGTACGCGACGGCCGCCGGGGTGTCCTCCGGCATCGACATGGGACTCACCCTGCTCGGCGAGATCGCGGGGGACCGGTACGCGGAGTCCGTGCAGCTCCTGACCGAGTACGACCCGCAGCCGCCCTACGACACGGGCTCGCCGCACAAGGCCCCGGCCCAGCTGGTCGAGGAACTCCGCGCCGCCGGCCGCTTCTCCCGGGCCGCCCCCCACTGACCGACCCGCCCCACATCCGAAGGACACCCAGCACATGCAGATCGCGATCCTGCTCTACGACCGGTTCACCGCCCTGGACGCGGTCGGCGCGTACGAGACGCTCAGCCGGCTGCCGGGCGCCGAGACCGTGTTCGTCGCCGAGCGGGCCGGGCCCGTCCGCAACGACGGCGGCAGTCTGACGCTGGTCGCCGACAGGCCGCTCGCGGAGGTGGTCACGCCGGACATCGTGGTCGTGCCGGGCGGTCCGCCCGAGGCCCTCGCGCCGCACCTGGAGGGCGGGCCGGTCCTGGACTGGCTGCGCAGGGTGGACGTCATGACCACGTGGACGACGTCGGTGTGCACGGGCTCGCTGCTGCTCGGCGCGGCCGGGCTCCTGAGCGGCCGGCGCGCCACCTCGCACTGGCTCGCCCTGGACGAGCTGCGCGGCTTCGGGGCCACTCCGGCGCCGGAGCGGGTGGTCCTCGACCACAAGTACGTCACCGCGGCCGGGGTGTCCTCCGGCATCGACATGGGACTCACCCTGCTCGGCGAGATCGCCGGGGACCGGCACGCCGAGTCCGTACAGCTCCTCATCGAGTACGACCCGCAGCCGCCCTACGACGCGGGCTCGCCGGACCGGGCGCCCGCCGACCTGGTCGAGCACTTCAGGGCCAAGGGCGTCCCTCAGGGCTGAGGCTGCCAGCCGAAGCGCGGGGCCCGGCGCTCCAGGAACGCGGCGATGCCCTCCGCGGTGTCGTCGCAGCCGCGCTCCTGGGCGGCCCAGTGCGCGTCCCGGTCGGTCCTGCCGTCCGCGAACTCCTTCGCCGCCGCCTGGGTGAGCCGCGAGCGCGACACCAGGATCCGGGTGAACTCGGCCACCCGCTTGTCCAGCTCGCCGGCGGCCGGCACCTCGTCCACCAGACCGGTGCGCAGCGCCCGGGCGCTGTCGATCAACTCCCCTGAGAACAAGAGGTACTTGGCGGTCGCCGGCCCGACGAGCGCGGTGAGCCGCCGGGTCGCCGACGCCGGGTAGACGATGCCGAGCTTCGCGGGGGTGACGCCGAACAGCGCCCCCTCCTCGGCGAACCGCAGATCGCAGGCGGCCGCGAGCTGGCTGCCGCCGCCCACGCAGTGCCCGCGCACGGCGGCGAGCGTCGGCTTGGGAAAGGCCGCCAGCGCCTCCTCCGCCCGTACCGCGAGTGCCTTCGGGTCCTCGCCGGGCTCCCGCAGCGTGGAGATGTCCGCGCCCGCGCAAAACGTGTCCCCGGCACCGGTGAGCACCAGCGCCCCCACCCGCGGATCCGCGGCCAGGGCTTCGAGCAGCGGCGGTAGCGCCCGCCACATCGCGGAGGTCATCGCGTTGCGCTTCGCGGGATTACTGATCACGACGGTGGCGACGCCCTCGGAGAGGCTCTGCTCCAGCTGCGGCTGCATGCGCCGGATGCTATCCGGGCCGCCGAAACCTATGATCGCAAGGGGGTCGCACGCGGATCGACTAGGAGACGCTGATGGCCGGACCCAGGCAGAACGTCGGACCCGACCCCCATGGGGCACCCCGCCGGAACGTCGGGCGCGAGGGCCGCAAGCTCAGCCGCAGCTTCGGACTGCTCGCCCTGCTCGGGGCGATTCTGGTGGTGGCCGGCCTGGTCGGCCTCGGGTACACCGAGTTCGCCACCCTGACCACGATGCTGCTCTTCGGCTGGCTGCTGCTGATCGGCGGCGTGATCGGCCTGGCGCACGCGATCCAGTCGCGCGGCTCGGGCTTCTTCTGGCTGGCCGTGGTGGTCGCCGCCCTGAACCTCGCCGCAGGCGTGGTGATCATCCGCCGTCCCGAGGGCAGCGCCGAGGCCCTCACGATGTTCGCCGCCCTGCTGTTCCTGACCGGCGGCGTCTTCCGCCTGGCGGGCAGTGTGGTGGTGCGCGGGCCGCAGTTCGGCTGGACGCTGGTGCAGGGCGCGTTCGGCGTGCTCCTGGGCATCCTGGTGCTGGCGAACTGGCCGAGCAACAGCCGGTACGTCATCGGCTGTTTCTTCTCGCTCGCCCTGTTGTTCGACGGGCTGGGGCTGATCGCGATCGGAGTGGGCGGACGCAGAATCGTCACTCTCGTGAGTGACGCGGTGGCCACGGAAGAGGGCGGCAAGGGCACCCCTCCGATGTCTCCGACACCCCCGCAAGCCATGGCAAAGCCGTCAGACGAGGGTCAGAACCAGCCGGAGAGATGACCCTCCACGCCAACGGGGATCAAAAAGCGTCGATAGACGCTGACTTCTGTTCAGTCCCTCGGTCCGGACCAACGCACTCCCGACACTCTTCAGCAACGAGTGCGCAGTCGAGCCGCGAGGGTGGTGCCGGAAACATGGAGATCCGCGGGAGCCTGCCGCCCGAACCCGCGGCCTTGGCGCGGCAGCAGGCGTACGAGGGCGTGTGGCGGTTCACCGCCCCCGCCGTCGACGCCTCCGTGCCGCAGGCCCGGCACGCGGTGCGCGACCTGCTGCGCCGCCAGGGCGTACCGGCTCACGAGGACCTCATCCAGGGCCTGCTCCTGATCGTCTCGGAGCTGGTCACCAACGCGGTCAGACACGCGGCCCTGCTTTCGCCGCAGGTCGCCGTAGAGGTGGCCATCGGCGCCGAGTGGATCCGGGTGTCCGTCGAGGACAACCACCCCTACCGGCCCAAGGCCCTGGAGGCCGACTACGCGCAGACCGGCGGCCGGGGCCTGCTCCTGGTCCGCGAGATCACCGAGGAGGCCGGCGGGGTGTGCGACGTCGAGCAGACCGCGAGCGGCGGAAAGATCGTCTGGGCCGCTCTCCCGCTGGCCCCCCTGCCGGGGATCACCAGCCCGCGTCGGGCCCCGTGAGCTCCTTGACCGCGGGCCGTGCCGCGTCGAGCACGGTCATGAACCACGCCGAGAACGGGTCGCGCGCGTGCCGCTCGGCGAGCTCCTCGGGCGTCACGAACGCGGTCTCGCCGACCTCCTCCGGGTCCGGCCGCAGCGGCGACTGCACCAGGCCCACGAAGAGGTGGTTGAACTCCTGCTCCACCAGGCCCGACTCCGGGTCCGGGTGGTTGTAGCGCACCGTGCCCGCCTCGGCGAGCAGCGACGGGGCGATGCCCAGCTCCTCGTAGGTGCGCCGGGCGGCCGCCGCGAACGGGGACTCACCGGGGTAGGGGTGGCCGCAGCAGGTGTTGGACCAGACGCCGGGGGAGTGGTACTTGCCGAGCGCCCGCCGCTGGAGGAGCAGCCGGCCCGCCGGGTCGAAGAGGAATACGGAGAACGCCCGGTGCAGCTGCCCGGGCGCCTGGTGGGCGGAGAGCTTCTCCGCGGTACCGATGGTGTTGCCGCTCTCGTCGACGAGTTCGAGCATGATCTCTGGTGCGGTGGCGCCCGTGGTCCCGTTCGACGAGTTGTTCGCCGTGGTGGCTGATGTGCTCGGCATAACCATCCTTCGCTTCGGTCCTCGGCTGCTCAGTCTGCCGTACAAAAGCGGCGTGTCCGCCATTGACCGGCATCCGCATGTCCTGCCCCACGCGAGGCCGCCGGAACCGCGCGCTCAGTGGCAGAGCTTCGCCTCGTGCTCGGCATGGCCGCCGGGCTCCAGCTGAAAGGTGCAGTGCTCCACGTCGAAGTGGTCGCCCAGGCAGCCCTGCAACTCGTGCAGCAGCTTCTCGTGCCCCACGGAGTCGAGCACCTCCTGGCTGACCACCACGTGCGCCGACAGCACCGGCATCCCCGAGGTGATGGTCCAGGCGTGCAGATCGTGGACGTCCTCCACACCCGGCAGCTCCACGATGTGCGCCCGCACCTCCGCCATGTCGACCCCCTTGGGCGCCGACTCAAGGAGCACGTTGAGGGTCTCGCGCAGCAGCTTGACGGTCCGCGGCACGATCATCAGGCCGATCACCAGCGAGGCGATCGGGTCGGCCGCCTGCCAGCCCGTGGTCATGATGACCAGGCCGGCCACCACCACGGCCGCCGAGCCGAGCGCGTCCGAGAGCACCTCCAGGAAGGCGCCGCGCACATTGAGGCTGTCCTGCTGCCCCTTCATGAGGAGCGAGAGGGAGACCGAGTTCGCGACCAGGCCGATCAGGCCGAAGACCACGGCCGTGCCGCCCGCGGTGTCGGCCGGCTCCACGAACCGCGTGACCGCCTCGAACAGGACATAGCCGCCCACCCCGAGCAGCAGCAGGCAGTTGGCCAGCGCGGCGAGGATCTCGGCGCGGGCGTACCCGTAGGTGCGGTTGCCCCCGGCCGGGCGGTTGGCGAAGTGGATGGCGAGCAGCGCCATGGCGAGCCCGAGACCGTCCGTCGCCATGTGGGCCGCGTCCGCGACGAGCGCGAGGGAGTCCGCGAGCAGACCGCCGACGATCTCCACGACCATCACGGTCAGTGTGATGCCGAGCGCGATCCGTAGCCTTCCCCGATAGGCGGCGGCCGCCGTGCCCGTCGGCGGCGGCCCGCCGTGTGTGTGTCCGTGGTCGTGCCCAGCCCCCATGAACGCCCTCCCGGATCCGTCGCCGTTCCATCCCGATGTCTCTGTACGAGGGGCCAGTGAACTACGGGTAGGGGGTATGTGCAACACGGGACTGAACACCGTTGTCATGTGCTCTGACCTGCGGAAATGCTTGCAGGTCAGAGCGTTGGAGTGATCAATTCGCGGGCGCGGCCGCAGGGTTCGCACCACGGGCGCCCCGGCGGTGTTCGAACGCGGTTTGTGGGCTGCGCCCTTGATCGACCATGATGATCGCGGTGCCCGCGCAACGGGCGGTCCCGGGCCTCATCGGCCGTAAACGGCCAGTGAATTCCCGGTTCCGAGCATCCGATAGCCTCTGCCGACGTGCCGCCCGCCCCCGTGCCGGGCCGGGCCGTGACTTCCGCCATGTCAGTCGCAAGGAGTGAATTCGTCTGTCGACCGCCATCCTTACCGGTCCGCCGGTGCCCGGATCGCAGCTCGGACCCGATCTGCGCACGCTGGGTTTCGACGTGCAGAACGCCTTCCTCCCCGACGACCTGCCCCGCCTGCTCGCCGAGGTGCCGGCCGGTGAACGCGTCGCCCTTGTCGACCCGCGCTTCCTCGGCCACGTCCACGCGCTGCGCCTCGCACTGACCGACCCGCGCTTCCCGGCCGCCTCGGTGCCCGGCGCCCTCGCCGTTCAGGCCGAGGCCCGCCCGGCGCTCGCCCGCGTCCTGTCCGGCGGCCCTTCGGCACCCGCCGCCCAGGTGCGGACGAGCACGGTGCTCACCGACGACATCGCGGCCGCCATCGAGGCCGACGGCGTAGCGGTGCACCACCCCGAACTCGGCTCGCTCGTCGCGACGGTTCCCGCCGACGAGGTGGCCGCGGTCGAGGCGAGCCGGGCCGTCGCCGCCGTCGACGACGAGGCCGTGCGCCTGCGCAACGCCGTGAAGTCCCGCGACGGGTTCTTCACCACCCACTGCGTCAGCCCGTACTCCCGCTACCTCGCCCGCTGGTGCGCCCGCCGGGGTCTCACCCCCAACCAGGTCACCACCGCCTCGCTGCTCACCGCCCTGATCGCGGCCGGCTGCGCGGCGACCGGGACGCGCGGCGGGTACGTCGCGGCCGGGGTGCTGCTGATCCTCTCCTTCGTCCTGGACTGCACCGACGGGCAGCTCGCCCGCTACTCGCTCCAGTACTCGACGATGGGCGCCTGGCTCGACGCCACGTTCGACCGGGCCAAGGAGTACGCCTACTACGCGGGCCTCGCCCTCGGCGCGGCCCGCGGCGGCGACGACGTATGGGCGCTCGCGCTCGGCGCCATGGTGCTCCAGACCTGCCGCCACGTCGTGGACTTCTCCTTCAACGAGGCGCACGTCGTGGGCACCGACGCCACCGCCAACACCAGCCCCACCGCGGCCCTCTCCGACAAACTCGACTCGGTCGGCTGGACGGTGTGGGTGCGGCGCATGATCGTGCTGCCGATCGGCGAGCGCTGGGCGATGATCGCCGTGCTGACCGCCGTCACCACGCCCCGCGTCGTCTTCTACGCGCTGCTCATCGGCTGCGCCTTCGCCGCCTGCTACACCACCGCGGGCCGCGTCCTGCGCTCCCTGAGCCGCCGCGCCACCCGCTCCGACCGCGCGGCCCGGGCCCTCGCCGAGCTCGCCGACAGCGGCCCGCTCGCCCAGCTGATCGCGGCGAAGGCGCCGCGGATGCCCGGCGCCCCGGTCCTCGCGGCCGTCGGCGCCCTGCTGGTCGCCGCCGCCGCCCTCACGCTGCCCGTCGGCAGCGGCCTGGTGATCGGCGCGGCCGCGCTGTACGCGGTCCTGTCGGGCCTGGCCGTCGCCCGGCCGCTCAAGGGTCCCCTCGACTGGCTGGTGCCGCCGCTCTTCCGGGTGGCCGAGTACTGCACGGTCCTGATCCTGGCGGCCCGCTCGGACGTGGCCGGGGCCCTGCCCGCGGCCTTCGGGCTCGTGGCGGCGGTCGCCTACCATCACTACGACACGGTGTACCGCATCAAGGGCGGGTCCGGCGCGCCGCCGCAGTGGCTGGTGCGGGTGATCGGCGGCCACGAGGGCCGCACGCTCGTGGTGACGGTGCTCGCCGCCGTCCTCGCCACGCGAGACACAGACTTCACCCTGGCGCTCACCGCCCTCGCGGCGGTCATCGCGCTCGTGGTGCTCGTGGAGTCCATCCGCTTCTGGGTGTCCTCCGGAGCACCTGCCGTACATGACGAAGGAGAAACAGCATGATTGGCCTCGTACTGGCAGCCGGTGCCGGACGCCGTCTGCGCCCCTACACCGACACGCTCCCGAAGGCCCTCGTGCCTGTTGACGGTGACACCACCGTCCTGGACATCGCGCTGAAGAACTTCGCCGAGGTCGGCCTGACCGAGGTCGCGATCGTCGTCGGCTACCGCAAGGAGGCCGTCTACGCCCGCAAGGAGGCCCTGGAGGCCAAGTACGGCGTCACGATCACGCTGATCGACAACGACAAGGCCGAGGAGTGGAACAACGCCTACTCCCTGTGGTGCGCCCGTGAGGTCCTCAAGCGCGGCGTGATCCTCGCCAACGGCGACACGGTCCACCCCGTGTCGGTCGAGAAGACCCTGCTGGCCGCGCGCGGCCAGGGCCAGAAGATCATCCTCGCCCTCGACACGGTGAAGAACCTCGCCGACGAGGAGATGAAGGTCATCACCGCCGAGGGCAAGGGCGTCCAGCGCATCACCAAGCTGATGGACCCGGCGACCGCCACCGGCGAGTACATCGGCGTCACGCTCATCGAGCCCGAGGCCGCCGAGCAGCTCGCCGACGCCCTGAAGACCACCTTCGAGCGCGACCCCGACCTCTACTACGAGGACGGCTACCAGGAGCTCGTCAACCGCGGCTTCACCGTCGACGTGGCCCCCATCGGCGAGGTGTCGTGGGTCGAGATCGACAACCACGACGACCTGGCGAAGGGCCGTGAGATCGCGTGCCAGTACTGACTCGGCTCATCCCCTCGCCGGTTGTCGTCGACATCCGGCGCGGGGCGCTGGACGACCTCGCGGTCGTCCTCGCCGACCAGCGCATCTCCGCCAACGGCAAGCTGGCGATCGCGATCAGCGGCGGCTCGGGGCTCAAGCTGCGCGAGCAGTTCGGCCCCCTGCTGCCGGGTGCCGAGTGGTACCCGGTCGACGGCGGCACCATCGACGCGGCGGTCAAGCTCGCCGACGCGATGCGCGGCAAGCGCTACGACGCGGTCGTGGCGCTCGGCGGCGGCAAGATCATCGATGTGACGAAGTACGCGGCGGCCCGCGTCGGCCTGCCGATGGTCGCCGTCGCCACGAACCTCTCGCACGACGGCATCTGCTCGCCGGTCTCCACGCTGGACAACGACAACGGGCGCGGCTCCTACGGCGTGCCCACTCCGATCGCCATCCTGATCGACCTCGCCGTGATCCGGGACGCGCCCCCGCGCTTCGTGCGCTCGGGCATCGGGGACGCGATCTCCAACCTGTCCGCCATCGCGGACTGGGAGCTGTCGCACCGCGAGACCGGGGAGCCCGTCGACGGCCTGGCCGCCGCCATGGCGCGCAGCGCCGGCGAGGCGGTCCTGCGCCACCCGGGGACCGTCGGCGACGACGACTTCCTGGTCACCCTCTCCGAGGGCCTGGTCATGTCCGGCATCGCCATGTCGATCAGCGGCGACACCCGGCCGTCGTCCGGCGCCTGCCACGAGATCAGCCACGCCTTCGACCTGCTCTTCCCGCAGCGCGCGGCCAGCCACGGCGAACAGTGCGGCCTGGGCGCCGCGTTCGCCATGCACCTGCGGGGCGCGAAGGCCGAGTCCGGCCTCATGACCGAGGTGCTGCGCCGGCACGCCCTGCCGGTGACGGCGGAGGAAATCGGCTTCACCGCCGACGAGTTCGTCCAGGCCGTGGAGTTCGCCCCGCAGACCCGCCCCGGCCGCTACACCATCATCGAGCACCTCGACCTGTCCACCGACCAGATCAGGGACGCGTACGCCGACTATGCCAAGACCATCCGTAGCTGAGCTCCGCCCGGTCGTGCACCCGGCGGGTGTGAAGGACCGGGTCAGTGGCGAACACTGGGGCGGCCGTCTGTACATGCGCGAGATCTCGCTGCGCATCACCCGCGTCCTGGTCACCACCAAGGTCACGCCGAACCAGCTGACCTACCTGATGACCCTGAGCGGGGTCCTCGCCGCCCCGGCCCTCCTGGTGCCGGGCGTCTGGGGCGCCGTCCTCGGTGTCGTCGCCGTCCAGGGCTATCTGCTGCTCGACTGCGTCGACGGCGAAGTCGCCCGCTGGAAGAAGCAGTTCTCGCTGTCCGGCGTCTACCTGGACCGCGTCGGTGCCTATCTGTGCGACGCGGCGGTCCTGGTCGGCTTCGGCCTGCGCGCCGCCGACCTGTGGGGTCCCGGCCGCATCGACTGGCTGTGGGCCTTCCTCGGTACGCTCGCGGCCCTCGGCGCGATCCTGATCAAGGCGGAGACCGACCTCGTGGGCGTCGCCCGTCACCAGGGCGGTCTGCCGCTGGTCAAGGACGCGGCGGCCACCCCGCGCTCCTCCGGCGTGGCGCTCGCCCGCCGGGCCGCGGCCGCGCTGAAGTTCCACCGGCTCGTCCTCGGCATCGAGGCGTCCCTGCTGATCCTGGTCCTCGCGATCGTGGACCAGGTCCGCGGCGACCTGTACTTCTCCCGCCTCGGCGTCGCGGTGCTGGCCGGCATCGCGCTGCTCCAGACGGTGCTCCACCTCGTGTCCATCCTCGCGTCGAGCAGGCTCAAGTGAACGCTCCCCTGAAGGTCGGCGCCGTCGTCATCACGATGGGCAACCGCCCCGCCGAGCTGCGCGCCCTGCTCGACTCGGTCGCCAAGCAGGACGGCGACCGGGTCGAGGTCGTCGTCGTCGGCAACGGCGCCCCGGTCCCGGACGTCCCCGAGGGCGTACGGACCGTGGAGCTGCCGGAGAACCTGGGCATCCCGGGCGGCCGCAACGTCGGCATCGAGGCGTTCGGCCCCGCGGGCGCCGAGATGGACGTGCTGCTCTTCCTCGACGACGACGGCCTGCTGCCCAACCCGGACACCGCCGAGCTGTGCCGCCAGGCCTTCGCGGCCGACCGGGAGCTCGGCATCATCAGCTTCCGGATCGCCGACCCGGAGACCGGGGCCACCCAGCGCCGCCACGTGCCGAGGCTGCGCGCGGCGGACCCGATGCGCTCCTCGCGCGTGACGACCTTCCTCGGCGGCGCCAACGCCGTGCGCACCCGGGTGTTCGCCGAGGTCGGCGGGCTGCCGGAGGAGTTCTTCTACGCGCACGAGGAGACCGACCTCGCCTGGCGGGCGCTGGACGCCGGCTGGATGATCGACTACCGCGCGGACATGGTCCTGCACCACCCGACGACCGCCCCGTCCCGGCACGCGGTCTACCACCGGATGGTGGCCCGCAACCGGGTCTGGCTGGCCCGGCGCAACCTGCCCGCCCCGCTGGTCCCGGTCTACCTGGGGGTCTGGCTGCTCCTGACCCTGGCGCGCAAGCCCTCGGGCCCGGCGCTCAAGGCCTGGTTCGGCGGGTTCAAGGAGGGGTGGACGACGCCCTGCGGACCGCGCCGTCCCATGAAGTGGCGTACGGTCTTCAAGCTCACCCGGCTGGGCCGTCCCCCCGTCATCTGAGAGTCTCGGCTCTGAGACCATCGGGCGTACTTCTTGAACACGAAAGTTTCCACTTGTGAGTGACACAACCCTGTCCCCGGCGGACCTCGCCGCCAAGCACGGGCTGTCGGTGAGCGGTGCCCGACCCGGGCTGACCGCTTACATCAAGCAGCTGTGGGGCCGGCGCCACTTCATCCTGTCGTTCTCGTCGGCCAAGCTGACCGCCCAGTACAGCGAGGCGAAGCTCGGCCAGATCTGGCAGGTGGCGACGCCCCTGCTGAACGCGCTGGTCTACTACTTCATCTTCGGCGTGCTCATGGGTACGAGGAAGGGCATCCCCAACGAGGTCTTCATCCCGTTCCTGGTGACCGGCGTGTTCCTGTTCACCTTCACGCAGAACTCGCTGATGGCCGGCGTACGGGCGATCTCGGGCAACCTGGGTCTGGTGCGGGCGCTGCACTTCCCGCGCGCCTCGCTGCCGATCTCTTTCGCGCTCCAGCAGCTCCAGCAGCTGCTCTTCTCGATGATCGTCCTGATGATCGTGGTCGTCGCCTCCGGCTTCATGCCGGGCATGACGTGGATCCTGATCGTCCCGGTCCTCGCGCTGCAGTTCGTCTTCAACACCGGCCTCGCGCTGATCTTCGCCCGGCTCGGCGCCAAGACGCCGGACCTCGCGCAGCTGATGCCGTTCATCATGCGGACCTGGATGTACTCGTCCGGCGTGATGTTCAGCATCACCGCCGTGCTCAAGGACAAGCCGGGCTGGCTCAAGGACGTCCTCCAGGTCAACCCGGCCGCCATCTATATGGACCTGGCGCGCTACGCGCTGCTGGACGGCTACGGCGGCGGGTCCCTGCCCCCGCACGTCTGGGCACTCGCGGCCGGCTGGGCCGTCGTCGTGGGCGCTCTCGGATTCGTGTACTTCTGGAAGGCTGAGGAGCGATATGGCCGTGGCTGAGGACATCAAGGACCGCGTCGTGGTCGAGGACGCGCGGATTCCCACCGTCATCTGCGACGACGTGCACATCGTGTACACCGTCAACGGGGGCGGCGGCGGAAAGGGCAGCGCCACTGCCGCCCTGAGCCGCATGGTGAAGAGGGACCGGACCGGCGGCGCCTCCCGGGGCATGCGCCGGGTGCACGCGGTCAAGGGCGTGTCGTTCACCGCGTACCGTGGCGAGGCCATCGGCCTGATCGGCTCCAACGGCTCCGGCAAGTCGACGCTGCTGCGGGCCATCGCCGGTCTGCTGCCGCCCGAGAGCGGCCGGGTCTACACCGACGGGCAACCCTCGCTGCTCGGTGTGAACGCGGCCCTGATGAACGACCTGACCGGCGAGCGCAACGTCATCCTCGGCGGCCTGGCCATGGGCATGTCCCGCGAGGAGGTCAGGGAGCGCTACGAGGAGATCGTCGACTTCTCCGGCATCAACGACAAGGGTGACTTCATCTCCCTGCCGATGCGCACCTACTCCTCCGGCATGGCGGCCCGCCTGCGGTTCTCCATCGCCGCGGCCAAGGACCACGACGTCCTCATGATCGACGAGGCCCTCGCCACCGGCGACCGCCAGTTCCAGATCCGCTCCGAGGAGCGCATCCGGGAACTGCGCAAGCACGCCGGAACCGTCTTCCTGGTGAGCCACAGCATCGGATCCATCCGGGACACCTGCGATCGCGTGCTCTGGCTGGAGCGCGGCGAGCTCCTCATGGACGGGCCGACCGACGAGGTCGTCAAGGCCTACCAGAAGGAGTCCGGCCGCTGATACACCGTCATCCGGCGGACTCGTAGACCGAAGCCCCTGTCGATCAACCCCGGCAGGGGCTTTCGCGTCCTATGGTGTGGTCGGACAGTCAAGATCCCGTCAAGTTGCCAGTATGCGGGGAAGGTTGAGCCGGATTGGAGTGTTCTTGTAATGCTCTCAACACCCCGACGTGTTCTCGGCCGTTGTACAACGTAAGCTGTACCGGTGCTGATTCGCGGCAAGTGGGGTAATACGCCCCCGGCTCCTCGCACCACGGGTCATCCCGTCCGGGGAGGTCAGGCGGCGTGTCCGAAATAGGATGTTTTGGGTCGGCGGTGTAGAACGGGAGATGTGACGGCCATGGCTACGGAAGATCTCCAGCTCCAAGGGACGGCCGCCGTTCCCGCCCCGGGCGGCACCCGGTGACCCGAGTCCGGGACGTGCGCACCGGCACCCCCTCGCGCGCCACGCTCGACAAGGCCGCGGACGAGAACTTCCCGGTGGCCCCCTTCTTCCTGCCGCGGGCCTGGCGCGACGACCTGATGGCCGTGTACGGCTTCGCCCGGCTCGTCGACGACATCGGTGACGGCGACCTCGCCCCCGGCGGCGCCGACGCCCGCCACCTCGGCGTGGCCCCGGCCGACGCCGACGACCGGCTCGTCATGCTCGACGCCTTCGAGACGGATCTGCGCCGCGTCTTCGACGGCACGCCCCAGCACCCGCTCCTGGTGGCCCTGCGGCCCACCGTGCGGCGCTGCGGGCTCACCCCCGAGCCGTTCCTCGGGCTGATCGCGGCCAACCGCCAGGACCAGCGGGTCCGGCGCTACGAGACGTACGAGGAGCTGCTCGCCTACTGCGAGCTCTCCGCCAACCCCGTGGGACGGCTCGTCCTCGCCATCACCGGCACCACGAGCCCGGAGCGCGTCCGTCGCTCCGACGCGATCTGTACGGCGTTGCAGATCGTCGAACACCTCCAGGACGTCAAGGAGGACCTCGGGCGGGACCGGATCTATCTGCCGGCCGAGGACATGTCCCGTTTCCATGTCACACAGGCCGATCTGGCCGCCCCCACGGGGAGCGCTTCGGTGCGCGCCCTGGTCGCGTTCGAAGCGGAACGCGCCGGGTCGTTGCTGAATGAAGGCACCCCCCTGGTGGGTAGCGTCCACGGCAGACTCAAGCTGCTGCTGGCCGGATTCGTGGCCGGAGGACGCGCCGCGCTCGACGCGGTCGCTGCCGCCGGCCACGACGTACTCCCGGGGCCGCCCAAGCCCACCAGGGCAAGGCTGCTGCGCGAGGTGGGAGCCGTCTTGCGAAGAGCGCGTAGAGAGGGGTGAGCCGGACCGTGGAGGCACAGGCACCCGTGTCAGCACCGGTACAGGCCGCATACAGCTACTGCGAGGCGGTGACCGGGCAGCAGGCGCGCAATTTCGCGTACGGCATCAGGCTGCTGCCGGCCGACAAGCGGCAGGCGATGTCCGCGCTGTACGCGTTCTCGCGCCGGGTCGACGACATCGGTGACGGAACGCTGGCCGACGACGCCAAGGGGGCGCGCCTTGAGGAGACCCGGGCGCTCCTCGGGCGCGTCCGCGACGGCGCCGTCGACGAGGACGACACCGACCCGGTGGCGGTGGCGCTCGCGGACGCGGCACGCCGGTTCCCCATCCCGCTCGACGGTCTCGACGAGCTCATCGACGGCGTCCTGATGGACGTGCACGGCGAGAGCTACGAGACCTGGGACGACCTCAAGACGTACTGCCGGTGTGTCGCCGGCGCGATCGGCCGGCTCTCGCTCGGCGTGTTCGGCACCCAGCCCGGCGCGCCGGGCATCGAACGCGCCCCGGAGTACGCCGACACGCTGGGGCTCGCTCTCCAACTCACCAACATCCTCAGGGACGTTCGTGAGGACGCCGGCAACGGACGGACCTATCTGCCCTCCGACGACCTCGCCAAGTTCGGCTGCTCGGCGGGCTTCGACGGGCCCGTCCCGCCGCCCGGCTCCGACTTCGCCGGGCTCGTCCACTTCGAGGTCCGGCGCGCCCGGGCCCTGTTCGCCGAGGGCTACCGGCTGCTCCCCATGCTGGACCGGCGCAGCGGCGCCTGTGTCGCCGCGATGGCCGGGATCTACCGCCGGCTGCTCGACCGCATCGAGCGCGACCCGCAGGCGGTACTGCGCGGGCGCGTTTCGCTGCCCGGCCGGGAGAAGGCGTACGTCGCGGTGCGCGGCCTCTCCGGCCTCGACACCCGGTATGTCTCCCGGCAGACCGCCAGGAGGCGCGTCTGATGCTCCACGCCCACCCGGACGACGGGCCGAGGACCATGACGCGGGCCCGACGTGCAACTTCCCCGTGCGGCGATGCGTCCCTGACTGCGTCGGCCCGCCCCGTCCGGGGCACCGGCCCGGCCCCGGGGGAGACGGCATGAACGACACGCGGCCCCAGCGCGCGGTAGTGATCGGCGGCGGACTCGCCGGCATCACCGCGGCGCTCGAACTCGCCGACGCGGGCCTCGGCGTGACCCTGGTCGAGGGCCGCCCGCGGCTCGGCGGCCTCGCGTTCTCCTTCCGGCGCGGCGACCTCACCGTGGACAACGGCCAGCACGTCTATCTGCGCTGCTGCACCGCCTACCGCTGGTTCCTCGACCGGGTCGGCGGGGCCGGACTCGCCCCCGTACAGGCCCGGTTGGACGTCCCCGTCCTCGATGTCGGGCACCCCAGGGGCCCTCGGCTGGGCCGGCTGCGCCGCGACCCGCTGCCGGTGCCGCTGCACCTCGGCCGCAGCCTCGCCACCTACCCGCACCTCTCGCTCGCCGAGCGCGCCTCGGTCGGGCGTGCCGCGCTCGCGCTCAAGAAGCTCGACACGGCCGACCCGGCCCTGGACGACGTGGACTTCGCGACCTGGCTCGGCCGGCACGGCCAGTCCGACCGGACCATCGAAGCCCTGTGGGACCTGGTCGGCGTGGCGACCCTCAACGCCACCGCGCCGCACGCCTCCCTGGGCCTCGCCGCCATGGTCTTCAAGACCGGGCTGCTGTCCGAGGCGGGCGCCGCCGACATCGGCTGGGCCCGGGTGCCGCTCGGCGAGCTGCACGACACGCTGGCCCGCAAGGCCCTGGAGTCGGCGGGCGTACGCGTCGAAACGCGCACCAAGGCCGAGGCCATCTCCCGTACGGAGAGCGGCAGTTGGCGCGTCGAGCTGGCCGGCGAGACGCTGGACGCGGAGGTCGTCGTGCTCGCCGTGCCGCAGAGGGAGACCCACGGCCTGCTGCCCGAGGGCGCCCTCGACGAGCCGGACAGGCTCCTCGGCATCGGCACCGCGCCCATCCTCAACGTGCACGTCGTCTACGACCGCAAGGTGCTCAAGCAGCCCTTCTTCGCCGCGCTCGGCTCCCCCGTGCAGTGGGTCTTCGACCGGACGGACTCCTCGGGCCTCACCGGCGGGGGGCAGTATCTGGCCGTCTCCCAGTCGGACGCCGGGGACGAGATCGAGCTTCCCGTGGCCGAACTGCGCGCCCGCTATCTGCCGGAACTGGAAAAGCTGTTGCCCGCGGCGCGCGGTGCGGAGATCCTCGACTTCTTCGTCACCCGGGAGCGCACGGCGACGTTCGCCCCCACCCCCGGCGTCGGACGGCTGCGGCCGTCGGCGCGGACCCGGGCGGACGGCCTCTACCTGGCCGGCGCGTGGACCGCGACCGGCTGGCCCGCGACCATGGAGGGCGCCGTGCGCAGCGGATTCAGTGCCGCCGGCGCCGCTCTCTCCGGCCTCGGCCGCCCCCATGTTCATCCGCTTCAGGAGGCGGCATGACTGTTAGCAGTACTGGAACAAGAGGAGAGACTGTGCCGACTGTGCCTTCGGCTTCGGCGAATCCGGCTGTGGACACCGTGGACGTCACCGCCCTGCTGGAGCGGGGGCGCGCGCTGTCGACTCCGGAGCTGCGCGCGGCCGTCGACCGGCTCGCGGCTCCCATGGACACCGTCGCCGCCTACCACTTCGGGTGGATCGACGCCGAGGGGCGTCCGGCGGACGGCGACGGGGGCAAGGCCGTACGGCCCGCCCTCGCCCTGCTCTCCGCGGAGGCGGCCGGCGCCGCCGCCGAGATCGGCGTGCCGGGAGCGGTCGCGGTGGAGCTCGTGCACAACTTCTCGCTGCTGCACGACGACCTCATGGACGGCGACGAGCAGCGCCGCCACCGCGACACGGTGTGGAAGGTGCACGGCCCCGCGCAGGCGATCCTCGTCGGCGACGCCCTGTTCGCCCTCGCCAACGAGGTCCTCCTTGAGCTCGGCACGGTGGAGGCGGGTCGCGCGACCCGTCGACTCACCACCGCCACAAGGAAGTTGATCGACGGTCAGGCCCAGGACATCTCCTACGAGCACCGCGAGCGGGTCACCGTCGAGGAGTGCCTGGAGATGGAGGGCAACAAGACGGGCGCGCTGCTCGCCTGCGCCGTCTCCATCGGTGCCGTCCTCGGCGGCGCCGACGACCACATGGCCGACACGCTGGAGGCGTACGGCTACCACCTCGGCCTCGCCTTCCAGGCCGTCGACGACCTGCTCGGCATCTGGGGCGACCCGGACGCCACGGGCAAGCAGACCTGGAGCGACCTGCGCCAGCGCAAGAAGTCGCTGCCCGTCGTCGCCGCGCTCGCCGCGGGCGGCCCGGCGTCCACCCGGCTGGGCGAACTGCTCGCGGCCGACGCCAAGAGCAATGACTTCGACAGCTTCTCGGAGGCGGAGTTCGCCACCCGCGCGGCCCTGATCGAGGAGGCCGGCGGCCGCGAGTGGACCTCGCAGGAGGCCCGCAGGCAGCACACCATCGCGATCCAGGCGCTCGACGCCGTCGACATGCCGGAAAAGGTCCGCGCACAGCTCACCGCGCTCGCGGACTTCGTCGTCGTCCGAAAGAGATGATCACTATTCGCATATGACTCGCAGTCGCCGGAACGGCCCGGGAGACCGGGCCGCCTCCGACGGAGACCCCAGCACAGCAGAAGTAGCTACTGCACGAAGGGGAAGCCATGACAGCGACGACCGACGGAAGCACCGGGGCCCCGCGGCCCCGGGCCGCCGCGGCCAGTGCAACAACCGGGACCGCTCCCGGCGCGGACGCGGTACTCGAAGCCGCCCGGCGGGCCGCCGGGCTGGGCGTCGAGCATCTGCTGGCGCGGCAGGACGCCCAGGGCTGGTGGAAGGGCGACCTGGAGACCAACGTCACCATGGACGCCGAGGACCTGCTGCTGCGTCAGTTCCTCGGAATCCAGGACGAGAAGACCCTGCACGCCGCCGCCCTCTTCATCCGGGGCGAGCAGCGCGACGATGGGACCTGGGCCACCTTCTACGGCGGACCCGGTGAACTCTCCACCACCGTCGAGGCGTACGTCGCGCTCAGGCTGGCCGGTGACCGGCCCGAGGACGCCCACATGGCCCGCGCCGCGGCCTGGATCAGAGCCAAGGGCGGCATCGCCGCGAGCCGGGTCTTCACCCGCATCTGGCTGGCCCTGTTCGGCTGGTGGAAGTGGGACGACCTGCCCGAGCTGCCGCCCGAGCTGATCTTCCTGCCCACGTGGGTCCCGCTCAACATCTACGACTTCGGCTGCTGGGCCCGGCAGACCATCGTGCCGCTCACGGTGGTCTCGGCGAAGCGGCCGGTCCGCCCCGCGCCCTTCGCGCTCGACGAGCTGCACACCGACGCCCGTCATCCCAATCCGGTCAAACCCCTTGCCCCGGTGGCGAGTTGGGACGGCGCGTTCCAGCGGCTCGACAAGGTTCTGCACGTCTACCACAAGGTGGCCCCGCGCAAGCTGCGGCGGGCCGCGATGCGCAGCGCCGCCCGCTGGATCGTCGAGCGCCAGGAGAACGACGGCTGCTGGGGCGGCATCCAGCCGCCGGCCGTGTACTCGGTGATCGCCCTGCATCTGCTCGGCTACGACCTCCAACACCCCGTGATGCGGGCCGGGTTGGAGTCCTTGGACCGGTTCGCGGTGTGGCGCGAGGACGGCGCCCGGATGATCGAGGCCTGTCAGTCCCCGGTCTGGGACACCTGCCTCGCGGCCATCGCGCTCGCCGACGCGGGCGTGCCCGGGGACCACCCCGCGCTCGTCAGAGCGGCCGACTGGATGCTGGAGGAGGAGATCACCCGGCCCGGCGACTGGGCCGTGCGCCGACCCCAACTCCAGCCGGGCGGCTGGGCGTTCGAGTTCCACAACGACAACTACCCCGACATCGACGACACCGCCGAGGTGATCCTGGCGCTGCGCCGGGTCAAGCACCCCCAGCAGGAGAAGGTCGAGGCGGCCATCGCCCGCGGGGTGCGCTGGAACCTCGGGATGCAGTCGAAGAACGGCGCCTGGGGGGCGTTCGACGCCGACAACACCAGTGCCTTTCCCAACCGGCTGCCGTTCTGCGACTTCGGCGAGGTCATCGATCCTCCCTCGGCCGATGTCACCGCGCACGTCGTGGAGATGCTGGCCTACGAGGGCAAGTCGCACGACCCGCGGACCCGGCGCGGCATCGAGTGGCTGCTGGCCGAACAGGAGGCCAACGGGGCCTGGTTCGGCCGCTGGGGCGTCAACTACGTATACGGGACGGGGTCGGTGGTGCCCGCCCTGGTCGCCGCCGGGATCCCCGCCGCGCACCCCGCGATCCGCCGGGCGGTCGGCTGGCTGGAGTCCGTGCAGAACGACGACGGCGGCTGGGGCGAGGACCTGCGCTCCTACGGCGAGACCGAATGGATGGGCCGCGGCCCCTCCACCGCCTCACAGACCGCCTGGGCGCTGCTCGCGCTGCTGGCCGCGGGGGAGCGGGACAAGAAGGCCACCGAGCGCGGCATCTCCTGGCTCGTGGAGAACCAGCGCGCGGACGGCTCCTGGGACGAGCCGTACTTCACGGGCACCGGGTTCCCCTGGGACTTCTCGATCAATTACCACCTCTACCGGCAGGTCTTCCCGCTGACCGCGCTCGGCCGGTACGTCCATGGAGAACCGTTCTCCCCCAACGCGGCCAAGGGGAGCTGATGGACTCCCCCCGCGGTGCGCGGCCCGTGCCGCTGGTGATCGCCTGTGCGCTCACCATCGAGCGGCTCGCGCTGCGCGGCGCCCACGGCGGCGCGGCGGGCCCGGTCACCGTGCTGCGCAGCGGCATGGGCCCCGCGGCCGCCCAACGCGCGATGGTCCGCACGCTCGGCACACCCGGGATGCGTGACGCGGCGGTCATCGCCTCAGGCTTCTGTGCCGGCCTCGTCCCCGGGATGCATCCCGGGGACCTGGTCGTCGCCGAGGAAACCCGCGGCCCGGACGGCACCACGGTGTGCACCGACACCGGGGTGCTCGCCAAGGCGCTCGCCGAAGCGCTGCCGGGCCGCACCGTCCACACCGGCCCGCTCACGGGGTCGGACCACGTCGTACGCGGCCCCGAACGGGCCGGTCTGAGGGCGACCGGGGCGATCGCGGTGGACATGGAGTCCGCCGCCACGCTGCGGGCCGCCCGGCAGGCCGGATCGCGCCCGGTTGCGGCCGTACGGGTGGTCGTGGACGCTCCAGAACATGAACTCGTCCGGATTGGCACGGTGCGCGGTGGAATATCAGCCTTCCGCGTTCTTCGTGCCGTCCTTCCCGCTTTCTTTGAATGGCACCGTTCTTTGCTGCTCCCCAGGAGGTGAGCCAGATGGCCATGCCGCTTCGCCAGTCCATCAGGGTCGGGACCTATCTCTTTGAACAGAAGTTGCGCAAGCGCGAGAAGTTCCCGCTGATCGTCGAGCTGGAACCGCTCTTCGCGTGCAACCTGAAATGCGAGGGCTGCGGAAAGATCCAGCATCCGGCCGGGATCCTGAAGCAGCGCATGCCGGTGGCCCAGGCCGTCGGAGCGGTTCTGGAATCCGGCGCGCCGATGGTCTCCATCGCGGGCGGCGAGCCCCTGATGCACCCTCAGATCGATGAGATCGTGCGGCAGTTGGTGGCCAAGCGGAAGTACGTATTCCTGTGCACCAACGCGCTCCTGATGCGCAAGAAGCTGGAGAAGTTCACACCGTCGCCCTACTTCGCCTTCGCCGTGCACATCGACGGGCTGCGCGAGCGGCACGACGAGTCGGTGGCGAAGGAGGGCGTGTTCGACGAGGCGGTGGAGGCGATCAAGGAGGCCAAGCGGCAGGGCTTCCGGGTCACCACCAACTCGACCTTCTTCAACACCGACACCCCGCAGACCATCATCGAGGTGCTCAACTTCCTCAACGACGACCTCAAGGTCGACGAGATGATGATCTCGCCCGCGTACGCCTACGAGAAGGCGCCCGACCAGGAGCACTTCCTGGGCGTCGAGCAGACCCGGGAGCTCTTCAAGAAGGCGTTCTCCGGCGGCAACCGGGCGCGCTGGCGGCTCAACCACTCACCGCTCTTCCTGGACTTCCTGGAGGGCAAGGCCGACTTCCCGTGCACCGCGTGGGCGATCCCCAACTACTCGCTCTTCGGCTGGCAGCGCCCCTGCTACCTGATGAGCGACGGGTACGTGCCGACGTACCGGGAGCTGGTCGAGGAGACCGACTGGAGCAAGTACGGACGCGGCCGCGACGAGCGGTGCGCGAACTGCATGGCGCACTGCGGCTACGAGCCGACCGCCGTGCTCGCGACCATGGGGTCGCTGAAGGAGTCGCTGCGGGCGGTCCGCGAGACCGTCCAGGGCAACCGGGGGTGAGGCGATGAGCCCCGGGGAGCGGGCCTTCCCGGGGCTCACGCCGCTGCCGGCCCGACCGTCGCCGGTGTGCCGCCTCGCGCGGGGCGCCCGGGTCGGGCCGGCGGCGCTCGGCGGGGACGCGCCCGTCTCCGCGCAGCCGGCTGAGCCGAACCTGAGGTCGACCGTGAGCTGAACAGCAGCAGAAAGTGGGGGCCCGAACGTGACGATCTTGGAGAACATCCGGGGGCCGCAGGACCTGCAAGCACTTGACCAGGCGGAACTCGGTGAACTCGCCCAGGAGATAAGGGAGTTCCTGATCCCGGCGGTGGCGCGCACCGGCGGCCACCTCGGGCCCAACCTGGGGGTGGTCGAACTCTCCATCGCCCTGCACCGGGCCTTCGAGTCGCCCGTCGACCGCATCCTGTGGGACACCGGGCACCAGAGCTATGTGCACAAGCTGCTCACCGGGCGGCAGGACTTCTCGAAGCTGCGCACCAAGGGAGGCCTGTCGGGCTATCCCTCGCGCGCCGAGTCCGAGCACGACGTCATCGAGAACAGCCACGCCTCCACCGTCCTCGGCTGGGCCGACGGCCTCGCCAAGGCCAACGAGGTGCTCGGCCGGGACGGCCATGTCGTCGCCGTCATCGGCGACGGCGCGCTCACCGGCGGCATGGCCTGGGAGGCCCTGAACAACATCGCCGCCGCCCGGGACCGCCCGCTGATCATCGTCGTCAACGACAACGAGCGCTCCTACGGGCCCACCATCGGCGGCCTCGCGGGCCACCTCGCCACGTTGCGCACCACCGACGGCTACGAGCGGGTCCTGGCCTGGGGCAAGGACGTGTTGCAGAACACCCCCGTCGTCGGGCAGCCGCTGTACGAGTCGCTGCACGGCGCCAAGAAGGGCTTCAAGGACGCGTTCGCCCCGCAGGGCATGTTCGAGGACCTCGGCCTGAAGTACGTCGGCCCGATCGACGGGCACGACACGGAGGCCGTCGAGTCGGCGCTGCGGCGCGCCCGGCGCTTCCACGGGCCGGTGCTCGTGCACTGCCTCACCGAGAAGGGCCGCGGCTATCAGCCCGCCCTCGACGACGAGGCCGACCGCTTCCACACCGTCGGCGCCATGGACCCCCTCACGTGCGAACCCCTCACGCCGCCCAACGGGCCTTCCTGGACAGCCGTGTTCGGGGAGGAGCTGGCCCGGCTCGGCGCCGAGCGGCCGGACATCGTGGCCCTGACCGCCGCCATGCTGCACCCCACCGGCCTGACCAGGTTCGCCGAGTGCTTCCCCGAGCGGGTGTGGGACGTGGGCATCGCGGAGCAGCACGCGGCCGTCTCGGCGGCCGGGCTCGCCACCGGCGGACTGCACCCCGTCGTCGCCGTGTACGCGACCTTCCTCAACCGCGCCTTCGACCAGGTGCTCATGGATGTGGCCCTGCACCGGTGCGGGGTGACCTTCGTACTCGACCGGGCCGGGGTGACCGGGGCCGACGGCGCGTCCCACAACGGCATGTGGGACCTGTCGATGCTCCAGGTCGTGCCCGGCCTCAGGATCGCCGCACCGCGCGACGCGGCCCAGCTGCGGGCCCAGCTGCGCGAGGCCGTGGACGTCGCCGACGCGCCGACGGTGGTGCGCTTCCCGAAGGAGTCCGTCGGGCCCGACGTCCCCGCGCTCGCCCGGCTCGGCGGCATGGACGTACTGCGCCGCGACGAGGACGCCGATGTGCTCCTCGTGGCGGTCGGTGTGCTCGCCCCGGTCTGCCTCCAGGCTGCCGAACTCCTCGCCGGGCGCGGCATCACCTGCACGGTGGTCGACCCGCGCTGGGTCAAACCCGTCGACGAACAGCTCCCCCCGCTCGCCGCGCGGCACCGCCTGGTAGCGGTGGCGGAGGACAACGTCCGTACGGGGGGCGTCGGTTGGGCCGTGGGACAGGCCCTGCGGGATGCCGGGGTGGATGTGCCGCTGCGCGGCTTCGGCATTCCCGAACAGTTCCTCGCGCACGCCAAGCGCGGGGAGGTACTGGCCGACATCGGGCTCACGCCGGTGGAGATCGCGGGACGGATCGGCGCCGCGCTCGCGGCCACGGAGGAAGCCGCCACGGCGGCCGAGAAGGAGAGCGACGCATGACCGACGGCGACCCGAAGACCTTTCCGGCATCCGGCGCCGAGGCATCCGGCGCCGAGGCTCTCGACCCCGAGGCCCACGGCGCCGAGGCCCCCGGGGTCGAGAGCTTCGCGACACCCGGCGCCCGGGCTTCCGGGGGCGAAGAGCTCGCAGGAGCTGCCTCGGGTGCTCCCAGGGGCAGCGCCTTCGAGCCACCGGACGCCCACCCCTCGCGGGGCAAGGGCTTCGACCTGGCGCGGCTGCTCGCCGAGCGCGGGGCCGAGCGCTACGAGCTGCACACCAAGTACCTCAACCACCAGCTCCCGCGCATGCTGCACACCATCGGCTTCGACCGGGTCTACGAGCGGGCCGAGGGCGCGTACTTCTGGGACTCCGAGGGCAACGACTACCTCGACATGCTCGCGGGCTTCGGGGTGATGGGCCTCGGCCGGCACCACCCCGTCGTCCGCAAGGCCCTGCACGACGTCCTCGACGCCTCGCTCGCGGACCTGACCCGCTTCGACTGCCAGCCGCTGCCCGGCCTGCTCGCCGAGAAGCTCCTCGCGCACAGCCCGCATCTGGACCGGGTGTTCTTCGGCAACAGCGGCACGGAGGCCGTGGAGACCGCTCTCAAATTCGCCCGGTACGCCACCGGGAAGCCCCGCGTCCTGTACTGCTCGCACGCCTTCCACGGCCTGACGACCGGCTCGCTCTCGGTCAACGGCGAGTCCGGCTTCCGCGACGGCTTCGCCCCGCTGCTCCCCGACACCGCCCTGCCGCTCGGTGATACGGCCGCGCTGGAAAGGGAGTTGAAGCGCGGCGACGTGGCGGCGCTCATCGTCGAGCCGATCCAGGGCAAGGGCGTCCACGCGTCACCGCCCGGCTATCTGCGCGCCGCGCAGGAGCTCCTGCACCGGCACAAGGCACTGCTCATCGCCGACGAGGTGCAGACCGGCCTCGGCCGTACCGGCGACTTCTACGCCTACCAGCACGACGAGGGCGTCGAGCCGGACCTGGTGTGCGTCGCGAAAGCGCTCTCAGGGGGCTATGTGCCGGTCGGCGCGACCCTCGGCAAGGAGTGGATCTTCAAGAAGGTCTACTCGTCGATGGACCGCGTCCTGGTCCACTCGGCGAGCTTCGGCTCCAACGCCCAGGCCATGGCGGCCGGACTCGCGGTGCTCTCGGTCATGGAGGACGAGGGCGTCGTCGCGAACGCCCGCGCCACCGGCGATCTGCTGCGCACCCGGCTCGCCGCCCTGATCGACCGCTACGAGCTCCTCGCGGACGTACGGGGCCGCGGCCTCATGATCGGCATCGAGTTCGGCCGGCCGTCCTCGCTCAAGCTGCGCAGCCGCTGGACCATGCTCCAGGCGGCCCGCAAGGGTCTCTTCGCGCAGATGGTCGTCGTGCCGCTGCTCCAGAAGCACCGGATCCTCACCCAGGTCTCCGGCGACCACCTCGAAGTGATCAAGCTGATT
Organism: Streptomyces sp. NPDC006691; assembly: GCF_042869955.1. Classification (NCBI taxonomy): domain Bacteria; kingdom Bacillati; phylum Actinomycetota; class Actinomycetes; order Kitasatosporales; family Streptomycetaceae; genus Streptomyces; species Streptomyces sp. NPDC006691. Next base: position 643,923 of record NZ_JBIAGW010000002.1, read on the forward strand.
CCGCCGCTGACCATCACCGAACGCGAGGTGGACCGCTTCGTGGCGGCCTTCACCGCCGTCATGGACGACGCGCACGGCGGCGGCGGGCTGATGTGGGACTTCGGCCGGACTCTGGTGAAGCAGGCGGTCGCCAACCGCTGAGCCGAGCACTTTTGCCTCAGAGGCAAAAAGTTTGCCTCTGAGGCAATGGCCTGCCTGAATGGAGTGCATGAGCACTCCTGCCGACGACGACGTCGCGGCTCTTCCGGGCGTCGCGCCCCGGCTGCGCGAACTGCGCCGCCGCCGCGGCCTCACCCTGGAGGCCGCCGCCCAGCGGGCCGGCCTCTCGCCCGCCCATCTCTCCCGCCTGGAGACGGGCGCCCGCCAGCCCTCGCTGCCGATGCTGCTCGGCCTCGCCCGCATCTACGGTACGACGGTCTCCGAGCTGCTCGGCGAGATGCCGCCCGAGCGCGAACCCGTCATCCGGGCCGGCCGCGCCGCACCGCGCGAGGCCGACGGCTGGACCTACCACCAGACCGGCGCCTCCGGCCGCGCCATGCAGGCGCTGCGCGTCGAGGTCCCGTACGGCACCCAGCGCGAACTCGTGCGGGTCCACCCCGGCGAGGAGTGGCTCTACGTCCTGACCGGCCGGCTCCGGCTCAGCCTGGGGGACGCCACCCATGAACTCGACCCCGGCGACAGCGCGCACTTCGACTCGCTGACCCCGCACCGGATCTCCGCCGCCTCGCACGGGGGAGCGGAGTTCCTCTTCGTGCACACCCTGTTGCAGAGCCCCGATCCGCATCCGCACCACCCGCACAGCTGAGAGGACGGCACGCCATGGAGAACGGGACCGGGATGTCCGAGCACGAGGCCGCGCCCGCCGCGGCACCGGCGCCGGCGCCGCGCAAGAGCATCGAGGAGACCGCGGAGACCAAGTTCCCCCGGGGCCTGGTCGTGCGGCTCTTCGCCTATCTCGTCGCCGGGCACATCTTCGCCGGCTTCCTCTACCTGCTCTTCGAGATCGGCGGCAAGTAGCCGATCTCAGACCGCGCCGTCCACGAGGCGTTCGCGCAGGCGCTCACGGGTCTCCGGGGAGAGCCCGAGGCCCTCGGCGAAGTAGCGGTCGGTGGTGCCCCAGGTCGCCTCGATGGTGTCGAACGCGGCGTGCAGATAACTGGCGCGGGCGTCGAAGAGGGGGCTGAGGAGGTCCATGACCTCGGGGGACATGGCGTCCGCCGACGTACTGGTGCGGCGCACCTTGTAGCGGCGGTGCGGGTCGTTGGACTTGAGGTAGTCCGCCTCGATGGCGTCCCGCTCCACGCCGACCGCGAGCAGCGCCACCGCGATCGACAGGCCTGCCCGGTCCTTGCCGGCGGCGCAGTGCATGAGCGCGGGCACACTGTCCTCGGCCAGGGCGTGCAGCACCCGGCTGTGCTCAGCGGTGCGCTGCGTGATGATCTCGCGGTACGAGTGGATCATCCGGTCCGCACCCTTGGTGCCCCCGAGCAGCGAGCGCAGCTCGTCGAGGTCGCCGTCGCGGACCATCTTCCAGAACTCGGCCCCGTCGGCCGGGTCCGTCAGCGGGATGTTCACATTGCGCACGCCCGGCAGCGCGATGTCGGGCCCCTCCAGCTTCTGGTCCCCGGCGTTGCGGAAGTCGAAGACGGTGTGCAGGCCCAGCGTGGCGAGGAAGGCCGCGTCCGCCTCGGTGGCGTGCGCCAGGTGCCCGCTGCGGAAGAGCCGCCCGGCGCGCACCCGCAGCCCGTCCACGGTCGGCAGCCCGCCCACGTCGCGGAAGTTGCGCACCCCCGAGAGCTCGGGCTCTGCCGCGGGAACCTGCGGAATCTGCTGGGTCACGGGGACTCCTGACGTCGATCCTGGGTGGCGCGTCCTGCGCGTCTGTCGACGATACGACACGCGTTCCTGGGGCAACCATCTACGGTCGGCGCCGGCCGGACCGTTGCCGAGGGGACACCGCGACCCCGATCCTGCACCGGCGCGGGGATCGCGGGGGACGAACTGCGACTGGGCTTCACGGACCCCGTGAACGGGCTCGCGATCACCCTGCACCACCGGCCCGAGCGCGACGGCTGGCGGCTCTCCCAGTTGCACGGCCGATGGGCAGCCGAGTCCCGTCTGGTACGGGGCGGCCTCACCCCGGGGGAGAAGGTGCTCGGCAGCCGGCGCGGGCACACCGGACACCAGCACCTGCCGTGGGTGGTGCTGGACGCGGAGGGCGCCGCGACCGAGGAGAGCGGCGAGGTGTACGGGTGCGCGCTCGCCTGGTCGGGGTCCTGGCGCATCGTCGTACAGCACCTGCCCGACGGCGGGGTCCAGATCAACGGCGGTGCCGGGTACGACGATGCGGGCCTGGCGCTGCTCGGTCGTCGTCGACGACGGCTGGTTCGGTGCCCGCACCCACGATGCCGCGGGCCTCGGCGACTGGACCCCCAACCCGGTGCGTTTTCCTAGTGGGTTGAGGCCGCTGGCCGATGAAGTGCACGGACTGGGCATGCGGTTCGGGATCTGGGTCGAGCCGGAGATGGTCAACCCCGACAGTGAGCTGTACCGCGCCCATCCGGAATGGGTGCAGTTCCAACCCGGCCGCGAGCGTACCGAGTTCCGCAACCAGCTCGTCCTGAATCTGGCACGCCGGGACGTGCGGGACCATCTCTGGGAACAGCTCGACGCCCTGCTCTCCAGTGCGCCCTCAGCCCCAACACCCAGCTCAACGGCCGCGTCAGCAGTCTGCGGTTCCGGTTCGTGAGCGCGATGGCCGGGGTGCTCGGGATCGGCGGTGATCTGACGCGCTGGAGCCCGGCCGAACACGCCGAGGCGCGCGCGTGGGTGGCGCTCTACAAGGAGATCCGGCCCGTCGTACAGCTCGGGGCCCAGGACCGGTTGCGGGCACCCGCCGGAGGCCTGAGCGCGGTGCAGTACACCCGGGGAGACGACAGTGTCGTCCTGGCCTGGCTCCAGGCCCAGCACCACGGGGAGCCGCCGCCCGCCGTCCGGTTGCGCGGACTCGACCCGGACGCCTCCTACACCTGCCGCGAGACCGGGGCGGTGCACCGCGGGGCCGTGCTGCTCCACCGGGGGCTCCGCACCGGTCTGCGCGGCGATCTGGACGCGGCGGTGTTCCGCCTGCGCAGGGAGTAGCGCGCGCGTCTCCCTTTGCCCCCAATCGAGGCTGCCCGCAAGAGGGTTACCCGTTCCGCCCTGACCTCTTCACGGCTCCCCCATGCCCGACACACGCCTCCTCATAGTCGAGAGAAAGCCTTTGCCATGGGGCGCCTGTCAACCAGTGGGGCCGATAGGTACGTTCATGACTGCCCCCACTTCACGTGGTGGCAGTCTCCGAACGTCAATTTGTCATGCACCCGACGTTTCTTCGCGTCCGGGCCGCCCCAGGCCCGGACGATCCCCCCATGGAGGAAGAACCGTGCAACACATACGGACCACCAGGTTCGGACAACGGTCGGGCGGCGCCTCCGCGCTGCTCTCCCTGCTCGCGCTCGTCACGGGCGGACTGCTGGCCGCGGCACCGTCCGCCGCCGCCCAGCAGGCCGGCGACCCGGCGTCCAACGTCAAGCAGCTGTGCGCCTCGCGGGCGGCGGGCACCATGCACTGCCTCGCGCTGGAGCGCACGGACGTCAAGCAGCACAGAGGCATCACCGCCGACGCCGCCCCCTCCGGCTTCGGCCCCGCCGACCTCCAGAAGGCCTACAGCCTTCCGGCCGACGGCGGTTCGGGCCAGACCGTGGCGATCGTGGACGCGCAGGACGACCCGAACGCCGAGTCCGACCTGGCCACGTACCGCTCGCAGTACGGACTGCCCGCCTGCACCACAGTCAACGGGTGCTTCAGCAAGGTGGATCAGAACGGCGGCACCAACTACCCGACGGCGGATGCGGGTTGGGCCGGTGAGATCTCCCTCGACGTCGACATGGTCAGCGCCGTCTGCCCGCAGTGCCACATCCTGCTCGTCGAGGCGAACTCCGCGAACATGGACGACCTGGGAGCCGCGGTGAACCGCGCGGTGACGATGGGAGCCAAGTTCGTCTCCAACAGCTACGGCGGCAGCGAGGACGCCTCCGACACCACGGCCGACAGCCAGTACTTCAACCACCCGGGCGTCGCCATCACCGTCTCCTCCGGTGACAGCGGGTACGGCGTCGAGTACCCGGCTGCCTCCCAGTACGTCACGGCCGTCGGCGGCACCTCCCTGAAGCGGGACAGCAGTACGCGCGGCTGGTCCGAATCGGTCTGGGGCACCAGCGCCGGCGGCGAGGGCGCGGGCTCCGGCTGCTCGGCCTACGACCCGAAGCCGTCCTGGCAGAAGGACACCGGCTGCGCCAAGCGGGCCGTGGCGGACGTGTCAGCGGTCGCGGACCCGGCCACCGGCCTGGCGGTGTACGACAGTTACCAGGCGAACGGCTGGAACGTGTACGGCGGCACCAGCGCCTCCTCGCCGATCATCGCCGGCGTCTATGCCCTGGCCGGCGCCCCGGCCGGGGGCTCCACCCCGTCCTCCTTCCCCTACGCCCACACCAGCTCCCTGAACGACGTCACCTCCGGCGCCAACGGCAGCTGTAGCGACTACCTGTGCAAGGCGGGCGCGGGCTACGACGGTCCGACCGGCCTCGGCACCCCGAACGGCACCGCGGCCTTCACCGGCTGATTTCCCCCCACCGAGGGGGCCGTCGCACCGCGACGGCCCCCTTTCGCCGTGTCCGGGGCCGGATCAGGGCAGCCGGCGCACCGGCGACACCCGGCGGATGTGCACGAGGACGTCGAAGGCCCCGGCGAGCGAGGCGACGCCGATGTACCCGGTCGCGTCCTGGTCCGGGTCGTAGACCCCACTGATGACCCGGGCCTTCGCCGGGCCGTCCCAGCGGCGGCGTACGTCCTCGGCCCGCAGGTCTATCCAGTGGGCGGGCGCCTCCCGCGCGCCGAGCCGCGCGTCGATCAGATCGGCGCCCGGCTCCGGGACCACGACGGACCCGAGCTCGCCGTGGTGGAAGCCGACAGCGACGGACACGTACCGCGCCCCGAAGCGCTCGCGCAGCGCGCTGCCGACCGTGGCCCGGGCGCCGCGCTCCGGGGCCATGCCGAGGACCGTCTCGGCGGCCGAGGTGTGGGCGATGCCGTCCCAATAGACCACGCGCGCGCCGGTGCGCTGCTGGAAGTCGCCGATGACGCCCGACCACACCGCGGCCTCGCCCCCGTAGTCGCCCCGGCCGGCCACGCTGTGCTCGTGGAAGTCCACGATCAGCCGCATCCGCGCCAGGGCGCGGTCGTGCCCGTCGGTCCGTGGCAGCGAGCGGACGAGCGCGAGCGCGTCCCGGGCGTGGTCGGCGAAGGGGCGTCCGGGATGGGTGCCCCGGGCCCGCCGCACATGTTCGTCGATGTCGTGGGCGGTGCGGATGGCGCCCAAGTGGGCTTCGAGAGCTGCCAGTTGCTCCGGCAACGCGGAGGCGTGCGCGTGCGCGTACGCGAGGACGGCGTCGTAGTCGTCCCGCCCGGCCTGGGCGGGCTTGACCCCGAAGACGCGTACGGGGTCGTTCGGGTGGTCCCGGTTGAAGGCCCGGATCCACTCCAGGGCGGCGGCCGTCTCCTCGGTGCGCTGAGGCCGCCACGCATGGGCCAGCGCGTCGGCGGCCGAGCCCGCGCCGCCGCTCACGTACCGGTCGAGCTCGGCGCCGGCCTCCGCGCCGTCCTGCACGGCGAGGGCCCGGAAGCCGTGGTGCAGGACGAGGCGGCGCAGCAGCCCGTCCTGTAGGCCGGAGATCTCACGAGAGAACCGGGTGGACCCTCCGATGCCGACGATCGTGGCCGGTCCGGCCACGCTCTCGGCGAGCTCGTCGAGAGCGGCGTCGGACAGGGGGAACGGGGTGAATGCGCTGTCATTGTTCATGCCCGAAGCCTCCGACCTGAAGTCCGGTTGAGGTCAAGAGGCGGCCTCCGGGCCGCCTCGGTGGCGTCAACAGGCCTATGGACAGGCTTGGTTGTGGGGTTTCCGGGGCCCTATTCCCGAACCCGGGAAACTGACCGGGTGGTCTATATCACCCACCGTCAACCCCTCCCTACGGTGGCGTAGGTCACTTGCCGGGGTGGAGGATAGGTGCTCGTGGCAGACGATTCGAGATCATTCAGCAGCGGCACGTTCGGGTCGTACGCGGCGATCGGTGACAGCTTCACCGAGGGCGTGGGCGATCCCGGACCTGATGGAACGTTCGTCGGCTGGGCCGACCGGTTCGCGGTGCTCCTCGCGGACCAGCGGCCGGAGGGAACGTTCCGCTACGCCAACCTCGCCGTCCGCGGCAAGCTCCTCGACCAGATCGTCGAGGACCAGGTGCCCAGGGCCAAGGAGCTCGCGCCCGACCTGGTGAGCTTCTGTGCGGGCGGCAACGACATCATCCGCCCGGGTACCGACCCGGACGAGGTGGCCGAGCGCTTCGAGCGTGCCCTTGCCGACCTGAAGCCGGCCGTCGGCACCGTCATGGTGACCACGGGCTTCGACACGCGGGGAGTCACCCTGCTCCGCCACCTGCGGGGCAAGATCGCCACGTACAACGGGCATGTGCGGGCCATCGCGGACCGCTACGACTGCCCGGTGCTCGACCTCTGGTCGCTCAAGTCCGTTCAGGACCGGCGGGCCTGGGACGGCGACCGGCTGCACCTCTCCGCCGAGGGGCACACCCGGGTCGCGCTGCGCGCCGCCCAGGTGCTCGGCCTTGAGGTCCCGGCCGACCCGGACCAGCCGTGGCCGCCGCTGCCGCCGCGCAACACCCTGGAGGTGCGGCGCGACGACATCCACTGGGCGCGCGAGTACCTCGTGCCGTGGATCGGGCGACGGCTGCGCGGTGAGTCGTCGGGGGACGCGGTATCGGCCAAGCGCCCCGACCTGCTGCCTCTCTGACGGTTCGTCAGGACTGCTGCTCCGCAACGGCGGGCCCGGCTGTCAGGCGGCCAGCACCTTCGCCTCAAGAGCCGGATCGAGGCCGACCGGGGGGCGGTCCGGGCGCTGGGGCGCGATGCCGCCGATCGAACGGAGCCAGTCCCAGGTGTCGGCGACCGTCTCCTCGACGGGACGGCACCGCAGCCCGGTGGCCAGCGCCTTCGTCACGTCGGAGCGGTGCATCGTGTCGTACAGCTCGCCCGGCGGGATCCATACCGGCAGGTGCTGCCAGGGCTCGATCCCGGCGGCGAGGATCTGCCCGGGGTCCGTCCAGCGCGGCACCGCCCGTCCGCCGGTGACCCGTACGCAGGCGTCGATGAGCGCGCCCATCGTGGTGTGGCCCGCCGGACTGACGAGACCGTACGGGCCGCTGAGCCGGGCCTCGGCTGCGTCCACGATCCACTGCGCCAGGTCGCGGCAGTCGATGTACTGGATCCCCAGATCGCGCGGGCCCGGCGCGAGCATCTCGCCGCCGCGCGCGGCGCGGCCCAGCCACCACGGCAGCCGCCCGATGTTCTCCCACGGGCCGAGGATGAGGCCCGCCCGCACCAACAGCGTTCGCTCCGCGCCGAATTCACGGACCGCGGCCAGTTCGCCGCCGCGCTTGGCGTGCGCGTACTCCACCTCGCCCGACTCGTCGGGGGAGCCCGTCACCACCGGCGCGGACTCGTCGGCGCCGGCCGGCATCGGATGCGGGTGGACCGAGCGGCTCGACACGTACACGTAGTGCCCCGCCCGCCCGGCGAGCAGCGCGGCCGTGTCCCGGACCGCGGCCGGCGCGTGGGACCAGGTGTCCACGACGACGTCCCACTCCCCGTCCGCGAGCGCCGCGAGGCCGTCCCCGGCGGTGCGGTCGCCGTGCAGCGAGACCGCCCCGGCCGGTGGCGCGTGCCGCCCGCGGTGGAAGACCGTCACCTCGTGGCCGCGGGTGAGCGCGGCCACGGTGACGGCTCGCCCGACGAATTCGGTTCCCCCCAGCATCAGCACTCTCATGGTCACAACTCTGCCCCGCGCGGGGGCCGTCGGGAACGGATGCTTGCTGTGGGCGTAAAGGAGGCGGCCGGTGCGAGTGTGGGGGCGGTCCGCGGCTAGGGCCGGTAGAGCGTGCCGGGCCGGGGCGTGCCGGGCGCTAGCAGCTGAGGGACGGTCACGAAGGTGTACCCGCGCTTTCGCAACTCGTCGATGATGCCGGGAACGGCGGGCACGGTGCCGTCGTAGATGTCGTGCAGCAGGATGATGCCGTCGCGTCCGGCCTGGTCCAGGATGCGCTTCTGGATCAGTGCGCTGTCGGTCGTGTCGTAGTCCTTGGCGGTCGCGCTCCACAGCACCTGGGAGAGGCCGAGTTCCTCGGTGACGGCCTTCACGTCGTTGTTGGTGCGGCCCTGCGGCGGCCGCATCAGTGTGGGCTCACGGCCGGTGAGGGCCTTGACCGCCTGCTGGGTGTGGTCGAGTTCGGAGCGGATCTCGTCCGGCTTCAGCTGGTCGAGGCGCTGGTGCGTCCAGGTGTGGTTCGCGATCTCGTGGCCCTCGGCGGCGGCTCTGCGCACGATTTCCGGATAGGTGTCCACGTGCCGCTTGCCGAGCAGGAAGAAGGTGGCGTGCACCTTCTTCTCCTTGAGGATGTCCAGGAGTTGAGGTGTGTGCGGGCCCGGTCCCGCGTCGAAGGTCAAGGCGATGCACTTCACGGTGGCGCAGTCCACCGGGCTGTGCGAGCCCCCTCCGGAGCCCTTCGCCGTGATCTTGCCGACGGCTTGGCCGCGGGCCTCCTCGGGGGAGGTGGAGTCCTGGCCGCAGCCGGCCAGGGCAAGGGCCAGCGCGGCGGCGGTGACCAACCCGGCGGTGGCCCGCGTACGTATGGAGCGTGCGGTGTTCTTGAGCATGGCGGTGCTCTCCCCGGCGGTGGGTGCGTCGAGAGATCCCCTGGTGAGAATCTCGGGCCGACTATACGCGAGGTGTATACATCGAGTGCATAGTGGGTGAGTGGGTGAGTGGGTGAGTGGCCGCCGGGCCGTGGCCGCATGGCCAAATCGCCAGGTAGCCCGGCCGGGGCGGCTGGGCCAGGTGGCCGGCCCGGGCGGTCGGGCCGGGCGGTCGGGGTCGGGGTCGGGCGGCAGGCTGTCCCGGGGGAGCACGGGCTCGGGGCGCGAGCCCCTTTTCGCGGGGGCCCGCGCCACACAGGGCCGGTCGGTCCGCGGGCCGGGTGACCGGCCGGTCGGTCCGTACGGGCAGGGGCGTGCCCCGGGCGGCTACCGTCCGGTCACGCGTCGGCCGGGGTCAGTCACCGGCCGGCCACGGGTCGCCCGCGACTCGGGCGTGCAGGTGCTCGTCGTGCCAGCCGTCCGCGTGCAGCAGGGCGCTGCGCATCGTGCCCTCCAGGGCGAACCCGGCTCGCCGTGCCACCCGGCAGGAGGCCGGATTGCCCACGGAGTGCGTGAGGCGCAGCCGGTGCAGCCCGAGTTCCTCAAGGGCCCACCGGCTGACCCGTACGGTGGCGTCGAGCGCGGCGCCTTCGCCGCGGCCGGCCGGAAGCAGCCAGTAGAGGATCTCCGCGCTGCCGCCCCGCAGATCGAAGTCGCCGATCCCCATCAGACCGACGGCCCGGTCGTCGTCGCGCCGGGAGATCGCCCAGATCGCGGCAGCCTCCTCGGTCCAGCGCCGGCCCCAGTCGGCGATCTTCCGGCGGGCCGCGGCCGGCGACAGTCGCTCGACGCGGTTCCACTGGACGATGTCCGGGTCGAGGCCCGAAGCCACCAGAACGTCCGCGTCGGTCTCCCGCCAGGGGCGCAACTCGCGCCCGCCGGGCAGAACGAAGGTCGGCTGCGGGTGCCGGGCCATACGGCCCGCGGGGACGACGGGAGGTATCGGAGTGATCATCCCCGCATCATCGCAGGCGCCGTCGGCGGCACCCGGGAATCCGGCCGGGCGGTGGGACGTTCACCAGCCATGACGGCTAACGAGGTGTCTCAGGAAGATCTGCTGAACCTGGTCGGAGAGCGGGACGGCGGAGTGCTCGTCACCCTGAAGCGGGACGGGCGGCCCCAGCTCTCCAATGTGAACCACCACTACTACCCGGCCGAGGGCGTCATCAGGGTCTCGCTCACCGACGACCGGGCCAAGACCAGGAACCTGCGGCGCGATGCCCGCGCGAGCTACCACGTGACCAGTGACGACCGCTGGGCCTGGACGGTCGTGGAGGGCACGGCCGACCTCACCCCGGTCGCCGCCGACCCGCACGACGCGACGGTCGAGGAGCTGATCACCCTGTTCCGGGACGTCCAGGGCGAGCACTCCGACTGGGACGACTTCCGCGCCGCCATGGTCCGCGACCGGCGCCTCGTATTGCGTCTGAGGGTGGAGCGGGCGTACGGACAGCCGCGCCGGGGCGGGGCCTGAGGCCGGCGCCGTCCGTCGCGTACGGCCGGGATGGCCTCGGCGCCGGTGCCACCGTCCCCGTACGAGTGTGAACGGGACGGTTGCCCATAATGGAAACACCCCGAACTCCAGGAGGTGCCGTGAGCGGCGCTGGATCTCTGCTTCCCCTTCGCGCCAGACTCCGCGAGCTGCGCGCCGACGCGTTCGGTGCCGACCCGGCGGGGGAGCGGATGGCACGCATCCGCCGGTCGCCGAACTTCGCGGACGGCGTGTTCCAGAACCCGGAGGGCGCGCGGACCCGGCCCTCGGGCTCGACCGTGGAGTTCGCGAAGCAGTTCCTCGCCAAGGAGCAGCGGGCGCGCCGCGCTCCCACCGGCACCATCCCGGTCCACCCCACCACCCTCGCGGACATCGCGAAGCCGCCCGCCACCGGCCTTCGGCTCACCTGGATGGGGCATTCCAGTGTGCTCGCCGAGATCGACGGGCGCCGGGTCCTCTTCGACCCGGTGTGGGGCGAGCGCTGCTCACCCTTCCCCTTCGCGGGACCCAAGCGGCTGCATCCCGTCCCGCTGCCGCTGGCCGCGCTCGGGCCGGTGGACGTCGTCGTCATCTCGCACGACCACTACGACCACCTCGACATGCCCACGATCCGTACGCTCGTCGGCACCGGGACGGTGTTCGCGGTGCCGCTCGGCGTCGGCGCCCATCTGGAGCACTGGGGCGTGCCCGTCGAGCGGATCCACGAGCTGGACTGGAACGAGTCCGCGAAGGTCGACGGCCTCACGCTCACCGCGACCCCGGCCCGCCACTTCTGCGGCCGCGGCCTGCGCAACCAGCAGCACACGCTGTGGGCGTCCTGGGTGGTGGCCGGGGCGGAGCACCGGATCTACCACAGTGGCGACACGGGGTACTTCGGCGGCTTCCACGACATCGGCGCGGAGCACGGCCCGTTCGACGCGACGATGATCCAGATCGGGGCCTACTCCGAGTTCTGGCCCGACATCCACATGACCCCTGCCGAGGGGCTGCGCGCCCACCTTGACCTCCAGGGCGGCGCCGCGCGCGGCGTGATCATGCCGATCCACTGGGGCACGTTCAACCTCGCCCCGCACGCCTGGGCCGAGCCCGGTGAGTGGACGCTGGACGCGGCGCAGGAGGTCGGGCAGGCTGTGGCGGTGCCGCGGCCCGGCGAGCCGTTCGAGCCTGCCGGGACGGTTCCGGCAGACGCCTGGTGGCGGCCGATCTCGGCACCGATCGCGCGCCCTTGGCGCCGCTCCGCTCCCGTGCCCGCCCCCGTGGTCGCCGCTCCCGAGGCGGATCTCGACCTTGCTGGGGACCGGTGACGTCCGGCCCTACTCGACATCCTCGCGTCCGATGAACGCGGTCAACGCGGCCACCGTCGCGTCGGGCTGCTCGTCGGGAATGAAGTGTCCGGCCCGGGGGACGATGACGCCGGTCGTGTTCCGCGCCCACGGGCTGATGGAGGCGGCCATGTCGGGGATCGAGCCGTGGGAGCTGGAGATTCCCAGGACCGGGACGGTCAGGTGCCCCCGTTCCAGAGCCTCATGATTCCTGCGCGCTGATTCGGCGGCGTCGCGGTAGTAGGCGAGGGACGCCGCAAGGCCTCCCTCGGCCGCGATGGCGGCGGCGTAATGGTCGATCTCGGCGCCGTCGAAGGTGTCCGGGGACAGCGCTTTGGCCTTCAAGAACCAGCTGACGTAGTCGCGTTCGCGGCCGGTGAGCAGGGTCTCGGGCAGCTCGGGCACCAGGTGGAAGGCGAAGTGCCAGGTCTTCCAGGCCCGGTCGGGATCCGTCGGGACGGAGTCCGGGAGGGTGATTCCGGGAATGCCGGCGTCGAGCAGAGCGACACCGTGCAGGCGCTCTTCGTACCGCAGGGCCAGCGAGAAGGCGACCCAGGCCCCGATGTCGTGGGCGACGAGCCAGTACTTCGACACGTCGAGCGCGGTCAGCGCGGCCTGGACACGTGAAGCGACGGTGTGCGTGTCGTAGCTCCCTTGCGGGCGCTCGGAGTGGCCCTGCCCCGGCAGGTCGACCGCGATCACGTGGAAACGCTCGGCAAGGCCGGGCATCACCTCGCGCCAAGCCCACCAGGTCTGCGGGAATCCGGCGAGCAGGACGACGGCGGGCCCGGCCGGACGCCCGCCCTCCACGGCGTGAAGCCGGACTCCCTCCGCGTCGACCCAGCGGTGGGTGAATCCCGCGAGGTCGTACAGGGGCAACCCGGGGACCGGGTTCTGGTCGCGGGAGCCGTTCGGGGCCATGGCGTCGTCGGTCATGGCTCGACCCTACGGCATCTTGGACTGATTGGTTCAAGATAGGATGGGCGGGGCCGCAAGGGCTGGTCCAAGAGCGAGGTGCATGCCTGATGGCCGGGAAGAAGCAGTTCGACGTGGACATCGCGCTCGACGCGGCGATGGTCCAGTTCTGGCGGGCCGGATACGCCGACACGTCTCTCGACGACCTCAGCGGGGCGACCGGGTTGAACCGCAGTTCCATCTACTCCTCGTTCGGCGACAAGGACGCGCTCTACCTGCGCTGCCTGGACCGCTACGCCGCGCGGTACGGGGACAGGTACGACCAGGCGCTCTCCCGTGCGTCCGAGGAACCGCTCCGGGCGGTACGGGCGTTCTTCGAGGTCACCCTGCGGCGCATCGCCGATCCCGACGTACCCGACGGATGCCTGATCGCCCAGACCGCGATGGCGGCGCCCGTGCTCAGCCCCGCCATCGCCGCACGCGCGAGCGAGGCTCTGGGCACTCAGCGCGCGCGGTTGCGGAACGCCCTGAGCGCCGCACGGTTGGCCGATGCCGACGACTTCGCGGTCCACCTGGCGGCGGTCAACCAGTCGCTGGCCGTGCTGAGCAGGACCGGGACGAGCCAGAAGCAGCTCCGCACGGTCGTCGACATCAGCATGGGCGCGCTCTCCCACGCCTTGTCCACCCGCGGGTGACCTCGCCAACTCGGCTGCGCGGGGCGGACGTTGAGAACCGGAAGAGGACGAACCAGAAGAGGTTGACCCGGAAGAGGATGAACCAGCAGAGGTTGACCCGGAACAGGATGAACCGGAAGAGGATGATGGGGGCCATGAGAACCCGACCCGTACTCGTCTACGACGGCGACTGTGCGTTCTGCACCTCCTGCGTCCGCTTCGTCGAACGGAGCATCCGGCCGCGCTGCGAGATCACGCCGTGGCAGTTCGCGGATCTCGACGCGCTGGGCACGTCCCAACTGCGGGCGGAACACGAGCTGTTGTGGATCACCCCCGACGGCGTGGTCCATGGTGGAGCGCAGGCCGTCGCCAAGCTCCTGCTGAGCGCGCGCGGCGCCTGGGCCGTACCCGGGGCCCTGCTCACCCTGCCTCCCTTCCGCTGGATCGCCCACGGCCTGTACCGGCTCGTCGCCGACAACCGCGAGCGCATGCCGGGCGGTACCCCGGCCTGCGCGATGCCGCCCGGCCGGCGGTCGGAGACGTCCTGAGGCCGGCCGGGACACCGCAGGATCGGGCCGGCGGCCTCAACGGGGCCCTGACTACGGGGGTGCTCGGCGGGACGGGCGCGGGCCGTGGGAGGGTGGCGGAGTGAGGGAACGACAAGGCGCGCGGCTGGTGGCCGACCTCGGCCGGGAGCTCGCGGCGGCGTCCCCGCGCACGGGCGGCGCCCTGTGGCGGCTCGCCGAGAGCGGGCGTGACCTGGACGCCAACCTGCTGCGACTGCCGCCCGGGCGCACCATCGGCGAACACACCGATCTCCGGCTCGACGTCCTGCTCGTCGTCCTCGAAGGCGGCGGTGAACTCCGTACGGAGTCGGGCACCCAGCCGCTGCGTCCGGTGACCGCGCTCTGGCTGCCCAAGGGGTCGCGCCGGGCGCTCGCCGCCGGAGCCGACGGCCTCGGCTACCTCTCCGTGCACCCGCGCAGGCCAGGGCTCGCCATCGGGGCGCCGCCGAGCGTCGAGGGCGGCGAGAGCGCCTGCCTTCTCGACCGGGTCTGCCCCGAATGCGGCCGCCTGGCCACCGAGCGCGCGGCGCGGTTCTGCTGGAGCTGCGGGTCGGCGCTGGAGGGCTGAGGCCGGTGGTGGGCGCCGGCCCGCCGGGACGGCTCAGGCGGCCCCGGTGTCCGAGCCGGGCCGGGTGAGGACGCGGCGGAGCCAGCGGGTGCGGGCGTCCAGCGCGTCCCGGCTGAGCGCCGCCCGGGGTGCGACGGTGTCGAAGCCGTGGAACGCGCCGGGCCACACGTGCAGTTCGGCCTCGCCACCGGCCCTCCAGATCGCCCGGGCGTAGGCGACGGCCTCGTCCCGGAAGGTCTCGGCCGACCCCACGTCGAGGTACGCCGCGGGCAGCCCCGACAGGTCGGCGGCGCGTGCCGGCGCCGCGTACGGCGAGAGGTCGACGGCTCCGGCCCGGTCTCCCAACAGGGCCTGCCACGCTGTGCAGTTGGAGGTCCTGTCCCAGGGGTCGACCCCGGCCAACTGGTGGCTGGAGAAGGTGTCGCCGCGGTCGTCCAGCATGGGGGACAGGAGCAGCTGCCCGACCGGTGCGGGGCCGCCCCGGTCGCGGGCGAGCAGTGCGAGCGCCGCGGCCAGGCCGCCGCCGGCGCTCTTGCCCGCGACGACGATCCGGCCCGCGTCGATGCCCAGTGCACCCGCGTGCTCGGCCGCCCACCCGAGCCCGGCGTAACAGGCCTCGACCGGGGCGGGGTACCGCGAGCGCGGCGCCAGCGGGTACGCGACGGAGACGACGGCCAAGCCCAGGGGGAGGGCCCACTCGCGCAGCACCCGGGGAAGCACGGACCACGCGTTCCCCATGATCATGCCGCCGCCGTGCAGGTAGTAGAGCAACGGAAGGGGCCCCGCGAGCCCGGTGGGCCGCGCGCCGACCAGCGTCACGTCCGGCCCGCCCGAGCGCCCCGGCACGCGCAGCTCACGCACCTCGAAGCGTCCGTCGGCGCCGAGGTCGCCGGCTGTCGGCCGGGGCCGGACGGTGGCGTCCAGCCGCTGCCGTTCCGCGAGGTTCTCGGGGGTGATGGGCGCCCTTGCCGCCGCCCCCAACGCGGCCAGCGCCAGGCCCAGTTCGGGGTCCAAGGGGGGTGCGGTGCGGGCGGCCATCGGCACGTCCGAGCGGGGCGTGGGGGTGCGTGCTCGGTCCATACCGCGTAGTCAATCACCGGTGTCCGGGGCACCCGCGCCCCGGCGGCCGACCGGACCGCGGCCGGCCCCGCCGCGACCGGCCCCTCGCCGGTTGCGGCCCGCCCGGCCGCCACCGGCCCCGCCCCGAGCGGCCGGAATCACGCTTCAAAGACGATTATTTGACGCGATTCATAGGTCTGGTCAGTATGTTTCGCCGTATGCCCTTCACGCGCCCGCGCCCGCCCGCATCCCCGTTCACCCGTGTCCTCAAGTTTCTCGGGGTCAGCGTTCTGGCGGGCGGCATGGCCGCCGGAATCGCGCTGCCGGTCGCGGGGGCGCTCGGCGTGGGGGCCAAATCGGCGGCCGAGAGCTTCAACAACCTGCCCGATGAGTTCAAGACACCCCCGCTGTCCCAGGCGTCCCAGATATACGACGCCGACGGCGGGCTCATCGCGACGGTCTACGACCGTGACCGCACCGTCATACCCGCGGAACAGATCGCCCCGGTGATGCGCAAGGCGCTCGTCGACATCGAGGACAACCGCTTCTACCAGCACGGAGCCGTCGACCTCCAGGGCGTGCTGCGCGCCCTGAACAAGAACGCGGCCAGTGGCGCCGTCTCCCAGGGCGCGTCCACCCTCACCCAGCAGTATGTGAAGAACGTCTTCGTCGAGCAGGCCGGCAGTGACCAGAAGGCGGTGCTCGAAGCCCAGCGCCAGACCATCGGGCGCAAGATCCAGGAGCTGCGCTACGCGATCGAGCTGGAGCAGACCCTGCCCAAGGACCAGATCCTCACCAACTACCTCAACATCACGTTCTTCGGCGAGCAGGCGTACGGCATCGAGGCCGCCGCCGAGCGCTACTTCAGCGTCCACGCCAAGGACCTGTCGCTGCCCCAGGCCGCCCTCCTCGCCGGGCTCGTCCAGTCGCCTTCCATGTACGACCCGGTCACCAACGCCCGGCTGGCCAAGCAGCGCCGCGACACCGTCCTGAACAAGATGGCCCAGTACGGTTCGATCACCGCCGCGCAGGCCCAGCAGGCCATCGCCGTACCGATCAGGCTCAAGGTCAGCAAGCCCCGCCAGGGCTGCATCACCGCCCACCAGGGCGAGGGCTTCTTCTGCGACTACGTACACAGGATCGTCCTGACCGACCCGGCCTTCGGCAAGACGGCGACCGACCGGCGGGCGCTGTGGAGCAGGGGCGGCCTCCAGATCCACACCACCCTGTCGCCCAAGGCGCAGAAGGCCCTACAGGATTCGGTCACCTCGCACGCGTACACCACGGACGACGCCGCCGCCGTGATGAGCCTCGTCCAGCCCGGCACCGGCAAGATCGTCGCGATGGGGCAGAGCCGCGACTACGGCCTGGGTGACCACCAGACGGAGATCAACCTCAACGTCGGCACGAACATGGGGGGCGGCCTGGGCTTCCCGACCGGCTCCACGTTCAAGCCGATCGTCGCCGCCGCGGCCCTGGAGAAGGGCACCAGCCCCGGCCAGCAGTACCCGGCGCCGTACTCGATGCCCTGGCCCGCCATGTCCGACTGCGCCGGCAACACCTACCCGGAGAACGGCGAGGTCCACAACGACAGCAAGTCCCTGACCGGGCCCTTCGCCATGCCGGACGCCATGGCCCAGTCGGTCAACACCTACTTCGCCCAACTGGAGGCCGACACCGGTCTGTGCGACGTGTCGAAGATGGCCAACGCGCTCGGCATCACCGCACAGGCGGGCGGCACCAAGCTCCAGGTGGTCCCCTCGCTCACGCTGGGCAGCAATGACCTGACCCCGCTGGAGATGGCCAATGTGTACGCGACCTTCGCCAACCACGGTACGTACTGCACCCCGGTCGCCATCAGCGCGGTGACCAAGCCGGACGGCGGGAACGTCGCCGTGCCGCAGGCCGACTGCCACCAGGTGATGTCCGCGCAGACCGCCGACACCGTGACCACCATGCTGCTCGGCGTCGTCCAGGACGGCACCGGCAAGCCCGCCGGGCTCACCGACCGCGACAGCGCCGGCAAGACCGGAACCACCGACGAGAGCAAGCAGGTCTGGTTCGCCGGATACACCCCCGAACTGGCCGGTGCGGCCGTCGTCAGCGACACCCGGAGCCCGCACGACCTCGACGGCCAGAGCATCGGCGGCGAGACCATCGGCCAGGCCTTCGGCGGCACCCTCGCCGGACCCGTCTGGCGCGACTCCATCGAGGGCGCGCTCGCCGGACAGCCCGCCGGAACGCTCACCACGACCGCCCTGCCGGGCCCCGGCTCCAACGGCTGATCCGGTCCGAAGGTCGGCAAACGGGCGCCGCGCCGCCCGGAACTATCGGTCTGTCGTACGAGGCGTCATACCAGAGCGGGACGCTGTGCGTGGAAGTTTGCCAACTGCGCACCGAGGGTGATGGATTGAACACTACGGTGAGTGGCCGACGATCAAAGTGGGCCCTCCAAAAGCCGAGTTGGGCCCGCCCCATGGATCCCTGAGACCCCACGCACCGAGGACGCCGATGTCTCACCTCCGCGCACCCGCAGGGCGGCCGGACCGTCGCGAGGGCGGGCGGCACGGCCGCACCACCACCCGGCCGCAGCAGCCCACCGCCGACGCCGGACACCCCGCCCCGGGCCGGGCGGCGACGCCCCCCGGGCCGCGCCCGGCACCCGAGTCCCGCATACGTCCGCAGCTGGTGCGCGCCGCCGTGCTGCCCGCCACCGTGGCGGTGCTGTGTGGCGCGGCCGCCGTCGCCTTCACCCTGCACTCCACGGGTCGGCACCCCTCGCCGGAGCTCTGGGCCATGCTCGCGGGCTTCGCCGTGCTCGCCCTCGCGGCCCTGGTCGCGGCCGGGATCGGCGCGGACCGCGCGGCCAAGTCCGTGCTCGGCCGTGCCAACGGCCTGCGCCGGGGCAGCGCCCGCTCCGCCGCGGACCTCCGCACGGTCGTGGAGGCGCTGCGGCGTGGCGAGGGCCCGCCCGCGCGCCGGGCTCCGACCCAACTGCCGCCGGGGGCGGACGAGTTCGCGCTGCTCGCACACGAGCTGACCCGCTCGCACGACGCGGCCGTGGTAGCCGTGGTGCAGGCGTCCCAGCTCTCCAGCAGCGTCGGCAACGAACAGAAGGTCGAGGTCTTCGTCAACCTCGCCCGCAGGCTGCAATCCCTCGTCCACCGCGAGATCCAGCTCCTGGACGAGCTGGAGAACGAGGTCGAGGACCCCGAGCTGCTCAAGGGCCTCTTCCACGTCGACCACCTCGCCACCCGCATCCGCCGGCACGCCGAGAACCTCGCCGTGCTCGGCGGCGCCATCTCGCGCCGTCAGTGGTCGCACCCCGTCACCATGACCGAGGTGCTGCGGTCCTCGATCGCGGAGGTCGAGCAGTACCCCCGCGTCAAGCTCGTCCCGCCGATCGACGGCACGCTGCGCGGCCACGCCGTCGCCGACGTCATCCACCTGCTCGCCGAACTCGTGGAGAACGCCACGGTGTTCAGCGCCCCGCACACGCAAGTCCTGCTGCGCGCACAGTTCGTGACGGCGGGGCTGGCCGTCGAGGTGGAGGACCGCGGCCTCGGCATGCCGGTCACCGAGCAGAACAAGATGAACGCGCTGCTCTCCGACCCCGACCAGGTCAACGTCGCCCACCTCTTGCAGGACGGCCGCATCGGCCTGTTCGTGGTCTCCGCGCTCGCCCGCAGACATGGCATCGCGGTACGCCTCCAGACCAACATCTACGGCGGCGTCCAGGCCGTACTGGTGCTGCCGCAGGGCCTGTTGGGCGCGGAGCCCGAGGGCCTGCACCAGCAGGACCACTCCCAGCAGGAGGCGGCGCACAGCACCGAGCGCGAGAGCACCGGCCCGATTCCGGTGGCCCAGGCCCCCACCGAGGCCGCCCGCCCCGTCGAAGCGACCGCCCCCCTCCCGGCCCCGGCGTCCGCACCAGCGCTCGCCCCGGCCCACCGGGAATCCGTGCACCGGGAACCCGTGCACCGGGAACCGGTCCACCACCACGAACCCGTGCACCACGAGCCCCCGCGCCCCCAGCCCCTGCCTGAGGAGCCCTTGCCTCAGGAGCCTCTGCACCAGGAGCCTCTGCACCTGGCGCCGATGGGGCAGGAACCTTCGCGCCCGGAGGCGTCACGGGCGGAGCCCGGGCATCAAGGCCTGCCCGGGGCCGACCTGTTGCCCCCGCCCCGGCCGTACCTGGCCGAGCCGACCACGGCCGGGCGGGGCAGCGGCCCGCTGCCCGTGCGCGGGGCGCACGACGAGCGGCCCAACCCGGCCGCGGCGGCCCCCGGGATCCAGCACGGCACGGGCCCCGAGCCCGCCGAACCCCGCCTGATCGGCGCACCCCGGGACCGGAACGGAGCCGTGCGCGGCACCATGGGCCGCCCCGACCTGCCCCGGCGGCGCAGCCAGGAACACCTCGTACCCCAGCTGCGGGACGCGCCGGCACCCCGCAGGAGCGAGGAACAGGCCCTGCACGACCCGGGGTTGATGGCCGCGTTCCAGCGGGGCATCGGACTCGCCGAGGCACAGCAGAGCCCCACAGCACAGTCGACCCACCCCTCCCCCCAGGCGCTCCAGTCGGAAACTGACGCCGAACACTCCAAGGAGTAGATGCACCATGGCGAGCGATGCGCCGACCGGACACGTCTCGGACCTCGACTGGCTGCTGAGCGGACTGGTCCAGCGGGTGCCCTACACCCGTAACGCGGTTCTGCTCTCCTCCGACGGCCTGGTGAAATCCGTCCACGGTCTGGACACCGACAGCGCCGACCACATGGCGGCCCTCGCCTCCGGCCTGTACTCGCTCGGCCGCAGCGCCGGAGCGCGCTTCGGCGACGGGGGCGAGGTGCGGCAGGTGGTGGTGGAGCTCGACTCCACGCTGCTCTTCGTGTCCACGGCGGGCTCGGGCACGTGTCTGGCGGTCCTCGCCGGCCGGGAGGCCGACGCGGCGGTCCTCGGCTACGAGATGGCCATGCTCGTCAAGAGCGTACGACCGTACCTGGTGACCCCGGCCAGGCAGGGCGCGGGAACCCCCAGCGGCCTGAGGAGCTGACCGTGGTGGCCCCGCAGGACGGGCCCTGGCTCGACGACGCGGCCGGACGGCTGATCCGGCCCTACACGGTGAGCAACGGCCGCACCCGGCCGAGCGCGACGCTGGACCTCCTCTCCCAGGTCATGGCCACCGGCACCATTCCCCAGACGCACCTGGGTCCCGAGCACTCGCAGGCACTCGGCCTGTGCAAGGGGCCCACTTCGGTGGCGGAGATCTCGGCACACCTACGCCTGCCGGCCGTCGTCACCAAGGTGCTCCTGTCCGACCTGGTGGACTGCGGGGCGGTGACCGCACGGGCCCCTCGCCTCTCCCACACACCCACTGACCGATCTCTGCTGGAGGCAGTGCTCGATGGCCTACGACGACGGCTTTGACACCTTGCCCGCCAGGGACGCCGGGGACCTGTTCCCGACCGCGCTGAAGATCCTCGTCGCGGGCGGGTTCGGCGTCGGCAAGACGACCTTCGTCGGAGCGGTCAGCGAGATCGAACCGCTCTCCACCGAAGAGCTCCTCACCACGGTCAGCGCGGCCCACGACAGCCTCGAAGGGATCGAGTCCAAGACCACCACCACGGTCGCCATGGACTTCGGCCGCATCACGCTCGACGACCACCACGTGCTCTACCTGTTCGGCACGCCAGGACAGGAACGCTTCTGGTTCATGTGGGACGAGCTGTCCGAAGGAGCGCTCGGCGCGGTGATCCTCGCGGACACCCGGCGGCTCGACGAATGCTTCTCCGCCGTCGACTTCTTCGAGCGGCGGGGCATCGGATTCCTCGTCGCCGTCAACGAGTTCGACGGCTCCTACCGCTACGACCCGGAGGAAGTGCGGGCGGCCATAGACCTCAAGCCCGAGGTCCCCGTCGTGCTCTGCGACGCCCGCATCGGCAGCTCCGGCATCCGCACGCTGGTCACCCTGGTCCAGCACCTGCTCGCCACCATCCCGGCAGCCACCAGCCCTGGAGCCTGACAATGACGTACGACCCGACCGGACATCTGCTCCTCACCCCCGTCGACCGCGAGGCACCGGTCCGCGTCCAGCGGCTGCGCCAGCTGGGCATGGGGGAGCGGCCCGACCCGGCCTTCGACGAGTTCGCGCACAAGCTCGCCGAGGTGACCGGAGCACCCTTCTCGATGGTCAACTTCATCGACGAGAACCAGCAGTTCTTCGCCGGCCTGCACACCCCCGACGGCTCCCACAACGGCTCGGACCTGAACGCGGCGGCCGTCTCCGGCGGGGTCAGCCGGATCATGGCGCGCGACCACGGCTACTGCCCGCACGTCGTGGTCCGCCGCAAGGCGCTCGTCCTGGAGGACGTGTGCGACTACCCGCGGTTCGCGGGCAACCCGGTGGTGGACGAGATCGGCATCCGCTCCTACCTCGGGGCGCCGCTCATCGACCGTACCGGCATCGCACTCGGCACGATCTGCGTGGTGGACACCGAACCCCGGCCCTGGGGCAGGGCCGGTCTTGAGACGATCAAGTCGATGGCGGCGGAGCTGATCGAGCAGATCCACCGGCGCGAGGACGGCCGGTTCTGAGCCGTCCTCGCGAGCCGTCCGCCGTCCGCCGTCAGTGGGCCGTGGCCAGTTCCTGCATGCGCAGCAGATCGGAGAGCTGCTGCGACCACTGGCCCTTCGCGGTGCCGAGTGCCACCTCGGCCAGCCGCAGGAGCTGTACGTCGGAGGTGCCGGCCGGGGCGAAGATGTGGTGGGCGTCGCGCAGATACCGCTCGATGGGGCGGTCGGTGAACAGACCGGCCGCCGCATGGATCTCCATGGCATTTCGCGCGGAGTCGAGCGCCGACTCCACGTTGACGACCTTGGCGTTCATGAGCTCGGCGTCGCACGGCAGCCCCTGATCGAGCAGCTGGACCGCATGGTAGGCGACGAGCCGGGCCGTCATCACCCGGGACTGCAACTGTCCCAACTTGATTTTGATGTTGGGGAGTTCGTGCAACGGCTTGCCGTAGCGGATCCGTTCCGCGCAGAACCTGGTGGTCTCTTCAAGGATCGCCTGATGGATGCCGAGCGACACGGCGGTGAGGTTGGCCCGCCCGTACAGGACGCTGGAGGAGTACGCGACGGCCAGACCGTCCCCCTCCTCGCCCAGCCGATTGGCCGCCGGGACACGGCAGTTGTCGAAGCGGACCTCGCCGAAGCTGAAGCCGTGCAGCCCCATCGCCTCGCGGTGCTCGCCCAGCGAGAAGCCGGGGCGGTCGGACTCGACGAGGAAGGCCGAGAGGCCCCTGGAGCCCGGTCCGGTGCGCAGGACCACACCATGGAGATCGCCCACATGGCTATTGCCCACATACACTTTTCGGCCATTGAGTACGTAATCGTCACCATCGCGGACCGCGCTCGCGGCCATACCCAGGACATGACCGCCCGACTCGGGTTCGGTGACCGCGATCGTCGGCAGACACGCGCCCGCGGCGACGGCGGGCAGCCAGTGCCTCTTCTGCTGCTCGTTCCCGAAGTGCACGATCTTGGCGACGCCGAGCTGGGAGGCCTGCACCATGGCCCCCATCGCGCCGCTCACCCGGGACAGCTCCTCGATGATGATGGTCTTGCCGAGGTGTCCCACGCCCATCCCGCCGTACGCGGGGCTGACGGTGGCCCCTATCCAGCCCTGCCGCGCGATGAGCCGCGACAGCTCGTGCTGGACGGTGCGGGCCGCCTCCATCTCGGCTATCCGCGGCCGTACCTCACGTTCCGCGAAGTGCCGGACGTCTTCCCTGAGTTGCTGGTGCAGTCGGCTGTTGAAGTATCCGTCCATCCCGCGAGCCCTCCTCCGCGAAACGCCTGCCCCGGGTGGCCCCGGCAGGTGGTGCATCGGCAGTGGTCCCGTCCCGAAGAGGCCGGCCTCCTCGTACTGTGAAGCGCCTTCGCTCCGTGTGCCTTCGTCTCGTGCGCCTCCTCTGCCAACTATGGCCAGAAAAAGGCGAGTTGACGTTTGGGTGGCGATGTGTTGTGTGTGCCCCGGCCTGTTCGGTCCCAGTCGATTGCATCCCCTTCACACAACTTTCTGCCACATGACAACGGCAAAGGTTTCGTGAGCAAGTGGCACTGAGGGCCAGGAAGCGGAATCAGATGGGCACGGTCATGACATCTGAGGACAGGTGCAGAACCGATTCGGCTTCGACTTCGACGAAATGTGTCGTGGTTTCACGCGTGTGGGTGATGGCGCGCACCCCGCGCCACCCCGCCGACCAGCACTTTCCGCCGCCTGGGGTGGCGTCGGGTGGCGGGCCCGACGGGCCTGGCGGTGGGCGGGGCCGGGGGAGGGGGCGTCGGCCGGTCGCGACCGGAATCCGTGCGGTGCCCACTCGCGCGTCGCTGACCTGGAGCTTCTCGATGAAGATCACTGTGTTCGGAACGCATTGGCCCGGTGGCGGAGCGTCCCACTCGGGGCGGCCGGGCGCGAGGCGTCACCCGGTGCGGCCGGCCGGTGCGGCGGATGAGGAGCGCCGTCGGCTCCCCTCGTGATCAGCAACTACCGACCGGTGCGCGGGAGTCGACGCCCTTGGCAAGGGGTGCCGGGGCCATTTCCTCGCGGTGTCGGTTGCGCCGGGCGAGGGCGCGTTGGAGTGCGAGGTGGCGTGAACAGTGCGTCGAAGGGGTGCGGGGCGCTCATGGGAGCGCGCGATGCGGAATTTCCCGCCTGGCGTTCGGCCCCGATGGGATGCCGTCCCCGCCCGGACCGGCGTCGACGGAAACCGGCCAGGCCCGCAGGGGCGATACGGGCGGTGGGCGTGGGGCTTGCGCCGGGTCGCGGGGTGAGGCGGTGGGATGGGGTGTGGGGAAGTGGTGAGGAATCCGGCCAGGGCGCGGGAGGGGAGCGGGGCGGGGCCGAGCCCTGGGCGTGGGGGTGCCGGTGCGTGGGGGCGCGGCTCAGGTGGGGCCGCTCGGTGGGGTCCGTTCGTCGGCTGCGACGATGCAACGGCCGTCCTCGCCCGCTTCGCGCAGCAGTCGTGCGGCGGGCTCGGGGACGGCCGGGACCGCTCGTCGGCCGGTGCGTCGCGCGCCCGGCCGCCGCCCGAGCATCCTGGTGATCCGTGATCCGTGATCCGTGATCCGTGATCCGTGATCCGTGATCCGTGATCCGGCGCCCGCCGTTCGCGGCAACACAGCCTGACGGGAAGGAAGTTGACATGACCGACCTCCGTATCGGCGTCATGGGATACGGGATGCGCGGCAGCATCGCGCGCACCGCACACCGCCCCGGCCGCGGTTCCGTCGTCGCCGCCGTCGCCGACCCCGACCCCCTGGCCCGCGCGGCCGCGGCCGCCGCCTTCCCCGGCGCGCTCGTCCTGGCCGACCACCGCGAGGTCATCGACGCGGCCGGCCTCGACGCCGTACTCGTCCTCACCCCCGACCACACCCACGCCGACCTCACCCGCGCCGCGCTGCTCGCCGGGAAGCCGGTCTTCGTCGAGAAGCCCCTGGACATCACGGTCGAGCGCTGCGACGAGATCCTGCGTACGGCGCGCGAGTCAGGGACGCGCCTCTACGTGGGCCACAACATGCGCCACATGCCCGTGGTGCGGATGATGCGCGACCTGATCGCCCGCGGAACCATCGGCACGGTCAAGACGGTGTGGGTGCGCCACTTCGTGGGATACGGCGGTGACTGGTACTTCAAGGACTGGCACGCCGAGCGCCGCTACACCACCGGCCTTCTGCTCCAGAAGGCCGCGCACGACATCGACGTGGTGCACTGGCTGTCCGGCGGCTACGCGCGCGACGTCCAGGCCATGGGCGATCTGATGGTGTACGGCGACAACCCCCACCGCCGGGCACCCGGCGAACCCAAGACCGACGACTGGTACACCGAGGACGGCCACTGGCCGCCGCACACCCAGCGCGCGCTCAACCCGGTGATCGACATCGAGGACGTCTCGCTGCTCAACATGCGCCTCGACAACGGTGTCCTCGCCTCCTACCAGCAGTGTCACTTCACCCCGGACTACTGGCGCAACTACACGGTCATCGGTGACGCGGGCCGTCTGGAGAACTTCGGCGACGGCCCCGGCGGCCAGGTGAAGGTCTGGAACACCCGGCGCTCCGAGTACCGCGCCGAACCCGACGAGACGTACGCCATCCCCGATGCCCAGGACGACGACGGGCACGCCGGGGCGGACCCGCTGATCATCGACGAGTTCCTGCGCTTCGTGCGCGACGGGGGCCTCACCGACACCTCGCCGGTCGCCGCCCGCATGGCGGTCGCGGCGGGCTGCGAAGCGACGGCCTCGCTACGGAACGGGGGCGTCCCGCGCCAGGTGCCCGGGCTCGACCCCGACCTCGCGGCGTACTTCGAGCGGGGCCAGCGGTAGTCCGCCGGGGCAGGGGCGGGGCAGGGACCTGGGGGCCGGGTTCCCCGGCACGCCGCCGGGGTGCGGCGTACGGTTTCCCCATGGCCACCGCCGAAGACGTACGCCGCATCGCGCTCGGGCTTCCCGGGGCGACGGAGAAGCTCGCCTGGGGCAAGCCCACCTTTCGGGTCGCGGGCAAGATCTTCGCCTCGCTGGGTGACGACGCCTGGATGGGCGTGAAATGCCCGAAGGAGGACCGGGACGAGCTGATCGCGGCCGAGCCCGACAAGTTCTTCCTGCGGGAGGGGCACGACGACCACTACGCGTGGCTGCGGGTGCGGCTCGCCGCCCTCACCGGTGACGACGAGCTGTCCGCGATCCTGATCGACTCGTGGCGCCAGGCCGCTCCCCGCAGGCTTGTGGACGCCCACCCGACGCCGGGGGCGTAGGCAGCCGCCGGGGCGTGGCGGGAAAGGGGTTCGTGACCACCCGGGGAAGTGCGGTATTGTTCTCATGCACGAACGGCCGGGGGAAACCCCAGGTCAGACGGGCATCGGGACGTGGCGCAGCTTGGTAGCGCACTTGACTGGGGGTCAAGGGGTCGCAGGTTCAAATCCTGTCGTCCCGACTCGAAAGAGTCGCAGATCAGGGCCGGTATCGGAGACATCCGACACCGGCCCTGACCGTTTCGGGGCTCGATCGGGGGCCATCCGGGGACCAGAGCGTGTGGCGGGGATCCGCCTCTTCGGGCCCGGCCCCCGGCGCCGCTCGACGCGGACGTGAGCGTGGTCCTCGCGCGTGTCCGCGACCGGAGCGGCCTGCCGCGGCCGTCCCGGGAAGCCGCGCGTGGTTCAGCGGCCGAACCGTGACCGCACCTGTTCGGGGGCACGTTCGCCCTGGATCTGGATGCCGGCGGCGGCCTCTTCGATCCGACGCAGGTCACCGGCTGTCAGCTCGACGTCAGGTGCGCCCAGGTTCTCCTTCAGGCGGTGCGGCTTCGTGGTGCCGGGACGCCGGCGAGACCCTGGTGGCGCAGGCGTGCCACGGACGCTATGGATTTCGAGTGCGCTCGGGGCAAGCGTGACCGGAACCGGTGGAGCCGTCGTCCGCCGCGAACGCCGTTGCGCCCGCGGCGTCCTGGACCGGGTCGGCGGGGGCCGCCCCGCTTCCGTGCCTGAGGGGCGGGGCTGCCTCGCTTCCGTGCCTGAGGGGCGGGGCCGGCACCCCGCGCCCCAGAACAGGTCGGACTGTCAACTCCCTTCATCGGCGCATGAGATGGGCTCCGCCGGGCCGGGCGCCGGACGGCCGCAGGGGAAGGGCCCCGCCGACGCGGGCGACAGGGACTTCGTCGCGCCCTGAGGCCGCTCCGACGTGGCCCACATCACGTTACCGGCGGTATCTGAAACGCCGTGTCGCAGGTAAATTGCGAGTATGCGCATGGGCGTCGCCACGAGCCTGAGCAAGCGTCAGCGCCTTGAGCGGCAGCGGTACTCCGCCGCTGTCCCGCCCGGGCGTCCACGAGCGAGAGCGAGGGTCTCCGCGATGGAGCAGCAGCACGTCGACGTCCTGGTCATCGGAGCCGGGATATCCGGCATCAGCGCCGCGCGCCACGTCCTGCGGGCCAATCCCGGCGCCTCGGTCGTCGTACTGGAGCGGCGCGCCCGGGTCGGGGGCACCTGGGACCTGTTCCGGTATCCCGGCATCCGCTCCGACTCCGACATGGCCACCTTCGGGTTCGGCTTCCGCCCGTGGCGTCAGGCGCGCATCCTCGCCGGCGGCGCGGACATCCGGCAGTACGTGGAGGACGCCGCGGCCGACGCGGGGGTGCTGGAGCGCATTCGCTTCGGCCGTCGAGCGGTCGGCGCCGACTTCTCGCACGCCGACGGCCGGTGGGCGGTCGAGGTCGTGGACGAGCCCACCGGCGAGCGCGAGTCGTACAGTGCGGGCTACCTCGTCGGCGCGACCGGCTACTACGACTACGACGAGCCCTACCGCCCGGAGTTCCCCGGCGAGGCGGACTACCGGGGCGCGCTCGTCCACCCCCAGCACTGGCCCGAGGACCTCGACCACACGGGCAAGCACGTGGTCGTCATCGGCTCCGGCGCCACCGCCATCACGCTGCTGCCCGCGATGGCCGACGACGCCGCGAGCGTCACCATGCTCCAGCGCTCGCCCACGTACATCCTCGCCCTGCCCGAGGTCGACCCGGTCACCTCCGTGCTCCAGAAGCTGCACGCACCGGCCCGGCTGACCCACAAGATCGCCCGGACCCGCAACATCGCGCTCCAGCGCGGGAGTTACGCCTTCTGCCGAAAGTACCCGCGGCTCGCCCGCAAGGTCCTGCTCGGCCTCGTGCGGGCCCGGGCCGGCAAGGGCGTCGACATGCGCCACTTCAGCCCGCGCTACAAGCCCTGGGACCAGCGGCTGTGCGTCGTCCCCGGCGGCGACCTGTTCAAGGTGCTCAAGAGCGGCAGGGCGGCCATCGCCACCGACCACATCGACACGTTCACCGCCGACGGCATCCGGTTGAAGTCCGGCCGGGAGCTGAAGGCGGACATCGTCGTCACCGCCACCGGACTGAGCGTCCGGCTCCTGGGCGGCATGGCGCTCACCGTCGACGGCCGCCCGGTCGACGTGACGAACCGGGTGCTCTACAAGGCCGTTCTGCTCGAAGGCGTGCCCAACATGTCCCTCGTCATCGGCTACACCAACGCCTCCTGGACCCTGAAGGCCGACCTGGCGGCCGACTACACCGCCCGCCTCCTCGCGCACATGCGGCGCCACGGGCACGACATCGCCACCCCGGTGGCCGGCGCAGCCGACCGCTCGGAGTTCTCCGTCATGGGCGAGGCGCTGACCTCCGGCTACATCGAGCGGGCCGACAAGGCGATGCCGCGC
Source organism: Streptomyces sp. NPDC006691 (assembly GCF_042869955.1). Classification (NCBI taxonomy): domain Bacteria; kingdom Bacillati; phylum Actinomycetota; class Actinomycetes; order Kitasatosporales; family Streptomycetaceae; genus Streptomyces; species Streptomyces sp. NPDC006691. Next base: position 672,646 of record NZ_JBIAGW010000002.1, read on the forward strand.
CAGGGCACCCGCGACCCGTGGCGGCTGTGGAACAACTACTACCGCGACCGCGCCATGCTGAGCGGCGCCCCCATCGAGGACGCGGCGCTGCGCTTCGAGCAGGCCGGCCCGCCCGTCGCGGACAGCGCGGCCGGCGCCCAGGAACCGACCCGCGCCGCCTGACCGGCGGCCCACCAGACAAGCGAGGACGAAGATGACCGCGCACCTGACCAGGAAGGCCTACGACGAGCGCCTGCGGACCCTGTCCGAGGGCTCCGTCAACGTCCACTTCAACGCCTTCACCGACATCAAGTGGGACGACCCCGAGTTCGCCGTGGACCCGGGCGATCCGCGCTGGGTCCTCACCTCGGCGGACGCGCTCGGCGCCCACCCCTGGTACCAGGAGCAGCCGCTGGAGACGCGGATCCGGATCGGGATCTGGCGCTGGGCGGTCATCGCCAAGGTGGGCATGCAGTTCGAGAACCTGCTCATGCGCGGGGCGCTGGACTACGTCTACCAACTGGGGAACCAGGACCAGGAGTTCAGGTATCTCACCCACGAGATCACCGAAGAGACCCACCACACCCAGATGTTCCAGGAACTGGTCAACCGCACCGGCGTGGACACCGCCGGCGGAGCGCGCTGGTTCCGCCAGCTCAGCCGGGTCCTGCCGCTGTTCGGTTCCCTCTACCCGGAGGCGTTCTTCACCGGCATCCTGGCCGGCGAGGAGCCCATCGACCACTTGCAGAAGGCCGCCCTGCGCAGCGGGGAGCCGGTGCATCCGCTGCCCCAGCGGATCATGCAGATCCACATAGCGGAGGAGGCTCGCCACATCTCCTTCGCGCACGAGTTCCTGCGGCTGCGCGTCCCGCGCTTCGGCAGGGCCCGCCGTGGCGCCCTGTCCCTGCTCTTCCCGCTGATCATGCGCGGCCTGTGCGACGTCATCATGATCCCCGACCGGAAGTCCGCCGAACGGGTCGGCATCCCGGCCTGGGTGGTCAAGGACGTCTTCTGGAAGTCCGAGGCCGGCCGCAAGCTGCTGCACGAGCTCTTCTCCGACGTACGGATGCTCGCCGAGGACGTCGGCCTGATGAACAAGGCGTCCCGCCCGCTGTGGCGGGCCCTGCGCATCGACGGCCGCCCCGCCCGCTTCCGCGGCGAGCCCGCCCCGCTCATCGACTGAAGCCCCGCGCACCGCCTTTCGCGCCTTTCGCGTCTTTCGCCGCGAGCCGCCTGCCTCGCATGCCCGAACGGAGACCAGCCCGCCGTGCCGTACGTCGTCACCCGATCCTGCTGCGCCGACGCCTCCTGCGTGCTGGCCTGCCCGGTCAACTGCATCCACCCCGCGCCGGGCGAGCCCGGCTTCGGGACCACGGAGATGCTGTACGTCGATCCGCGTACGTGTGTGGACTGCGGTGCCTGCACGACGGCCTGCCCGGTGGACGCGCTCAAGCCCCATACGGCGCTCGGCGAGGCGGAGTTGCCGTTCCTGGAGCTGAACGCCTCCTACTACAAGGAGAACGCGCACGCCGATCGCGCCCCCATGTATGTGGTGCCGCGCCAACAGCGGCTTCCCGAAGGGGAGTTGACCGTCGCGGTCGTCGGCGCCGGCCCGGCCGGACTGTTCGCCGCCGATGAACTGCTGCGGCACCCGGGCGTGCGCGTCACCGTCTACGACCGGCTGCCCACCCCGTACGGTCTCGCGCGAGCCGGCGTCGCGCCGGACCACCAGGACACCAAGCGGGTCACCGAGCTGTTCGGGGCCATCGAGTCGCAGGCGGCCTTCAGCTACCGTCTCGGGGTCGAGGTCGGCGCCGACGTCACCCACGCCGATCTGCTGCGCGAGCACCACGCGGTCATCTACGCGGTCGGCGCCGCGACCGACAAGCGCCTCGGCATCGAGGGCGAGGACCTGCCCGGCAGCGTCTCCGCGACGGACTTCGTCGCCTGGTACAACGGTCACCCCGACCGCGCGCACGACGACCACGGCCTCGGCTGCGAACGCGCGGTCGTCATCGGCAACGGCAACGTCGCCCTGGACATCGCCCGCATCCTCACCGCCGACCCCGACGCCCTGGCGCGTACCGACATCTCCGACCGCGCGCTCGCCGCGCTGCGCGGCAGCAAGGTCCGTGAGGTCGTCCTCCTCGGCCGACGCGGACCCGCGCAGGCCGCGTTCACCGTGCCCGAACTCCTCGCGCTCGGAGCCCTCAAGGACGTGGACGTGCGTGTCGAGGGCTGGCCCGAGGGTCTGGCCTCCGACGCCACCGAGAAGACACGGCTCCTGTCGGAACTGGCCGGCCGGGCGCCGGTCGAGGGCCGCCGCCGCATCGTGCTGCGCTTCCTCACCGCACCGGTGCGGATCGTCGGGGACGACTCGGTACGCGGCCTGGAGGTCACCGACACCACGCTCGGCACCGACGACGACGGAACCGTCCGGGCCCGGCCCGTCGGCGACACCCGGACGCTGGAGACCGGCCTCGTGCTGCGCTCCGTCGGCTACCGGGCCCGTCCCGTCCCCGGCCTGCCCTTCGACGAGGACACCGCGACGGTCCCGCACGAGTCCGGGCGGGTCGAGCCCGGCGTCTACGTCGCGGGCTGGATCAAGCGGGGTCCGACCGGTTTCATCGGCACGAACAAGACCTGTGCCCACGAGACGGTCCAGTCCCTCCTGGACGACTTCGCCGCCGGCCACCTCGCCCGGCCGGTGTCCACGGTGGGTACGGCGGGCAACGCCCTCGGCCTCGCGGCCTGGCGGGCGATCGACCGCGTCGAGCGCGCGACGGGCGAGGCGCAGGGGCGCCCCCGCGTCAAGCTCACGGACACCGAGTCCCTGCACCGCGCGGCAGCGCGAGCGGTTCCGGCGGTACGCGGCTGACGGCGGCCCGGGCGGCCACACGCTCACCGGCGGTGCGGGGGCTCCGGTGGCGCGCGGCTCCGCCGGCGCGAAGCCGTCGCGGTGCGGGGTCACGGCGGTGCGGGGTCACGGGTGTGGGCTCACCGGCGGCGCCGGAACACGGTCAGCGCCGCTCCAGATCCGCCACGCGCTGCTGCGGCGACAGTTCCACGCCCAGGTCGCGCAGCGTCGCGTCGAGGACCGCCCAGACCGAGCGGCACAGCATCGCACGCAACTCCTCCTCGGACTGCTCACGCCGGTCGTCGTGCACCCACTGGTTGACCGCCGTGTCCACGAAACCCACGATGCCGATCGCGACGGAGCGGATCGGCGCCTGTGGCACCCCGAGCGCTTTGAGCACGTCCCCGAACCGTTCGCTCAGCATCAGGGCGATGGCCGTCTTGGTGTCCGCCACCAGCGAGCCGTCACCCATCGCATGCTCCGCGACGCCCATGTAGGCGTACAGGCGCGGGTGTTGGGAGACCCAGTCCAGGTGCGCGCCGACCACCCGGTGCACGGCGTCCTCGACGGTCCCCTCGAAGGTGAGGGTGGGCTCCATCCGTCGCAGGAACGAATCCACCACCCGTCGGCGGATCAACTCGTCCAGATGGGCGCGGTCCTTGAAATGCCGGTACAGCACCGATCGCGGCAGCCCCACCCGCTCGGCGAGCCGCTGCACCCGAAAGCGCGCGCCCTCCTCCTCGATGAGCGCGACGGCCGCGTCCACCAAGTCGACCTGGCGCTGCGCCTTGTGCTCGTCCCACCGGGTGGAGCGTCCGTCGATCTGCGGCTCTCCGCCGGTTCTGTCCGCCACCCGGTCAGGATATCGGACCGGGTCAGGACGCCCGCGGGTCCAGGGGCGGCGGCCGGAGCGCTCGCGACGATCTACAGTCGGCCTCATGAGTCGATGGCAGGAACTGACCGGTGGAACGTCCGGAGCCGAGTACGCCGCGCGTTTCGAGGCGCTGGCCCGCGGTGGCGGGGACGTACACGGCGAGGCGGCGTTCTGCGCGGCCCTGGTACCGCCGGGCGCCCGGGTCCTCGACGCCGGGTGCGGCACCGGGCGGGTCATGATCCGGCTCGCCGAGCTCGGGTACGACTGCGTCGGCGTCGACCTGGACGCCTCGATGCTGGACGTGGCGAGGGAACGGGCGCCTCGACTGCCTTGGTTCCAGGCCGATTTGGCGGAGTTCGATCCGGCTGCGCTCGGTGTCGTGGCGGACTTCGACCTCGTCGTCGCCGCCGGGAACGTCCTGCCGCTGGTCACGCCGGGCACCGAGGCCGCGGTGGTCGAGCAGCTGACGGCGGCCCTGCGCCCGGGCGGCCTGCTGGTCGCGGGATTCGGCCTCGATGCCGCCCACCTGCCCGTGCCGCCGAGCCTGACGGCGGCCGAGTACGACGCCCATTGTGCCGCCGCCGGTCTCACCCCCGTTGCCCGTTTCGCCACCTGGGACGCGGCTCCCTACGACGGCGGTGGCTACGCCGTCAGCGTGCATCGCCACGACCGCTGACCCGCCATGCCCGCGATGCCCGCCGTGCCCGCGGGCGGTAGCGGGGTGGGGGAGCCGGCACCGAGCACGCTCACCCGCGCTGTTCACCGCCCGTGCGCTGCCCCGGAGTTCGGGGTGTGCCTGTCCGGTGACGGCCTGTGAGGGGGCTCGGGGGGAGGTCGGACTGCGGCACCGGCACGGGTGACATGCCGCAACGCCGGAGCGATTACGATCCGGGCTCATGAGCACCTCGGATCAGGAACAAGCGGTGGGCGCGGCGCCGGAAGAGCGCGGAGCGCCGCACACGGCGGAGGCGACGGTACCGGGCCAGGCCTCGAAGGCCTCGAAGCGGCCCTCGGGGGAGCGGGGTGCCACTGCGGACGGGGATCCGAGAGGTGCGGATGCGGGTGCCGGGGCTGTGGAGAGCGCCGGACGCGCCGAGGGGCCGTCGGCCGCCGAAGCCACCGAGCGCGCCGAGGCCGGGGGCCCGGAAGGCGGGCCGGCGGAACCGGCCGGTGCGGCCGAGCTCCCCGAGGCCGGCGGCGACGGCGCGAACGCCGGGTCCGTCGTGGCGGTCACCCCCGAAGAATCCGAGCCCGCGTCCGTCGACGGCGACGCTGCTGCCGAGCCCGCCTCTGCCGAGCCCGCCACGCGTGCGGAGCCCGCGTCCGTCGAGCACACCGGCCCTCCCGAGGCCGATGCGGCTTCACGCCCGCGCCCCGAACTCGCCGAGACCCCTGGCATCTCCCCATCGGCTGACCCGTCAGGCTCCCGTCGCCCGGAGCAGGTCGGGTCCGCTCAACTTCCGCAGGGGACAGGAGACTTCGCGGACGCGGACGCGGACGCGGCTGACGGGGGCGGGGATGGGGCCGAGGTCGAGGCGCGGCGGGGCATGGCGCCCTGGATGGCCCGGCGGGTCCGCATGGTGGCCGCCGGTGTGCTCATGGCGGCCATGGGCGTGATCCTCGTGGTGCGGCTTGCCACCCGTTCCTCCGTGCTGGTGGTCGGCGTGTACGGGCTTGCTCTCATCCTCTGCGGCGTAGTGATCGAGCTGAGCCGCAACGGGCGTACGCGGCTTGGTTCTTGGCTGCTCGTGGTGGGTCTGGCGGCGGCGTTCGGCATGGACTGGTTCGTCCTGCCGTAGCGGCCCGCGCGGCCATGGGGTCCACCGGCCACCTTCCGGAGGAGGGTGCCGTGCACGGCGGGGGGCTCTCCGGTACGTCCCTGATGGGGTGGCGAGGCAGGGGAGCGGAGTCGAGCCGTTCGTCGGACACTCCTCACCTGGCGTACGGGGACCCGGTTCCGCCCCCCGCAGTGGGAGTGGGACCCGCGAGCCTCGCCCTGCCGCCCTGCCGCCCTGCCGCCCTGCCGCCCTGCCGCCCTGCCGCCCTGCCGCCCTGCCGCCCCGTCACGCCCTCGCCGAGGGGCGCGCGGGTGGCCTTCCCTCCGTGCGGCCCCGGGAGGCGCGCCCGCCCCCGGGGCCGCTGCCTCTCGGGCGGGCGGGCGCAGCCGTCCCGTCGCGCTCGGGGCGGCCGGCCCCAGCGTGCCCGTACCGACCCCGCCGCACATAACCACCGTTCACACCCCAACCCCCCCCACCCCGCACCAGCGCTGCCCACCCCTCGCGCCTCAACCGTTGACATGTACCCGCCTCACGGTGAATCTTGATGCTCGAAACTCCACTGTTCCAAGCATGAACGCGCACGCCGCGCCCGGCTGTTGCTCGGTACGAACGGAGAACGAAACCTTGCGGACCCCTTCGCGGAACCCCTCGCGGCCCTTCTGGCGCGGCTCTCGCCCGCCCCGGCGACCCGCCGTCGCCGTCTTCTCGGTGCTGGCGCTCGCCCTCACCGCCCTCACGGTTCCGGCGGCCCACGCCGAGGACGCGACGCCGCCCGGTGGCACCCTGGACAGCGGAACCAAGGCCCTGACCTGGCAGAGCCCGGTCTACGAGAAGGGCACCGCCGACTCGCCCGACAAGTGCCCGCCACCCGCGCAGGATCCGGAGGGGGCGGTCTGTGCCCGCTTCGACCTGACCGTGAAGCCGCCGGCCGGGCAGTGGGACGACAACCCGGAGGGCGGTGTGCCCGTCTCCGTCCAGTGGGCGACCCCCACCGACGACTTCGACCTGTACGTCTACGACGACGCAGGCAAGCAGGTCGCCTCCAGCGCGGGCACCGCCGACCCCGAGGCCACCGTCATCCCGAAGGCGTCGGGGACGTACCACGTGGTGGTCGTCCCCTACGACGTGCACCACAACTCGTTCACCGGCACCGCGTATCTGCCCGAGCCGGCCGACGCCGGGAACCTCACCTCCTTCGGCGGCGAGGACGGTACGTACGACATCGCCGCCGGGCCGCTCAGGGCCCGGGTGGACTTCCTCGCCGACGACACGATGCGGCTGCGCGCCGCGCCGGACGGGACGTTCACCGAACCGCCGGGCAGCCATATGATCCAGACCCAGCCGAAGCCGCAGAGGAACACCAACTCCTTCGACGCCGGCGCCTATTACGGCATCCACAGCAAGGACGTCGTCCTGCGCGTCTACAAGAAGCCGCTCCGTTTCGCGCTCTACAAGGGCGACAACAGGACCGTGATCTGGTCCGAGGCCGACCCGCTGCGCTGGACCTCCGGCGGCATGCGGCAGAGCCTGACGCGCGGCGCAGACGAGCAGTTCTTCGGCGGCGGCGAACAGAACGGCAGCTTCTCGCACCGCGATCAGGTCATGAACGTCGGCAACAACACCAACTGGAACGAGGGCGGCTGGAACAACTCCCAGCCCTTCTACATCTCCTCGGCGGGGTACGGGGTGTTCCGCAACACCTTCACGCCGGGCGTGTACGACTTCGGTCCGCGCGTGCGCACCGGGCAGCAGGAACGGCGCCTGGACGCCTACTACTTCACCGGTGACGTGAAGTCGGTCATCGGCAAGTACACCTCGTTGGTGGGCAAGCCGTTCATGCCACCGGTCTACGGGCTCGAACCGGGCGACTCCGACTGCTACTTGCACAACGCCAACCGGGGCGAGCGCCACACCCTGGACGCGCTCAAGGTCGCCGACGGGTACACCCGGAACCAGATGCCGCTCGGCTGGATGCTCGTCAACGACGGCTACGGCTGCGGCTACGAGAACCTCGCCGAGACCGGCAAGGGCCTCCAGGCGCACAACGCGCAGCTCGGCCTGTGGACCCAGGACGGTCTCGACAAGCTCGCGGAGCAGGTCAAGGCGGGGCAGCGGGTGGCGAAACTGGACGTCGCCTGGGTCGGCAACGGTTACGGCTTCGCCCTGAACGCCTGCGACCAGGCGAAGGCCGGCATCGAGGACAACAGCGACGCACGCGGCTTCGTGTGGCTGCCCGTCTCGTGGTCCGGCGCCCAGCGCTGCGGCGTCCTGTGGAGCGGCGACCAGAAGCTCAGCTGGGACTATCTGCGCTGGCAGATCCCCACGTACGCGGGCGCCACCCTCTCCGGCATCGCGTACAACACGGGCGACGTGGGCAGCATCTTCGGCCACGACCCGAAGATGTACACCCGGGACCTGCAATGGAAGGCGTTCCTGCCCGCCATCATGACGATGGACGGCTGGGCCAAGGACCTCGGCACCGGCAAGGCCGCCGATCAGCAGCCCTGGCTCGACGGCGAACCGTATGCCTCCATCAACCGGAAGTACCTCCAACTGAAGGAGCGGCTCATCCCGTACATGTACGGGCTCTCCAAGGACGCCACGAAGACCGGCGTCGGTGCGGTCCGCCCGCTCTCCCTGGAGTACCCGGACGACCCCAACACCCTTGGCGCGAAAGCCAAGTACGAGTTCCTGGCCGGACCGGACTTCCTCGTCGCGCCCGTCTACAGCGACACCACTGTCCGCGACGGCATCTACCTGCCCAAGGGCACCTGGACCGACTACTGGACCGGCAGGACCTACCAGGGCCCCACGACGATCGACCACTACGCGGCGCCGCTCGACACCCTGCCCCTGTTCGTGAAGGGCGGCTCCATCGTGCCGATGTGGCCCAAGGGCACCACGTCCTGGGAGACCAGGGACAAGGGCGAGCTGGACTACGACGTCTATCCGCAGCGGGGCAGTTCCTCCTACACGCTGTACGAGGACGACGGCGTCACCCGCCAGTTCGCCAAGGGCGCCTCGGCCACCCAGCGGGTCCAGGTAACCTCCGCAGGGCGGGCCTCGGTCATCAACGTCGGTGCCAGCGTGGGCAGTTACCAAGGAAAGCCCGCCTCTCGGTCGTACCGGTTCACCGTCCACACCCAGGCGGCCCCCGGCATCGTCGCGCTCGGCGGGAAGCGGTTGCAGCGGTGTGGTTCGGCGGCGCAGCTGGCCATGGCGGGCAGCGGCTGGTACTTCGATCCCGCGACCGGAGTGACCGAGGTGAAGACACCGCCGCGGTCCACCGGGCACGGCTTCGCCGTCGAGATCGCGTGACCTGACACCCGCCACCGGGTCGGGGGCCGTGCCGTGAGCCGTCCGGTGCGGCCCCTCCGCATGCACGCGGGGGGCTCGGGCAAGATCGACGTACGACTGGGCCGTACGCCTGAGGCGTACGGCCGGGACGTACGGTTGATCAGCACCCGACCGTCAGGAGAGGGATTCGATGTCATTCCGCGCCATCCGTGTGACGAAGGACGAGCAGGGCCACCGGGCGGACACCGTCACCCTGGAGGAGCACGACCTCCATGAGGGCGATGTGACCGTCGCCGTGGACTACTCGACGGTCAACTACAAGGACGGGCTGGCACTCGCCCACGGCAAGGGCATCGTGCGGACGTATCCGCTCGTGCCGGGCATCGACTTCGCGGGCACCGTCGAATCGTCCACGCACGCCTCGTTCGCGCCCGGCGACAAGGTGGTGCTCAACGGGTACGGCGTGGGGGAGGGGCACGACGGCGGCTTCGCGCAGAAGGCCCGGGTCAGCGGTGACTGGCTGGTCCCGCTGCCCGCCGCGCTCACCACGCGGCAGGCAGCCGCGATCGGCACCGCCGGGTACACGGCCATGCTCAGCGTGCTCGCCCTTGAGGACGCGGGCCTCACCCCCGACCATGGCGACGTACTGGTCACCGGGGCCGCGGGCGGTGTCGGCTCGGTCGCCGTGACGCTGCTCGCCAAGCTGGGATACCGGGTGCTCGCCTCCACGGGACGGCCCGCCGAGGCCGACTACCTGCGCGACCTCGGCGCGGCCGAGATCATCGACCGCGCCGAACTCTCCGCGCCCGGCCGCCCGCTCGGCAAGGAGCGCTGGGCCGGAGCGGTCGACTCGGTGGGCAGCCACACCCTGGTCAACGTCCTCGCGGGCACCCGCTACGGCGGCACGGTCACCAGCTGCGGACTCGCCCAGGGGCCCGATCTGCCCGGCACGGTCCTGCCGTTCATCCTGCGCGGGGTGACGCTGGCCGGCATCGACTCCGTACAGGCCCCGATGGACCGCCGAGTCCGCGCCTACGAGCGCCTCGCCCGCGACCTCGACCTGACGCGCCTGGAGAAGATGACCACGCTCATCGGTCTGGACGAGGTGCCGGGTGTCGCCGAGCGCATCCTCGCGGGGCAGGTACGCGGCCGGACCGTGGTCGACGTCAACGCCTGACGGGGGCCGCCCCTCAGGCCGTGATGCGGACCGCGGGCTCCGGGGTCGGCAGTTCGGTGGGCAGGACCGTGGGCAGCGGGGCCGGGAGGTCCGCGGGGGTGGCGCCGGTCAGCATGATGACGCCGCGGGCCGCGACGGCCGCCGACGCGGCCGCGGTCAGCCAGCCCAGCGGACCGCCGTGGAAGCTCTCGCCGAGCAGTGCCACTCCGATGACCGCGGCCGCCGCCGGGTTGGCGATGTTCACCACGGCGAGGGGCGCGGCGAGACCGCCGCGGTAGGCCGCCTGTGAGAGCAGGAGGCCGCCGACGGCGAAGGTCGCCACCAGCACGGCGACCAAGGAGGTGCCCCACCAGGGGAGCGGGCCACCGGGCAGCGCGCGGGACAGCGAAGCGGTGACCGTCTGGGTCAGCGCGGACGCCACACCGGAGGCGATGCCGGACGCGGTGGCGTGGCCGAGGCCGGTGCCGCGGGACGAGTGCGCCCCGGCCCGAACCAGGAAGGCGAGCAGCAGCGCGGTGGCCGCGGCGATGGCGAGGGCCTCGCTCAGGCTCAGCGCGTCGCCGGGGCTCGCCGGTCCCGTGACGGCGATGAGGCCGGTGAGCCCGGCCAGCGTCCAGGCCGCGCCGCGCCACTCGCGCCGGGTGACCCGGCGCCGCGCGTAGTACGCGGAGAGCGGCAGCGCGGCGACCAGGGTGAGGGCGCCGAGCGGCTGGACCAGGGTGAGCGGGCCGTAGTGCAGCGCGGCCACGTGCAGGAGGGCGCCGGCCGCGTTGAGGCCGACCGCCCACCACCACAGTGGCCGGGTGAGCAACTGCCCCATGCCGTCGCCGCTCCGGGCGGCGAGCCGGGACTGGCCGACGGCGGCCAGTGCGTAGCCGGCGGCCGAGGCGAGCGAGAGCAGGATGGCGAGCAGCGCGGACTGGTTCATCGCACGGCCTCGGAGAGCTGGGGCGCGGGGGTGCGCGCGGAAACCGCGGACGGTAGGGGTGCCTGCTGCTCGGGCGCGGGCCGCGGGAGCGGAGGCGTCGCGGACGCGCGCTGCGGCACGGACGGCCGACGGACGGCCCCCTTGGGTGCCGCAGGCAACTGTGTGAGCCGCTGCGGCGCGGGCACGAAGTACAGGACCGCACCCAGGAGTGCCGTGGCCACGATCGCGTCCAGCCAGTAGTGGTTCGCGGTGCCGACGACCACGAGCAGGGTGAGCAGCGGGTGCAGCAGCCACAGCCACCGCCAGCGGCTCCGCGTCGCCATGATCAGGCCGATCGCGACCATCAGCGCCCAGCCGAAGTGCAGCGAGGGCATCGCCGCGAACTGGTTCGCCATCGTGTCCGTGTCGGGCGTCGCCGCGTACACGGAGGGCCCGTAGACCTGTGCGGTGTCGACGAGTCCGGCCGTGGTGAGCATGCGCGGCGGGGCCAGCGGAACCGTGATGTGCAGCACCAGGGCCGCCGCGGTGAGCCCGGCGAGTACCCGGCGCGACCACAGGTAGTGACCCGGGCGGCGCAGGTACAGATAGACCAGGAAGGCCACGGTGGCCGGGAAGTGCACGGTCGCGTAGAAGGTGTTGGCGACCTTCACGAGGTCGTCGCCGTGCAGCAGCAGATGCTGGACCGAGCCCTCGCCGGGCAGGTGCAGCGCGCGCTCCCAGCTCCATACGCGATCGGCGTTGTCGAACGCCCTCGCCTCGTGCCCGTTCGCCAGCTGACGGCCGAACTTGTACACGAGGAAGAGCGCGGTCACGAGCAGCAGCTCGCGCACCAGGGGCGGCCGGGAAGCGGTCGTCTCCGGTCCGGCGGGACGAGTCTCGCGACGCGCCCCCGTGGTTATACCGGCAAACATGCTCCGGCCCCTTTGAACTTGGATTGATACGACGAAAAAACACAAGCAAACGTAGGAAGGCTAGATCGAAACTCATCGAGACGCAAACGTCTCGATACGTTTGCGTCTCGATTGAGCGGAGCCTACTCTCGTACGTGCAGGAGTGCCCCTTGTTTTCCGTGCCCCTTGTTCGTCTCCGGAGGGAACGATGTCGACGCAGGCCGCCACGGCCGCTGCCCGCCGCAGCAAGATCAGCCCCGAGCGTGAGCTGGAGCTGTACGACGCGGTGCTCGACCTGCTCAGAGAGGGCGGCTACGACTCCGTGACCATGGAGGGCGTGGCCGCGCGCACCAAGTGCGGCAAGGCCACCCTCTACCGGCAGTGGAAGAACAAGCCGCTCCTCGTCACGGCGGCGCTCGGCCGGAACCGCTGCTCGTTCTTCTCCGGCATCGACACCGGCTCGCTCGCCGGGGACCTGCGGGAGGCGGCCCGTGCGGTGGGCCGGCGCGAAGGGCACGACAAGGCGCTCATGGAAGCCGTCGGGCAGGCCTACATCAAGCACCCGGATCTGCGCGAGGCCCTCCGGGAGACCGTGCTGAACCCCGAGATCGCGGCCCTCGACGCGATGCTCCGGCGCGGCGTCGAACGCGGTGAGGTCGCGGCGGACAACCCCGCGCTCGGCTACGTCGCCCCGCTGGTCATGGGCATGCTGCGGGTGGAGCGGCTCTTCGAGGACCGCTTCCACGGCGAGGACACGGTGCTCGGTCTGATCGAGTCCGTCGTTCTGCCGGCTCTGCGGATCGGCTGAGGCCCCGCCGGACCGGCCGGGCCGGCCCGGCGGCCGGGCGTGCTCAGACCGCGATGACCGTCACGCCCGCCTCGGTGAACGCGGCGGCCGTCCCGTCGGAGACGGCCGTGTCCGTGACCAGCGTGCCCACCTGGGACGTCGCGCAGATCCGGGCGAACGTCCGCTTGCCCAGCTTCGTGGAGTCCGCGGCCACCACGACCCGCTCGGCCCGCTCGCACAGGAGCCGGTTGATGCCGGCCTCGTCCTCGTCGTGCGCCGAGGCCCCGTGCACCACGTCGAACGCGCCCACGCCTAGCACCGCCACGTCCATCGTGATCTGGTTCAGGACCCCACCCGCGAGCGGACCCGTGAGCTCGTAGGACTGGGGGCGGGCCACCCCGCCGGTCACCACGATCTTGAACTGCGGCCGCACCGCGAGCTCGTTCGCGATGTTGAGCGCGTTCGTCACGATCGTCAACGCCGGTGATCCGGCGGCCAGTTCGGGCCGCACGGCCAGCGCGCGGGCCACCTCCGTCGTCGTGGTGCCGCCGGTCAGACCGACCGCCTCGCCCGGCGCCACCAGGTCCGCCACCGCCTTCGCGATCCGCTGCTTCTCCGAGGCCTGGCGGGCCGTCTTGTAGCGCAGCGGCAGCTCGTAGGAGACGCCGTGCACGAGCGCGCCGCCCCGGGTGCGCACCAGCATCTGCTGTTCGGCGAGCTGGTCGAAGTCGCGCCGGATCGTCGCGGCCGACACCCCGAGGGCCGTCGCCGCCTCGTCGACATCGAGGCGGCCCTGCTCCACGAGGAGCTCAAGCAGCGCCTGCCAGCGGGCGTCGCGCGACATCCGCGCCCTCCGTTCTTCGTACTGGTAACCGTCCGTAGTGACCTTAGCGCACCCCTATATGCTTGATCGTGCTCGATATCGAGCTATATTTTGCAGAAACAAGCACGACAGCGCGTCACATCCAGAGGGTGGGAGCCCGGCATGAGCCATGTCGAGAACGAACTGAGCAGTCAGCCCGAATGCTGGAAGCGGGCGGCCGAACTGGCCCTCCAGCACAAGGACGCCCTGCCGGCCGCGGGTGAACGCGTCGCCGTCGTCGGCTGCGGCACCTCCTTCTTCATGGCGCAGGCCGTCGCCGCCCTGCGCGAGAGCGCCGGCCTCGGCGAGACCGACGCCTTCGCCGCCTCCGAGTTCCCCGCCGCCCGCCGCTACGACCGGGTCGTCGCGCTCACCCGCTCCGGCACCACCACCGAGGTGCTCGACCTCCTCGCCCAGGTGCGCGGCCGGATCCGTACCACCGCCATCACGGCCGACCCCACCACCCCGGTGATGGAGGCCGCCGACGACATCGTGGTGCTCGACTTCGCGGACGAGGAGTCGGTCGTCCAGACCCGCTTCGCCACCACCGCCTTCACGCTGCTGCGCGCCCACCTCGGGCTGCACACCGAGCAGGCCGTCGCCGACGCGCGCACCGCGCTCGCCGAGCCGCTGCCCGAAGGCCTGGTGGAATCCACCCAGTTCAGCTTCCTCGGCCGCGGCTGGACCAACGGCCTCGCCCAGGAGGCCGCCCTCAAGATGCGCGAGGCATCGCTGTCCTGGACCGAGGCCTACCCGGCGATGGAGTACCGGCACGGTCCCATCAGCATCTCCACCACCTCGACCGCGACCTGGATGTTCGGCGAGGCCCCCGAAGGGCTCGCCGAGCAGGTGGCCGCCACCGGCGCGCTGTGGATCGAAGGCCGCCTGGACCCGCTCGCCGAACTCGTCCGCGCCCAGCGCCTGGCCGTCGCCGTCGCGGCCGCCCGCGGGCTCGACCCGGACCGGCCGCGCCACCTCACCCGCTCGGTGATCCTCGACGGGGCCTGAGCGGGCCGGCACCACGGAACGAACGACGTCACACAGGTGAGAACGTGACACAGGTGAAGGGGAAGCACTGATGCCACTCGCCCGGACCGGCACACTGGTCGCCGAGGCCGCCGACAAACGCCGCGCGGTCGCGGCCTTCAACATCATCACGCTGGAACACGCCGAAGCGGTCATCGCCGGAGCCGAGGCGGCCAAGTCCCCGGTCGTCCTCCAAGTCAGCGAGAACGCGGTCAAGTTCCGCTACGGCCGCGTCCTGCCGCTGGCCCGGGCGGCGGTGGCCGCCGCCGAGGCGGCCTCCGTACCGGTCGCACTCCACCTCGACCACGTCAAGCAGGACGAACTGCTGCGCCAGGCCGCCGACGCCGGATTCAGCTCCGCCATGTACGACGCGGCCCACCTGCCGTACGCGGAGAATCTGGCGGCGACGCGCGCCGCCGCTGATTGGGCGCACACCCAAGGGCTGTGGATCGAGGCCGAGTTGGGGGAGGTCGGCGGCAAGGACGGCAGGGCCCCGCTCGACGCCCACGCGCCCGGTGCGCGCACCGACCCCGACGAGGCGCGGCAGTTCGTCGCCGAGTCGGGCGTCGACGCGCTCGCCGTCGCCATCGGCAGCACCCACGCCATGACCTCGCGCACCGCCGAACTGGACCACGCCCTGCTGGCCCGGCTCGACGACGCGCTGCGCGTCCCGCTGGTCCTGCACGGGTCGTCCGGCGTCCCGGACGACGCCCTCGCGGCGGCCGTGGCCGGCGGCATCGCCAAGGTCAACATCGGCACCGCCCTCAACATCGCGATGACCGACGCCATTCGCGCCTACCTCGCCGCCCACCCCGAGGCGGTCGACGCCCGCACCTATCTGACGGTCGGCCGGCAGGCGATGGCCGCGACGGTCACCCGGCTCATCGGGGTCCTCGACCGGGCCGTCTGAGGTGCCCGCGCCCGCCGCCGGAGCCCCGTGGGGCACCCGGCGGCGAAGGCGTCGGGCCCCCGTCGGCCGCCCGGTGGCGAAAGCGCCACGTTCTGCCCGTCCGGCGCTCTTCCGATGTGGCCGGACGTCGTAGACGATGGGCCTGTGGACAGGCATGAGCACGCTCGGCTCGACGCGCTGCAGCGCGACCCCTATCCGCACTATGCGCGGGCCCGGCAGGCCGAAGGGCTGACCTTCGTGCCGGAGCTCGACGCCTGGCTGGTGGCCCGGGACGCGGATGTGCGCGAGGTCCTGCGCCGCCCCGAGGCCTTCTCCTCCGCCAACGCGCTGCGTCCCGACGTGCTGCCCGGGCCCACGGTGCTCGCGGAGATGGGCCGGGGCTTCGGCGGGCGCCCCGTGGTGGTCAGCTCCGACGGAGCCCTGCACCAGCGGCTGCGCGCCCCCATCGTGCACGGCCTCTCGCCCGCCCGCGTCGCCGCGATCGTGCCGTACGCCGTGGAGCGGGCCACCGCGCTGATCGACGCCTTCCCGGAGGGCGGCTCCGCCGATCTGATGGCCCGGTTCGCGCTCAAGCTGCCCGGCCAGGTGATCGGACGCCTCGTGGGGCTCGACCCGGCCGACGTGCCGCTCGCCGTGCACGGCGGCCACCAGGCCGAGCAACTCCTGTTCCGGCCGATGGACGAGCCCGCCCAACTGGCGGCCGCGCGCGACGTCGTCGCGATGCAGCACCTCCTCGACACCTACGTACGGGAGCGGCACGCCCGCCCCCAGGACGATCTGTGCACCACACTGATCGCCGCGCTCGCGCCCGGGGGCGAGCCGCCGGGAGCCGAACTCACCCTGGACGAGCGGCACGAGATGGTCGCCCATCTGCAGAACTTCCTGCTCGCCGGGCACCTCACCACGAGCGCGCTGATCGGCTCCACGATGCTCCACCTGCTGCATCACCCGGCGCAGTGGGAACTGCTCTGCGAGAAGCCGGAGTTGATACCGGCCGCCGTCGAGGAGGCGGCCCGCTACGACAGCCCGATCCAGGGCTTCCGCCGCATCACCACCCGCCCGGTCATGCTGTCCGGCACCGAACTCCCCATCGGGGCCGTGGTGTTCGTGGCGTACGGCTCCGCCAACCGCGACCCGAGCCGGCATGAACGCCCCGACGTCTTCGACATCACCCGCCCGCCCGCCCGCCACCTCGCCTTCGGGTACGGCGTGCACGGCTGCCCGGGCTCGTCCCTGGCCCGCGAGCAGCTACGGATCACTCTGGAACTCCTGACGGCGCGCCTCCCGGGACTGCGCCTCGCGCAGGACAGACCCGTCGTCATGCGCCCCACGATGATCCATCGCTCGCCCGAGGAACTGCCCGTGCTCTGGTAGGCAACGCGGCCGGCCACCACGGCATATCCTCCGACCATGCGCGTCGCACTCTTCGTCACCTGCGTCAATGACGCGGTGTACCCGGCCACCGGCATCGCGACGGTGAAGCTCCTGGAACGGCTCGGGGTCGAGGTCGACTTCCCGGCCGGGCAGACGTGCTGCGGGCAACCCCAGTTCAACACCGGCTACCGGCACGAGACCGAGCCCCTGGTGCGCCGGATGGGCCGGGTCTTCGAAGGCTACGACCACGTCGTCACCCCGTCCGGCTCCTGTGTGGCGATGATCCGCGACACCTATCCGCGCATCGGCCACCGGGCGGCCGCCGAGGGACGGGGCGACGAGCTGGGCCGGGTCGCGGAGTCACTCGTGCCGCGGGTGTACGAGCTGACGGAGTTCCTGGTCGACGTGCTGGGCGTCACCGACGTCGGCGCGTACTTCCCGCACACCGTCACCTACCATCCCTCCTGCCACGGGCTGCGCCTGCTGGGCCTGGGCGACCGGCCGCGCAGGCTCCTCGAAGCCGTCCGGGGCCTGGAGCTGCGGGAGCTGCCCGGCGCCGAGGAGTGCTGCGGCTTCGGCGGCACCTTCGCGGTCAAGAACCCGGACGTCTCCGCGGCGATGGGCACCGACAAGGTGCGCAACGCCGCCGCCACCGGCGCCGAGGTGCTGTGCGGCGCCGACAACTCCTGCCTCATGCACATCGGCGGCATCCTCCACCGGCAGGACGCCCCGCTGCGCGCCCTGCACATCGCCGAGATCCTCCTCAGCACGGAAGCGGAGCCCCACCTGTGAGCGGCACCTTCGTCGGCATGCCCGCGTTCCCGAAGGCCGCGCGCGACGCCGTGCGGGACACCACCCTGCGCGGCAATCTGCGGCACGCCACCCACACCATCCGCGACAAGCGCGCCAAGGCGGTCGCCGAACTCGCCGACTGGCAGCGGCTGCGCGAGGCGGGCAAGCGCATCAAGGACATGACGCTCCGTCACCTCGACGATCATCTGGTGCAGTTGGAGGCTTCGGTCACGGCCGCCGGGGGCACCGTGCACTGGGCCGCGGACGCGGAGGAGGCCAACCGGATCGTCACCAATCTGGTCAGGGCCACCGGTGAGACCGAGGTCGTCAAGGTCAAGTCGATGGCCACCCAGGAGATCGGCCTCAACGAGGCGCTCGCCGCCGAGGGCATCCACGCCTATGAGACCGACCTGGCCGAGCTGATCGTCCAGCTCGGTGACGACCGGCCTTCGCACATCCTGGTCCCGGCGATCCACCGCAACCGGGGCGAGATCCGCGACATCTTCCGGGAGAAGATGGCCAGTTGGGGCAGACCCGCCCCGGATGGGCTCACCGATACCCCGGCCGATCTCGCGGAAGCGGCCCGGCTCCATCTGCGCGAGAAGTTCCTGCGGGCGAAGGTCGGCATCTCCGGCGCCAACTTCATGGTCGCCGAGACCGGCACCCTGGTCGTCTTCGAGTCCGAGGGCAACGGCCGGATGTGCCTGACCCTGCCCGACACCCTGATCTCCGTCGTCGGCATCGAGAAGACCGTCCCCACCTGGCAGGACCTGGAAGTCTTCCTCCAGACCCTGCCGCGTTCCTCGACCGCCGAGCGCATGAACCCGTACACCAGCATGTGGACCGGCACGGCCGACGGCGACGGCCCCCGTACCTTCCACCTCGTCCTGCTCGACAACGGCCGCACCGACGCCCTCGCCGACGACGTCGGCCGTCAGGCGCTGCGCTGCATCCGCTGCTCGGCCTGCCTCAATGTGTGCCCGGTCTACGAGCGGGCCGGCGGCCACGCCTACGGCTCGGTCTATCCGGGCCCCATCGGCGCCATCCTCACCCCTCAACTCCGGGGCACCACAAGCGAGATCGACGCCTCGCTGCCGTACGCCTCCTCGCTGTGCGGGGCCTGCTACGAGGTGTGCCCGGTCGCCATCGACATCCCGGAGGTCCTGGTGCACCTCCGCGAGCGGGTCGCCGGCCAGGGCGGCCCGGGGCACCGCCTGGAGAGGGCCGCGATGAAGGCCGCCACCTGGGCCATGGACCACCCGGGCGTCATGGCGGCGGGGGAGCGGCTGGCCTCGCGGACCCGGGCACTGCACCCGAAGCGTCCCCCCGGGGCCACCGCCTGGACCGAGAGCCGTGACCTGCCCGAACTCCCCGAGGAACCCTTCCGCGACTGGTGGAGGAAGAACCGCGCATGAACGCCCGTGACCGCATCCTGGCCCGCGTACGGGCCGCCGTGGAGGGCGCCCCCGAACCTCCGGCGGTCGTCCGCGACTACCTGGTGAGCCACACCCCCGACGACCCGGCGGCCGTCCTCGACCTGCTGTACGAGAACCTCGCCGACTACCGCGCCCGCGTGCACCGCACGGACACGGCAGGCGTCGGCGCCCTCGTCGCCGCACTGCTCGGCGCTCGCGGGGCCACGAACGTCCTCGTGCCCGAGGGATTGCCGCCCCAGTGGCTGGCGGAGACCGATCGCGTGCGTATCGCGGACCGCCCGGAGTCCACCGCTGCGGAACTCGACGCCGTCGACAGCGTGATCACCGGCTGCGCACTCGCGATCGCCGAGACCGGCACCCTGGTCCTGGACGCCGGACCGGCCCAGGGGCGACGGCGCATCACGCTCGTGCCGGACCACCACATCTGCGTGGTGCGCGTGCCGGACCAGGTCGTCGCGTCCGTACCGCAGGCCATGGCGCGTCTGGATCCCGGCCGGCCGCTGACCTGGATCTCGGGGCCGTCGGCCACCAGCGACATCGAACTCGACCGGGTCGAGGGCGTGCACGGCCCCCGGACCCTGGACGTGATCCTGCTCAGCCCCTGAGCCGGGGCTCCTCCCGGCTCCTGAGTCCGGGCGCCTCGGCCGCCGCGTCGAGCGGCCCCGGCAGCCGCACGGTCAGCGCCCGCGCCCAGGCCGCGAGCCCGTCCAGATCGAGCCCGTACGTCGGCACGCCGGCCCCGGCCGCGTACCGGGCGAGGGAGTCCGTGCCCCGCTCCAGGAGGGCGGCGCCGCCCTTCGCGTTGCCGCGCGCGGCGTGCGTGAGGCCCACCGCGAGCTGGGCCAGGCCCCGCCACAGCGGTTCCTCCCGCGGCGGGCCCGACTTCCACGCGTCCTCGAAGACCTCGTGGGCGTGGAACGGCATTCCGGCGTCGAGGAGCCGCTGGGCCTCGGTCAGGGTCTGCTCGGGCGTGCGCGCCACGCCCTCCGGCTGCCGGGCCACCCCGTCGGCGCCGTAGGGCAGCGGCCGCCCGAGCCCGTCCCGGGGCCGGGCGTTGCGCGCGCGCCCCTCGTCATCACGATCACGTGCGGAACCGTCCATGCGCCGATTGTCCCCCGTTCCTGCCGCACCGCCGGAGTGCGGTATGGTTCTCATGCACGAGCGGCCGGGGGAAACCCCAGGTCAGACGGGCATCGGGACGTGGCGCAGCTTGGTAGCGCACTTGACTGGGGGTCAAGGGGTCGCAGGTTCAAATCCTGTCGTCCCGACTCGAAAGAGTCGCAGATCAGGGCCGGTATCGGAAGTCTCCGACACCGGCCCTCGTCGTTCCGCCGGCGAGCCCTCCGGTCACCCTTCGCACGAGGAGCCGACGCCACCTCGGCTCCGGTGGCTCAGGAGCTGCAAGGCGTCCGCGGAGCCGGGGTCATGGGGGGTGTAGACCTCAAGGCGGTGGTCGGGGCTGTCGGGCTGCAACCAGACCTGGTAGTCGACACTCGCGGCGCCCACGACGGTGTGCTGGATGTGCATGGTCCCCGTGGTGCAGTCGGCGACGTCCCGAGTGGCCCACATCGACGAGAAGTCGTCGCTGCGCATGGTGAGTTCGCCGATCAGTTCCGCCAGGCGCGCATCGGTGGGATAGCGCCCGGCGGTCAGCCGGAGGTAGGCGACGTGGGCGCGGGCCAGCGCGTGCCAGTTGCGGTACAGGTCACGCATGACCGGGTCGAGGAAGAACAGGCGCGGAATGGAAGGCCGGTGGTCCGGGTCGGCCGGTGTCTCGTAGGCGATGTGCTCGGCATGGAGTGCGTGCCCGCTGCGGTTCCACGCGAGCACGTCTCCGCGTCGGCCGAGGACGATCGCCGGTGTGGCCTCACCGAGCGAATCCAGCAGCGCGAGGACGCGCCGGTGGGGTTCTTCCGCGGGGGGTTCGCACAGCCGGGGCGTCGCCGAGTGCCGGGCCAGGTCGTGCAGGTGCGCGGTCTCGGCCGGGTCGAGCCGGAGCACCCGCGCGAGCGCGTCGAGCACCTGCCCGGACGCCGTCTCGGCCTGCCCCTGCTCCAGGCGGGTGTAGTAGCCGGCACTCATTCCGGCGAGTTGGGCGAGCTCTTCCCGTCGCAGCCCGGGAACACGGCGCCCCGTCCCATGCGTGCGCAGCCCGATCTCGGCCGGGGTGACCCGGTCGCGGCGGCTCTTCAAGAATGTTCCCAGGCTGTCCACAGCAAGAGCGTAAAGGGAACCGGTACGCGGCCGGCTATACCTGTCGGGTCTACCCACAGCGGGTCTGCCCACAGCCGGTGTACCCAGAGCGTGTCTACCCGGAGCAGGGGGATGGCTGCCGGGGCGGCCGTCACCCACGGTCGGGGGCATGTCGGAACAACGCACCCCCCATTCACCCGGTCCCCGCGCCTGGCTGGGCCTGCTGGTCGTGCTCGGGCCCGTCCTGCTGGTCTCCATGGACGGGTCGATCCTGTACTTGGCGATGCCCCGGGTAACGCGGGACCTCGCGCCAACGGCCGATCAGGCGCTGTGGATCCTGGACGTCTACGGCTTCGCGGTCGGCTCCCTGCTCATCGCGTTCGGCACCATCGGGGACCGGTACGGTCGGCTGAAGCTGCTGATGTCCGGGGCGACGGTCTTCGGCCTCGCCTCCGCCGGATCGGCGTTCGCGCCGAACGCGGAGCTCCTCATCGCCTCCCGTGCCCTGATGGGCGTGGCCGGCGCGACGCTCCTGCCGTCCGCACTGGCCGTGCTGAGCGAGCTGTTCGGCGATCCACGACGACGTGGGCAGGCCATCGGGATCTTCGCGGCCGCTTTCGCGGCAGGGTTCGCCATCGGCCCGGTGGCCGGCGGCATCCTCCTGGAACGGTACTGGTGGGGCTCGGTCTTCCTGATCAACCTGCCCGTCATAGCCCTGTTCCTGATCTTCGCGCCGGCCCTGCTGCGTGAGGTGAGGACGACCCGACCGGGCCGCATCGACCCGTTCAGCGTCGTGGCCTCCGCGGCCGGTCTCCTGGGCGTCGTCTACGGCCTCAAGTCCGCCGCGGCGCAAGGGATTTCGCTCCTCCCCGCTCTCGTGGGTCTGGGCGGGGCCGTGCTCCTGGCCCTGTTCGTACGTCGCCAGCGGCACATCGATCACCCGTTGATGGACTTCACCCTCTTCCGCGACCGGGTCTTCACCGTCGCGATCATCACCGGCCTGCTGCCCCTGGCGGCCTGGTCGGCAGCCGCGTACCTGTCAGGCGTCTACCTCCAGTCCGTTCTCGGTCTCGCCGTCCTGGAGGCGGCCCTCCTGGCCCTTCCGGGGGCGGCGGTGCTCACCGCCACCTGTGTCATCACGCCTCTCGTGGTCGATCGCATCGGCAAGCGCCCGACTCTCCTCGTCTGCCACTTCTCCATCGCGGCCGGGCTGCTGCTCCTGCTTCCCGCCACCACCACCGGCGGGATCGGCTGGTACATCGCCTCCACGTCGATCGCGGGTATCGGCTACGGGATCTCCTTCAGCGTCGTCGCCGACACAGCCGTTGGCGCCGTGCCCGCCGAACGAGCCGGGTCGGCCGGCGCGATCGCCGAGACCAGCAACGAGATCGGCAACGCCCTCGGGATCGCGCTCATCGGCTCCCTCGCGGCCCTGCTCTTCCGACTCCAAGGGCCCGGCCTCGCACCCACGCTCGACGAGACCCTCGACCTGCCCGGCCTCACGGCCCCGATGGCCGGCGACGCGAAGTCGGCCTTCGTGTCCGGCATGCACGTGGCGGTGGCCGCGGCCGGCCTCCTGCACGCCGCACTCGGGCTCCTGACACTGCGTCGGCTGCCCAGGGCCGCGTCCGAGCGGAAGGCCGCGGCCCCGGAGTCCGAGGGGGCCGTCGATCTCACCTTTCCCTCGTAGCCGGTAGGGCCGCGGATTGCTTCGCGCCGAGGATGACAGGACCGCGCGTGCGGTTCTCGGGGAGGAGGTCCGACGACCGGCGCGACGGACGCCGCGGTGCGAGGGTGCCTCGCCCCTCTGTCATGCAGGTGCGGACGCGGTCTCGTGCGCCGGCGTTTACCCGGGCCGCAACTGCCACTCCCGCTAAGGGAGTTGTCCGGCGATTTCTTTCCCTCCCGAGCGGACCTCACGCGCCGGCCGGCGAGCGTGGAACGCGCTCTCCGCCCGGCCGTTCCTCCCCGCCGGACCAGGCTCGGCGGTGTCGGGGGAGCGCTCACGGCCCGTTGATATCCTGACCAGACGGTACAATACGGACCGGCCGGTTCCGGGGAATCCGGTCCGATGCCCGGCGACCCACAGGAGACCTTGTCATGGCGCGACAGGAGCGTGCGATCCGGACGCGCAACGCGGTGCTCGAAGCCGCGGCCACGGTCTTCGCGGAGTACGGCTACGAGTCGGCCACCATCACGCAGATCCTCGACCGGGCCCAGGTGACCAAGGGCGCCCTGTACTTCCACTTCGCCTCCAAGGAGGACCTGGCGCGCGGTGTCCTGGAGCACGCGGTGACCGAGCCGCCGCCGGACCAGCCGGTCCGGGTCCAGTCGTTCGTCGACATGGGGCTCCTGCTCGCTCAGCGGCTCCCGCGCGAGCCCCTGCTGCGCGGTGCCGCCCGTATCGCGGCCGACCAGAGCGCCCAGCGGTTCTTCGGCCACCCCTGGCGGGACTGGGTGAAGTTGACGGAACATCAGCTGACGGTGGCGAAGGAGCAGGGCGAGGTGCTGCCGTACGTCGACCCGGAGCGGACCGCCGAGGCCATGGTCGCCGCGTTCACCGGGACCCAGCTCATGTCCCAGGCCGGCACCCGGATGTCCGATCTGGAGGAGCGGGTCTCCCTCCTCTACGACCTGGTGCTGCCCAGCATCGCGGTGCCGGGGGTGCTGGGCCGCATCGACACCTCGGCGCGGCGCGGCGCCCGCCTCTACGCCGAGTACCGGGCCGCCGCCGAGGCCGCGAGCGCGGGCGGCTGACACCCGCACCCCGGCTTGCGTCCCCGACTGCGCGCGTTCGGGGGCCGGGCCCCCACCCGGTCGGGATGTCGGGGGATCGGCGTGGGTGGCGGCGGGGGCTCCTTGGCCGGCGTGCGTCGACCGCGGTCCGGGGATTCCGGGGGCGTCCGTGTGGACGGCGTTGGCCGGA
Source organism: Streptomyces sp. NPDC006691 (assembly GCF_042869955.1). Taxonomy (NCBI): domain Bacteria; kingdom Bacillati; phylum Actinomycetota; class Actinomycetes; order Kitasatosporales; family Streptomycetaceae; genus Streptomyces; species Streptomyces sp. NPDC006691. Next base: position 696,732 of record NZ_JBIAGW010000002.1, read on the forward strand.
TCTCGCCGACGCCGACGGGACTACGCCACAACTCCCGGGACGTGTGCGGGAGATGGGGCCGGCGGTGGCGTGGGGCGGCCTCCTGAGTGAACCAAGCCGGCGGAGCCGGCGCGACTGGTGCGTCACACGGAAAACCACCAGAGGACCGAGCCTGCTCTGGAGGATCAACCAAGAGGTGTATCGGCCATCTCTCCTTGCATCTACGATGCAGAAACTCGCATTCACCTGGTGAATGCGGATCCGGTGCCGCAGAACCGGCACCCGCACCAAGGAGCCACTCATGCACGTCGAAGACCTCCTGCGTCTCGAATCCCTGGATCTGGAACTGCTCTGGGGCGAGGAGCAGCAGCTCCTCCGGGAGATCACCGGGGTGACCGCCACCGACCTGGAGGACCCGACTCGTTTTCTGCGGCCGGGCGAGGTCGTGCTGAGCGGTCTCGTGTGGTGGGGTCCGGAGAAGGGGACCGAGAAGATCAGCCGTTTCGTCTCCGCGCTCGTGACCGCCGGAGCGGCCGCCCTCCTGGCCGGTGAGGAGACGCACGGCAGTGTGCCCGAGGAGCTGACCCGGTCCTGCCGGGAGAACGGCATCGCCCTGCTCGCCGTGCCCTCGCGCACCAATTTCCGGGCCATCACCGAGGCCGTCTACCTGCGCCAGTGGGGCGACCTCAGCCGGCGGCCCACCTCGCACCGCCACGCCCTGCCCGACAACGTCCGCAGCGAGCTCAGCGACCTCGTACGGGCCGGAGCCGAACCGGACGTCCTGCTGGACCGGGCCCTGGCCCATGTCGGTACGCCGGACTGCTACGTCCTGACCCCTACCGGGCGCACCGTGGCGCGCACCCCCGCGGCCCCGGCGATCCCCGCCCGGCGCGGCCGCGAGCTGCTGCGCCGGGCGCCCGCCGGCCTCACCCTGCTGATCGACACGGACAGTTCGCCGTACGACAGCTGGTATCTGCACCTCGCGGACGCGGCCGCCGTGCCTCCGCGTCTGCTGCACGAGACGGCGGACGTGCTCGCCGACCACCGCTACGGCCGGGACCGGGCGCGCAACGAGAGCCGGCGGCGGGCCGGCGAGCTGATCCGGCTCGTCGACGCACCCGCCGCCGACCTGCCCGCACTGAGCGGTGCCCTGACCGCCTGCGGCCTTTCCCCCGACGGCCCGTTCCACGTGGTCGCCGCCGCCACCCGTACCGACGGCGACCAGGGCGCCGCGGGCGACGCCCTGGCCGAAGCCCTCCGCCACACCCCCGGCCGGCCCTTCGCCCTCGGCCGCCTGCCGCACGGAGAAGTACTGGCCGTGGTCCAGGGCGGGACCGAAGTGGCCGTGGAATTGCGGGAGTTGTGGCGCCTGGTGCAGGCCTGCGAGCCGCTCGTCCCGCTCCATGTCGGCGTCGGTTCCCAGGTCGACGCGCCGGACCGGCTCAACTCCGGCCTGACCGGCGCCCGTTACGCGCTCGCCGCGGCCCGCTCGCAGGAGCCCGAGGGGGCCGGTGTGGCCGCCGTGGACGACCTGACCACGCTGGAGGGGCTGCTCGCGGGCATCCCCACCGACGTACGGGCCGTCTACCACGACAGGGTCCTCGGCCCGCTGGCCGACGACGCCCACACCTCCTCGCAGATGCTCAGGGAGACCCTGGAGTCCTTCCTCGCGCACAACGGGTCCTGGGCGCGCACGGCGGCCTCCCTGCATCTGCACGTCAACACGGTCCACTACCGCATCCAGCGGATCGAGGTCCTCACCGGCCGCGACCTCTCGCGCCTGGAGCACAAGCTGGACATGTACGCCGCACTGCGCTGCCGCTGAGCCGCTTCGGGGCCCCGGCGCGGGGCGGGGCGTCATGGAATGTGGCTGTATGGGTAGGGAGTGCCTGTTCGTGTGATGGCGCGGCCCGAGTGGGAAGGGGCACGGGATGGTGCAGGTGGCGGCCGGGGTGCTTGAGCCGAGTGGGCAGGGCTGGGCGCAGGCGGGCGAGTTCGGCCTGGCGTTCCTGCTGTCCGCGGCCATCGGCCTGGAGCGGGAGATCCGCCAGAAGGCCGCGGGGCTGCGGACGTACACCACGGTCGGCGTCGGCGCGGCCCTTTTCACCCTGGTCAGCAAGTACGGCTTCGGCGACGTCCTGCACGTCGGGACCATCGAGCTCGACCCGTCCCGGGTCACCGCGCAGATCGTGTCGGGGGTCGGCTTCATCGGCGCCGGGGTCATCTTCGTGCACCGGGGTTCGGTGCAGGGGCTCACCACGGCGGCGACGATCTGGCTGACGGCGGCCGTGGGCGCCGCGGCCGCGGCCGGGCTCCCGCTGCTCTCGATACTGGCGACGGCCGCGTACTTCGTCGCCGCCTACCTGGTGCGGCCGCTCGTCCATCGGCTGCCGCGGATGCGCTCGGTGGCCTCGACGTTCCGGATCGCGTACGAGCAGCGGCCGGGCCTGCTGCGCGAGCTGATGGAGCAGTGCGAGCGGGCCGGGTTCGGTGTCGCCGGGCTCCAGATGACGAGGGCGGGCGGCATCGGGGACCCGGCGGAGGTGCTGATCTCGGCGGTGGGCCGCGCCGACCCGGCTGTCCTCACCGCCCGGTTCGCCGATGTGGCCGGTGTGGTGGCGGTCACGCGGGGCGGCAACGAGGACGAGTGAGGCGCGCGGGCCCGCTCAGGCCGGGCTCGGCCCGTCGCGCAGTGCGGGGTCGCGACGGGTGGCGAGCAGGCCGAGCAGGACGGCGACCGTGATGGCCACCAGGTGCTCGCGGCCCGCGAGGTTGGGCTTGTGGACGGACCTGAGCACCGTCGGGGTGACCGCGCACAGGAACAGGACCGGGGCCCGCTTCACGGTGGCGATGTGGGCGAACAGCCCCACCACCGCGGCGGACGCCCCGGTGTCGATCACCTGGGCCGCGTCCGGCGGAAGCCCCCACCACCCGGGCCCCACCGCGATCATGACGCGCGCGCTGAGCGTGCCCGCCAGCGAGACCGCGTAGGCCACCGCGATGGTCCGGGCGCGGCCGAGCACCAGCTGGGCCAGCGCGATCCCGAGGAAGAGCACCGGGATGCCGGGCAGCGCGGGCATGTCACGGGCCGGGACGAACAGCGAGAGCGGCGTGCGCAGCAGCACGAGCGGGAGCGGGATGTCACCCCGGACGTGCGAGGTGAGCCGTATCAGCGTCGCCCCGGTCGAGCTCTGGTCCACGGCGTGCAGCGTCAGCACCGCGACGGCCGTGAACACCGCGAGGAGGACGCCGGAAAGGCCGCGCCGCACGAGGGTGCGTACGGGTTCGGCGACGATGACGCGGAACTCGCGGAGCAGTTGCTGCACGAGGAGACGTACGAACCGGTTGAGCCTGTGTTCGGCTCGCGGAGCCGGGCCGGCTGCGGGGACGACGACGGTGGGCCGAACCGGGGCCGGGGCCGGTTCTCGTCCGTCCGCCCGCTCCCGCGCTTCCGTGTCCCCGCGCACCTTCGACTCCCGGACCCGTCCCGGCCAGGGACTCCCCACCGGCCTTCGAAGGATCTTGCCATGGGGCGCGCGCGGCTCGGGGGCCGCCCCCTGACCCGTTCGACCGGGCTGCGGCACCTTGTCGTGAGCCCCCCCGTTCCGTCCGATACCGGAGCAGAGCGTCGGGCATGGCCCAAATCGATAATCAGGCCACTCGATGGGGTGAAAGGCGTATGAGGCATAACCCATCCGGCCCCATCGCCGTTGATGGCGGTGCGGGCGAGTAGTCCGTGACGAACTCCGGAAGGCAGGAAACCAATGAGACGGGTCGCCATGAAGGGCCTGGTCACGGCGGTGGCCACGGGCGGCGTACTGGCCGCGACCGGCTACGCCTACGCGGACTCGAACGCCGGCGGCAGCGCCGACTCCTCCCCGGGGGCACTGGCGGGCAACGCCGTACAGCTTCCCGTCGATCTTCCCGTCAACGTGTGCGGGAACACCGTGGACGTGCTCGGACTGCTCAACCCCAGCGCCGGCAACACCTGCGCCAACGCCTCGCACGCCCCCCACGGCGCCAAGGCCGGCTCCTCGCGCGCGGGCAACGGCGGCGGTGCCCGCGCATCCGGAAGCGGAAAGGATTCGCCCGGCGTTCTCGCGGGGAACGGCTTCCAGCTCCCCGTTGATCTCCCCGTCAACATCTCCGGGAACTCGGTCGGTGTCGTCGGCGTTCTGAACCCGTCCGTCGGCAACACCTCGACGAACGGCTCCACACCGCCGGTGCGCCACCACCCCGCCCCGCCGCCGGCCCCCGCCCCGCCGCCCGCGAAGCCCACCCCGCTGCCGGCGCCCCCCGCCGCCCCCGCGGTCCCCGCGCCGCAGGGGAAGGCCCTCGCCCACACCGGCGCCGACGGCATCGGATACGCGGTCCCCGCGTCCGCCGCGCTGCTGCTCGGCGGCGGTGTGCTCTACCGCCGGTTCCGCGGCGCCACGCGGTAACGCCCCGCGATCACTCGTGGCCCCGGTGCCGATGCCGGGGCCACAGCCGTGCCCGGCCGGGGCTCAGTGCGCGGCCGGGCAGTCGACCCGTACCTCCGGGCTCAAGTAGGTGTCGCTCGTGGAGAACAGCCCGCTGCCGTACTCGTAGTAGAGGTACGAGGAGAAGCCGAGGACCCGTCCGCACGCAGAGCCCGGGGCGACCCGGTACGTCAGGGTCACCGTGCGGCTCGCGCCGGGGGCCAGCGGGACGGCGTAGGAGAGGCCCGGCCGACCGGTGTCCTGGCAGGGGGACCCCGCCGCCTCGCAGGAGACCAGCGCGTACTTCAGGTCCGCCTGCCGTTCGGTGTCCCAGGTCGGGCGGACCGACTGGTAGACGAACCGGATCTCGGTCGACTGGGTGTTGGTGAGCGTCATGCTCAGCTCGACCGTGGAGCCGGGGGTGACCGCGGTCCTGTCCGTGCTGAAGGTCAGATCGGCGGTGTCGGCTTCGGCGGGGGTGCCCACGTAGAACAGCAGGGCTGCGGTACATGACAGGACCGCGGCGAGGCCGAGACCTGCGAGACGCGTCGTGTTCATGGCTTCGCAGACTAGAAGCTGCCCGGCCCGTCGGCGCCCCCCTCCACGGCATACGGCTCGAAACGCTCGGTGCCGTGATACCGGGCCGGAGGCCGTCACGGCTTCTCGGCGCTTCCGCTCGCCGCGTCAAAGAGCAGGTGGAACAAGCGGGTTGGAGCCGGAGAGCGGGAACTGGCGTGACGGTCACGAGCGTTGGGCAGGCAAGCGGGGAAATGGCTTCGCACGAGCCGGCAACGCGACCGCATTGGGGGCGGATGACGTCATGGAGCAGAGTGCCTGGCGATTCTCGGACGACCGTGGGCAGCTGTCGAAGGCATCGGCGACGCCGTCCCGCATAGTGGCCTACATCCAGGCCGGAGCCACCCTGGAGGACCTGGGCATCCGCCCGGCGGCGGTGTTCGGCTCGTTCCACGACGACGAGGAGGCACCCGACCCGGCCAAGACCGGCGCGCTGCCGCGGGACGAGGTCGGCTATCTGGGGGCCGGAGGTGGCCTCACCGTGGACGCCCTGCTGGCGGCCGGGCCGGACGTCGTCGTCGCCGTCAGCTACGGCGGCGGTCAGGTGTACGGGCTCGACCCCGAGGTGGCCAAGCATCTGGAGGAGCGGGTTCCGGTGGCGGTGGTGGAGGTGGGCCAGGCCCGCTCCCTGGCGCACATCCGGAGCCGATTCGCCGATCTCGCGCGGTCGCTGGGGGCGCCGGGGGAGGACACCGGCGCGCTCACCGACGCGGAGGAGCGGCTGCGTGCCATCGCCGCGCTCACCCCGCGCCCGCGTGTCCTCGCGCTCTCGCCGGCCGACCCCGACCAGGTCCACATCGCCCGGCCGCAGGCCTGGCCGGAGCTGCGCGGTCTCACGGGGTACGGGGTGGACCTGATGGAGCCGGAGGCGGGGCCGGGCGCGAACTGGCTGACCGGCCCCTGGGAGCGGGCGGCCGTGTTGCGGCCCGACATCGTCCTCGCCGACGTCAGGTCCAACGCGGCCCCGCTCGACACCCTGGGCTCCAATGCGTCCTGGCGCGCCCTGGAAGGCAGCGCCCGTGTCGTCCCCTGGAACCCCGAGTCCCCGTGCAGCGCCCGTGCCCACGCCGCCTTCCTCGGCGCTGTCGCGGACGCCCTCGAAGGAGTGTGAGGGCGCGCCCGGGCGGGGCGAGAGGGGGACACGCCCAACCCGCGCGACACGCCCGCAGACGGATCGGCGGCACGGTCAACCAGGGTGTGCACCGGCCGTGTTGATGACGCAGGACCCCAGTCAGGAGACCGCGAATGACCGTGACACATCGTGTGCCCATCGACCCGTTCGGGGCCGACACGGCCGCCGAGAGCGCCCGGCTGCGCGCCCTGGGCCCGCTCGTCGCGGTCACACTGCCGGGCGGGATACCCGCCTGGGCGCCCACCCGGTACGACACGCTCAAGGCGCTGATCCTCGATCCACGCGTCAGCAAGGACCCGCGCCGGCACTGGTCGCTCTGGCCGGAGCTGGACCAGAACCCGGACTGGGTCTGGATATTGGGCTGGGTCGGTGTGGTCAACATGCTGACCACGTACGGGCCCGATCACGCGCGGCTGCGCAAGCTCGTCGCCCCCAGCTTCACGGCCCGGCGCACCGAGGCGATGCGCGGCCGGGTCGAGGCGATCACCGCCGACCTGCTGGAGGGCCTGGCCGAGGCCGCGCCCTCGGGCGCGACCGTCGATCTCAAGGCGGGCTACGCCCACCCGCTCCCGATGCGCTTCATCTGCGAACTGCTCGGCGTGCCGGACCACTTGACCGAACCGGCCGCCCGGATGATCGCCACGGTCTTCGACACCTCCGACCCGAGCCCCGAGCACGGCGCGCTCGTGCAGGAGCAGATGGCCACCGTGCTCCCGGCCCTGGTCGCGTACAAGACCGAGCGGCCCGGTGACGACATGGCGACCGAGCTCATCAGGGTGCGCCACGAGGACGGCGACCGGCTCGGTGCCGAGGAGCTCCTCCATACGCTGCTCCTGATCATCGGCGCCGGGTTCGAGACCACCGTCAACCTCATCGGCAACGCCGTCGTCGCGCTCCTGGACCGGCCCGGCCAGCTGGCCGCCGTCCGTTCGGGCACGATCGGCTGGGACGCCGTCGTCGACGAGACCCTGCGCGTCCACCCCTCGATCGCCAGCCTCCCGCTGCGCTTCGCCGTCAGCGACCTCACGGTCGACGGGGTCACCGTCCCGGCGGGCGACGCGATCATCACCACCTACGCGGCCTCGGGTCTGGACCCGGCGCACTACGGCGACGACGCCGACGTCTTCGACGCGGCCCGGGGCGCCGACGACCACCTCGCCTTCGGCATCGGTGTGCATCGCTGTATCGGCGCCCCGCTCGCCCGCATGGAGGCGCTCACCGCGCTCCCGGCGCTCTTCGACCGCTTCCCGGACCTCGAACTCGCGGTCAAGGCAGCCGAGTTGCGGCAGGTTCCCTCCTTCATCGCCAGTGGCTGGCAGGAGATCCCGGTACGCCTCGGTCGCCGGTCCGGCGCGCAGGTGCCACTTCCTGGCCGGGGCCCGGTCCACGGCCCGGCGTGAGACAGCCACGCGCAACGGCACGTTCTCTGTGACAGTTCGCAACACGAGTATCTAGATTGGCCGTTGACGCAGCGCCGCATCTCCAGGAGACATCCGTGACCGAGAACCCCGCACCCTCGTCGACGCCCGACCACGTGCGCGACCGCATCAACACCGCGCAGCCGCACACCGCCCGCATCTGGAACTACTGGCTCGGCGGCAAGGACAACTACCCCGTCGACCGCGAGGTCGGTGACCAGATCCGCGCCCTGCATCCCGGCATCGGCGACTACGCCTTGGCCGACCGGCTGTTCCTCGGCAGAGCCGTACGGCATCTGGTGGCCGACCGCGGGGTGCGCCAGTTCCTCGACGTGGGCACCGGACTGCCCACCGCCGACAACACCCACGAGGTCGCCCAGCGTCTCGCGCCGGACGCCCGGATCGTCTACGTCGACAACGACCCGCTGGTCCTCGCGCACGCCCGCGCCCTGCTGACCAGCACCCCCGAGGGCCGCACCGACTACCTGGACGCCGACCTGCGGGACACGGCCACCATCCTGGAGCACGCGTCCAAGACCCTGGACCTGAGCGAGCCGGTGGCCCTGATGCTGCTCGGCGTCGTCATCTTCATCCCCGACGAGTCCGAGGCCCGCGCCCTCGTACGCGAGCTGATGAAGGAACTCGCGCCGGGCAGCTACCTCGTGCTCTCGCACACCATCACCAGCCCGGCCATGCCCGATGTGGACGCGGCGGTGGCGTTCTGGAACGAGCACGGCACGCCGAAGCTCACCCAGCGCACCCCGGAGCGGGTGGCCGGATTCTTCGAGGGGCTCGAACTCCTTGAGCCTGGGCTCGTGTCCTGCTCGCGCTGGCGCCCGGAGGCGGGCGGCACACTGCCCGACGAGGTCGCGATGTACGGCGGTGTCGGCCACAAGCGCTGACCCGGCGCACGGCGAGCGCCGCGTTCATCGGCGGGGCTGTCCCGGTGCGGGCGCCCCGCCGGTGTGCAGACTGCCGACCAGCGCGAACAGCTCGGCCTCGTTGCCCGCGAGCCCGGCCCGCGCGAGCGCCTCGTCGGCCTCGGCGATGACGCCCTCCAGGGACACGGGAGCGCCCGGCCGGTCCGCCGGGGAGTCGAGGGCGGCGCGCACGGTGCTCAGAAGCCGCAGGTAGGCCTGGGCGGCGGAGCGTTCATGGGACGTCATCACGGCGGTGGCGGTCATCGGCAGCCTTCCCTCGGAGTACGGGCTCACTGTTCACGATGCCGTACGCCACTGACAATCGAGGCTCACCGCCCGCTGACGCGCGGCCGATCGCCCCCGATCCACCGGCCGATGCCCCCCGATGCACCGGCAGCCACCCCTCGGACCGCCTCGTCGTCGCCCCGCGGCGCACCTCGCCGCGATGGACGGGCCCGCCGGCCTCGGCTCCTCAACCCACCAGACGCAGCGCGGTGTCCGAGACACCCAGGCTCACCGACTGCCCCCAGGTCAGATCGAGCGCGTCGCCCTCCATGCCGTCCCCGAACGCGACGAGCCGGTCCGACTCGACGGTGATCCGCAGCCGACCGGAGCCGGTCAACTCCCCTGCGGCCAACGAGGTCCCGGTCACGGGCGAGGGCCATGCCTCGCGCACGAACCACACCAGACGGGCATCCCCCCGGTCCGGTAGCGCGGGGGCGCCCGCGCGCTGCTCCCACAGCGAGCGCAGCCAGCCGGTGGCCCCCGTTCCGGTGCCGACCAGTACGCCCGAGGACGCCTGCGCCTCGGCGGCGACGGCCGGGTCGTCGGGGCCGATGCGGTAACGCGCCGTCTGGTGGCCCGGGGCTCCCAGATAGATCTCGTTGAGCGCCAGCAGCCGCTGGCGGTCGTCGGTGAGCGCCTCCACCATGGTGAGTTCCTCGACCGCGCAGCCGTGCCCGGCCGCCGCGGGCAGCAGTCCCGCCGCTGCCGACGCCCGGTGCCGCACCAGGACACCGGCGTTGCGCCCCGGCTCCGGATCGATGCCGATCACCGGCTGGCCCGACAGGTACTTGGCGGCGTTGGCGACCAGACCGTCCTGGCCGACCACCACCACGACGTCCTCCGGAGCGAACAGGAAGCGGTCGAGGTCGCCGCGTTCGACCCGGGCCTGGCGCCACTGCGAGGGAATCGCGGCCGCCACGTCGGCGAGCGCGCGCAGCGTCCGGCGATGGCGCTCGGCCACCTCGCGGATGCTGCGGCCGCGCGAGGTGAGGAAGAAGTCGGCCTGCCCGTGCGTGCCGTGCCGGGCCAGCAACTCCTCGTACTCCGAGGTGCGGTGGACCAGGACCGCGCGCGGGGCCAGACTCACGCCCGCTCACCCCGGCCGAGCCGGTCGAGCAGCGTGGTGAGCACATCGGGCGACAGGGTCAGGCTGTCGATCCGGGGCAGGTTCTCGGCCAGCCGGGTCGCGGCCATCGCGTGCAGGGTGGCGGCGTCCGCCTCGCCGTGCACCTGGAGCCAGGCCGCCTGCGCTCCGGCCCGGGCCTCGCCCGAGGCGCGGGCGGCCGCCGCCTCGGCCTGGGCGAGCCGTACCGTACGGGCGGCCTCCGCCTCGGTGCGTACCGCGTCCGCGGCGGCCGCCTCCTCCGCCTCGCGGCGGGTGTTGGTGCCGCGCTGCTCCACCAACTGCTCCTCGCGGCGCGCCAGTTCGATGCGGCTGGCCAGTTCGTTCTCGGCGATGGTGCGTTCCCGCTCGACGGCCACGGCCCGCCGTTCGTACGTCGCCCGGTCCGCCTCCTGCTGGATGCGCTCGCGTGCCGGGGTCCGCAGCGCCCGCTCGACCTCGGGCTCGGGGCGGATCGCGACGACCCGAACCGCCACCACCTCGATGCCGGTGGAGGGCAGCCGGGGCTCCGCCGCCAGCCCGGCCGCGATCCGCTCGCGTACCGCGGCGACGCCGTCGGCGAGCGCGGCGGACAGGTCGGTGCGGGCCAGGACGTCCAGGGCGTGCTGCTGTGCCGTCTCGGTGAGCAGCGTCGACAGCTGCTCCAAGGGGTCGCCCCGCCAGATCCCGGTGTCCGGGTCGATCGAGAAGTCGAGCCGGTCGGCGGCGGTGCCCGGCTCGCTGATCCGGTACGTCACGGTCGCCTGCACGGTGACGTCCTGGAAGTCGGCGGTGCGGGCGTGGAAGGCCATGGCCAGTTCGCGGTCGTTGACCGGCACTTCGGACAGCGCGGCGCTGAGCGGCCTGAACCAGAAGCTGAGCCCGACGCCGTCGTGGGCCGGCCGGCCGTTCCTGTGGTGCCGGATGTACGAGGTGGGTGCGGAGCGCAGATGGCGCCGGCCCAGGCGTCGGGAGATGTCGGCCATGGTGGAACCCCTTCCTTTTCGTCAACTGGACGATAGGGGAGGGATTTCTTATCGTCAAGGTGACGGGAAAGGGGAAGGGGCTCCGGTCCGGCGTGAGTTGAAGCGGGCGGGCGCCGGGGTGGGGGCGGCTCCGCGCGGGCCGCTCCCGCTTGTGTGAACGCTCGGTAGGTGTCCGATTACGCGCGGTGACGTTGGGACTCCGGTGGTATGGCGGGCGGCTCAATATAGCCAGATATCGGGTTAATACATGACTATCCGGTCTACACATCTGGGGTCCGTGGGATGAGTGACGGGAGCTGGCATGCGGGACATCAGTCGAAGGGGATTGCTGGGCGCGGGACTTGGGGCCGCCGCCGCGGCGGGTCTGGCCGGCTGCGGTTCACCGGTGGGTGAGGGCTCCGCCGGATCGAGTCGGCCCGGACCGGGGCAGGGGCCGGCGAAACCGGCGAAGTCGCAGGCCAGGCTGATCGGTGACGGTTCGACCGCGGACACGGGCAAGCAGCCCAACCAGCCCGACAGACCCATTCCGCTCGAACCCGGCGAGACTCCGCCGCAGTTCGTGATCTTCTCCTGGGACGGCGCCGGCGAGGTCGGCAACGGGCTCTTCCCGCGCTTCCTCGAACTGGCCAGGAATCACGGTGCGGGGATGACGTTCTTCCTCTCCGGCCTGTATCTGCTCCCCGAGTCGAAGAAGCGCCTCTACCAGCCGCCGAACAACCCCGTGGGCGCCTCCGACATCGGCTACCTCAGCGACGCGCACGTCAAGGAGACGCTGAAGTACACCCGGCAGGCCTGGTCCGAGGGACATGAGATCGGCACGCACTTCAACGGCCACTTCTGCGGCGGCTCGGGTTCGGTCGCCAACTGGACCCCGGCCCAGTGGAACAACGAGATCGACCAGGCCGTCTCGTTCGTCACCGAATGGCGCACCAACACCGGCTGGACGGATGAGGAGCCGCTGCCGTTCGACTACCACCGGGAACTCGTCGGCGGCCGAACGCCCTGTCTGCTCGGCCAGGACAACCTGCTGCCCACCGCGAAGGAGCGCGGCTGGCGCTACGACGCCTCCTCGCCCGGCGGCCGGCAGATGTGGCCCGAGAAGCGCCACGGCGTCTGGGACCTTCCGCTCCAGGGCATCCCGTTCCCCGGGCACTCCTTCGACGTCCTGTCGATGGACTACAACATCCTCGCCAACCAGTCGAAGAACACCACCAAGGGCATGACGTCCCGCTACCCCGCCTGGCGGGCGCAGGCCACCGCCTCGTACCTGGCGGGTTTCAAGCGCGCCTACGAGACCAACCGCGCGCCCTTTTACATCGGCAACCACTTCGAGGAGTGGAACGGCGGCATCTACATGGACGCCGTGGAGGAGGCGCTGAAGGGGATGGCCGGAAGGCGGGACGTACGCCTGGTGTCGTTCCGCCAGTTCGTGGACTGGCTCGACGTGCAGGACCCCAAGGTGCTCGAACGGCTGCGCTCGCTCGAAGTGGGGCAGGCGCCTCCCGGCGGCTGGAACGCCTTCTTCAAGGCGGCCTGAGCCGGCCGGTGCGAGGGTGTGCCGGCTCAGGGCCGGCCGCGGTCCGCCGTTGACTGTGAGTGGTCAACCGGCATACGGATCAGGGGAGTTGGCCGCGCGGAAGGGAGCCCGGTTCCTCCGGAGCGCCGGGGGGAGCGGTGGTTCGGAGGGTGCGTACGAGAGGGGCCGTGGCGAGCGAGGCGAGGCTGAGCCAGAGGGCGGCGAACAGCCAGCCGCCCAGTACGTCGCTCGCCCAGTGCACTCCGAGGTAGACGCGGGAGAGGCCGACGGCGACCGCCCACAGCGCGAGCAGGGCGATCGCGAACCGGGCGGCGGACAGGCGTGAGCGGGTCAGGACCGCCCAGATCAGGAGTCCCGCCGTGAGCGCGCTCGTGGCGGTGTGCCCGGACGGGAAGGAGTGGCCGGACGCGGTGGTCGCCCAGTCGACGGCGTCCGGGCGCGGACGGGCGACGGCCGCCATCAGGCCGTACCGCACCCCCTGGCCGAGGAGCAGCACCGCCAGGGCTCCGGCCGCCGCGTACCGGCGCTGTCTGCCGTCGCGGCCCGCGATCAGGCCCGCCACGACGGCCAGGACGTAGGGGAGGACCCCGGTGCCGGTCGCGGTGACGGCGCGGGCGACGGCCACGGCGACCGGCGGCCGGTGGTCGAGCGGCCAGCGGTGCAGGGCGAGGTCGCCCGGCAGCGGGGCCCCGTGCCGCACGGCGACGAACACCGTGAGGAGCACGAGGAGGAGCAGCAGCCCGCAGGCCGTGATTCCGGTGCGCCGGGCCGACGTCATCGGGCGCTCACCAGCGGCCGGAGGCGGGTGCCGCCGAGCCGCTCCACGAAGGGCGCCGCCCGGCGCGCGGCGAGCGTCAGGGCGAGGCCGGCCAGCGCGCCGACCACCAGGCCGACCACCACGTCGTGCGGGTAGTGCGCCCCGATCCAGACCCGCGAGGCCGCCATGAGGAGCGCGGCCGGAACCGCGATCGCGCCCAGCCTCCGGTCCGTGAGCAGGATCGCGACCGCGGCCGCGGCGGCGATCGCCGCGTGGTTGCTGGGGAAGGACCAGTCGCCGAGCGGGGGGCAGGTCTCGACGGTCAGGGTGTGCAGCGTCCGGCAGGGCCGCTGCTCGTGGACGGCCGCCTTGAAGAGGTCGTTGGCCGCGTACGCCGCGACGACGACGAGTGGAGCGGCGAGCGCCCTCGCGGTGCGGACGGTGCCGAGCGGCCGGGCCCGCCACCAGGCGAGCACCATCAGGACGGCGAACAGCGCGAGCCCGTAGTCCGACCAGAGGGCGATCAGCGTGTCCAGGGGCCCGGGCGTGCGGTGTGCCAGGTCGGTGACCCAGGTGTAGAGGCCGTCGTCGAAGTGCATCAGCCGACGTCCTCGGGGGTGGCCGTACGGGAGCGGCGGGCGCGCAGGATCTCCAGGGCGACCGGAAGGAGCGAGACGGCGACGACCAGGGCCACGAGCGGCAGCAGATAGCGGTCGATGTTCGGCACGGACGAGCCGAGCGCGTAGCCGCCGAGGACCAGCGCACAGGTCCACACGAGGCCGCCGGCGACCTGCCAGAGGGCGAAGACCCTCGCCGGAACGCCGAGCGCCCCCGCCAGCGGGTTGAGCACCGTGCGGACGATCGGCACGAAGCGCGCCAGCACGATGGCCTTCGCGTGCCCGTACTTGGCCAGCAGCTCCTCCGCGCGGGCCGCGCCCTCATGGAGCTTGCGGGACCGGCTGCGGGCCAGCAGCGCGCGGCCGCCGCGGCGGCCGATCCAGTAGCCCACCTGCGCGCCGACCAGCGCGCCGGCCACCGAGCAGACCAGGACCTGCGGCAGGGAGAGCGTCACCGGGCCGTTGCCGCCCGGCACGCACAGCAGGCCCGCGGTGAAGAGCAGGGAGTCGCCCGGGAGCAGGAAGCCGACGAGGAGGCCGGTCTCGGCGAAGAGCACCACGGCGATGCCCAGGGCTCCGAAGGAGGCGAGCAGCGAACCGGCGTCGAGAACGTTCACGGCCTGTGGGGCCGCGGCTGCGAACAGGGGTGCGACAGCCATGTCAGTGGGCCCTCCCATAATGGTGTTCGGGCCGCTCGTCCGAGGGGGGACGCGCAGGACCCGGCTGACTACAGTGGTGTAGACGGTCTACAGCACTGTAGACGAATGAAGCGGGAGGAGTGTTCCATGACTGTCACGGGAGACGCCGGGCACGGGGACGCGCGACGCCCGGCGGGCGAACTGGAGGCCGGGGTGCTCGCCGCGCTCTGGGCCGCCGGGACGCCCCTCACCCCGGGCGAGGTGCAGGCGGGGCTCGGCGGGCGGCTCGCCCGCACCACCGTGACCACGATCCTCTCGCGCCTCCACGACAAGGGCGCCGTCACCCGCACGCGCGTCGGCCGCGGCTACGCGTACACCCCCACGGAGGACGCGCCGGGGCTCACAGCCCGCCGCATGCACACCGAACTGGCCAAGGAGGAGGACCGCTCCACCGTCCTCGCCCGGTTCGTCTCCCAGCTCAGCGACGAGGACGAGCAGTTGCTGCGCGCCCTCCTGGAGGAGTCCGGAGGCGACGGCCAATGATCTTCTCGGTGTGGATCCCGCTCCTCGTGCCGTTCCTCGCGGTGCCCGCTGCCCGCAGGCTCGCCGAGGCCCTGCCGCCCCGGCCCGCGGCCTGGCTGCTCGCCACCGCGGCCACCGGTCTCGCCGCCTGCTCGACGGCCGCCCTCGGCCTGATCGCGCTGGCGGGCGCGCTCCGGCTGCCCTTCTTCGCCTCGCTCGAAGATCTCACCTCCCCGCTGGACGCGCTCCCGGCCTGGCTCGCCTTCCCGGCCGCGGCCACCGCGGCCGGGCTCGTCGCCGCCTCGTGCCTGGCGCTGGTCCGCACCGCCCGCCACCACCTGGCCGAACTGCGCGCCGCCCACGGCCGGTTGACGCCCGGCACGGGCGAACTCGCCGTGCTGCGCGACCCCACTCCCGACGCCTACGCGCTGCCCGGTCGCCCCGGCCGGATCGTCGTCACCACCGGCATGCTCCAGGCCCTCGGACCCGCCGAGCGCGAGGCCCTGTTCGCCCACGAGCGGGCTCACCTCAAGAGCCGCCACCACCTGTTCCTGGCCGCCGCCGAACTCGCGGCGCACTGCCACCCGTCGCTCCGCTCGCTGCGCGCCCCGCTCGCCTACGCCCTGGAGCGGGCAGCCGACGAATACGCGGCCGGGGCCGTGGGCGATCGCAAGCTCGCCGCCCGCGCGATCGGCCGCGCCGCCCTCGCCACCCGCGCCGCCCGACCGGACGCGGCCCGCCCCCGCGCGGTGCTGGCCGCGGCGGCCGGCCCGGTGCCGCGCAGGGTCGCGGCCCTGCTCGACCGCCGTCCCGCGCCCCGGCTCCCCAGCTCGCGCGGCGCCCGCTTCATAGCGGCCGTCCTGCTCGGCTGCCTGTGCGCCTCGGCGACTTCGGCCATCGAGGCCGCGGCGGATCTGCACGGGGGCATCGAGATAGCCCAGGGAGAGGCGCCTCGCTGAGGACGGCGCGGCGGGGGAGCCGGCCGCGCTTCGCCGCGAGCCGCCCCGTACTGCTGCGGGGCCGGGCGGCGGGGGGAGGGCGCTGCTGTGCGGAGGCCGTGCGCGCCGGCCTGCGTACCCCGGTGCCGCCACGGCCCGTGACCCGTACGGCCCAGTAACGCTGCGGGTCGGCGCCGGGTGCACCGGAGAGTGGATCCCGAGTCCATCGCCGTTTGCCCTGGGAGACGCCATGACCTGCCTCAACCGACGCGACCTCGGACTGTTCGTGCTGCGGGCCGGGACCGGCGCGGTCCTGATGGCGCACGGCGCCCAGAAGCTCTTCGGCTGCTTCGGCGGCGGCGGGCTCGAAGGCACCGCCGCCGCCATGGAGCACATGGGCTTCACGCCCGGCAAACAGAGCGCCCTCGCCGCCGGACTCGGCGAGATGGGCGGAGGCGCCCTGCTGACCCTGGGTCTCGCCACCCCGGCCGCCGGAGCGGCAGCGGCCGGCGCCATGGCGGGTGCCGTCTCCGTCCACGCGCCGGCGGGCTTCTTCGCCCAGGGCGGCGGCTTCGAATACCCGGCGTTCCTCGGCTTCACCGCCGCCGCGATCGGCCTCGCGGGCGCGGGACGCTATTCGCTCGACCACGCCACGGACCACGTACTGGACCAGCCCTGGACCGTCGCCCTCGCCTTCCTCGGCAGCGCCGTGGCGGCCGCGGCCGTGGTCGGACGACGGGCCAGGAACCAGGAGCGGGCCCAGGACGAGGAGCAGGACGGGTAGATACCTCCGACTGCCCCCTCGCGCAGCGGACAGCGGCACGGGACAGCAGCGGTCGGTCCACGACCGCCTGGGCCGGCAGGCCGCCGCCTTCTACGGCGGTACGGCGGACAGCTCACGGCAGTACGGCCGACAAGTCACGGCAGTACGGCGGACAGGGTCACCGCGGACACGGTGATCACGTACAGGGCAGACACGGCAGACAGGTCAGTCACCACAGACAAGGCCACGACCATGACCAACGGCTCGGCCGTCGAGAGCGGCACCGGACTGCTGCACCGCCTGGGAAGCTGGTGTGCCCGGCACGCCTGGCGGGTCGTGATCGGTTGGCTCGTCCTGCTCGTCGCGATCGGCGTGGCCCACGGGCGGTGGGGCGGCAGCTTCGCCGACAGTTTCTCGCTGCCCGGCACCAGCACCCAGACCGGCGCGGACCTGCTCAAGGCGCACGGCGGTACGTCCGGCACCACGGCCCCGGTGGTGATCAAGTCCGACCAGGGCCCGGTCGCCGACCATCAGGCAGCCGTCGAGGCGGCGGTGAACAACCTGAAGGGACTGCCGGACGTGGTCTCGGTGAAAGACCCGCTCACCACCCCCGGGGCCGTCTCTCCGCAGGGGAACATCGCCCAGATCGGCGTCACGTTCACCAGCAACCCCGCCGGCTTCGACCACTCGTACGTCGGCAAGGTCGACACCGCCGTGCAGCCGCTGCGCGCCGACCACGTGACGGTCGACTACGGCGATCCGCTCGGGCAGCTGGCCGCGCCCAAGGCCGCCGACCTGACCTCCGAGGTCATCGGTCTCGGCGTCGCCCTGCTGGTGCTCCTGATCGGCTTCGGCAGTGTCGCGGCCGCCGTGCTGCCCCTGGTGACCGCGGTGCTCGGCCTCGCCGTCGGCCTGGCCGGACTCGGCCTGCTCGCCGCGCAGTTCAGCTTCGGGCAGGCCGCCCCGACGCTGGCCGCGATGATGGGCCTCGGTGTCGGCATCGACTACGCCCTGTTCCTGTCCACCCGTTACCGAGCCCTGCTCGGCACCGACGAGGGCGGGGGCATCGCGAACGGCCTCGACCCCGCCGAGGCGGTCGGCCGCACCGTGGCCACCAGCGGGCGGTCCGTCCTGGTCGCCGCCGCGACCGTGGCCATGGCACTGGCCGGCCTGTACGTCTCGGGCATGGGCTTCATCGGCACCCTGGGCGCGGCGGCC
This sequence comes from Streptomyces sp. NPDC006691, assembly GCF_042869955.1. Lineage (NCBI taxonomy): Bacteria > Bacillati > Actinomycetota > Actinomycetes > Kitasatosporales > Streptomycetaceae > Streptomyces > Streptomyces sp. NPDC006691. The sequence goes on from NZ_JBIAGW010000002.1 coordinate 714,580, forward strand.
GGCCTGACCGTGATCGTCGCGGCCGCCGCGTCCGTCACGCTCACCCCCGCACTGCTCGGCCTGCTCGGGCGCCGCATCGACCGCCTGCACGTCCGTAGGCCGGTCGCCGAACCCGCCGGCACCGACGACGTCTGGCACCGCTGGGCAGCCCGGGTCGGCCGCAGCCCCTGGCTCTTCCTCGCGGCGGGCCTGATCGTGCTCGGCGTTCTCGCCGTCCCGGTCGGCTCGCTGCACCTGGGCCACATCGACGCCGGCGCCCAGCCCACCTCCAACACCGACCGGCGCGCCTACGACCTGATCAGCCAGGGGTTCGGGCCCGGCGCCAACGGACCGATCACGGTCGTCACCGAGCTCGACGGCCAGCAGGCGGCCGATCCGTCCCAGAGCCAGGCCCTCGCCACCACCCTGCAACACGACCTCGCGGCCGTGCCGGGCGTCGCTTCGGTGACTCCGCCCCAACCCACGCCCGACCATGCCCTGTTGGTCAGCACGGTCACCCCGGACACCGGGCCGCAGGACCGGGCGACCACCGACCTGATCCACACCCTCCAGGACCACACCGTGCCCGGCGCCCTCTCCGGCACCGGCGCGACCGGCTATGTCACCGGACCCACGGTGTCGGGCCAGACGTTCACCGACACCCTCGTGGCGAAACTCCCGCTGATCATCGGTGTGGTCGTGGCCGCCGCCTTCGTGCTGCTGCTCTGCGTCTTCCGCAGCCCCCTGGTCGCGCTCAAGGCCGCCGTCCTGAACCTGTTCTCCATCGCCGCGGCCTACGGCGTGGTGGTCGCGGTCTTCCAATGGGGCTGGGGCGGCTCGCTGTTGGGCGTCGGTGAGAAGGTGCCGATCGAGTCCTATGTGCCGATGATGATGTTCGCGATCATCTTCGGGCTCTCCATGGACTACGAGGTCTTCCTGCTGGCCCGCATCCGCGAGACCTGGCTGCACCGCGGCGACAACCACCTCTCCGTCGCCACCGGCCTCGCCGCCACGGCCCGCGTCATCACCTGCGCGGCGCTCATCATGACCAGCGTCTTCCTGGCGTTCATGCTCTCCCCGAACGTCGTGGTGAAGATGCTGGCGCTCGGCCTCGGCGTGAGCGTGATCGTCGACGCGACGGTCGTCCGGCTGCTCCTGGTGCCCGCGACGATGTACCTCTTCGGCCGCGCCAACTGGTGGATCCCGGCCTGGCTGGACCGCCGGCTCCCGCGGCTCGACCCCGAAGGCCCGGCACAGCACCCCGACCCGGGCGCGTGAGCCGGGCGCGGCGTCCGCCGTACGAGCGGCCGATGCCCTGCGGGCGCTCCTCTGCTGCCGGCCGTCTTCGCCGGCCCGGGCGCGGCCGGAGTGACGGTGATCACGGATGCGCTCCGGGGCGGGCTGCGTAGGCTGGTGCCGTCGGCGCGGGCGCGGCCGGGCGCGCGTCGGACTGTAGAGTAGGGAAACCGCACTTGACCTGCACAAACGCAGGCAGGGAGCCTAAGTTCAGGAGTACCCCGATGCTGCGCACCATGTTCAAGTCCAAGATCCATAGAGCCACCGTCACCCAGGCCGACCTGCACTACGTGGGATCGGTCACCGTGGACGCCGAGCTCATGGAGGCCGCCGATCTGCTCCCCGGCGAGCTGGTCCACATCGTCGACATCGACAACGGCAACCGCCTGGAGACGTATGTCATCGAGGGCGAGCGCGGCTCCGGAGTCATCGGTATCAACGGGGCCGCCGCCCATCTCGTGCACCCCGGTGACCTGGTGATCCTCATCAGTTACGCCCAGGTCGACGACACCGCGGCACGCGCGTTCAAGCCCAGCGTCGTGCACGTGGACGGGGCCAACCGGATCGTCGGGCTCGGCACCGACGCCTCGGCCCCGGTGCCCGGCAGCGACCAGCGGCGCAGCCCGCAGGCGACCATCCCGGCCCCGCAGCGCTGACCCGTTCCAGGAGAGGACCCCGCGCCATGGCAGAGATCCGGGACGACCGCGCCCAAGGGCTGCTGGCCGCGTACGAGGACGGTGAAGTGGTCGGCCGCATCGCCTACTTCGTACTCGACGAGCCGTCCGCCGCGCTGGTGGCGGTGCACACCGTCGTGGAGCCCGGGCACGAGGGCAAGGGCATGGCCGGCGCCTTGGTGCGGGAGTTCTACGCCATCGCGGCGCGCGAGGGCGTGCCCGTCGTGCCGCTCTGCCCGTACGCCGCGCAGTGGGCCGAGCGGCATCCCGACGCGGCGCCCGCCGCACCGGCGGCGCTGACCGCGGCCGCCCGGGCCCGGCTCGCGGCGAACCCGGAGCTGTGGTGAGCGTGCTCGCACTGCTGCACACCTCGCCGGTCCATGTCCCGGTCTTCGACGCCCTGCGGGACGAGGACGCACCGGGCCTCGGTCTTTGCCACCTCGTGCACGAGCAACTTCTCGGCAGGGCAAGGGAGTTGGGCCCCGACGCCGTGGCCGGGGAGGTCGCGGCCGTGCTGACCGACGCGGTGGCCCGGGGCGCCGACGCGGTCCTGTGCACCTGCTCCACCATCGGCGCGGTCGCGGAGGCGATGTCCGGGTCTCTGGGCGTTCCGGTGCTGCGGGTCGACCGGCCGATGGCCGCGGCGGCCGTGGCGCGCGGACAGCGGATCGTCGTGGTCGCCACCGTCGCCTCCACGCTTGAGCCGACGGCCGCGCTGATCCGCGAGGAGGCCGGCGACCGGCCGCTCGCGTTGCGCGCGGTGCTGGCCGAGGACGCCTGGCCGCACTTCGAATCGGGTGACACGCGGGCGTACTTCGCGGAGATCGTCCGGACGGTGGACGCCCTCACGGACGTCGATGTCGTGGTCCTCGCGCAGGCCTCGATGGCGCCCGCCGCCGAGCGGACCGCGATCGGCGTCCCGGTCCTGTCCAGCCCCGGGCCAGGACTGCGGGCGGCGGCCCTCGCCGCGGGCCCGGCCCGCTGACCCGTACGGGTTGAACCGGCGGGCGCCGGGCAGGCGCGCAGGTGAAGCTGATCTCAGACCATGAGGAGGCCGAACATGACCGTGCCGCACCCGGAGCCCACCCCGCCGTGGCCCACGCCGCTGCCCGATCCCGAACCTGGACCGATCCCCGGACCGGGTCCCGGCCCCGGCCCCGATCCGGTTCCGCCGAGGCCCGGCCCCGGTCCCGACCCCCAGCCGCCGGGCCCGGGTCCCGACCCGAGGCCCCCGCAGCCGGACCCGGATCCGGGTCTGCCGGACCCCGTGCCGCAGCCCCCGGGCCCCGATCCCGTGCCGGGCCCGCCGCAGCCCGAACCGGCGGGCTGAGAGGCCCGGTCGCGGCGCCGGTCAGGCGGTTCAGCCGGTGCTGACCTCGGACCGGTCGCCGCCCCACAGCGTGTGGAACGAGCCCTCCCGGTCGGTGCGCCGATAGGTGTGCGCGCCGAAGAAGTCGCGCTGGCCCTGCGTCAGCGCCGCCGGGAGGCGCTCGGCGCGCAGCGCGTCGTAGTACGCGAGCGCCGCCGAGAAGCCGGGGACCGGCACGCCCTGGCGCGCGGCCGCCACGATCACCGCACGCCAGTCGTCCTGCGCCGCGCCGATCTCGTCGCCGAACCGCTTGTCCGAGAGCAGGCTGGGCAGTTCGGGCTGTCCGTCGTACGCCGCCCGGATCCGGTCCAGGAACGCGGCCCGGATGATGCAGCCCGCGCGCCAGATCGCCGCGACCGCGCCGGGGTCGACGTCCCAGTCGTAGTTCTGGCTGCCGGCCTGGACCTGGTGGAAGCCCTGCGTGTACGAGACGATCTTGGACGCGTACAGCGCCTGCTCCACCTGCGCGGCGAAGGCAGCCGCCTCCTTCTCGCCCAGCGGGTTCACCGCGGGCCCGGTCAGCGAGCGGGCCGCCTCGCGCAGCTCGGCGTGGCCCGACAGGGACCGGGCGAACACGGCCTCGGCGATGCCCGACACCGGAACGCCGAGGTCGAGCGCGATCTGCACGGTCCAGCGGCCGGTGCCCTTCTGCTCGGCCTCGTCCTCGACCACGTCCACGAAGGGCTTGCCGGTGGCAGCGTCGACATGGGCGAGCACCTCGGCCGTGATCTCGATCAGATAGGAGTCGAGGCGCCCGGTGTTCCAGTCCCGGAACGTCTCGGCGATCTTCGCGGGGGAGTAGCCCGCGACCGTGCGCAGCAGGTGGTAGGCCTCCGCGATGAGCTGCATGTCGGCGTACTCGATGCCGTTGTGCACCATCTTCACGAAGTGGCCCGCGCCGTCCGGGCCCACATGGGTGACGCACGGAGTGCCGTCCGGTGCCTTCGCCGCGATGCGCTCCAGGAGCGGGCCGAGGGACTCGTAGGACTCGGCGGAGCCGCCCGGCATGATGCTCGGCCCGTTCAGCGCGCCCTCCTCACCGCCCGAGATGCCGACGCCCACGAAGTGGATGCCCCGCTCGCGCAGTTCGCGCTCGCGCCTGCGGGTGTCCTCGAAGTGGGCGTTGCCGCCGTCGATGATGACGTCGCCCTTTTCGAGAAGGGGCGCGAACTCCTTGATCACCGCGTCCGTCGCCTCGCCCGCCTTGACCATGATGACGAGCCGGCGCGGGCGCTCCAGGGCGGCCACGAAGTCCTTGGGCGACTCGGCCGCCACGAAGCTGCCCTCGCCGCCGAACTCCTCCACCAAGGCGCGGGTCTTGGCGGCCGTCCGGTTGTGCACGGCGACCGTGAACCCGTTGCGCGCGAAGTTGCGGGCGAGGTTGCGGCCCATGACCGCGAGTCCGGTGACGCCGATCTGGGCTGTTCCACTCATGCGTGTTTGCTCCTGGATCCTCGGGGTGCGCGGCGCCACGAGCGTCCGTCATGGCGCACGTTTGGCGCCCACCCTACGGAACGCGGCACGTCATACGGCATGGACGGGATCCCCGACACGGCGTGCCGAAAGTCCTCACTCCCCTGAAGGCTTCCCTCCGCTTGTCCGACCCCTTGTCATGACCTGTTCGCAGCCCCTACTTTGGCGGCTCTTGGAGCCTTCGAGGGGGACTCATGGCCTTACGCGGCCGGCACCGCCGGTACCAGCCGAGCCGGATCAACCAGGCGTCCCTGACGGTCACGGCGGGCGGCGTGGGCATCGCCCTCCCGCTGATCGCGGCGGGGACCGCGGACGCCGCGTCCGTCGACGTGTGGAACAAGGTCGCGGCCTGCGAGTCGACCAACAACTGGCACATCAACACCGGCAACGGCTTCTACGGCGGGCTCCAGTTCACCCAGTCCACCTGGGAGGCGTACGGCGGCCGCCAGTACGCGGCGCGCGCCGACCTCGCGAGCCGGGACCAGCAGATCGCGATCGCCGAGAAGGTGCTCAAGGGGCAGGGCCCCGGCGCCTGGCCGGTGTGCTCGGGCGAGGCCGGACTCTCCCGGGGCGGCGCGAGCCCGCAGCTGACCACGACCACCGAGATCAAGCCGCAGTCGACGCACAAGGCGGCGAAGTCCCCGGCCAGACCCCCGGCCGTCAAGCCCGCCGCCCCGAAGAAGGCCGAGCAGGCGAGCCCGACCAAGGTGCCGGGCCAACGGGAGTCGTACACCGTGCTGCACGGCGACTCGCTGTCCCTGATCGCCGAGCGCCAGCGCGTCCAGGGCGGCTGGCCACACCTGTACGCCGAGAACCGTACGGTCGTCGGCGCCGACCCGGACCTCATCCGACCCGGCCAGCACCTGACGCTCCCCGGCGGTGCCCCCGCCCGGCTGGCGACCCCGCCGAAGAGCAGCGCGGCGAAGCCCGCCGCCAAGCCCCCCGCCGCCAAGCCCGTGGCGAAGGCGCCGGCCAGGACGGCCGCCTTCACCGCGCCCGTCGACGCGGAGCCCAGCACCCCGTACCACAAGGCCGGTTCCTCCTGGGCGAGCGGCTATCACACCGGCGTCGACTTCCCCGTCTCCACCGGCACTTCGGTGAAGGCGGTCACCTCCGGCACGGTGGTCGCGGCCGGCTGGGGCGGCTCGTACGGATACCAGGTCGTCATCCACCACCCCGACGGGCGGTACAGCCAGTACGCCCACCTGTCCGCGGTCAATGTGAAGACCGGCCAGAAGGTCAACACCGGCCAGCGGATCGGGCGTTCGGGCGCGACCGGCAACGCGACCGGGCCGCATCTGCACTTCGAGATCAGGACCGGGCCCGCCTACGGATCCGATGTGGACCCCCTGGCCTACCTGAGGGCGGGCGGCGTGGCCGTCTGATCCGGGGCCTCTCCCCGGCGCCCGGCGGAACCGGGCGCCGGGGGCATGCCCGGGGCCGGAGTCGGGACCGGTTCGTCGTGGTGGGCCGTGTGCAGCCGCTCGGTGGTGAGCAGGATCAGGCCGCCCGCCGCCACCACGCCGAAGCCCAGCGCGATCGCGGTGCCCGCGGTCCCGTACCGGAACGATTCGCCGAACAGGGTCAGGCCGATGGCCGCGGCGACCACCGGATTGACGACAGTGACCGTGGCCAGCGGCGCCGCGAGGCCCGCGCCGCGATAGGAGGCCTGCGAGAGCATCAGGCCCGCGGTCGCGAACGCGGCTATGGCGCACAGGACGGGCAGTTCCGTCAGCGGAAGTCCCGACTCCCAGTCCTCGGCGACGGACTTGGTGAACACCGAGGCCAGACCGAACGCGCCACCCGCCGCCGCGGCGAGCAGCACGCTTCGTGTGACCGCCCGGTGCAGGGCCCTCGACGCCACGAACAGCGCCGCGACCGCCCCGAGCCCGGCCGCGGCGAGCACCAGGCGCGGGCCCATGGCGACGGCGCCCGCGTCCGCCCCCTTCGTCAGTGTCAGGAGTCCGGCGAGGCCCGCCGTGGCCATGACGGCACCGCGCCAGGCGGTGGCCCCGGCCCTGCGCCGGATGAACACGGCCGACATCGGCAGCGCGAAGACGATGGTGAGCGCGCCCATCGGCTGCACCAACGTGAGCGGGCCGTAGGCCAGGGCCGCGACGTGCAGCGCGGCGCCCAGCCCGTTGAGGGTGACCGAACCCCACCACGCCGGGCGGCGCACGGGGGCGTACGCGCTGCTGGGGGTGGAGGCGGCCACGCGCTCCTGCACGATCGCCGCCGCCGCGTACGCGACGGCGGAGACCAACGACAGCAGCACGGCCAGGACAAGGGCGCTCATGGCTCCACACTGTCTCGTTGCGAACCCCGTGTCGTCGTCCCTGAGCACCGATTGACGCGTACTCCAGGAGGAGTAGGGGCATACGACCAAAGTCGTCCCAGATATCGGACTTTCAGTAAAACCGCAGCTCAAACAGGGCGTCAAGGGAATCGGACGATCACCTTCCGTCACCCTGCGCGGCCCGGGCGGCCGACCGGCGAACGGGCGCCCGCAGAGTGGAACCGGACGTCCATGACTTCGTGCCACAGTGGCACGAACTGACATCCAGGGACGGGCGGGCAGGGCAGTGCATCCGGAACAATGGGCCGAGGTCGCGTCGGTCGGCGGCTTCTTCGCCCTTCGAACCGCCGCGAGCGGCGACGCCACCGGCCCCGGCCGCCCCCTCGCCGCCCTGTACGCGGGGGAGGGCGCGCCCCTGAGCGCACGCGTCGACGCCGTGGCCGCTCGGCTGGGCGCTCCCGAGCGCCGGGTCGCCGCGTCCATCGCCCACCTGGGCCTGGCGGCCCGGCTCTGGTCGATCGCACTCGGCCCGGCCGCGTTGCACGGCGCACTGCCGGACCTCGGCGCGGAGCGGCTGCTCTGGGACGGCCGGCGCACCTTGCCGGACGATCTGCTCCTGGGGCCCGGCGGGCCCGACCGCGAGGCGAGCGCCGAAGCCCTGGTGGAGTGCGTCGTCGAGGGCCATCTCGCCCCGCTCGCCGAGGCGTTCCGCCGCGACACCCCCGTCTCGTCCGGACTGCTGCGCGGCAACACGGGATCGGCCCTGGCCGGCGCGGTGCGCGAACTCCACGGCTGGGCGCGGAAGTCGGGGCGCCCGGAGGTGGGGGAGCGGGCCCTGGCCCTCGGTACCGAGCTCTTCGAGCACCCTCAACTCGCTTGCACGGGAGCCCTGTTGAGCGGACCGGCCTTCCGCAGGCGCAGCTGCTGCCTCTACTACCGCTGCCCCGGTGGCGGCCTCTGCGGCGACTGCGTCTTCGAACGGCCACCCGGGCGGAGCGCGGCGCGCCGGGGCACGCGGCGCTGACACTGTTCACCGAGGTGTGAACGGCGGTCGCACCGTGCAGGCGCCGGGCGCCTCGGTTTGGTAGGTGGGCCCCTCGCTCCGTACCATGGCGCTTTTGGGAACTTGATATTCGGACTGATCGAGGAACGCAGCGGCGATGACGGTGACAGAGGACTTCCAGGGCCAGGAGCAGGGCCCCGGTGTCGACGAGCGGCCCGCGCAGGGCGTTGACCAGGACTTCGGCCCCGGCATCGACCCCGAGCGGCTCGCGCTCTGCCTGAGCGTGCTGGCCGAACTCGACCAGATCGACGTCGACCACCCCGACGCGATCACCGTGCGCCGCGCCACGGCCGGCGTCTACCGCACCGTGAAGCAGCGCCGCCGCCAGGAGCGCCGCGCCGCCAAGACCGCCCATGACCGGGCCGTCACGGAGGCGACCGCGACCGGCTCCGCCGTGCGCATCGACGACGAGACGGAGGGCCTGCTGCCCAGCTCCTCCGCCACCGGCGAGATCGCGGGCATACTCCAGCGCCCCCGGTCCTGCTACATCTGCAAGACCCGGTACGTCGAGGTCGACGCGTTCTACCACCAGCTGTGCCAGAAGTGCGCGGCCGAGAACCGGGCCCGACGGGACGCCCGCACCGACCTCAGCGGCAAGCGCGCCCTGCTCACCGGCGGCCGCGCCAAGATCGGTATGTACATCGCGCTGCGGCTGCTGCGCGACGGCGCGCACACCACCGTCACCACGCGCTTCCCCAAGGACGCCATCCGCCGCTTCAAGGCGATGGAGGACTCCGGCGACTGGATGCACCGGCTCGAAGTCGTCGGCATCGACCTGCGCGACCCCGCGCAGGTGGTCGCCCTGGCCGAGCGGACCGCGGCCCAGGGCCCGCTGGACATCCTGATCAACAACGCCACCCAGACCGTGCGCCGGCTGCCCTCCGCGTACGCGGCCCTGGTCGACGGCGAGAGCGCGCCGCTGCCCGCCGGCGAACTGCCCGCCCACGAGGTCATCGGAGCCTTCAACTCCGGCGCGGTCGACGGCCTGGCCGCGCTGCCCGTCGGCACCTCCGGGCTCGACGCCCAGCGCGTCGCCGACCTCGCCCTCGTCGCCGGCAACGCCAGCATCGCCAAGCACCACGACGGCACCGCCCTGGACGCGGGCGGGCTGCTCCCGGACGTCGTCGACAGCAACACCTGGGTGCAGTCCATCGACCAGATCTCGCCGGTCGAGCTGCTCGAAACCCAGCTGTGCAACTACACCGCGCCGTTCATCCTGATCAGCAGCCTGCGCCCGGTCATGGCGGACGCCGCCCGCAAGGCGCCGAACGGCCGCGCGTACGTGGTGAACGTGTCGGCGATGGAGGGCGTCTTCAGCCGCGGCTACAAGGGCGCCGGGCACCCCAACACCAACGCCGCCAAGGCGGCCATGAACATGGTCACGCGCACCAGCGGCCAGGAGATGTTCGAGACCGACAAGATCCTGATGACGTCGGTCGACACCGGCTGGATCACCGACGAGCGCCCCCACCACGACAAGCTGCGGCTCGCCGAGGAGGGCTTCCACGCCCCGCTCGACCTGGTCGACGGCGCCGCCCGCGTCTACGACCCGATCGTCCGCGGCGAGCTGGGCGAGGACCTGCACAGCGTCTTCCTCAAGGACTACGCGCCCGCCAACTGGTAGGCCCGGGGATCCCGGTCGGAGGGCGGCACGCGCACCGGCGTGCCGCCCTCCGGCGTCAGCGGGGGCCGTTCCCCGGCCGGTCGGGCCGCGCCGCGACGAGTTCGAGGACCGGACGCCAGTCCTCCATCACGCCCACGTCGAGCCCCACGACCTTCCCCGCGTCATCGGCCTGCCGCAGCACCACGGCGTCCTCGGCCAGCGGATCGCGGGCGAAGGCCGCCGCCTCCTCGGGCCCCATCACCCCGCCCTGGGCCCGCAGGGTCAGCGCGCTCTGCGGCGAGAGCGTCCGGTCCGGCTCGACCGCCGCCAGGTACCGCTTGGCCGGCACGTGCAGCCGGACGAGCCCGGCCACCCGGTCGCCGAGCAGGGGCCGCACCGCCCGCGCGGCCGTGTCGGCGTGCCCGGCGTCATCACCTGGATGGAGTAGATGGCCGAGGTCGTGCACCAGGCCCGCGACCTGGAGTTCCTTGTCGGCCGGGCGCGAGCGCCGCAGCAGGTGCGAGGTCTGGAGCGCGTGGTCGTACAGATCGACCGGATCGCCGCTGCGGTCGGGGGTGTCCCAGGCGCCGCGGCACGCGTGCAGAAGCTCCATCAGCTCCTCGACCGAGCCCACCGTCCGGTCCGGAACGGGTCCGCTCGACAGCTCCATGTGGTCTCCTCCCCGCGCGCGGCAGCCGACCCCATCAGCAGATCATGGCGGGGTGAACATCGGGCTTAACGCCCGGCGAAGGAAAGTTGACGCAAAGGAAGTGGCCCTATCGAGCGCTACCGCGCTCATTTGGTTACTCTGGTGCGAACGGTAGCCACAGCGGGTCCACCAACCCTCAAGGCCCGTACCGGATCCGTCCCACAACCTGTGGGCACGATGCGGACAGAGTGCCGGCGCCACCGCGTCAGAACTGCCCTTGCCCCTGCCTTCGGGCGGACACCGGGTCGGAGACCGACGCAGACCGGGACGCCCAGGGTTACGCGACACAGAGGAGTGCGCGGTGACACCAGAGACCACAGAGCGCGAACGCCGAACGCCGGAACGCGGTGGCGAACGGCCCGGACGGCCCGAGAAGCTCCGCAACATCGAGGTCTGGGCCCGCTCGGCCCCGATCCGCCTCGCGGGCTACGAGGAAGACCTCACCGAGCCGCACATCCTGCCCGGCATCGACTGACCCGCGACGACACCGGTCCGTGCCCCCTCCCCACGGGGGCACGGACTTTCGTGCTGCCTGCCGACGCCCGCCCCGATGTCGGCCGAGGCCCTCGCGTCGGCCGCCGGAGCCCTCGCGCCGGAGCCCTCGCGCCGGCTGCCGGAACCCTTCGCCGTGGGCGCCGGCCTCCGCACGCCTTGTGGCCAGCGACCTCTGCATGCCCTCCCGCGCACGTGAGTTGACGGCACGGCAGGGACGCGATCCGGCCCTTTGTCCTCTGTCGCCCCCGCCCGTCCCGGGACAGGATGACCGGATGTCCGAGACACCCGGTGACTCCACCGCCTTCCACGACCTGTCCGCCTTCCTCGCGATCCCGCGCGTCAACCGCCTCGTGCTCTCACCCGACGGAAAGCGGCTGGTGGCCGCCGTGGGGACCCTCAACGCCGAGGGCGACACCTGCGTATCCGGCCTGTGGGAGCTCGACCCCTGCGGCGTCCGGGAGCCCCGACGGCTGACCCGTTCCCGCAAGGGCGAGTCGGCGCCCGCGTTCGCCCCGGACGGCACCTTGTACTTCCTCTCCGCCCGGGCCGACAGCGACCCCGCCACCGCTCAGGAGGACGAGGAGGGCGCGGCCGTGTGGACGCTGCCGGAGAGCGGCGAAGCCGTCCTGACGGCCCGTCACCCCGGTGGCATCGCGGGCTTCTGCCTCGCCCGGGACACCGGCACCCTCGCCTACACCGCGGGACTCCTTCCCGGCGCGGCCGACGCCGCGGCGCACGCGAAGCTGCGCGCGGCCCGGGCCGACGCGAAGGTCACGGCGATCCTCTACGAGTCCGGGCCCACCCGGCACTGGGGGAGCGACCTCGGCCCGGACGAGGCGCACACGTTCGTCCGCCGCGTCCCGGACGCACCCGGCTCGCCGGTCGACGCCGGCGGCCAGGGCAGCCTCAGCGAGGCCGAGACCGCCCTCTCGCCCGACGGCACCCGCGTCGCCCACACCCGCTTCGTCCACGGGTCGGTGCCGGACCGCAACCGCACCGTCGTCGTGATCGCCGACGCGGCCACCGGCGAACAGCTCCGCGTGATCGACCGGGACGGATTCGTCTACCACGCCCCGCTGTTCACCGCCGGCGGCACCGGCCTGATCTGCACCCGGCGGGTGCTCGAAACGTACGACACGCCGTACTCCTACACCCTGGTACGCGTCGACCCGGCGACCGGCGCCGAGAGCGAGCTGGTGCCGGAGTTCGAGAACTGGCCCACCGGCGCGGTGGTCTCGCCGCGCGCCGACGACGCCACCGTCTGGTTCGCCGCCGACGAGCTCGGGCACGCGCCCGTCTTCCGACGCGACCCCGACGGCACCGTCACCCGGCTCACCGCCTCGGGCACGTACACCTCGCTGTGCGTGGCACCGGACGGGCGCACCCTGTACGCGCTGCGCAGTGCCGTCGACTCGCCGCCCACCCCGGTCCGCCTCGACGCCGCCGCACCCGACCAGGAGCCCGTCGCGCTCGCCGCGCCGGGCGCTCCGGGCCGGCTGCCGGGGACGCTGACCGAGGTGCGCACGGTGGCCGACGACGGGTTCCGGCTGCGCTCCTGGCTGGTGCTGCCCGAGGGGGCGTCCGCCGAGCGGCCCGCGCCGCTGCTCGTCTTCCCGCACGGCGGGCCCGAGACGTCCTGGAACGCATGGACCTGGCGCTGGAACCCGTGGCCGTTCGCGGCCCGCGGCTACGCGGTCCTGCTGCCCGACCCCGCGCTCTCGTCGGGGTACGGGCCCCGGATGCACCAGCGGGGCTGGGGGCAGTGGGGCGGCCGGCCCTACCGGGACCTGATGGCGCTGGCCGACGCCACCGAGGCGCGCCCCGACATCGACGCGACCCGGACCGGCCTCGCGGGCGGCTCCTACGGCGGCTACCTGGCCAACCGCATCGCCACGCTGACCGACCGGTTCAAGGCCATCGTCTCGCACGCCTCGATCTGGGACATGCGGGCGTTCCAGTCGGACACGGACGCCTCGGACTACTTCCGGCGGATCTTCGGCGACCCGCTGACCCGGCCGGAGCGCTACGAGCTGAACTCTCCCGCCGACGGGGCCGACCGCATCCGCACGCCGATGCTGGTGGTCCACGGCGCCAAGGACTACCGGGTGCCGGTCGGGCAGGGCATGGCCCTCTTCCAGGCCCTCCAGCGCTGTGAGGTCCCGACGAAGTTCCTCTACTTCCCCGACGAGGGCCACTGGATCCTCGCCCCGAACCACGCCCGCCTCTGGTACACCACTCTGCTCAACTTCTTCGACCACCACGTACTGGGAGGGGAGTGGCAGCGGCCCGAACTGGTGTGAGGGCGGCCGCTCGGACGGTGGCCCGGCGGCCAAGGCCTGGTCAACGCCGTGCCGGCCGCCGCGCGTGTGGCCGCCGGCTCCGCCCGGGTGTCCGGGACGGATCGGTACGGGCGAGCGGTCGTGTCCCCCGTTCCGCCCCCGTCCGTTTGCGCGGGGCGTGAGCCTGCTGCACACAATGAGGGGCAACTCGGGGCGTACAGCTGGGAGATCCACGTGCCCTCGACCCTGCGCAGAATCGCCGCTGCCGCCGCCGTCCTGTCCGTCGGTGCCTTCGCCGCCGGATGCGGTGGCGGCGCCAGTGGCGCCGACAGCCGGCAGGACCTCAACCTCCAGCCGATCGCCGCCGCCGGACCCGACCCGTTCACCCAGTCCACGGCCGACTCGACGGCGACCCCCACCCCGGCGGCGCCCTCCGCCCCCCGGAGCCCGGCGCCGGGGGGCCGGCCGGCCCGTATCGTCTCGGGTGCCGCGCCCGGCCTGTACGGCGGCACCCAGTCCGTGGCCAGCTGCGACGTGGAGAAGCAGATCCGCTTCCTCGGCGGCGACCGGGCGAAGAACCGGGCCTTCGCGGACGCCGCCGGGATCGACCCGGGTTCGGTCGCGAGCTTCCTGCGCGGGCTGACACCCGTCGTGCTGCGCAATGACACCCGGGTCACCAACCACGGCTTCCGCGCCGGCTCGGCCACCAGCTTCCAGTCCGTGCTCCAGGCCGGCACCGCCGTCCTGGTCGACGACCACGGCGCACCCCGCGTGCGGTGCGCCTGCGGCAACCCGCTGAAGCCGCCCAACACCCATCAGGGCGAGTGGAACGACAAGGGCAAGCCGTGGCCCGGCTACCACGCGGACCGCGTCGTCGTGGTGCGGCCCACCACCGTGGTCATCAACAACCTCATCATCGTCAACATCACCAACAACACCTGGATCGAACGGAAGACCGGCGACGACGGCCGGCACGACCGGGAGCGCCCGGACATCCAGATCGACCCGGACAAGCCGCCGGTCACCCTGCCGCCGTCGCCGCCGGCGAGTCCCAGCACCTCGCCGCCGATCAGCTCCCCGCCGCCGAGCCCGGACTGCCCGACGCCCACGCCGACCGTGACGGTCACCGAGACGCCCTCGCCCGCTACCCCGGGCTCCGCCCCGCCGTCGAACCAGCCGGGCGCCGCGACGCCGAGCGGCTGTCCGACCGCCACCACGACGGTCACCGCGACGCCCACCCCGTCGCCCAGCCCCTCGGCCCCGTCGCCGGGTCCGTCGACCCCGTCGCCCGTGGAGCCCTCGACTCCCGAGTCGAGCCCGTCCGGTGACATGCCGTCGCTGCCCACGGACATGCCGACGGACCTGCCGAGCGGGGACTCCGGCCTCGTCCCGCCGTCCCCGGAATCGGAGAACGTCTGAGACGTCTCTCTCCCCTCGCTCGCGGCCACCGGCAGCTCCTGCCGGTGGCCGCGAGCACGACCCGGGCCGCGACGCGCGGGCCGTGACGCGGGGTGTGACGAAAAGAGGGACCAAGAGGTGCATATAGGCTGCGTCCTTTGTGCCGTTGTCCCTCCTCCAGCAGCCAGGAGCGTCCACAGTGACCGTCGCCATCGACCTGCCCGAGCCGTCCGCGCCCCCCGCCGCAGAAGTCCACGACAGCGTGGCGGCCGACCTCGTCCACGACGACGTGGCGACGGACCTCGTCCACGACGGGGTGGCGGCAGATCCGGTCCACGACAGCGTGGCGCGTGACGCCCGTGAGTTCGGGGCCTATGCCCGCACCGGCGGATGGGCGTTCGCCCTCAAGGTGGCGCGCAGCGTACGACCCGGCGGGCAGGCGGCCGGTGAGACGCCGAAGGTCTCCGCGAAGGAGTTCAGCGAGCTGGCCGGCTGCTCGGCCGAGCGCGTCATGCGCTACTACAAGGCGTGGGACAAGGCATCCGACGACGGACTGGTCCCGCTCTTCGAGGCGCTCGTCCCCGGCGAGGACATCGAGCTGCCCGACGCGGACGTGTGGCTCACCTACTACACCTCCCGCTCCAGCGCGACCTCCGAGCGCGGCACCGCCATCACCGCGGCCGCCGAGGCCGAGGGCATCCGGCCGACCAAGGCCCTGGAGGTCGCCGAGAACCCGACCGCGCTGCGCGCCGCGATCCTGGCCGACCCCGGGACCGCGCAGGCCGCCCGCTCCGCCCTCCTGGACCGGATCAAGGAGGACCCGGCGCTCCAGACCGAGCTGGCCCGCGACATCGCCCGCACGGACGAGCTGAAGAAGGCGGTGGCCTCCGAGACCAGGGCCGCCGACCGCATCGGCTACGTCCGCCAGATCGTCGAGAACGGCCAGATCAGGACGCCGGCCGGGCAGACCGTCGAGGCGCCCGCCGAGCTGCGCGCCGAGGCCGAGCGCCACCTGTCCCTGCTCGACGAGCTCGACGACTCGGAAGAGGCCGGCGAGTGGGCGACCGAGGCGTACGACACCGTCAAGGGCCTCGTCGTGCAGGCCGTGGAGGCCGACCCCGAACTGCGCGTCCAGGAGCGCCGCACGAAGTTCTACAGCAGCCTGCAGAAGGCGACCAAGGTGTTCGAGGAGCTCACGCTCGACGACGCCGACGACATCTACGAGGACGACATGGTCCAGCGCCTCGAAGCCCTCCAGAGCGCCATCGCCGGCTGCATCACCGCCCTGCGCAAGGCATCTCCGGCCAACTGACGCGCCGCCCCGGCCGCCCCGCCCGCTCCCGCGCCCACCGGCGGCTCCCTGATGCGCGCGGTCCCGGCTGCGCCTAGCGTGGCCCCATGGACGCGGGTGCAGGGGGCGGAGGGGCGGCCGGGCTGTGCCACTGCGGCGAGGCGGCCGGCGGCGAGGAGTGCCGCTTCCTCCACTCCTACGGCCGGGACCTGCGGATGGGCAGCTTCGACTGGGACCTCGGCGCCGGCCTGATGTACATGGACGAGCCCGCGCTGGACGTGTTCGACCTCAGGCCCGACGAGTACGACAACCGGCCCGAGTCGCTGGCCGCCCGGGTGCCGCCCGCCGAGGCCCTCAGGCTGGACGCGCTGGTGTCCCAGGCGCTGAAGAACGGCAGCGTCAACTACGGGGTGTACTTCCGCATCCGTGCCCGGGACGGCGGCCTGCGCTGGACCCACACCCAGGGCTTCGTGCGGCGCGACGAGAGCGGACGCCCGCTGCGCATCATCGGCATCGTCCGCGACGCCACCCAGGAGCTCGCCGAGTCCACCGCCCGGGTCGGCCTGGACGACGAACGCCGGCGCACGACCAGCGTCGTGGAGGCGGCGACCGCCGCCCTCGCGCACGCCAGGACCGTCAAGGACGTCATCGACGTCATGAAGGACTCGCAGGGCCCCGAGTACCTGGGCGCCACCAGCCTGGTCATGGGCCTCCTGGAGGCGGGCCGCATCCACCTGATCGCGGAGGGCCCCGAGGGCAGCTTCGTGCCGGGCACCCGGTGGACCCGGGTCGACGAGCAGTACCCGATGAGCGAGGTCGTCCGCACCCTCGCCCCGCGCTTCATCGAGTCCCCCGAGGACTTCGCCGAGTCCTATCCGGGCCTGTGGCCGAACATCAGCGGGCTCGGCATCACCTCCGCCGCCTATCTGCCGCTGATCGCCCAGGGCCGCCCCATCGGCGCGATCGGTCTGCTCTACAGCGACAAGCGCGGCTTCACCAGCGACGAGCGCAACCTCCTGGTGGCGCTGGGCAGTTCGATCGCCCAGTCCCTCCAGCGGGCCATGCTGTACGAGCAGGAGCACGACCTCGCCGAGGGGCTCCAGCAGGCCATGCTGCCGCGCCGCATCCCCGAGGTGCCCGGCGCCCAGCTCGCCGTGCGCTACCGCTCGGCCCGGTTCGGCCGGGACATCGGCGGCGACTGGTACGACGTGATCCCGCTGCCCGGCGGCCGGGTCGGCGTCGCCATCGGCGACGTACAGGGCCATGACACGCACGCCGCCGCCGTGATGGGCCAGCTGCGCATCGTGCTGCGCGCCTACGCCGCAGAGGGGCACGCGCCGGCCACCGTCACGGCCCGGGCCTCGGTCTTCCTGCACGAGCTCGACACCGACCGCTTCGCCACCTGCACCTACGCGGAGGCCGACCTGAGCACGGGTGTGGTGCAGATCGTGCGGGCCGGGCACGTCGATCCGCTGCTCCGCCTCGCGGACGGCAGCTGCCGCAGGCTGCCGGTCGAGGGCGGCCTCCCGCTGGGGCTCTCGGCCGAGTTCGGGCGGCTCGAATATCCGGTGTCGACCATCGAACTCGACCCGGGGCAGACCCTGTTGCTCTACACCGACGGGCTCGTCGAGCAGCCCGGCGCGGACCTCGACGACGGCATGCGGCTCCTCGCGTCCCTGGTGCGCTCGGGCCCCGGGGAACTCGAAGCGCTCGCCGACCGGCTGTGCGACGTGGTCGACGAGCGGGGCGGCGAGGACGACGTGGCGCTGCTGCTCCTGCGCCGCAGCGCCATGGAGGTGCCGCAGGGCGGCGGCCGGCTCCGCCAGCACGTGGCACAGAACGACCCGGAGGCGCTCACCTCGTCCCGGCACATGATCCGGGCGGCGGTCCGGGCCTGGGGCGCCCGGGAGCGGTCCGACGAGATCGAGCTCGCCGCCGACGAGCTGATCACCAACGCCCTCATGCACACCGACGGCGGCGCGATCGTCACCATCCGCGCGCTGTCCGGCCCCGAGCGGAGGCTGCGCGTCGAGGTGGAGGACCGCTCCAGCGCGCTGCCGCGCCGCCGCGAGGCCGGTTCCTCCGGGGTGTCGGGGCGCGGTCTGATGCTGGTGGACCGGCTCGCCGATGTGTGGGGCGTGGAGTCGCGCGGCAGCGGCAAGTGCGTGTGGTGCGAGTTCACCGTCCCGGAGCGCGGCGAGGACTGAGCCCGGACGGGCCGGGGCACCAGCGGCGGCCCGGGGGAGCGGAACGGAGGTGATCAATACTTGGCGGTAACTATCCGTAACGAGTCATTACTTGACCGTAACCGTTCGCAAGGGTTTCACTGCTCACTCTGTACGGGCGGCACCGTGGCCGCCCGACCGGCCTCCGACTGACACGAGGACCCCTTGAGCAGTGAGCTGCTGGCACCTCTTGATCTGGCGTTCTGGCACCTCGAATCGGCGGAGCACCCCATGCATCTGGGGGCGCTCGCACACTTCGACCCGAGCCCCGGCACGGCCGGCGGGCAGGTCCTCGACCTCCTCGCGGGCCGTGCCGCGGCCATCCCGCGGCTGCGGATGCGCGTACGCGACGTCTGGCTGCCCGTCGGCGGCGCGGCCTGGGTGGCCGACCAGGACTTCGACGTGGACCGGCATGTCCGCCGGGTGCGGCTGCCCGCGGGGGACTTCGACACCGAAGCCGCCCGGGTCGCGGGCGAGTTGATGGAACGCCCGCTCTCCCGCGGTCTGCCGCCCTGGCGGATGTACGTCCTGACCGGCGCGGACGACGGGCCCTTCGCCGTCCTGGTGAAGCTGCACCACGCACTCGCCGACGGCATGCGCGCGGTGGCCATCGGCGCCGGCATCCTCGACCAGCTCGCCACCCCGAGTGCCCGGCGCCGGCGCCCCGTGCCGCCCCGCTCCTGGCTGCCGGGCCCGCGCGAGGTCGCCGGCTTCGCCCGCGACCGGGTCGGCGAACTCACCCGGGCCGTGGGCATCGGCGCCTCCGTGATGCGGGCCGGCCGCCTCGACCTCGGCACGGGCTCCGCGCTGGCCGCCGACTCCAGCGGGACCCGGCGCCTGGCCACCGCCGTGCTCGGCCACGAGGACGTCCAGCGGGTGCGCAGGGCCGAGGGCGGCACCGCCAACGACGTGCTGCTCGCCGTCGTCGCGGGCGGGCTGCGCCGCTGGCTCCTGGCGCGCGGCTCGGGCATCCCCGGCGCCGAGCCGCGCGCCCTGGTACCCGTCTCGCGCCGGCGCCCCGGCGCCCCGCCCGGCTCCGGCAACAAGCTCTCCGCCTACCTGCTGGGCCTGCCCGTCGCCGAGCCCGACCCGCTGGCCCGGCTCGCCGCGGTACGTACCGCCATGGACCGCAACAAGGCGGCGGGGCCCGGCCGCGGGGCCGGGGCGGTCGCCCTGCTCGCCGATCAACTGCCGCCACTGGCCCACCGGTTCGGGGCGCCGCTCGCCGGGAGCGCGGCCCGGATCCTCTTCGACGTGCTCGTCACCAGCGTGCCGCTGCCCCGCGCGGAGCTCTCCCTCGGGGGCTGCCCGCTGCGCGCGGTCTACCCGATGGCTCCGCTCGCCCGCGGCCAGTCCCTGGCGATCGCCCTGTCCGCGTACGGCGGCCGCGTCCACATCGGCCTGGTCGCCGACGGCAAGGCCGTCCCCGATCTGGACCGGCTCGCCGCGTGCCTGCGCCATGAGCTGGGGGACCTCCTCGCGGCGTCCGCGGCTCGCTGAGCGCGCGCGGCCGGGGCACCCTGGACGTATGCCGGAACTGCCCGAAGTCGAGGCCCTGCGGGAATTCCTCTCCGACCACCTGGTCGGGCAGGAGATCGCGGGCGCCGTGCCCGTCGCGATCAGCGTCCTGAAGACCTACGACCCGCCGTACACCGCCCTCGCCGGGCGCACCGTCACCGGTGTCGCCCGGCACGGCAAGTTCCTCGACCTCGACGCCGACGGTCTGCACCTGTGCGCCCATCTGGCGAGGGCCGGCTGGCTGCGCTGGTACGACACCCTGCCCACCGCCCCGCCGAAGCCCGGCAAGGGCCCGCTCGCGCTGCGGGTCTCGCTGGCCGGCGGCGCGGGCTTCGACCTCACCGAGGCGGGCACCCGCAAGAGCCTCGCCGTCTACCTCGTCCACGACCCGTCCGAGGTCCCCGGCATCGCCCGGCTGGGCCCCGACCCGCTGGCCCCCGGCTTCGGCCGGGACGACTTCGCGGCGCTGCTCAAGGGCGAGCGGCGCCAGCTCAAGGGCGCGCTGCGCGACCAGTCCCTCATCGCGGGCATCGGCAACGCCTACAGCGACGAGATCCTGCACGTCGCCCGCATGTCGCCGTTCAAGGCCGTCGCCCACCTCACCGAGGAGGAGACGACCACGCTGTACGAGGCGATGCGCACCACCTTGACGGAGGCGGTCGAGCGCTCGCACGGGCTCGCCGCGGGCCGTCTCAAGGCCGAGAAGAAGAGCGGCCTTCGGGTGCACGGCCGCACCGGGCAGCCGTGCCCGGTGTGCGGCGACACCGTCCGGGAGGTGTCCTTCGCCGACTCCTCCCTCCAGTACTGCGCCACCTGTCAGACCGGCGGCAGGATCCTCGCCGACCGGCGGCTGTCGAAGCTGCTCAAGTAGCGCCGCCCGAGCGGGCGTCGGGGCCGCCTCACGGCCGCCTCGGGGACGGTCTCACCGGGGGGTCAGCGTCGCGAGCCGGGTCCCGTCCGCGACCCGCACCTCGAACCGCGCGATCGCGTCCTGCGCGAGCGCCGCCGCTCCGCGCATCCGAACCGGCAGGCCGCCCCGTTCCGCCCAGGTCGCCACCGTCTCCTGGGAGCCGTCCCGGCCCACCGCGACCAGCGTGCACGACGCCGGCTCCGCTCCCGTGAGCGTCAACTCGACATCGGTGCCCCACTCCTGATGATCCGTCACCAGTGCTGCCGACACCCCGGGCGCGTGCGAGGCCACCGTCCAGCCCGACGGCGCGGGTTCCACGGCGATACCGATCCCGCCCGCCACCAGCACCCCCGCGGCGGCCACCAGGGCGAGCCGCACCACCCGTCCGCGCCGGCGCCGCCGGGCCACCGCACCCAGCATCCGGTGCAGCACCTCGGGCGACACCGCGGGGGCCGGCACCGAACCGCCCGCGAGGCAGGCGGCGAGCAGCGCCGTCACGCCGCCGAACTCGGCGAGCAGCGCACCGCAGCGGGCGCACCCCGCGAGGTGCTCCTCGAAGCGGAAGGCGTCGGCGGCACCGAGCACACCGAGGGCGTAGGCCCCGACGTCCTGGTGGATCTGCGGCGAACTCATGCCCTCAGGTACGCGGGAACCGCCCCGAACACTCAAGACACCCCGGCACGAGCCCGCCTAGACTCCGGCCCCATGCTGCGCGTACTGGCGGTCGACGACGAAGCCCCCGCCCTCGAAGAACTCCTCTACCTGCTGCGCTCCGACCCCCGGATCCGGTCCGCCGAGGGCGCGACCGGTGCCACCGAGGCGCTCCGGCTCATCGGCGCCGCCCTCGAAGCGGGCGAGGACGGCGAACCGGGCGTCGACGTGGTCTTCCTCGACATCCACATGGCCGGGCTCACCGGACTCGACATCGCCCGGCTGCTCGCCGGCTTCGCCCGACCGCCCTTGATCGTCTTCGTCACCGCCCACGAGGGCTTCGCCGTGCAGGCCTTCGACCTGAAGGCCGTCGACTACGTCCTCAAACCGGTGCGCGGCGAGCGCCTCGCCGAGGCGGTCCGCCGGGTCGCCGAACTCGTCGGCGACCGCTCCGCCACCGTCCAGGAGCCCGACCAGATTCCGGTCGAACTCGGCGGTGTCACCCGCTTCCTGGCCATCGACGACATCGCGTACGCCGAGGCCCAGGGCGACTACGCCCGGCTGCACACCGCACGCGGCAGCCACCTCGTGCGGATCCCGCTGTCCACCCTGGAGGAGCGCTGGCGCGGCCGGGGCTTCGTGCGGATCCACCGCAGCCACCTCGTCGCACTCGACCGGATCGACGAACTCCGCCTGGACGCGGGCAGCATGAGCGTGCGGGTCGGCAACGCCGAACTCCCCGTCAGCCGGCGCCACGCACGCACCGTGCGCGACCGCCTGCTGCGGCGCACCACCCGCTGACCTGCCCCTTCCCCGATCGGCGAGCGGCTGCGTACACTCCGCGCCATGTCCGCAGAGCAGGCGGCGCGACGCGAGCGGGTCACCGGGGAGCCGAGGAGGGTCCGTCCACTGCCGCGCCACCGCGCCCAGTCCGAGATCGACGAGCAGACCGCGCTCGGCGGCGCCTACGTGCGCTCCCTGATGCGCGGTCAACTCCGGGCCGCCCTGACCGGGTTCGTGGTGCTCGCCGTCACGGTCGGGACGCTGCCGCTCGCCTTTCGCGCCCTGGACGACGACGCCGTCACCTGGTGCGTGCTCGGCTTCGCGGTCTACGGGCCGCTCGGCCTGATCGCCTGGTGGTACGTGCGCACCGCCGAGCGCAACGAGCGCGACTTCGCCCGCCTGGTCGCCGACCGCCCGACGGACGGCCGCCCGACGCAGGGCCGCCGCGCCGAGTGAGCCAGACGTACGCCGTGGTGGCGGTGACCGCCGTCGTCCTCGCCACCGTCCTGGTCGGCGGATTCGGCCTGCGCATCTCGCGCACCACATCGGACTTCTACGTCGCCTCGCGCACCGTGGGCCCGGGGCTCAACGCGGCCGCCATCAGTGGTGAGTACCTCTCCGCGGCCTCCTTCCTCGGCATCGCGGGGCTCGTCCTGGTGCAGGGCCCGGACATGCTCTGGTACCCGGTCGGCTACACCGCCGGCTATCTGGTGCTGCTCCTGTTCGTCGCGGCTCCGCTGCGCCGCTCGGGCGCGTACACGCTGCCCGACTTCGCCGAGGCCCGGCTCGAATCGGCGCGCGTGCGCCGTCTGGTGAGCGTGTTCGTGGTCGGTGCCGGCTGGCTGTACCTGGTGCCCCAACTCCAGGGTGCGGGGCTCACGTTGAAGATCCTGACCGGGGCGCCGGACTGGCTCGGGCCGGTGCTCGTCGCGGCCGTCGTGGTGGTCGCGGTCGCGGCCGGCGGCATGCGCTCGATCACCTTCGTCCAGGCCTTCCAGTACTGGCTGAAACTGACCGCGCTGCTCATCCCCGTCTTCTTCCTGGTCCTCGCCTGGCGGGGCGACGGCGCGCCGCGTCCGGTCTACGACGAACCCGCCGCCCTGCGCCACCAGCAGACGGTCCATGTCGCCGACACGCTGACCCTGCGGCTGACGGACCCGCTGCCCGTCCGTGCCACCGGAACCGTCGACGGCCGTCCGCGCCACGGCGAGGCGCTGACCCTCGCGCCGGGCGAGCACCGCGTCGGGGCCGGCACCCGGCTCGCCCTTGCCGCCGCGACCCGCGTCCCCGGCACCGCCGCCCGCGCCGAACACCCGCTGTACGCCACCTACGGGCTGATCGTGGCGACCTTCCTCGGCACCATGGGGCTGCCCCACGTCGTGGTCCGCTTCTACACCAGCCCGGGCGGCCGCGAGGCCCGCCGTGCCACCGTCGTCGTCCTCGCCCTGATCGGTGCCTTCTACCTGCTGCCACCCGTCTACGGGGCGCTCGGCCGCCTGTACGCCCCCGAACTCGCCCTCACCGGCGACGCGGACGCGGCCGTGCTCCTGCTGCCCGAGCGCCTCGTCGGCGGCGCCGGGGGCGATCTGCTCGGCGCGCTGGTCGCGGGCGGCGCCTTCGCCGCGTTCCTGTCGACGGCCTCCGGACTCACCATGGCGGTCGCGGGAGTCCTCACCCAGGACGTGCTGCCTTCGCGCGGCATACGCCACTTCCGCCTCGCCACACCGATCGCCATCTCGGTGCCGCTGCTCGGCGCGCTGCTGGTGAGCGGGGTGCCGGTGGCCGACGCGGTCGGGATGGCGTTCGCGGTGTCCGCCTCCTCGTTCTGCCCGCTGCTCGTGCTCGGCATCTGGTGGCGCGGGCTGACCCCGCCGGGGGCCGCGGCCGGACTCGTCCTGGGGGGCGGTTCGGCGCTGCTCGCGGTCGCCGCCACCGTCCTCGGCCTCGCCCCGCCGGGGCTCGCGCACGCGCTGCTCGCCTGGCCGGCCGTCTGGTCGGTGCCGGTCGGCTTCCTCGCCATGACCGGGGTCTCGCTCGCCACCCCGGGGCGCGTCCCGGCCGGCACCAACGCCGCCATGACCCGCTTCCATCTGCCCGAAGCCCTGGCCCGCGGGGGAGGCGCACCGCGATGACCCTGGCCGCCCTGCTCTTCCTCGGCCCGCTCCTGGCCGCCGCCGGGTACCTGCTCGGCCGGCGCGCCGCACGGCGGGCCCGTACCAGTGATGTCGGAACGCCCGTGGAGCACGCCACCTTCGAGACCCTGCACACCGCCTCGCTCGCGGCACCGCCCCTGCGCGCCGGGCTCACCGCCGAGGCCGCCCGCAAGTCGGCCCGGGGCCTGCGCTCGCTGCTCGGCACCGACGCGCTCTGCCTCACCGACCGCGACACCATCCTGACCTGGGACGGGGCGGGCGAGCAGCACCACAGCGCCCAAGTGATGGACCAGGTAAGGGTGTTGCTCGACACGGGGCGCGACAAGGCGTTCGCGCTGTCCTGCGGGGACCTGGACTGCCCGCTGCGCTGGGCGGTGGCCGTGCCGCTCACCGTGGACCACCGGGTGCTCGGCACCCTGATCGCCTACGCACCCCGCGAGTCGGCGGTCCTCGCGCGCGCGGCGGGCGAGGTGGGACGCTGGGTCTCCGTACAGCTCGAACTCGCCGAACTCGACCGCTCCCGGACCCGGTTGATCGAGGCCGAGATCAAGGCCCTGCGCGCCCAGATCTCCCCGCACTTCATCTTCAACTCACTCGCCGCGATCGCCTCGTTCGTCCGCACCGACCCGGAACGCGCCCGTGAACTCCTCCTGGAGTTCGCCGACTTCACCCGTTACTCCTTCCGGCGGCACGGCGACTTCACCACGCTCGCCGAGGAGCTCCACTCCATCGACCAGTACCTGGCGCTGGTGCGGGCCCGCTTCGGCGACCGGCTCTCCGTCACCCTCCAGGTCGCGCCGGAGGTCCTGCCGGTCGCGTTGCCGTTCCTGTGTCTTCAGCCGCTCGTCGAGAACGCCGTCAAGCACGGTATCGAGGGCGCCGTCGGCGCGGGGCGCATCACGATCAGCGCCCTGGACGCGGGCAACGAGGCCGAGGTCGTGATCGAAGACGACGGTGCGGGCATGGACCCGGAGCGGCTGCGCCGCGTCCTGCGCGGCGAGGGGGGAGCCTCCGGCGGCATCGGCCTGCTCAACGTGGACGAACGACTGCGGCAGGTCTACGGCGACGCCTACGGCCTCGTCATCGAGACGGGCGTCGGAGCGGGCATGAGGATCACGGCGCGCATACCCAAATACCGTGCGGGTGTGCACAGTTGAGGCTGCCTCAGAAGAGGTGGATCGCCAAGTGGCCCAGTGGCAGGCCGAGTTCCCACGCGGGCGTCCACACCCGGGGCTCGTCCTCGTGGTCGGCTCGGGGATCGACCCCGCCCGGTACCACCGCGTCCAGGTCGGCCGCGAGCAGCTCGGTCTCCTCCAGCCACCGCCAGGCCGCCCGCGCCATCTCCACGTCGGGGCCCCGCTCCTGATCGCGCAGCAACCGGTGCAGCCGCTTGCAGACCCAGTGCCGCCAGGGCCGCCCGGCCGCGGTGAGCGAGCTCCACTCGTCGAGCCGGGCCACCACCCGGGCCCCGCCGACCGCACCGTCGGCCAGGAAGATCGTCAGGGCGAGGGCGTTGCGCCCGGCCCTGAACTCCAGCGTCGTCGGCGGCATCAGATCGCCGGTACGCAGCAATTCGTCGGCGATGTACTCCGCGTACATCCATGCCATCGGCACCAGCAGTTCGCCACCACTGGTCCCGTTACTTCCCTCCGGACGCATCCTGTCTCGCCTCTTTCATCGACCGTCCCGGCGCTCCCGGGGAGCTCCAGGGAGCATTGAACCGGGGGCGCGTGCCCGCCGTGGCCAGAAGGGCAGGATCCGTCACAAGACACGAGGTGCTCATGCATGTGCGGCAGCTCCTGGGCGCGTACGTGCTGGGCGCGCTGGAGCCGGAGGAGGACCGCGACGTCGCCGCGCATCTGCGCCGGTGCGCGCCGTGCCGGGCCGCCTACCTGGAGGCCGCCGAGGCGTCCTCGCTGCTCGCCCTGCTCACCGAGGCGGACCTGGAACCCACCGAGGAGAGCCCTTCGGGACCCGAAGGAGAATAGCCGGGCAGCACCCGGGCCAGTGCGCGCAGGGCGTAGTACGAACGGGACTTGACGGTCCCTGGCGGCACACCGAGCACATGTGCCGCTTCCTTCACGCTGAGGCCGCGGAAGTACAACTGGACCAGGACCGCGCGGTGTTCGGGTGTGAGCGACCTCACGGCCGAGCGGACGTCGAGGGCGGCGGCACAGCGCTCGGTGTGGTCGGCGCACTCCGCGGTCGCGAGCAGCACCTCGTCGGCGACCTCGGCGGGACGGGCGAGCCGGCTGCGCCGCGCGTCGATGGCGAGCCGCCGGGCGACGGTGAACAGCCAGGGGCGCATGGAGGAGTAGGGAGTCTCGAACGCCTCCGGGTGCTGCCAGGCCCGTACCAGGGTCTCCTGGAGCAGATCCTCGGCGCGCTGGCGGTCGCCGAAGGTGAGCCCGAGCAGGAAGTGCAGCAGGGCGGCCCCGTGCGCACGCTGCAACTCGGCCAGATCCCGCTCGTGGGTGTAGCGCCGTATGTCCGCGACCGCCGTCGTCACCGTGCCCGCCCTCTCCCCGATACCTCTGACCAGCGGTATCCGAGCGCATCGCGGAGTAGGGGGACAGCCGTCGCACCGTGCCCTGCGACGAGCGGTCGAACCGGGCCGACGAGTGGTACGGCGAACGGTCGCGGCGGGGCGGCGGGCTCTGGCGAGGGTGCGTCCGATTCAGCGATCTTGAATCGTATGAACGGCCTTTCGGCTTGACTGGCCGGTTCTCGCGGGGTGGATTTCGGACACACGAACGCCTTCGAGCAACGGAGTCCGACGCCGATGCATCAGCCGACCCAGCGCGCCCGACTCGGGGCGGCGGCCGCTCTGGCCCTCCTGCTCGCGGCCACCGCCGGATGCGGCGGCGGGCAGCGGTCACCCGCCCAGCAGCCGCACCCGCAGGGCGCCCACCGCACCCCGGCCGCGGGGCCGGCGCCCGCCCCGCACCCCTTCACCCTGGTCGCCACCGGCGACGTACTCCCGCACGACTCGACCATCCAGCGGGCCAAGTCCGATGCGGAGGACGGGAGTTACGACTTCCGGCCGATGCTCGCCGGAGTGAAGCCGATCATCTCCCGGGCCGATCTGGCGATCTGTCACATGGAAACGGTGTACGGAGAGGACGAGGGCCCCTTCACCGGCTACCCCGCCTTCACGTCCCCGCCGCAGGTGGCCGCGGCCCTGAAGGACGCCGGGTACGACTCCTGCTCGACCGCCTCCAACCACACGCTGGACGACGGCGCCGACGGCGTCGCCCGCACCCTGAAGGCCTTCGACAAGGCCGGTCTGAAGCACACCGGGTCGGGCCGCACGGCCGAGGAGTCGGCGCGGCCCGCGCTGCTCTCGGCGGGCGGCGCCAAGGTCGCCCAGCTCGCCTACACCTACGACACCAACGGCTATCCGATGCCGGACGGACAGCCGTGGGCGGTCCACCTCATCGACCAGAAGAAGATCATCGCCGATGCGCGGGCGGCCCGGGCCGCGGGCGCCGACGTCGTGGTCGTCAGCGTCCACTGGGGTACCGAGTGGCAGACCGACCCCGACGAGCAGCAGCTCGCCCTGGGCAAGGCGCTCACCGCCTCGAAGACGAACGGCCGCCCCGACATCGATCTCATCCTCGGCACCCACGCGCACATTCCGCAGGCGTACGAGAAGGTGGACGGGACCTGGATCGTCTACGGCGAGGGCGACCAGATCGCGGGCGAGATGTTCAACGACACGGGCGCGCGCGACGACCGCGGCAACATGAGCTCCATCGCCCGCTTCACCTTCGCGCCCCCCGTCAAGCCCGGGGCGCGCTGGGAGGTCAGCAAGGCGGAGTTCGTCCCGCAGTGGATCGACGTGGACCGCGGCCGCGTGATGAGCCTGCCGGAGGCGCTGACGAAGTCACCGGGCCGCGAGGACTACACCGCGGCCCAGGACCACATCCGCGAGGCGGTTCTGAGCCGCGGCGCGGCGAAGGACGGTCTGACGATGTCGAAGTAGCGTCGGCGCGGCTACGGCACCACGGTGACCGGCCAGCGGCCCGCCTTCACCAGGCGGACGGCGACCGATCCGATGATGCGGTGCCCGGCCGACTCCGACGCGCCCACCACGACCGCGTCCGCCGTGAGCTCGTCGGCCGCGGTCACCAGGCCGGAGTACGGGTCGCCGCGGAAGGTGTGGAACTCCCACCGCACGTCCCAGATCCCGCGCACCCGCTCGGCCGCGGCCCGGATCTCGGCGACCAGGCCCTCGGCGATCTCGCCCGTGGTGTCGGCGACCGGGGCGCCGAGCGCGGCGCCCGCCGGAAGGACCGGCTGCACGTACACGAGGGCGAGCAGCGCGTTCTGGCGCCGGGCGAGGCCACTGGCGTACGCCGCGGCCCGCAGGGAGGAGTCCGAGCCGTCGACACCGGCGACGATCACCTTCGGACCGTCGGTGCCACGCTCGAAGCGCTGGGACTCGGGGAGGGGGTGGGGCTGCGGCTCTGTCACGCCCCGAGGCTAACGGGCCGGGCGGAGCCTTCGACAGGCGGCCCGGCCCCGGCCTCCCTAGAGTGCTGAACATGACTGTCAGCCAGGCGGCGCCGACACCGTCCCGGACCGGCTTTCTGGGGCGGGTGCCCGAGGCGTTCGCGATGTTCTTCGCCGCGCTCGGCCTGTTCTGTGCGGTCATCGCGCTGATCCCGCCGCTGCGCCGGCTGCTCCACCCGGTCTCCTGGTTCCTGGACCGGGTCGCCGTGCCCGTCAGCGCCAACCTCGCGTACGCCGTCTTCCTGCTGCTCCTCGCGGCCGCGATCGGCGCCCGCAAGAAGGTCGCCTGGTGGCTGGTCGTCATCTACCTGGGGCTGCTGTTCCTGCTCGACGTGCTGCTCCTCGCCGTCATGGAATGGGCGTGGATCGCCAACGGGCTGCTCTGCGGAGCCGCCCTCGTGGTGCTGATCCTGGCCCGCAGGCAGTTCTACGCGCAGACCCGCAGGGGCGCCTTCCGCCGGGCGGTGGGGGTGCTCTGCCTGGGGCTGGCGGCCGGTGTCCTCGTCGGCTGGGGCCTGATCGAGCTGTTCCCCAACACCCTGCCGCGCGGCCAGCGCCTCCTGTGGGCCGCCAACCGCGTCCTCGGCGGCCTCGTCTCCAGCGGCCGCTTCGACGGGAGCCCGCCGAGGCCCCTCTACTTCTTCCTCGGCCTGTTCGGCGCCATCGCCCTGCTGGCCGCCGCCTCCACCCTCTTCCGCTCGCAGCGGATGGAGGCCGCCCTGCACGGCGACGAGGAGCCCCGCATCCGGGCGCTGCTCGGCGCCTACGGCCGCCAGGACTCGCTCGGCTACTTCGCCACCCGGCGTGACAAGGCCGTGGTCTTCTCGCCCAACGGCAAGGCCGCCGTCACCTACCGGGTCGAGGCCGGCGTGGCCCTGGCCAGCGGCGACCCCGTGGGCGACGAAGGCGCGTGGGGCCCGGCCATCGACGCCTGGCTCGATGTCGCCCGCAAGTACGCCTGGGCACCCGCCGTGATGGGCGCGTCCGAGGAGGGCGCGACCGCCTACGCCCGGCACGGGCTCGGCGCGATCCAGCTCGGCGACGAGGCGATCCTGAACGTCGCCAGGTTCGACCTCGACGGCCGCGACATGCGCGTCACCCGCCAGGCGGTCCGCCGCGTCGAGCGGACCGGGGCCACCACCCGGATCCGCCGCCACTCGGCGCTCAGCGACGAGGAGATGGGGCAGATCGTCGACCGCGCCGACGCCTGGCGCGACACCGAGACCGAGCGCGGCTTCTCGATGGCGCTCGACCGGCTCGGCGACCCCGCCGACGGCGACTGTCTGCTCGTCGAGGCCTTCGACGCCGAAGGCGAGCTGATCGCGCTGCTCTCCTTCGTGCCCTGGGGCCCCGACGGCATCTCGCTCGACCTGATGCGCCGCGACCGCAGCGCGCCCAACGGCGTGATGGAGTTCATGGTCGCCGAACTGTGCGCCGCCGTACCGAAGTTGGGCGTTCGCAGGATCTCGCTCAACTTCGCGGTGTTCCGCTCGGCCTTCGAGGAGGGCGCCCGCATCGGCGCCGGACCCGTGCTGCGGCTGTGGCGCAAGCTGCTCCTGTTCTTCTCCAAGTGGTGGCAGCTGGAGGCCCTGTACCGCTCCAACGTCAAGTACCAGCCGCAGTGGTTCCCCCGCTTCCTCTGCTACGGCGACGCGGGCTCCCTCGCCCGGGTCGGTCTCGCCTCCGGCATCGCCGAGGGCTTCGTGTCCGTACCGAGCCTGCGCAAGCTCTGGGGCAAGGGCCACCACAAGGGCGTCACCACACCGGTCACCACCGCGGGCCTGCCCTCCATCGAGGCGCTCGGGCTGACCGCGGTCGGTGCCACCGAAGTGACGGAGCGTCAACTGCCGGACCAGGTACGGGTACGCCACCGCAAGCTCGACCGGCTGCGCGCGGACGGCACCGAGCCCTACCCCGTCGTCATCCCGGCGCGCACCCACACCCTGGCCCGGCTCCGGGCCGAGGGCGAGGGCATCGCCGCCACCGTCGCCGGACGCGTGATGGCCGTACGCGACTTCGGCGGTGTCGTCTTCGCCGTCCTGCGCGACTGGTCCGGCGACCTCCAGCTGGTTCTCACCCGGGAGGGCGCGGGTGAGGAGGCCCTCGGCCGGTTCACCCGCGACGTCGACCTCGGCGACCACATCACGGCCACCGGCACGACCGGCCCCAGCGAGAAGGGCGAGTTCTCGCTGTTCGCGACCGGCTGGCAGATGACCGCCAAGTGCCTGCGCCCGCTGCCCGACAAGCGGCGCGGCCTCGCCGACCCCGAGGCCCGGGTGCGCCGCCGCTATCTCGACCTGGTGGCGAGCCCCGAGGCCCGCGAGGTGGTCCGGGCCCGCTCCACGGCCGTCCAGGCACTGCGCCAGGGCCTGTTGGAGCGGGGCTATCTGGAGGTCGAGACGCCGATGCTCCAGCAGATCCACGGCGGCGCCAACGCCCGCCCCTTCACCACCCACATCAACGCCTACGACCTCGACCTGTATCTGCGCATCGCGCCCGAGCTCTACCTCAAGCGGCTCTGCGTCGGCGGTGTCGAGAAGGTCTTCGAAATGGGCCGCACCTTCCGCAACGAGGGCGTCTCCTACAAGCACAACCCCGAGTTCACGATGCTGGAGGCCTACCAGGCGTACGCCGACTACGACGTGATGCTCGACCTCACCCGCGAGCTGATCCAGGGCGCGGCCACCGCCGCCTTCGGCTCCCCGATCGCCCGCAAGGCGGACCCGGACGGCAAGGTCGTCGAGTACGACATCTCCGGGCCCTGGCCGGTCAAGACGCTGTACGGGGCGGTGTCCGAGGCGCTCGGCGAGGAGGTCGACGCCGACACCGACGAGCAGCGGCTGCGCCGGCTCTGCGACCGGGTCCACGTTCCGCACACCCCGGACAACACGCGCGGCGACATCGTGCTCGAAATGTACGAGCGGCTCGTCGAGGAGAAGACGAAGCTGCCCACCTTCTACAAGGACTTCCCCACCGACGTCTCCCCGCTGACCCGCCAGCACCGCGCCGATCCACGGCTCGCGGAGCGCTGGGACCTGGTCGCCTTCGGCACCGAACTGGGCACCGCCTACTCGGAGTTGACCGATCCGATCGAGCAGCGCCGCCGGCTCACCGCCCAGTCGCTGCTCGCGGCGGGCGGAGACCCGGAGGCGATGGAGATCGACGAGGACTTCCTGGACGCCCTCGAATACGCGATGCCGCCCACCGGCGGCCTCGGCATCGGCGTGGACCGGCTCGTCATGTTCCTCACCGGTCTCACCATCCGCGAGACCCTGCCCTTCCCGCTGGTCCGCCGCGGCTGAGCCCCTTCCGCCCGCCGCACCTGCACGCGCCCGCCGGGAGGCGGCACCCGGTGACTCCATTCGTGCTGGTGTCCTCGTGCTGTTGACGTTTCGTCGGCCCGGTTGGCCCGGTACGTCCTAATCTTCCGCCATGACGAACAAAAGCCGTATGTCATGAAAAGAGATCAGATGATCCCCAGTCGGCGGACGCTGCTGCGCATCACCGGCTGCCTCGCGGCCGCGGCCGCGGTACGCGTGCTCACCGCGGAGGACACCGTCGCCCCGGCCACCGCGCCCCGTGCGGCACCGCCCGCGGCCGGACCCCAGGCCGCCGCGCCGCCCGTGCGCGCCAGTGCGTACCGCCTCGAACCCATGACCGCCTACACCCCGCCGCGCTACCACACCGCGCTGCCACCGGTGCGCACCAGACCGTTCCTGAGCATGCCCCAGCTGGGGGAGCGCTCCATGGTGCTCACCTTCGACGACGGGCCCGACCCGCGCTACACCCCCGGCATCCTCAAGACCCTGCGCGAGCACGACGTCCGCGCGGTGTTCTTCCTGTGCGGCGAGATGGCCACCGACAACCGGGACCTGCTGCGCGAGATGCGCGACGACGGGCACGTGGTCGGCAACCACACCTGGACCCACCCGCAGCTCAACAAGACGCCCTCCGCCCAGATCCGCTCCGAGATCGGCCGCACCAGCGAGGTCATCGAGCAGACCCTGGGCGAGGCGCCCCAGTGGTTCCGGGCGCCGTACGGGGCGTGGAACCGCAACGTGTTCGAGATCCAGGCCGAGATGGGCATGGAGCCGCTCGCCTGGACCGTGGACACCCTCGACTGGACCACGCCCGGCACCCCCACCATCATCGGCCGGGTTCTCGAAGGGGCCGCGCCCGGCGTCGTGGTGCTCTCGCACGACGCGGGCGGCGACCGCTCGCAGAGCGTCGCGGCCCTGCGCAGCTATCTGCCCGAACTCCTCAAGCAGGGCTATGAGTTGAAGGTTCCGCCGCGCCGCAGATGAACCCGCGGCGGGCGTCCGCGCGACTCCCGCACCCGCCGCTTCCGGGCTACTTGACGGACACGAGGCGGGCGAAGGCCACCACGTTCCCGTCGTACCCGCGGCCCCTGGAGAAGCCGCCGCCGCACGTGATCACCCGGAGCTCCGGGTGCCCGGTGTCGCCGTACACCCGGGTGCCCGGGAAGGTGGCCTTGTCGAAGACCTCGACGCCGTACACCTCGAACACCGCCGTGCGGCCGTCGAAGCGGTCCACCTCGATGTGGTTGCCCTTCTGGAGGGAACCGAGCCCGTAGAAGACCGCGGGCCCCTTCATGTTGTCGACGTGGCCGACCATGACCGACGTCCCGCGCATCCCCGGGGCCACCCCGTTCTGGTACCAGCCCGCGAGGTTCGGGTCCTCGGGCGGGGGAGCCTGCACCCAGCCCTGGGGATCGGTGCCGACGTCCATGACGGGAGCGTTCACGTTGATCGCCTCGATCCGCACCCGGGAGGCCGGGGCGAAGGGCAGCGGCTGGACCGCCCCGGCCGACGCGGGCGGCGACGCGGCCCCCGCGCTGCTGGTCAGCGCTGCCGCGGCGGCCGGTTGCGGCGGGCCCATCGTCACGTCCGCCCCGTTGCGCAACAGCGCGAGGCCGGTGAGCATCACCAGGGCCAGGGCTCCCCACGGGGAGTATCTGCGACGCTCCATGCCGTACTCGTCCTGCGCCATGTCTCTCCGTCTCCTTCGCCGTCCACCCTCAGCGCCTTCGAGCAACGTAAGGGCGGAGCGATCGCCCGGCGATCGGGGAGCGGCGAACGGGTGCTGTCCAGCGGGCCTGAGCCATCCGGGTGGGGCGGCGGCGAAAATGATCTGACGGCCTGTGACCTGCGGGTCCGTCAGATTCCGGGGCAGGCGGGGACCCCGCGGTTCACCAGGGTGGATGAGCGCCGAAATGCGGCTTGTATGAGCGGCGGTGAGGGTTCGTCATGGGAGGCGTACTCGTCGATCATCCCGGAGCACGGCTCCGGGGCGTCCTCCCATGGAGGTTCAACGATGCGTGCTTCACGCGCTCTAACGGTGGCCCTTGCGGTCGGCGCCGCGGTCGCGTTCGCCGCCCCGGTGGCCGTCGCCGGAGGCCCGCCGAACGGCGGCGGCCCCAACAGCGTCGAAGTCGACCCCTACGCGGTCCACCAGGGCGCCACCTTGAGGATCACCGCCAGGGGCTGCCAGAACGGCGGCAGAGTCAGTTCGAACGCCTTCGACGAGGTCCACCTGTCGTCGGGCGACGTCAACTACGCCACCGCGCGGATCCACGACCACACGACGCCGGGGACGTACAGCCTGGCGGTCAAGTGCAACGACAACGACCGGGTGGCGACCCGCAGCTTCCGTGTCCTGGAGGGCCGCGGAGCCGACGGCGGCCTCGGCGGCGCGGCCGGCCCCACCGACACCGAGATGGCGGTCGGCGGCACCCTCGTCGGTACGGCCGCGCTCGGCGGCGCGCTGTTCATCGCCCGCCGCCGGCGCCAAGGCGTACGGGTCTGACCGGGACGAACCTCCCCGGAAGGACCTCAACGGCCGGTCGCCCCCGAGTCCTGGCCAGGACTCGGGGGCGACGGGTGTGCGTGCGGCGGGGCGAGCGGCGCTAGGGCTTGTCTGACAAATGATCACCGAGCGTGTGCGTGCTCCGTCCAATTGCCTTGCCGTCCTGACGTCAGCCAGTGATTCTGGGCAGGTGCCA